>JAFDWK010000040.1:0-23912 GCA_018268515.1 Actinomycetota bacterium
GGAAAAGCGACGAAGCAGAAACCATCCCATCGCTCCTTAGGCCGGGGCGTGCGCCTCCAGGAACTCGTACACGTCGGTCGTGTCGACCCCGGGGAACGCACCCGTCGGAAGCGTCGCCAGCAGTGTGCGCGGAGTGCGCACATTCGGCCAGGACTGCTCGCGCCAGCGCTGCTCGAGGTCGGCGGGCGCGCGCCGGCAGCAGACCTCGACCGAGTGCTTCGAGACGCCGCGGTTCGGGGTGTCCCGCCCGATGAACCACTTCGTGTCATCGAAGCGCACACCCACGCTCACCGAGTGCAGGCCCTCGCTCGACGGCTCCACGCGGGCGGTGCACCAGTAGGTGCCGTTTCCGGTGTCGGTGTACTGGTAGTACGGGTTGAACCGGTCCTCCTCCTCGAACACGACCCGACTGGTCCACTTGCGGCAGCACATCTGCCCCTCGATGGATCCGAGGCGGTCGGTCGGGAAGTTCACATCGTCGTTCTCATACGCCTTCGTGATCGTGCCCGATTCGTGCACCTTGAGGAAGTGCACCGGGATGTCCAGGTGCCGGGTGGCGAGGTTCGTGAACCGGTGCGCGGCGGTCTCGTACGACACCGAGTACGCGTCGCGGAGGTCTTCGATCGAGATCGCGCGGCGCTCCTTCGCGTCCTTCAGCACGGGCACGAGGTGCTCCTCCGGCATCAGCAGCGCGCCGGTGAGGTAGTTGGTCTCCACGCGCTGTCGCAGGAACTCGGCGTAGCTGCGCGGTTCGGAATGGCCGAGGATCCGGCTCGACAGTGCCTGCAGCACGGCCGTACGCGCGTCCCCCTTGCCCGGCACCGCGCTGGAGAGATACAGCCGCCCGTGCGCGAGGTCGGCGACGCTGCGGGTGGACTGCGGCAGATCGGACGCGTAGTGCAGCGTGAAGCCGAGGTGCGCGGCGATGTCGCTCGCGGTGCGCTGCGTAAGCGGCCCACCGGGGTGATGCACGGCGGTGAGGATCTCTGCGGCCTTCTTCTCCAGATCGGCGAAGTGGTTGTCCTGACGGCGCATGAGGTGGCGCAGTTCGACGTTCGCGCGGCGGGCCTCCTCGGGGGTCGCGGCGCGCTCGTCGCGGAGCCGGTCGATCTCGCCGTGCAGGGCGAGCAGCGCCCGCAGCGCGTCATCGGGCACGGTCTTGGCGATGCGGAACGGTGCGATCCCCAGCGCCTGGAAGGTCTGCCCCTTCATGGCGCGCTCGACCGCGATCTCCATGCCCGCGCGCTCATCGAGCGGCGTCTCGGCGAGGATCTGGTCGATCGTCGTGTCCAGCGCCCGCGCGATCGCCTGCAGCTGGGTGAGCTTCGGCTCGCGCTTGCCGGTCTCGATCATCGACACCTGGCTCGGGGCGCGATCGATCGCCGCCGCGAGCTGCTCGAGCGTGAGCCCTGCCGCCGTGCGGAGCTGCCGGATGCGGCGCCCGATCGTGAGAGCGTCGACCTCTTCTGCCATGCCCGTCTCCTTCGCGGTCGTTGCGCGAGGACACCGAAGGCGACCGAGACGAAACGCGGCACCTCGAGGTGCGGCGTTTCGTCTCGCTTCGCTCGCTCAACGACCCCTGCGGGCCTGATTCTGTCACGAAAACAGAAATCTGAGCAAACTTCTCCTCGTATTTGGTCTGGTCGGTTCCGGATCTTCACTCAGAGTGGTCTCAAGCCACCCCGGCTAGTTCGACAGGCTCGGCAGCCGATGCCGGACCGGATCCCACTCACGGAGGAGACAGATCATGACCATTCCCACCGCGTCGCCGACCGCCCCGATCCGGACCGTCGGCACGGCCGTCTCCGGCACCGAGGGCCCGGCGATGCGCATCACCGGACCGATGCACGAGCGCTTCGGCGAGATCCTCACCCCCGCCGCCGTGGCCTTCCTCACCGAGCTCCACCACCGCTTCGGCGGGCGCCGGCACGACCGCCTCGCCGACCGCATGCGCCGCCGCTTCGAGATCGGCAACGGGCACGACCCGCGCTTCCGCGACGACACCCGGCACATCCGCGAGGACGCCGACTGGCGCGTCGCCGGCGCGGGCCCCGGCCTCGAGGACCGCCGCGTGGAGATCACCGGCCCGACGGACCCGAAGATGACCATCAACGCGCTGAACTCCGGCGCCAAGGTGTGGCTGGCCGACCAGGAGGACGCCACCAGCCCGACCTGGGGCAACGTGATCGGCGGTCAGCTGTCGCTGCGCGACGCGATCCGCGGACGCCTGACCCACACGAGCGAGGACGGCAGGGAGTACCGCGTCACCGCCGCGCAGACCCCCACGATCGTCATGCGCCCGCGCGGCTGGCACCTCACCGAGAAGCACCTGGAGTTCACCGACCGCACCGGCCGCCGCATGGACGCGTCGGGCTCCCTGGTCGACTTCGGCCTCTACTTCTTCCACAACGCGCAGGCCCTCATCGAGGCCGGCCGCGGCCCCTACTTCTACCTCGCCAAGCTCGAGTCGAGCGAAGAGGCGAAGCTCTGGAACGATGTGTTCACCTTCAGCGAGGAGTACTTCGGGATCCCCCGCGGCACGATCCGCGCGACCGTGCTGATCGAGACGCTGCCCGCCGCGTTCGAGATGGAGGAGATCCTCTTCGAGCTGCGCGAGCATTGCGCAGGTCTGAACGCCGGGCGCTGGGACTACATCTTCTCGATCATCAAGAACTACCGCGGCCGCGGCGCGCGGTTCGTGATGCCGGACCGCAGCGAGGTCACCATGACGGTGCCGTTCATGCGGGCGTACACCGAGCTGCTCGTGAAGACCTGCCACCGCCGCGGCGCCTTCGCGATCGGCGGTATGAGCGCCTTCATCCCGAACCGGCGCGACCCCGAAGTGACCGCCCGGGCGATCGAGAAGGTCGCCGCCGACAAGAAGCGCGAGGCCGGCGACGGCTTCGACGGCACCTGGGTGGCGCACCCCGACCTGATCCCCACGGCGCAGGCCGAGTTCGACGCGGTGCTCGGCGAGCGCCCCAATCAGCTCGACCGGCAGCGCGACGATGTCCAGGTGCGCGCGGAGGATCTGCTGGACGTGCACATCGGACGCCCGATCACGGCCGAGGGCGTGCGCGACAACGTCTCCGTGGCGATCCGCTACCTCGAGGCGTGGCTGCGCGGCATCGGCGCCGTGGCCATCGACAACCTCATGGAGGATGCCGCGACCGCCGAGATCAGCCGCTCGCAGGTGTGGCAGTGGATCAACCAGGGCCAGTCCACCCAGGACGGCACCCCGATCACGGCGGAGTACGTCGAGAGCCTGATCGCGGAGATGCTCGCCGATGCTCCCCGGACCGACGGCGACCGCTTCGAGGACGCGGCCGATCTGTTCCGCGAGGTGGCGCTGCAGCCCGAGTTCCCCGCGTTCCTCACGCTGCCCGCCTACTCCCGCTTCCTCGTCGAGACCGCCTGATCCGCTCAGCGCCCGACCATTCGCCCCCCAACGAAGGACATGACCATGACCCGCTACCAGGACGACATCGACGCCATCCAGGCCCTCAAGGCGGAGGCCGGATCCGGCTGGCACGCCATCGACCCCGAGTCCGCCGCCCGCATGCGAGCGCAGAACCGGTTCCGTACCGGACTCGAGATCGCGCAGTACACGGCCGACATCATGCGCCGCGACATGGCGGAGTACGACGCCGACTCCTCCGTCTACACCCAGTCGCTCGGCGTCTGGCACGGCTTCATCGGGCAGCAGAAGCTCATCTCGATCAAGAAGCACCTGAAGTCGACCAACAAGCGCTACCTCTACCTCTCGGGCTGGATGGTCGCCGCGCTCCGCTCGGAGTTCGGGCCCCTCCCCGACCAGTCGATGCACGAGAAGACGGCGGTTCCCGCGCTGATCGAGGAGCTCTACACGTTCCTGCGCCAGGCCGACGCCCGTGAGCTCGATCTGCTCTTCACCCAGCTCGACGCGGCACGCGCGGCCGGCGACGAGACCTCCGCCGAGTTCATCCAGTCGCAGATCGACGACTACGAGACCCACGTGGTCCCGATCATCGCCGACATCGACGCCGGCTTCGGCAACCCCGAGGCCACCTACCTCCTGGCCAAGAAGATGATCGAGGCGGGTGCGTGCGCGATCCAGATCGAGAACCAGGTCTCGGACGAGAAGCAGTGCGGCCACCAGGACGGCAAGGTCACCGTCCCGCACGAGGACTTCCTCGCGAAGATCAATGCGGTCCGCTACGCGTTCCTCGAGCTGGGCATCGACAACGGGATCATCGTCGCCCGCACCGATTCGCTGGGCGCGGGCCTCACCCAGAAGCTCGCCGTCTCGCAGGAGCCGGGCGACCTGGGCGACCAGTACAACGCGTTCCTCGACGTCGAGGAGATCGCCGAGAGCCAGCTCGGCAACGGCGACGTGGTCATCAAGCGCGACGGCCGGCTGCTGCGGCCCCGCCGCCTCGCCAGCAACCTGTACCAGTTCCGTCCCGGGACCGGTGAGGAGCGCGTCGTGCTCGACTGCATCACATCGCTGCGCAACGGCGCGGACCTGCTCTGGATCGAGACGGAGAAGCCGCACGTCGAGCAGATCGCCGGCATGGTCGACGCGATCCGCGCGGAGATCCCTAACGCGAAGCTCGTCTACAACAACAGCCCGTCGTTCAACTGGACCCTCAACTTCCGCCAGCAGGTCTACGACCTCCTGGCAGAGCAGGGCGAGGACGTCTCCGGCTACGACCGCGGCGCGCTCATGAGCGTCGAGTACGACGACACCGAGCTGGCCCGTCTCGCCGACGAGAAGATCCGCACCTTCCAGCGCGACGGATCCGCCCGGGCCGGGATCTTCCACCACCTCATCACCCTGCCGACGTACCACACCGCCGCGCTGTCGACCGACGACCTCGCGAAGGGCTACTTCGGCGACGAGGGCATGCTCGCCTACGTCAAGGGCGTGCAGCGCCGCGAGATCCGGGGCGGGATCGCCACGGTCAAGCACCAGAACATGGCCGGATCCGACCTCGGCGACAACCACAAGGAGTACTTCGCCGGCGACGCGGCCCTCAAGGCCGGCGGTCAGCACAACACGATGAACCAGTTCAGCTGACACCTGCAGAACGGGGTCGTTGAGCGAGCACCGGCGAAGCCGGAGCGAGACGAAACGCGGTGACGGACAGACTCGTCGGCAACCGCGTTTCGTCTCGGTCGTCGCTGGCGCGCCGTCCTCGCTCAACGACCATGTGGACCGTGAAAGGATCCGTGCCATGACCTCCACCGCCGACCTCTACGACGAGCACGGAGATACCCTGCAGTCCCTCGCCCTGCCGTTGCGCGACTTCGGCGGGCGCCTCGCCTTCGAGGGCCCGATCCGCACGGTGCGCTGCTTCCAGGACAACCAGCTCGTGAAGGACCTGCTCGCCACGCCGGGCGACGGGGCCGTGCTGGTGATCGACGGAGCCGGATCCCTCGGCACCGCGCTCATGGGCGACGTGATCGCGGCGAGCGCCGTCGCTAACGGCTGGGCCGGCGTCGTGATCCACGGGGCTATCCGCGACAGCACGGCGATCGGCCGGTTGCCCCTGGGCGTCAAGGCGCTCGGTACGAACCCGCGCAAGAGCGCCAAGTCCGGGACGGGCCAGGTCGACGTGATGCTGCGCTTCGGCGACGTGGAGTTCTGCCCCGGCGCCATGCTCTACGCCGACGAGGACGGCGTGCTCGTCGAACGCTGACGGGGCCCCGAACCCCATCCGACGCGGCCGCGGTCACGACGGGATGACCGCGGCCGCTCCTGACCGCGAGACTGCACCGGGGCGACGAGACTGCACGCGGGATCTGCAGTCTCGTCGCGGAGTTGCAGTCTCGCGGTCCAGGGGAGGCTGATCCTTCACGGTAAGGTGTCCGCGGAACTCGGACTCACGACGGGATGACCGCTGTGCCGGGGTGCTGCTCGAAGATGAGCTGGGTCTGGGTCTGCCCGAGTGCGGGCACGGATCCGAGGTGCGTGCGCAGGAAGTCCCTGAGCCCCGGAACGCTCTCGCACGCGACGTGGATGACGAGATCGTGCACGCCGCCGATCAGGTAGACCCGCTGCACGCCGGGGATCGTCCGCAGGCGGGCCGTGATGGCGGGCACCTGATCTCGGGCATCCTCCTTGACCGCGACCATGATGAGCGCCTCGACGCCGGCACCGGCCGCGACGGGGTCGAGCTCGGCGTGATAGCCGCGGATCACCCCGGCCTCCTCGAGCGCGCGCACCCGACCATGACAGGTGGAGCGGGGAAGACCGACGCGCGCGGCGAGCTCCTTGTTCGACAGCCGCCCGTGGATGGTCAGCTCATCGAGGATCCGACGATCCGTCGGGGTGAGCCGGATCCCGTCCGCCATTATGCCTCCTCCGGGATCACCGATCCGATGATCCACCGCAGATCATCCTGATTCTCGGATATCTGTCGGAATCCTAGGGGATCTGCCGACGATTGGACATCATGGATCCTGATTCCCGCACCCCGGCCGATCAGGCCGGATCCACGACCGAGGAGAGGATCCCACGATGACGGACGCCGCTGCGCCGATCACCCGCGAGCAGTGCGAGGACGCCGATCGGAACGATCCGCTCGCCGGACTCCGTGAGCGTTTCGCCCTCCCCGAGGGCATCGTCTACCTCGACGGCAACTCGCTCGGGGCGCTCCCCCGCGATGCCGTCGCCCGTGCGGCCGACGTCGTGAGCCGGGAGTGGGGCGCGGACCTCATCGGCAGCTGGAACAAGAACCACTGGTTCGCCCTGCCCCTGCGGATCGGCGAGAAGATCGGCCGGCTCATCGGCGGCGGCGCGGGCGAGTGCGTCGCGACCGACACCACCTCGATCAACGTCTTCAAGGCGGTCTCGGCCGCGATCCGGCTGCAGCAGCAGGATGCGCCCGCGCGCCGGGTCATCGTGTCGGAGCGGGAGAACTTCCCCACCGACCTCTACATCGTCGAGGGCCTGATGGCGCTGCTCGACCGCGGCTTTGCGCTGCGGCTGATCGACGCGCCGGAAGACCTCGACGCCGCGCTCGACGACGACGTCGCCGTCGTGCTGCTCACCCAGGTGAACTACCGCACCGGCCATCTCTGGGACATGGCCGAGGCGACGGGACGGATCCACGCCGCAGGCGCCCTCGCCGTCTGGGATCTCTGCCACTCGGTGGGCGCGGTGCCGGTGGCCGTCGCCGACGCGGGCGCCGATTTCGCGGTCGGCTGCACGTACAAGTACCTCAACGGGGGCCCGGGCTCCCCCGCGTTCTTCTGGGTCGCCGAGCGCCACCTCGACCGGGTCGAGACGCCGCTCACGGGCTGGTGGGGGCACGCTCGCCCGTTCGCGATGACCGACTCCTATGCCCCGGCGCCGGGCGGGCGGCGCTTCCTCGTGGGCACCCAGCCGATCCTGTCGATGGCGACCATGGAGGTCGGGCTCGACATGCACCTCGAGGTCGACCAGGCGGCGCTGCGCCGCAAGTCGCTGGCGCTGACCACGCTCTTCATCGATCTCGTCGAGACGCGCCTTGCGCACCACCCGCTCACCCTGATCACGCCGCGCGAGGACGCGCGGCGCGGCAGCCACGTGTCGTTCCGGCACCCCGAGGGCTACGCAGTCATGAAGGCGCTCATCGCGCACGGCGTGATCGGCGATTACCGCGAGCCCGAGGTGCTGCGGTTCGGGGTCACCCCGATGTACCTCGGCCACGCCGATGTGTGGGACGCGGTGGAGACCCTGCGTCGCGTGCTGGACGAGGAGCTGTGGCGCGCACCCGAGTTCCAGGAGCGCGACGCGGTCACCTGAGCCCCGATCGGGTCCGGGGCCGCCTCGGTTCGGTCGGAATCCGCGGCGGCACGCTGTCCGGCCCGCGCCGCGCCTACGCTGAGAGTATGACCGTCCGGACCCCAGCGCGCGCCCTCCTCGAAGATCTCGCCGACGAGTTCCTGCGCGACTATCCGCGCGGGGCGCGGCTGATCGCGGTCGCCAGCCCCTCAGCCACCCGCTCGGCCGTGTTCGCGGACGCGCTCGCCGACTCCCTGCGCGACCGGGGCATCACGGTGTCCGTCACCGCGCAGGACGACCGCGACGAGGCACGCCTGCGCGCGGAGATCGCCGTTCCGTTCCGCGCTGCGCAGGCCGATGCCGTGCAGATGGTCCCGGGCACGACCTCCCTGCTCGCCGAGCGCACCCGTGGGCTGTGGCACTTCTCCGTGTGGCTCATCGAGGGCGATGAGGTCCCGCACACCGCCGCGACCGCACTGGTCGACGTGACGGATCCGGAGGCGCCGACGCGGCGCCTCGCCGACTACTGCGCCGTGCCGCCGTCCTTCCTGACCTGAGCGGGCGCCGGATCCCGCCGTTGCCGACCCGATCGGGCACCAGATCCCGCCGCCTGCCCCTGTTCGCCACGACGGAGAACGACACCCGGGCTTTGTACGTCATGGCCATTTCCCGCCTCAGGCGCGCGAGTACGCTGGTGGCGTGACCGAACGCGCGCCTGAATCCCGCAAACCCACGCTCTCCAAGAAGCTCAGTGCCATCGCCGAGTCCGCCACGCTGAAGGTGGATGCCAAGGCCAAGGCCCTCAAGGCCGAGGGCAGGCCCGTCGTCTCGTACGCCGCGGGCGAGCCCGACTTCGCCACGCCGCAGTTCATCGTGGATGCGGCCGCCGAGGCCCTCGCGAACCCGGCGAACTACCGGTACACCCCCGCGGCAGGCCTGCCCGAGCTGCGCGAGGCGATCGCCGCGAAGACGCTGCGCGACTCGGGCCTCGAGGTCGCGCCGAGCCAGGTCATCGTCACGAACGGCGGTAAGCAGTCCGTCTACCAGGCGTTCCAGGCCGTGGTGAACCCGGGCGACGAGGTGCTGCTGCCCGCTCCGTACTGGACCACGTACCCCGAAGCGATCCGCCTCGCCGACGGCGTTCCGGTCGAGGTCTTCGCGGGCGCCGACCAGGAGTACAAGGTCACCGTCGACCAGCTCGAGGCCGCGCGCACCGACCGCACCACGGTGCTCGTGTTCGTCTCGCCGTCCAACCCGACCGGATCCGTCTACTCCCCCGAGGAGACCGCCGCGATCGCCGCATGGGCGCTCGAGCACGGGATCTGGATCATCTCGGACGAGATCTACCAGAACCTCACCTACCCTTCGACAGGCTCAGGGACCCGCGTCACGGCGACGTCCGTCGTCGAGGCGCTCCCCGAGGTCGCCGGCCAGACCATCCTCGTCAACGGCGTCGCGAAGACGTACGCGATGACCGGCTGGCGCGTGGGCTGGATGGTCGGCCCCGCCGACGCGATCAAGATCGCCGGCAACCTGCAGTCGCACCTCACGAGCAACGTGAACAACGTCGCGCAGCGCGCCGCGATCGCCGCGCTCAACGGCCCGCAGACCGAGGCCGAACAGATCCGCGAGGCGTTCGACCGCCGCCGCAAGCTGATCGTCTCGGAGCTGTCCAAGATCGACGGCCTCGTGGTGCCGAACCCGACCGGCGCGTTCTACGTCTACCCCGACGTGCAGGGACTGCTCGGCCGCACCTGGGGCGGCGTGACCCCCACCACGTCGCTCGAACTCGCCGACCTCATCCTCGACCAGGCCGAGGTGGCCGTGGTCCCCGGCGAGGCGTTCGGCCCGTCCGGCTACATCCGCATGTCGTACGCGCTCGGCGACGATCAGCTCCTCGAGGGCGTGCAGCGCCTGCAGCGCCTGTTCGCCTCCTGACCCCCGTCCTCACGCGTCCACATCGGCGCCCCTCGGGTTGTCCGCGCCCCTCGCAGCAGCGAAGCGCGCCAGCGACCGGAGGGGCGCCGATCCATCCGGCGTGTCCGGCGCCGTAGGTGAGAACTCGTACCCGGGGCGATCCTCCGCACCGCGTGGGCTCTACGATGCGCGATCTTTCGCGCGCATCTCAGCCCAGCAGCAGCACGGCGCCGAGCAGCACCGGGATGCAGCCGATCGTGGTGAGGAAGACCGTGTCGCGCGCGGTCGCCTCACCGATGTCGTAACGCTGGGCGTAGTTGAAGACGTTCTGAGCGGTCGGCAGCGCGGCCAGGACGACCACGATCAGCACCGCGTGCGGGGGCAGGCCGAACACAAACTGCGCCACCGCCCACGCGGTCGCCGGCATGACGAGCAGCTTCAGCGTGCTCGCCAGCAGCACGTCCCTGCGACGCCCTGCCGCGCCCAGCACGCGCTGGCCGTGCAGCGAGATGCCGTAGCTGATGAGCAGCACCGGGACGCAGGCGTTCGCGAGCAGGGTGATCGGCTCGATGACGATCGGCGGCAGCCGGATCCCCAGCACCGACACGAGGGTCCCGAGCGCGGATCCGAGGATGATCGGGTTGGTCGCCGTGCGCACCACCGTGCGCCAGAACGACGTGCGGCCGCTCGTGACCGCGTCGAGGATGCTCAGCGAGATCGGCGTCAGCACGAGCAGCTGCATGAGGATGACGGGCGCCGGGTAGGCGGCACTGCCGAGGAGGTAGAGCGACAGGGGGATGCCGATGTTGTTCGAGTTCACCTGCCCGGAAGACAACGCGCCGATCACGGTCTCGCCCACGCCGCGCTTCCACACGAGCCGCGCCACCAGCACGTATGCCCCGATCGAGACGACCGCGGCGATCGCCGACACCGGCAGCAGCGCCGAGAACAGCACGCGCGCATCGGCCTGCGCCAGCACGCTGAAGAGCAGGAACGGGGACAGCACGAAGAACGTGAGCCGGCTCAGCACCTCGCGCGCATGCGGGCCGAGCAGGTCGATGCGGCCGATCACATACCCGACGAGGATCGCGAGACCCACGACGGCGAATCCGGTGAGCGTCGCGAGCACCCTTCGACCCTAGAGCTCGACGTCGACCAGCACCGGCTCCGGCTGCAGCAGCAGGCCGAATTCGGAATGCACCCGGCTCTGGATGAACCGGGCGAGCTCGGCGATCTCCCCCGCCGTCGCGCCGCCGCGGTTCGTGAGCGCGAGGGCGTGCTTGGTGGAGACGCCGGCGCGCGAGCGCGGCAGCGTGAACCCCTTGCGGATGCCGGCGTGCTCGATCAGCCAGGCGGCGCTCACCTTCACGTCGCTCGGGGGCGTCTCGGGCTTCGGCGCGAGGCCGTAGTAGGAGTCGAGCGGGATCACGGTGACCGCATCGAGGTCGGGGGTGACGGGCCAGCGCGGGCACTCCGGGGGCAGCGTGCGGGCCACCGCCTCGGAGACGATCGCGTTCTGGAAGAAGGATCCGGCGCCATGCGTGTCCGGATCCGCCGGATCGAACAGCATGCCCTTCGCGGCGCGGGTGGCCAGGATCCGCTCGCGCACCCAGGCCAGAGGCACCGGGTCGTCGCCCGTGAGCTGCAGAGCGCGACGCAGCTGCTCGCCGCGCACGATCCGCCCCGCCTCGCCGGTGACCGCGAGGTCGAGCGTCACCGACAGGATGACGGCACGGCGCTCGGCGACGGAGCCGTAATGGTGCTTGAGCACCGAGGTGCGGAAGCCGAGCCCGAGCTCGGACGCCGGCGTGACGACCACGTCGCCGGAGTGCTCGTCGAGCAGCTCCACCTCGACCAGGGTCTCCTGGATCTCCTGCCCGTAGGCGCCCACGTTCTGCACGGGGGCGGCGCCGACCGTGCCGGGGATCCCCGACATCGCCTCGATGCCCGCGAAGCCCCGCTCGACGGCGTACGCGACAAGCGCGTCCCAGTCGTGCCCGGCCTGCGCGCGCAGCCGGATCCGGCCGGGATGCGGAGACTCCAGCTCCTCGATGCCGCTCGTGCGGATCCGGATCACCGTGCCGTCGAAGGGCGCGTCTCCCGCGAAGAGGTTCGATCCGCCGCCCAGGACGAACCATTCGTCACCGGTGGCCCACACCGCGCGGAGGGACGCGACGAGCTCCTCCTCGGTCGCCGCGTCGATCATCCGCGCAGGCGCGGCGCCGGTCTGCAGGGTGGTCAGCTCGGCGAGTCGGATCGGATCGATCTGCGCCATGTCAGCGGCCCCCTGTCCGATGACCGGATGGGCACGCTGCGAAATTCGAGGCCCCCGGCCGAGACTTCCGCATCAGAGGGAGTCCACGGCGATCCGCAGCTGCGCCTTGACGAGCACGGTGGTGTCGGCGTGCTTGACGACGAGGTCGATCCGCACCGCGGTCTCGTCGATCGCGCCGACCTTGGCGGTGATCGCGACGTCGGCGCCGGTCTGCGGGTCGACCACGACCGGGCGGGCGAAGCGCACGCCGTAGTCGAGGATCCTTGCCGTGCCGGGAAGGGCGGCGATCGCGACCGACGAGGCGACGCCCATCGTCAGCATGCCGTGCGCGAGCACGCCGGGCAGGCCGACCTCGGCGGCCACGTCGTCGCGGTAGTGGATCGGGTTGAAGTCGCCGGACGCGCCGGCGTAGCGCACGAGCGACTCGCGGGTGAGGTGCACGGTGCGCTCGGCGATGACGTCTCCGACGTTCACGCGGCGGCCTCCTCGTTCTCGGCCGGGGCGTCGCTCACGAGCAGCACCGACGTGGCGGTCACGACGTGCGCGCCCGCGGCGTCGCGGATCTCGGCGTCGCTCGTGATCATCGCGGCGGGTCCCATCGCGCGGATCCCGGTGACGGTCAGCTGCGCGGTGAGCTCGTCGCCGGCGACGATGGGGCGCGTGTAGGCGAAGCGCTGCTCGGCGTGGATCGTGCGGGACAGCACGATCCCGGAGCCCTCCAGTCCCAGCAACTGCTGCAGCGTGAGGTCCTGGATGACCATCGCGAAGGTGGGCGGGGCGACCACGTCGGCGAAGCCGAGCGCCTGGGCCGCCGCGACATCGGTGTGCTGCGGGGCGTCGGCGAACACGGCGCGCGCGAACTCGCGCACCTTCTCGCGGCCGACGAGGTACGGGGCCGTCGGCGGGAACTCCCGGCCGACCAGTTCAGGATTCACGGGCACCCCTCGATCCTACCGAGCGGTGCCGATCGCGTCCGTTCCCGGACACCGCGCGAAACGCGGCGTCAGGCGACGCGGGGCCGGCGCCCGCGGATCGCCTTCAGCGCCATCTGCCCGGCGATGAACACCAGGAAGATCGCGAAGAGGATGTTGCTCGTGAACGGATTCAGCAGTGTCGCGATCCACGCCCCGAGCGCGGTGGTGGTGCACGCGGCGACCCCGATGAGCGCCGCCGCGACGAGGTCGACGTTGTGGTTGCGGAGATTCCCGACCGTGCCGGAGATCGCGGTCGGGATCATCATCAGCAGCGAGGTGCCCTTGGCCACGAGATCGCTCGTGCCGAAGGCCAGCATCAGAGCGGGGACGACGATCACGCCGCCGCCGACGCCGATCAGCCCCGCGAGGATCCCCGTGCCCAGCCCGACCACCAGCAGCAGCGCACCGGTCAGCCAGGTGAGCTCGAGCTCGGCGCCGCGGGTGGGGATGACCAGGAACAGCGTCACGATCACGGCGACGAGGAAGCCGACGAAGGCCCAGCGCAGCGCGGTCTGCGAGATGCGCGGCAGCAGGCGGGTGCCGATCTGCGCGCCGATCACGGATCCGACCGCGAGGATCAGGGCCGGGATCCAGGCGACCGCTCCGTGCACGGCGTAGGAGATCACGCCGACGGTCGCCGTCGGGACGATCGCGGCGAGGGAGGTGCCCGCGCCGAGCCGCTGATCGAAGGCGAGCAGCAGCACGAGCAGCGGGACGATGACCGTGCCGCCGCCGACGCCGAACAGGCCGGAGAGCAGGCCCGCGGCGAGCCCGATCCCGATGAAGGACGCATAGGCCCGCGGCCCCCGCATCCGCTCGACGGCGCCCTCGCCCACACTCGCTCCTGTCCGCCGTTCCTGGCGGAGCAGCACCGTCCAGCGTAGTCGGGCCCGCAGGAGCCGCTCCCGCTCAGTGCCCTTCGAACACCGGCGGGCGCTTCTCCTGGAACGCCGCGAAGCCCTCGCGGTAGTCGTCCGTGTCGCAGAGCGCCGACTGGGCCGCGTTCTCCTGGCGCATCGACTGCCACAGGCCCAGCCGCTCGTCGCGGAGGGCGGCGACGAGGCGCTTGCTCGCGACGAACGCCGCGGTGGCGCCCTCAGCGGCGCGCCCGGCCGCGGCGAGCGTCGCCTCGTGCACGTCGCCGGCCGGCAGCGCCCGGGAGAACAGGCCCGCCGCGACCGCCTCGGATCCGCTCATCAGGCGCCCGGAGTAGATGAGGTCGAGCGTGCGGTGCGCGCCGAGCCGCTCGACGAAGAGCGCGTGCCCGCCCGAGTCGAGCGTGGCGCCGAGGGCGGCGAACGGGGATCCGATCTTCGCGGTGTCGGCGACGTAGACGACGTCGGTCGCGATGAGCAGGCCGAGCCCCACCCCGAGGCACGCGCCCTGGGCGGCGGCGAACGTCGGCGCGGGGAAGGCGGACATGCGCTGCAGGACGGGCGTGACGATCCCGTCGAGGTAACCCATCACGTCGTCGTCCTGCGGGTCGACGCCGGAGATGTCGCGCCCCGCGCAGAACGCCCTGCCCTCGCCGCTCAGCACGAGGGCGCGCACCCCGGCACGCTCCGCCTCGGCGTAGGCGTCGCCGAGGTCGCGCACGGCCTGCTCGTCGAGCGCGTTGAGCTTGGCGGGGTTGTTCAGCGTGATGTGCGCCACGGCGGTGCCGGTCGACGTCGTGGCGATCTCGAGGTCGATCATGGTTCCTCCTTGTTCTGCGAGCTGGTGATTCGGTCCCTGGCCCTGTGCTCGGTCCTGGCCCTGTGGTCGGTCCCTGAGCCTGTCGAAGGGCCGCTCAGACGTCGTAGTCGACGACGACGCGGTCCGACGTGGGGTGGGACTGGCAGGTGAGCACGTAGCCGCGGTCGAGCTCGTCCTGCTCGAGCGCGTAGTTCTCGGTCATCGTGACGGATCCGTCGACGAGGCGCGCCCGGCACGTGCCGCACACGCCGCCCGCGCACGCGAACGGCACGTCGGGACGCACTCGCAGCGCGGCGTTCAGGATCGACTCGCCGGCCGACACCGGGGTGTCCACGGAGCCGGACTGGCCGTCGAGGGTGAACTCGATCGTGCGCACGGGCTCGTCCTCGCGCAGCTCGATCGGGCGCCCCGCCTCCGGACGCTCCTGCCCCGGCTCCCCGGTCGTGAACAGCTCGTAGCGCACATGCGCCGGCTCGACGCCGATGTCGGCGAGGGTGTCGCGGCACAGCTGCACCAGATCGAACGGCCCGCACAGGAACCACTCGTCGACCGTCGCCGGAAGCACCAGCGCGTCGAGGATCCCGCGCAGGCGCTCCTCGTCGATGCGACCCGACAGCAGCGGGGCGGAGCGCTGCTCGCGGGTGAGCACGTGGTGCACCGCGAAGCGCGCCGGGTAGCGGTCCTTGAGATCGGCGAGGTCGTCCAGGAACATCACGTCGGTCGCCCGGCGGTTCGTGTAGACGAGCGTGAAGCGGCTGGAGTCGGAGCGCGCGAGCACGGTGGCGGCGAGCGCCATGAGCGGCGTGATGCCCGAGCCCGCCGCGATGCCGACGACGTGCGCCTCGTCGAGGGCCGCGAGCGCCGAGGTGAAGGTGCCCTGCGGACTCATCACGTCGATCCGGTCGCCGGGGTGCAGCTCGCTCAGCGCCCACGTCGAGAACCGCCCCCCGCGGTCCCGCTTGATGGCGACGCTGATCCTCCCCGAGCCCGTCACGGGATCCGGCTCCGGCGGCCGGCAGAGGGAGTAGGAGCGGCGCACCTCGTGGCCGTCGAGCTCGGCGCGCAGCGCGACATGCTGCCCGGCGAGATAGTCGAACTCCCCCGCGAGGTCCGCCGGGACGGCGAACGTGACCTCGATCGCGTCGTCGGTGAGCGGGCGCACGTCCTGCACCGTCAGCGTGTGGAACCGGGGGCGCCGACGAGGAGCCGCGGATGCCCCGCCGACCACACTGTTCAGGAGCGCCGCGGCGACCTGTTCGGTCGCGGCCGCCTCCGCAGCGGGCGACGGCGCGTCGAGGTGCCAGAGCCTCTGGCTGCCGAACGGATGAGCCATCAGATCACCTTGAAGTGGTCGAAGGGCTCAAGGCACGCGCGGCACTCGTAGAGCGCCTTGCACGACGTCGAGCCGAAGCGGGAGATCTCCCGGGTGTCCAGGGATCCGCAGCGCGGGCAGCGCACGCCGAGCGAGACACGCACCGGTCCGCGGTGGGCGGCGCCCCCGGTGGGCGGTGCGATGCCGTATGCGGTGAGCTTGCGCTTGCCCTCGTCGCTCATCCAGTCGGTGGTCCAGGCGGGTGCGAGCACGAGGCGCACCTCGACCTCGTCGAACCCGGCCCGGATGAGGGCGAGCTCGACGTCGTCGCGGATCGCATCCATCGCGGGGCATCCGCTGTAGGTCGGAGTGATGTCGACGCGGATCCGGTCCCCGTCGACGGCGACGTCGCGCAGGACGCCGAGGTCCTCGATCGTCAGCACGGGGACCTCCGGATCCTTGACCGCGGCCGCCGCCGCCCAGGCGCGCTCGCGCAGGGCGGTCACCACGTCGCCCCCGGGTGCCGGCGGGCGAGCACCTGCATCTCGGACAGCAGGTGGCCGAGCCCGGTCGCGTGGGATCCGTGCCGCCCTCCACCGGCCGAGTTCGATCCAACGGGGATCTCCAGCTCCGCCTCCGCGAAGACCGCGTCGACCACGGCGTCGAACCCCGCGCGCAGCGAGGAGGGACGCACCGCCGCGTCGCCGAGACGGTCGATCAAGGCGTCGTCGCGGAACAGTTCGGCCGCATACGGCCACACGTCACCGAAGGCCCGGATGATCCGCGCGCGCGACTCCTCGGTGCCGCCGGCCAGGCGCAGCACCCACTGCACGGCGTGGTCGCGGTGGTAGTCGACCTCCTTGACGGCCTTCTCGGCGATCGCGGCGAACGTCGCGTCCGTGCTGGCGCGCAGCGCGGAGTACAACTCGAGCATGTACGTGCTGACGAGGAACTGACGCGCGATCGTCTGCGCGAAGTCGCCGTTGGGCTGCTCCACGAGCCAGCTGCTGCGGAACTCCGCCTCGTCGCGGAAGTAGGCGAGGTCGTCCTCGCTGCGCCCGTGGAAGGATCCGGCGTAGCGCAAGAAGGAACGCGCGTGCCCGAGCAGGTCGAGGGCGATGTTGCCGAGCGCGACGTCCTCCTCGAGCTCCGGGGCATTGGTGATCCACGCGCCGAGCTGCTGGGAGAGGATCAGCGCGTCGTCGCCGAGCCAGAGCGCGTACTCGGCGATGTCGGCGGAGCCGGCGCGCTCCCCGGATCCGGAGAGCTCTTCGGCGAGCGCGAGCGCGTCGACGGAGACATCGCCGTGCGGGTCGATCGTCCCTTCGAGTGCCTCAGGGGCCGGGTGCTGGGCGCTCACAGGTGCGGCACCCCCTCGGAGGCCGTGTAGTACACGGCGTGGCGGTAGTTCTTGCCGGCGGGACTCTCGAAGAACGCGCCCTTGTCGTCGGGGTCGCTCGTCGTGATCGCCTCAGCGGGGACGACCCACACCGACGTTCCTTCGCCCCGCCTCGTGTACAGGTCGCGCGCATTGCGCAGCGCCATGTCGGCGTCGGGCGCGTGCAGGGATCCGACGTGCACGTGACTGAGGCCGCGGTTCGCGCGGACGAACACCTCGAACATCGGCCAGTTCTCCTCGGGGGAGGCGCCGGGGGTCGTCATCAGGCCGCCTTCCCTTCGAACGGTCCCTGAGCCTGTCGAAGGGCCTGCTTGCGCGCGTACTCGGCGGCCGCCTCACGCACCCAGGCGCCCTCCGCGTGCGCGTCGCGCCGGCGCTGCAGCCGCTCGGCGTTGCACGGGCCGTTGCCGCGCACGACCTCGAAGAACTCGTCCCAGTCGATCTCGCCCATCGCGTACTGCCCGGTCTCCTCATCGAGGCGGAGCTGCGGATCCGGCAGCGTCACGCCGAGGATCTCGGCCTGCGGTACGAGCATGCCCACGAAGCGCTGGCGGAGGTCGTCGTTGGAGAACCGCTTGATCTTCCACTGCATGGACTGCGCCGAGTTCGGGGACTGGTCATCCGGCGGGCCGAACATCGCGAGCGCCGGCCAGTACCAGCGGTTCACCGCATCCTGCGCCATCGCGCGCTGCTGGTCGGATCCCTGCATGAGGGTCAGCAGGATCTCGAAGCCCTGGCGCTGATGGAACGACTCCTCCTTGCAGATGCGCACCATCGCGCGCCCGTAGGGACCGTAGGAGGCGCGGCACAGCGGCACCTGGTTGCAGATCGCGGCGCCGTCGACGAGCCAGCCGATCGCCCCCATGTCGGCCCAGGTGGGCGTCGGGTAGTTGAAGATCGAGGAGTACTTGGCCTCGCCGTCGATGAGCTGGCGCATCATCTCGTCGCGTGTGATGCCGAGCGTCTGCGCGGCGGAGTAGAGGTAGAGCCCGTGCCCGGCCTCGTCCTGCACCTTCGCCATGAGGATCGCCTTGCGCTTGAGACTCGGGGCGCGGGTGATCCAGTTGCCCTCGGGCTGCATCCCGATGATCTCGGAGTGCGCGTGCTGGGAGATCTGCCGGATGAGCGTCTTGCGATACGCCTCCGGCATCCAATCGCGCGGCTCGATGCGCTGCTCGTTCGCGACGAGGTCGTCGAAGTGGGCCTGCGCGTCGAGGTCGAGGGCCTCGGCCACCGGGGGAACAGTCATCGTCGACTCCCTGTCCTCGTTCATCGGCGGGCCGGCGCGCCCGTCGATGAATTACCTACCGTTCGTACAGTAATTATGGCACACTCGTATCGTTCGCAGAAGAACGGCCCCTGTTCGAAGGAGAACCGATGGCAGATCCGGCACCGGCCGAGGTCGATCGCACGCTGCGTCCGATGATGCGGCGCGACAGAGCCTCGCAGGCCCTCGGCATGCGCGTGCAGGTGGACGAACCCGGCCGCGCCGTGGTCTCGATGACGGTGCGCGAGGACATGCTGAACGGCTTCGACATCACGCACGGCGGGCTGGTCTTCGCCCTCGCCGACACGACGTTCGCGATCGTCTGCAACGAGGACGAGCAGGTGACCGTCGCCGCGGGCGCCGACATCACATTCCTGAAGTCCACCCGGGTCGATCAGGTGCTGACCGCCTCCGGATCCCGTCGGGCGCGCAACGGCCGCACCGGCCTGTACGACATCACGGTGACCGACGAGACCGGCGACGTGGTCGCGGAGTTCCGCGGCCGTTCGATCACCACGAACCGCGCTTTCCCGTCGACGGACTCCCCCGCCGAGGAGGACTCATGACCGCAACCGCCGGCGCCGCGACGGCCAGCGCGGCCGCCTCTTCTGATGCGCTCGCCCTGGATCCCGAGCAGCTGCGCGCCCTGCAGCTCGAGCGCCTGCAGTGGTCGGTGCATCACGCCTACGAGAACGTGCCGTTCTACCGGCTGGGCTTCCAGCGGGCCGGGATCCATCCCGACGACATCCGCACGCTCGCCGATGTGGCGCGCCTGCCGTTCACCACGAAGCACGACCTGCGCGAGTACTACCCGTTCGGGATGTTCGCCGTGCCGATGGCCGATGTGCGGCGCATCCACGCGTCCTCCGGCACGACCGGCCGGCCGACCGTCGTCGGCTACACGCAGTCCGACCTCGACATCTGGGCCGACCTCGTGGCCCGCTCGCTCGCCGCATCCGGCGTGCAGCCGGGGTGGAAGGTGCACAACGCCTACGGCTATGGACTGTTCACGGGCGGGCTCGGCGCGCATGCCGGCATCGAGCGGCTCGGGGCGACCGTGATCCCGATGTCGGGCGGGCAGACCGCCCGACAGGTGCAGCTCATCCGCGACTTCGAGCCCGACGCCATCATGTGCACGCCGACCTACCTGCTGACGATCGCCGACGCTCTCGAGGAGGCGGGGATCGATCCGCGCTCCACCTCGCTCAAGGTCGGCATCCTCGGCGCCGAGCCGTGGACCAACGAGATGCGCCACCAGATCGAGCAGCGGATGGACATCGACGCGGTCGACATCTACGGCCTCAGCGAGGTCATGGGCCCGGGCGTCGCGATGGAGGCGGCGGCCACGAAGGACGGCCCGCACATCTGGGAGGACCACTTCCTGCCCGAGATCATCGACCCGTCCACCGGAGAGCCGGTGCCCGACGGGGAGCCCGGCGAGCTCGTCTTCACCTCCCTCACCAAGCGGGCGTTCCCGGTGATCCGCTACCGCACCAGGGACCTCACCCGGCTGCTGCCCGGATCCGCCTATCCTGCGATGCGGCGGATGGAGAAGGTCACCGGCCGCGACGATGACATGATCATCCTGCGCGGCGTGAACCTGTTCCCCACGCAGATCGAGGAGATCGCTCTCGGCATCGAGACGCTGACGCCGCACTTCGTCCTCGAACTCACCCGGCAGGGGCACCTGGACGCCCTCAAGGTGAGGATCGAACGGCATCCCGAGATCGATACCGCGAGCGCCGTCGCGGCCGCCGCCGTGCTGCAGCTGCGGATCAAGCAGTCGGTGGGCACCTCGGTCGACGTGCAGGTCGAGGAACCCGGATCCCTCCCCCGCAGCGAGGGCAAGTACAAGCGCCTGTACGACCTGCGCTGAGGATCCTCTCGGTTTCCCTCTCTATCTCATATCCGGGGTCGTTGAGCGAGCTCATATCTGGGGGGGTCGTTGAGCGAGCTCATATCTGAGGTCGTTGAGCGAGGACGGCGGAGCCGACCGAGACGAAACGCGGTGCACTCCCAGGATTCGTCGCCTGCGAGGCGACTGCGTTTCGTCTCACTCCTCGCTGCGCTCAGTGCCCGCTCAACATCCCCCGGAAGGAGGAGGCCCGGTATCGCCGCATCTCATATCCGGGGTCGTTGAGCGAGGACGGCGGAGCCGACCGAGACGAAACGCGGTGCACTCCCAGGATTCGTCGCCTGCGAGGGTACGGCGTTTCGTCTCACTCCTCGCTGCGCTCAGTGCCCGCTCAACATCCCCCGGGGGCGGGGGCGGGGGAGGCGCGGCGTCGGTCAACGTCCGTGGTGGAGCCTACGGTGACGTCATGACCGGATTCGCATACATCTTGCGCTGTGGGGACGGCACGTTCTACGCGGGAAGCACGAATGACCTGGAGCGCCGACTCGCCGAGCACAGTGCGGGCGAAGGCGCTCTGTACACCAGGCGGCGCCTTCCCGTCGAGCTCGTGTGGCAGGCGGAGTTCGAGCGTGTGGACGAGGCATTCGCCTGGGAGAAACGGATCCAGGGATGGAGCCACGCGAAGCGCGCCGCGTTCATCGAGGGTGGCCTGGAGGCGTTGCGCGGCTGGAGCGTCAGCACCCGACGACTGCGATCCTGACGACAGCACCCAGGTCCGTTGGAGTGAGGTCGCGCAGGCCACCTCACGCTGGGACGTCGAGCGAGCACCGCCGCAGGAGGAGCGAAACCATCGCCGCGACTTCGCGAGAGCACCGCGTTTCGTCTCGGTCGGCTACGCCGTCCTCGCTCAACGACCCCAGGACAAGGGGCAACGCCGTCCTCGGTCGGCACCCCAGGACAAGGGGCAACGCCGTCCTCGGTCGGCACCCCAGAAAAGGTACAACGCCTTCAGCCTGTCACCCAGGAGAAAGGCGATCAGGTACGCCGTCCGGATCCTGATCGAGCGCAGCGAGACGAAGGGCGCTCGGCGCACGGGAGGAGAGGGCATACGGCTTCGGAGTCCCCCCGGCGCGCGGTTCCCCTAGAGTGAGCGGCATGAGCGCCGAGAGCACACCCGCCGTCAAGCCGTGGCTGATCTGGACCGTGGCCGGCGCGCTCGCCCTCGTGCTCGGCGTGGGCGGCGGGTGGCTCGGCGCCCGGATCGGGGCGCCGGCGGGTGCGACGACCCTGCGCACCGGTACCGCCGGAGCCTGCGACGCGATCACGGTCGCGGACCGGGTGCTGCCGACCATCGTGACCATCAACGTCACCGGATCCTCATCCGGCGTGGGCAGCGGCGAGATCGTCCGCAAGGACGGCTACATCGTCACCAACGATCACGTCATCGCCGCGGGCGCCGGTGAGGGCGGGCGGATCGTCGTGACCTTCTCGAGCGGTCGGCAGCACCTCGCGACCGTCGTCGGCCGCGACATCGCCAGCGACATCTCCGTGCTGAAGATCGACGCCGACGACCTGCCCGTCATCACGACCACGGACAGCGACGCGGTCGCAGTCGGTCAACCCGTCGTCGCGCTCGGCGCGCCGCTGGGACTTTCCAGCACCGTCACCGCGGGCATCGTCAGCGCGCTCGGCCGCACCTCGATGGTGCCGGCCGACGGCGATCTGCCCGCGATGATCGTCGGCGGGATCCAGACCGACGCGGCGATCAACCCGGGCAACTCCGGCGGTGCGCTGGTGGACTGCCAGGGCCGCATGATCGGCGTGAACACGGCGATCGCGACCGTGCCGAATGCGGAGGGCACCGCCGGCGGCGGCTCGGTCGGCATCGGCTTCGCCGTGCCCAGCAATCGCGCGATGTCGATCGCGAACGACCTCATCGACCACGGTTCCGTGCAGCACCCCGACTTCGGCCTCGTCACCGTGCCGATCTCCGCGGCGACGGCGAAGGCTTGGGGCACCGCGCCCGGCCTCTACGTGAACACGGTGACCGAGGGCGGCGCCGCGGCGCGCGCGGGACTGCAGCAGGGCGACCTGATCACGCGTATCAACGGCAACCCCGCCATCCAGCCCGACGCGCTGAACATGTTCGCCTTCACCGCGCGCACCGGCGACACGGTGCAGATCGCGTATCTGCGCGACGGCGAGACGAAGACGGCGAGCGTCACGCTGTAGCGGATTCCCCTCACGGGGTTGAGCGAGCGCAGCGGGGAGCGAGACCATCGCCGCGACCCCGCGAGAGCACCGCGTTTCGTCTCGCTCGGCTTCGCCGTGCTCGCTCAACGACCCCGGAGAAGAAACCGGCTTCGCCGTGCTCAACCTCGGGAAAACACCCGCTCCCCCGGCCTCGCGGACCGGGCCCGGAGCGAGCGCACCGCCCTTCGTCTCGTCACCGCGCTCCTCGCTCAGGGACCGGGAGCCGAGCGAGCGCAACGCCGTTCGTCTCGTCGCTGCGCTCCTCGCTCAGGGACCGGGCACAGGGGCGAACCCCCTGCCACTGGCGGGTCAGGCCGCGGCGCGCTCCTTCTCCACGAGCGTGAGCACGTCGTAGGTGGCCACGATCTCGTCGCGCTGGTTGTGGATCACCGCGTCCCAGCGCACCTCGCCGTAGGCGTCGGTCTCGCGCGGGGTGATCTGCTTGGCCGTGAGTGTCACGCGGATCGCGTCTCCGGGCTTCACCGGGGTCACGAACCGCAGGTTCTCCAGCCCGTAGTTCGCGAGCACGGGGCCCGGCTCGGGCGAGACGAAGAGCCCGGCCGCCCACGACACCAGCAGGTAGCCGTGTGCGACCCTCCCGCCGAAGAAGGGGTTCGCCTCGGCGGCGGTCTCGTCCATGTGCGCGTAAAAGGTGTCGCCGGTCGAGTGCGCGAAGGCCTCGATGTCCTCGAGCGACAGCTCGCGCAGACCGGAGGAGACCTGGTCCCCGAGGTGCAGCTCCGCGAGCGACTTGCGGAACGGGTGCACCGCACGGTCGGTGCCGGCCCCGGTGTGCCAGACGCCGGTGATCGCGGTGAGGATCTCCGGCGTGCCCTGGATCGCGGTGCGCTGCATGAAGTGCCGCACCGCGCGCATCCCGCCGAGTTCCTCCCCGCCACCGGCCCTCCCCGGACCGCCGTGCACGAGGTGCGGCACCGGGGAGCCGTGCCCGGTCGAGGTCTTCGCGTCGTCGCGGTTCAGGAACAGGACGCGGCCGTTGTACGCGGCGATGCGGGTGAGCAGCTCGGTCGCGACCTCGGGATCCCTCGTGGCGACGCTCGTCACCAGAGACCCCCCGCCGCGCCCGACGAGCTCCGCGGCCTCGGCCACGGTCGAGTATCCGAGCACGCTCGAGACCGGACCGAACGCCTCGATCTCGTGCACCGCGGGCGCGGTCGTGTCGGCGAAGCCGACGAGCATCGGCGCGACGAAGGC
>JAFDWK010000040.1:23984-26142 GCA_018268515.1 Actinomycetota bacterium
ACCTGGCGCAGCACCTCGTCGCGCTGCGCAGTCGAGACGAGCGGTCCCATCGTGACGGATCCGGCATGCGGATCGCCGATCACGATGCGCTCGGCGATCTTCGCCTGCAGCGCCGCGACGAGGGGGTCCACGAGCGGCGCCGGCACGATCGCACGACGGATCGCGGTGCACTTCTGCCCCGCCTTCGTGGTGAGCTCGATCATGAGCTGCTTCACGTACGCGTCGAACTCCGGCGTGTCCGGCGTCGCGTCGGGGCCGAGCACGGAGGCGTTGATCGAGTCGGTCTCGCTCGTGAAGCGCACCCCGTCGGCGGCCTGGGCGCGCAGCCCCGCCGCGGTCGATGCGCTGCCGGTGAAGGCGACGAGGTCGCCGAGGCGGAGCAGGTCGAAGATCCCCGGGAGGGATCCGCTGACCAGCTGCAGGGATCCGTCCGGCAGCAGCCCGGAGTCGACGAGGATGCGCACCCATGCCTCCGCGATGTAGCCGGTCGGGGTCGCGGGCTTCACGATCGAGGGCACGCCGGCGAGGAACGCCGGGGCGAACTTCTCCAGCGCCCCCCACATCGGGAAGTTGAAGGCGTTGATCTGCACGGCGACCCCGGGAAGGCGCGTGTAGACGTGTCGGCCGAGGAAGGATCCGTCCTTCGAGAGCGGTTCGACGGGGCCATCCAGGAGCACGGTCGCGTTCGGCAGCTCGCGGCGCCCCTTGGACGAGTAGGTGAAGAGCACGCCGATGCCGCCGTCGATGTCGGCGTAGGAGTCGCAGACCGTGGATCCGCTGCGCTTGGAGAGCTCGTACAGCTCCTCCTTGTGCTCCGCGAGCACCACGGCCATCTGCTTGAGCAGCATCGCCCGCTGATGGAACGTGAGCGCGCCGAGGCTCTGCTGACCGACCGTGCGGGCGTATTCGACCGCGCCGGCGAGGTCGATGCCCGTCGAGTCGACCCGGACGATCTCCTCCCCGGTCGAGGCGTCGCGCACGACGGTCCCGCCTTCGGACGCGCTGTCCGGGTTCGCGGCTCCGCCGCGAGGGGACGTCCACCAGGCTCCCTGCAGGTAGCTGGGCAGCAGCTCGGTCATGATCCTTCGCTCCATTCGTAGAATCCGCGGCCGGTCTTGCGGCCCAGGTGTCCGTCCGCGACCAGGTCGCGCAGCAACTGCGGCGGGGCGAACCGCGCGCCGAGGGTGGTCTCCAGCTCCTCGGCGATGCCGAGGCGCACGTCGAGTCCGACGAGGTCGGTCGTGCGCAGCGGACCCGTCGGATGCCGGTAGCCCAGCTCCATCGCCGCATCGATGTCGGCGGCGGTCGCGACGCCCTCCTCGAGCATCCGGATCGCCTCCAGCGCGATCGCGACGCCGAGCCGGCTCGAGGCGAACCCCGGCGCGTCGGCGACCACGACCGCCGTCTTGCCGAGCGCCGCGACCCAGCCGCGCGCGTCCTCGACGAGCTCCTGGTTCGTGGTGGCGCCCACGACCACCTCGACGAGCAACGATGCCGGCACGGGGTTGAAGAAGTGCAGACCCAGGAAGCGTTCCGGGTGCTCCAGTGCGGCACCGAGAGCGTCGATCGAGATCGAGGACGTGTTGGAGGCGATCGCGGCGTCGCGCGCGACCACCGCCTCGATCCGGCGCAGGCTCTCGGCCTTGAGCACCCGGTGCTCCGGCACGGCCTCGACGACCAGCCCGGCGTCCGCGAACACCGCGGCATCGGTGCTCGTCTCGAGTGCGCCCTCGAGCGCCGCGATCGTGCGGTGGGTGCTGGCGCGCTCGACCGAGCGCAGCAGGCTCGTACGGATCCGCTCCCCCGCCGCGGCCGCCGCGACCTCGTCCCGCTCGACCACGACGACCTGGGATCCGGCGAGCAGGAACGCGTGCGCGATGCCCGCGCCCATGCGTCCGCCGCCGAGCACGCCGACGCGTTCGGGCACGGCCGGCGTCGTCGGCGTCGGCGTCGTCGTCGTCGTCGTCGGCGTCGTCGGCGTCACAGGATCCTGTCCGCTCATCGGCGGCTCCTCCCGTCAGCGGCCGTAGGCCGCCGACCATCAGGGACCGATGCGGAATTCGACGCCCCCGGCGAAGACTTTCGCATCAGGAAGGCGGTCATCCGCCGGTGCTTCTCGGGGCTCTCGAACAGCTCCGCCTGCAGATCCAGCTCGATC
>JAFDWK010000041.1 GCA_018268515.1 Actinomycetota bacterium
CTACGTGCTCGTGCGCATGGAGCTCAACGAGGACACCTGGTCCGTCGTGCGGCACACGCCCGGCGTCACCGGCTTCGTCGGCAACGCGCACAACCCGACCCCGCTGCGCTTCGAAGAGGCCTTCAACATGCTGAAGTCGCTCGTCGAGGTCAAGGACATCCCGACCGCCAAGGCCGTCGCGGCCAAGGGCGGCACGGCCGTGGCCCGTCCGCTCGCGGCCGAGGTCGACTTCGAGATCGGCGAGACCATCACGATCAAGGAGGGCTCGTTCGCGGGTCTTCCCGGTTCGATCTCCGAGATCCAGCCGGCCAGCGGCAAGCTCACCGTGCTCGTGTCGCTGTTCGAGCGCGAGACCCCGGTCGAGCTGTCGTTCGACCAGGTCACCAAGATGATCTGACGCTTCCCTGGAAGTGCACTGCGCAACGGCCGTCCCCTCAGGGGCGGCCGTTCTCGCATTCCCGAAAACGCAGGTGATTCACGGTGTGGCTGGTGGCGCACTTTCCCCATGCCGACCGCTCGTCATCGCTATCAGATCACGGAGACCGATGAGGTCTCCCGTGCGCTCGATGCTGCCGAGAAGCGATGGCCAGGGGAGACGAGAGCGCGATTGATCGTCCGGTTGATCGCGGAGAGCGGCGCACGAGTGGCAGAGGTCAATGAGCTCGCCATGCGGCACCGGCTCGCGGCGCTCGACGCGATCGCCGGATCATTCGCGGAGATGTATCCGCCGGGCTATCTGGGCGAACTCCGTGCGGAGTGGCCGGCGTGATCGTCCTCGACGCGAGCGTGATGATCGCCGTGCTCGATCGTGCGGATCCTCACTTCGACACGGCGAAGGATCTGCTCGCCGAGAACGTGAGTCAACGGCTGTCGGCGCATCGTCTGACGGTGTCCGAGACGCTGATCCAGCCGGTGCGGTCGGGGCGCGGTGCCGAGGTTGCGGCTGCGCTGGATCTGCTGGGGGTCGAGCCGATCGACATTCTCGACGATCCGCTCGAGCTCGCAACGGCGCGGGCCGAGTCCGGGTTGACGACGCCGGACGGCTGCGTTCGGCTCGCCGCGGCAGCGCGGACGATCGGTGTGCGCGTCATCCCGTAACCGTGAGGGCGGATCTGCCGATCCGCCCCGCCGGCAACCGCTCAAGCGTGCTGCGCCGCCCAGTGCGGGCTCTGGATCAGGCCGAGCAGGTTGCCGAACGGGTCGCTGACCGACGCGGACCACCAGCCCTCGCCGCGCTGCGTGACCGGGTCGAAGGGCTTCGCGCCGAGGGCGACCAGGCGGTCGAACGACGTCTGGATGTCGTCGACGTGCATGCTGACCAGGGCGCCGCCGGGTTGTGCGAGGGCCGGACGGAAGCGTGCGTCCATCAGAGCGAACTCGTCCTCGTCGTCGCCGAAGCGCCATTCGGCGTACTGGGCGGGTCCGTGCTCGGGGCGCACGAAGTAGGGGGCGGAGTCGAAGACCGCCGTGTACCACTCGATGGCGGCGGTCATGTCGTCGGCGGTGAGGTTGAGGTTGGCGAGGCCACGGAACATGATGTCTCTCTTTCGGTGAAATGCCTTCGATGAAGTGCTGATACTTCTATGCTCGACGGTGAAGTGATCACCTTCTGATCACTTTAAAAAACGTCGGGAGGAGAGTTCCGGAATGCGCGCAGATCGCCTCATCCAGGCACTTCTGCTCCTGCAGGGTCGGCCGCAGATCACCGCGGCGGAACTCGCCGCGGAGCTCGAGGTGTCGGTGCCGACGGCTCGCCGCGACCTCGAGGCCCTTGCCATGTCCGGGGTGCCGATCTACCCGAGCCGCGGCAGAGGCGGGGGCTGGCGGCTGATCGGGGGAGCGCGCACCGACCTCACCGGCCTCACGGAGGGCGAGGTCGTCTCGCTGCTGATCGGACTGAGCCAGAGCGCAGGGGCCGATCCGAACCGCCTCGCCGCCGTGCGCAAGCTGGTGCGGGCCATGCCCGCGCCGTTTCGGGAGCCTGCACAGCGGGTCGCTGCCTCGACTGTGCGGGATCTGCCCTGGGGCGAAGCCGCGGACGACGCTGCCGCGAAGACGGTCGCCGAGCTGCAGCGCGCGATCGCGCGGACGCTCCGGGTGCGGCTCGAATACGAGGGGTCGCACGGCGCGCAGACGGTCGAGGTCGTGCCGCTGGTGGTCGGCAGCCGCGGCGCGACGTGGTATCTGCTGGCGGCCCCGCCGTCCGGAGACGGGGATGTCGCCGATGCGACGCAGCTGCGCACCTACCGGGTGGATCGGATCCGCGCGCTGTCGCCGGGCCCCGAGCGCGGTGTCCGGCCTGCCGGGTTCGACGGCGCCGCGGCGTGGGCGGAGATGGTGGAGCGGGTCGAGGGCCTGCGCGGCGCCGTGCGCGCCGTCGTGAGGGTGCAGCCGTGGGCCGTGAGAGCCCTCTGCGATCGCTTCGGCGCCCAGTCGCGACTCCTCGTCGGGCCACCCGACGAGGAGGGGCGCGCACGCGTGGAGGTGAGTGCGCACCGGGTTGACGCGCTCGCGGAGCAGCTCGTCGGCTGGGCTGATGTGGCGGAGGTGGAGCGTCCGCCCGAAGTACGCGCCGCGTTGCGTGCCCTCGGCGAGCGGATCGCGGCTCGGTACGCGGACGACGGATCCTGAATCGCATGCCGGCGAGCCGGAGCAGTTCCTGAACACGGAACGCGACCGGATCCGGTAGACTCCTATGGTTTGTGTGCGCGTTCGTCGTGCGCGCGAACGCCACCGCGCTCCGGAGATGCCGGATCCGCGGGAGAGGGATGCTCGCATCCACTCGAGAAAGGAAGCACTATGGCACCGAAGAAGAAGGTGACCGGCCTGATCAAGCTCCAGATCAACGCCGGCGCCGCCAACCCGGCCCCGCCGATCGGCCCCGCGCTCGGTCAGCACGGTGTGAACATCATGGAGTTCTGCAAGGCGTACAACGCCGCGACCGAGTCGCAGCGCGGCAACGTCATCCCCGTCGAGATCACCGTCTACGAGGACCGCAGCTTCACGTTCATCCTGAAGACCCCGCCGGCCGCCGAGCTGATCAAGAAGGCTGCGGGCGTGCAGAAGGGCTCCGCCACTCCGCACACCGTCAAGGTCGCGAAGATCACCGCCGAGCAGGTCCGTCAGATCGCCGAGCAGAAGCAGGCCGATCTGAACGCGAACGACATCGACGCCGCGTCCAAGATCATCGCCGGAACCGCCCGTTCCATGGGCATCACGGTCGAGGGCTGAGGGAGATAACAATGGCTACCAAGTCCAAGGCATACAACGCCGCCGTCGCGAAGATCGAGGCGGACCGCTTCTACACCCCGACCGAGGCCGTCGCCCTCGCGAAGGAGACCGGCTCTGCGAAGTTCGACTCCACCGTCGAGGTCGCCCTGAAGCTCTCGGTCGACCCCCGCAAAGCCGACCAGATGGTGCGCGGCACCGTCATCCTCCCGCACGGCACCGGCAAGACCGCCCGCGTCATCGTGTTCGCGACGGGTCCGGCCGCTGAGGCCGCGATCGCCGCGGGTGCGGACGAGGTCGGCGGCGCCGAGCTCATCGAGAAGGTCGCCGGCGGCTGGACCGCGTTCGACGCGGCCGTCTCCACCCCGGAGCTCATGGGCCAGGTCGGCCGTCTCGGCAAGGTGCTCGGCCCCCGCGGCCTGATGCCGAACCCGAAGACCGGCACCGTGACCCCGAACCCGGCCAAGGCCGTCGAGGAGATCAAGGGCGGAAAGATCGAGTTCCGCGTCGACAAGCACGCCAACGTGCACTTCGTCGTGGGCAAGGCCTCGTTCTCGGCCGAGCAGCTCGACGAGAACATGAAGGCCGCGCTCGAGGAGATCGTGCGCCTGAAGCCCTCCAGCTCCAAGGGTCGCTACATCCAGAAGGGCGCCGTGTCGACCACGTTCGGCCCCGGCATCCCGCTGGACGTCAACGCCATCTGACCATCCGGTCTTCGAGCCCGTCCAGGGCTCGCGCAGGTCCGCTCCGGTTCGCCGGGGCGGACCTGCGTCGTTCCCGGGGCCTCGCAGAGGCGAGGCGGATCCGGTCGCGTCAGCTCCCGGAGGTCTTCGCCGGGCTCCTCGATGAGCGCGTCGTGCTCGAGGTCGACGTGTTCTGGGCCGCGACGGCTCGGGGACCGCGTGCGCCTGCTGCACGTGACGGACGGCGTGATCGGGCCGGATCCGTTCCGCAGCGCCGATTCCGGCAGCGTGCGGCTCGACCAGCGCATCGCCGGGGAGGGCGAGCTCGACCTCGCTGCGATCCTCGCCGCCGCGCCGGCCGCGGAGTACGCGATCGTGGAGTTCGACACCTAGGTGCGCATCACCCGCGCCCCCGCCCTGGCCGACATGGGCCGCGAGCCCGTCTGGCACACCGTGACGACCGTCGGCGTCGAGGCCGGGCGGGGGCTCGGCGTGCTCGACATGGCCCGTCGAGGTCGCCAGCACCGTCTGCGAGATCCCGTTCGTCCCCGAGGACCGCGACCCGTTCGCGGCGACGCTCTGAGGGGGGATCCGATGACGACGCACCATCTCAGCGGGGCGGGCCTGCGGGCTTCGAGGACTTCGCGCGCCGCTGGAGCCCGATCCTCGACGTGTTCGACGGGGAGGGCGTGCGGTTCGCGCACGAGGTGCATCCCTCCGAGATCGCGTACGACTACTGGAGCTCGGTGCGCGCCCTCGAGGCGATCGACGACCGCGAGGCGTTCGGGTTCAACTGGGACCCCTCGCACATGATGTGGCAGAACATCGACCCGGTGGGCTTCATCGGGGACTTCCAGGACCGGATCTACCACGTGGACTGCAAGGACACCCGGATGCGCCCGCGGAACGGCCGTGCGGGCGTGCTCGGCTCGCACCTGCCGTGGGGCGATCCGCGCCGCGGCTGGGACTTCGTCTCGACCGGGCACGGCGAGGTGCCGTGGGAGGACTCGTTCCGCGCGCTGGACGCGATCGGCTACGCGGGCCCGATCTTGATCGAGTGGGAGGACGCGGGCATGGACCGCCTGCACGGCGCCGCGCAGGCCGTGCAGTACGTGCGTTCGCTGCTCTGGCCCCGCCCCGAAACGTCGTTCGACGCGGCGTTCTCCAACCAGTAGGTCCGCTCCGCCCCGGGGACGGATCAGCCGAAGAACACCGGCAGCAGCAGGCTGATCCCCATCACGACCAGCAGCACGGCGATCGCGGTGTCCAGGATCCGCCAGGCGCGAGGCGTGCGCAGCCAGCGGCCGAGGTGGCGGGCGCCGAAGCCGAGGGCGAAGAACCAGGTGACGCTGGCGACGATGGCACCGGCCGCGAACAGCCAGCGGCCGTCGCCGTGCGTGGCCGCGACCCCGCCGATGAGCAGAACGGTGTCGAGGTACACGTTGGGGTTCAGCCAGGTGAACGCCAGGGTCGCCAGGATCACGGGGGCGAGCGGTGCGGCGCGCGTCAGCGTCGCGGTGCCGCCCCCGGATCCGGCCTGCGCCCCATCGCCGGCCTGCGTCCCATCGCCGGCCTGCGTCCCATCGCCGGCGGAGGTGCCATCGCCGGCGCCGGGGTCGGCGAGGAGCGCCTCCCCGCCGGAGGCCCAGGCCCGTCGTGCGGCCAGCACGCCGTAGACCACGAGCGAGATCGCGCCGGCCCAGCGCGCCACGACGATGAGCCACGGCAGCGTCTTCACCAGGTAGCCGAGCCCCGCGGTGCCCGCGAGCACCAGGGCCGCATCCGATGCCGCGCAGATCAGCACCACCGGCAGCACGTGCTCGCGGCGCATCCCCTGACGCAGCACGTACACGTTCTGCGCGCCGACGGCGATGATGAGCGAGAACATGAGGCCGAGGCCGGCCAGCAGGGTGAGCATGGATCGAGAGTAGGTCGCGGTGCGATTCAGCACCAGCGAAGATTTCTTAAGCCAGATTAGAATCAGTCATGTGCAGGTGGATCCCGAATCCGCGCGGACCGTCGCCGCGGTGCTCGACGAGGGCAGCTTCGACGCGGCCTCGCGACGACTGCTGCTGACGCCCTCCGCGGTCAGTCAGCGGATCAAGACCCTCGAGCAGCAATTGGGCCGGATCCTGCTCGTGCGCAGCAAGCCGGTGCGGGCCACGGAGGCGGGTGAGGCGGTCGCCCGCTTCGGGCGGCAGATCGCGCTGCTCGAGCGCGACGCGATCGCCGGTTTCGGTCTCGCCGGCGAGGCGGAGGGGGCCCGCATCCGGATCCCCCTCGCCGTCAACGCGGACTCGATGGCCACCTGGTTCCTGGCGCCGCTGGCGCGGCTCTCCGAGCGGCACGACGTCGAGTTCGACCTGCACCGCGACGACCAGAACTTCACGGCGCGGCTGCTCGAGTCCGGCACCGTGATGGCGGCGGTGACCAGTGAGTCGGAGCCGGTGGGCGGCTGCCGGGTCGAGGCGCTCGGCGCCCTGCACTATGTCGCCGCGGCGTCCGCGGGCTTCGCGCGTCGCTGGTTCCCGGACGGCGCGACCGCGGAGGCGCTGGCGCGGGCGCCGTTCGTCGACTTCGACCGGCGCGATGTGCTGCAGCAGGACTGGCTGCGCGAGCGCGGCGTTGATCCGTGGCCCGTGCCCCGCCATCACGTCCCCGCGTCGGCGGACTTCTCGATCGCCGTCGAGCTCGGTCTCGGCTGGGCGCTGCTGCCGGTGCCGCACGCCGGGGCGGGGCTGGCGGACGGACGCCTGGTGCGCCTCGACGATGCGGAGGTCACGTCGCCGCTGTTCTGGCAGCAGTGGAACCTGCGCTCCGAACTGCTGGACGCCATCGCCGCGGAGATCCGCGCCGAGGCCGGCAGGGTGCTGCGCTGAGACCGAGGGTGCGTGCACCGAGGCGCCCGTGGTTGAATTGGTGAGCCTTACCTAAATACCGAAGGGCCTTCCATGACTTTCGATGCTGCCGTCGTCGCCGCGGTGACCGCGCACATGAACGACGACCACACCGACGACAACCTGCTCATCGCGCGGGCCTTCGGGCGCCCCGAGGCCACGGCCGCGCGGATGACGGGTGTCGACGCCGACGGAGGAACCTGGTCCGTCACGGATCCCGCAGGCGTGCACGAGCTCATCGTGCCCTGGCCGCAGGGACCGCTCTCGGATCGCCCGCAGATCCGCAAGGCGGTCGTGCTGCTGTATCGCACCGCGTGCGAGCGGCTGGGCGTCGCGGCCCGGGCCGAGCACGACGCCGCTGCAGCGGCGGCGTCGCCGCAGGGCGCCGGGGCACCGCACGGCCACCCCGGAAACGGCCACCCCGGACACGGGCCGCACGGGCACGGCAGCTCGGTGGCGGGAGAGGCTGAGCCCGGCTTCGCGCGGCGCCTGCGCGAGGCGACCTGGACGGATCACGGCGACAGCGAGGGCGCCACGTTCATGACCGACATCATGCGCGGCCGCGGCACCCTGACCGACTACACCGACCTCGTCGCGCAGCACTGGTTCATGTACGAGGCGCTGGAGGAGGCGGCGGCACCGCTCGCGGCGGATCCGGCGCTCGCGGCGCTGCACCCGGAGGGGATCCGGCGGATGGCCGCGATCGAGCGGGACCTCGCGCACCTGCTCGGAGCGCAGTGGCGCACCCGGATCGCGGCGCTTCCGGCGACGGCGGCCTATGCCGCGCGCATCCGCCAGGTCGCCGCCGAGGGGTGGACGGCGGGCATCGTCGCGCACCACTACACGCGCTATCTGGGCGATCTGTCCGGCGGTCAGCTCATCGCGCGGCGTGCGGCGGCGCAGTTCGGCTTCGACGGGGACGGCGTCGCCTTCTACGACTTCGCGGAGCTCGGGGATCCCGCCGCCTTCAAGACCGGCTACCGCGCCGTTCTGGACGACTTCGGCGTGACGCTCGACGATGCCGAGCAGGGCCGGATGCTCGACGAGGTGCGCACCGCCTACCGGTTCAACACCGAGGTCTTCGTCGACCTCGGCGAGGCGCGCGCGGCCGCCTGATCCCGGACGCGCGCCGGCGACCGCACCGCCTGGCGCGCCGTCGGGGGCGCCCCCTACTCTCGAGTCATGGCATCCGAGCGCATCACGCTGACCGTCCCCGGGCCCGACGGCGACCGTTCGCTGGATCTGTCCAGCCCGGATCGCGCGGTCTGGCCCGATGCGGAGGGCGGCCCCATCACCAAGGCCGAGCTCGCCGAGTACGTGCAGACCGTGTCGACGCCGTTCCTCACCTCGACCGGCGACAGGCCCGTCTCGCTCGAGCGCTACCGTGACGGCATCGACGGCGAGAGCTTCTTCTCGAAGAATCCGCCCAAGGGAACGCCGGACTTCGTGCAGAGCGTGATGTGCACGTACAACAGCGGACGCACGCATCCGCAGATCGTGCTCACCGAGGCGGCGGCGATCGTCTGGGCGGTGCAGATGAACACGGTCGTGTTCCATCCGTGGGCCTCGCTCGCATCGAACACCGACAACCCGGTGGAACTGCGCATCGACCTCGACCCGCAGCCGGGCACCGGCATCGCCGAGGCCGTCCCCGCCGCGCAGGAGCTGCGCGCCGTGCTCCGCGAGGCGGGGCTCGAGGCGTTCATCAAGACGAGCGGCAACCGCGGACTGCACGTGTTCTGCCCGATCGTGCCGGAGTGGGAGTTCCTCACGGTGCGCCATGCCGTGATCGCGGCGGGGCGCGAGCTGGAGCGGCGGATGCCCGATCGCGTCACCACCGCGTGGTGGAAGGAGGAGCGCGGCGAGCGCATCTTCGTCGACTTCAACCAGGCCAACCGCGACCGAACCATGGCGGGCGCCTACAGCCCGCGCGCGCTGCCGGCCGCGACCGTGTCGACACCGATCTTCTGGGACGAGCTGGACGACGTGGATCCGACCCGGTTCACGGTCCGCACCGTGCCGCAGCGCCTGGCCGACCTCGGCGACCCGTGGGCGCGCATGCAGGACGATCCCGGCCGCATCGACACGCTGCTGAGCTGGTGGCGGCGCGACGTCGAGAACGGGCTCGGCGAGATGCCGTTCCCGCCCGAGTTCCCGAAGATGCCCGGCGAGCCCCCGCGCGTGCAGCCCTCGAAGAAGGTCGCCGCGCACTGGGACGCCGACGGCGGACGCGTCGGCGAGTGAGCGGGGGAGTCAGTCGATGACGTCGGCGAGGTCGTAGCCGGCCACCGTCTCCAGCTGCTCATACGTGCACGACCGCGTGTCGCGATCGCCGCGCCAGCGCTCGAACTGCACCGTGTGCCGGAACCGCCGGCCCTCGAGCTGGTCGTAGCGCACCTCGAGCACGCGCTCGGGGCGCAGCCGCAGGAACGAGGTGTCCTTGCTGCCGCTGAACCGCGAGCGCTCGCCCTCGCCGGTCACCGCCGCGCCCGACTCGTCCCGTTCCACGAGTGGGGCGAGGTCCTCGACGAGCTGCCGGCGCATCGCGTCGCTCCAGGCGGCGACCCCGCCGACCTGACGCAGCACGCCGTCCTCGCCGTACAGCCCGACGAGGAGGGATCCCACCCCGGATCCGCTCTTGTGGATCCGATACCCGAGCGCGACGACGTCGGCGGTGCGGGCGTGCTTGACCTTGAACAGGGTGCGCTTGTTCGGCGCGTAAGGCTGGTCCAGGGGCTTGGCGACGATGCCGTCGAGCCCGGCGCCCTCGAACTCGGCCAGCCAGCGCCGGGCGGTGTCCGGATCCGTGGTCGTGCGGGTGAGGTGCAGCGGATGCGGGACATCGGCGAGCAGCTGCTCGAGCCGCGCGCGGCGCTCGCCGAAGGGCCGGGCCTGCAGATCCTCCTCACCCGCGGCGAGCAGGTCGAAGGCGATGAACATCGCGGGCGTCTCCGTCGAGAGCTTCAGCACACGCGACACGGCGGGGTGGATCCGCTGGCTCAGCGCCTCCCAGTCCAGCCGCTGCGAACCTCCGGGCCCGGTGGCGACGACGATCTCGCCGTCGAGCAGGCACGGGCCCGGCAGCAGCCGCGGGATCGCCTCGACGAGCTCGGGGAAGTAGCGGGTGAGCGGCTTCGCCCCGCGCGAGCCGATCTCGACCGTCTCGCCATCCCACGACACGAGTCCGCGGAACCCGTCCCACTTCGGCTCGTAGAGCAGACCGCCGGCGAATCTCGCTGGATCCGGCACGGTCGTGGCGGCTTTCGCGAGCATCGGTGCGGGGATCTCGTAGCGCATGGATCCCATCCTGCCGCGGGGCACCCCGCAAGGGCCATCGGTCCGTCAAGGGCCATCGGTCAGGTCCGCCGGCCTGGAGCCGAACAGGTCCTCGAGGCCGACGCGCTCGCCGGCGTCGGCCAGCGCGGTGCGCGCCGCGTGCCAGCCGGCCATGAAGTTCACCCCGGGGCCGGGCGGCGTCGCGGCCGAGGCGAGGTAGACGCCGGGCATCGGGGTGCGCCAGGGCGCGGGGGAGAGCACGGGCCGCACCAGGGCCTGGCGCATCGTGAACGCGCCGCCGAAGATGTCGCCGCCGATCTCCGCCGGGTTGAGATGCGCGCGCTCGCGCGGCGTGACGGCGAGACTGTCGAGGACCCGATCGCGGAAGCCCGGGGCGAAGCGCTCGATCTGCCGGGTGACGAGCTCGGTCGCGTCGACGTCGGTGTTCGCCGGGGCGTGGATGTATGCCCACAGCACCTGCTTGCCCGCCGGGGCGCGGGAGCCGTCGAGCACGGAGGGCTGCGCCACGAGCACGTAGGGGCGCTCGGACACCCGTCCCTGGGCGACGGCGTTCTCGCTCGCCCACACCTCGGCGCGGGTGCCGCCGACGTGCACGGTCGGGGCGAGGGCGACCTCGGGGTTCGCCCACGGCACCGGCCCGTCGAGGGCGAAGTCGACCTTCGCCGCGGCCGCGCCGTAGCGGTACGCGCGGATCGCCTTCGCGTAGTGCGGCGGCACATCGCGCAGGGTGAGCGCCAGGCGCGGCGACGTGTTCAGCAGCAGCAGGTCGCCCCGGCGGGGGTCGCCCCAGTCCAGCGCGGACAGGTCCACCACGCGGGTGCCCGTGCGGATGGTCCCGCCGTGGGCGCGCAGATCCTCGGCGAGCACGTCGGCGATCCGCTGGGCGCCGCCGCGCGGATACGCCCAGCCGCCGGCGTGCGCCTGCGCCATGAGCAGCAGGCCGGCGGCGGCCCCGCTCAGGGCGGGCAGAGCCGTGTTCGCATGCGCCACGACGCCCGCCACGAGCCCGGCCGCCTCCGGGGTGCGGAAGGTGCGTCTCGCCATCGCCGAGCCCTGCTCGAGCACGCGCAGCCCGTAGCGCACCGCGGTGACCGGGTCACGGGGGATCCGCAGCAGGGATCCGCCGGTGAAGTCCAGCACGCCGCCGATGTGCGAGCTCAGCGGGCGCAGCAGGGCCCGCCAGGCGCGGGCGTCCGGGCCGAGCGCGTCGGCCGTGCGCTCCAGGTCGTGCCAGGCGATCCCGGCGCGGCCCTCGTCGAGAGGGTGGGCATATGCCGCTTCGGGAATGATCCAGTCGATCCGGTCCCGGCCGAAGGCGCGGAGGAACGGCGAGGAGTACGCCGCGGGATGCACCGCCGAGCACACGTCGTGCACGAACCCGGGCAGGGTGGCCTCGGTGCTGCGCACCCCGCCGCCGATCGTGGACCCGGCCTCGAGCACCTCGACGGCATAGCCGGCCCGGGCGAGCGAGACGGCGGCGGCGAGCCCGTTCGGTCCGCTTCCGATGACGGTGGCGCGGGGCATGCCGCCAGTCTTTCACGCACGCAGGGTGCACAGGCCGGCTGGCCTCTGCCAGATGGCAGAGGGCGGGACGTGAGATTCGACGCCCTGCGGAGATTCTCGCGTCAGGACGTGGGATCCTGGAAGGGATGAACGAAGTCCAGGGTCCCACCCCCACAGGCACCTCCCGTCCCTACAAGTCGCTCGCCGAGGCGCTGCGCGGTCAGCGCATCGACCCGGTGAATCACGACTTCATCCGTACGATCGTCGATGCGGTCGGCATCAGCACCTTCATCGACCGCGGCCGGTACATCGAGGCGATCCGCCGCGGCGAGGGGGCGGCCCTGCACATCGGCCGCACCTACACCAACGGGTTCGCCGAGGACGAGCAGGTCGTCGTGGCCGGGCGCGTGCTGCCGCTCCGCCCGAGCGAGGGCCGCGCGCCGTACTTCTACGTCGCGCACCCGAGCGAGCTCCTCGAGGCGCCCGCCGGCGCCCCGCGTCCGGCGCGCGCCGCCGGCACCCGCGCTCCCGCGAAGCCCAAGGCCGAGCCGCGCACGCCGAAGGGGACCCCGCTCGCCGAGCGCGACTACGGCGTGTGCGAGGTCTGCTTCATGGTGAAGACGCCGTCCGGCGGCTGCGGCTGCGACTGAGTCGTTCGCAGGTCAGCCGAGTTCGTCGCGCAGGCGCCGGGTGATCTCCGCCATCGGCATCGAGCGCGGGAACACCGCGACCACCACGGAATCCTCGCCCGGATCCGCCACCGTGTCCGGGTGCACCCCGTAGCGGCGCAGCACGTCGTCCAGCGCCCGGCGCAGGGCCGCGGCCGACGTGCGCGTTCCGCGCAGCAGCCGCCGCAGCACGTGATTGTGCACGGCCGTCACCAGCGCGGCGAACCCGACCGCGTCCAGCGGATCCAGATCCGGCATCGACCGGCGCAGGTACTCGTCGAACAGGCGCTCGTAGCGGAACACGGTCACGATCTCGCGATCGCGCAGCGTCGGCACGTCGCGCACGACCTCGTAGCGCAGCCGCGCGAGCTCCGGGTCGGCGGCGAACGAGCGGAACACCAGGAGCGAGGCATCGCACACCGCGGTCCAGGGATTCGCGTGCGGCCGGTCGAGGTAGCTGCGCAGCCCGTCGAGGAGCTCTTCGTGGTCGGCGAAGACGACGTCGTCCTTGCCGCCGAACTGGCGGAAGAAGGTGGAACGGGAGATGCCCGCGGCCCGCGCGATCTGCTCGACCGAGGTCTGATCGAACCCCTGCGCGGCGAACAACTCGAGCGCAGCCCTCACCACTGCGGTGCGGGCGGGGGACACGTCGGCGTGCTCGGTCATAGCAGGAAAGCCTAGTTGTCCGCATCCTGCATCGCCCGCATCCTGCATCGCCCGCATCGCGCGGACGGCGCCGTCCGCGCCCCTCCGGGAGGCGGCAGCCGCGGTCAGGAGGCGCGATGGCGCGGTAGTAGGCTGGCCTATCGGATCGACTCACATCGACACCCGACAGAATTCCTGTCGCGTCCCATTCGTCGCAACCAGCGAAGGACTGCACGTGGACCTCTACGAGTACCAGGCACGAGACCTTTTCGAGAAGTACGAGGTGCCGGTGCTCGCCGGCATCGTCGCCGACACCCCCGAGGAGGTGAAGGCAGCGGCGGAGAAGCTCGGTGGCGTGGTCGTCGTCAAGGCGCAGGTCAAGACCGGTGGTCGAGGCAAGGCCGGCGGCGTGAAGGTCGCCAAGACCCCCGATGAGGCGTACGAGGCCGCCAAGGCCATCCTGGGCCTGGACATCAAGGGCCACGTCGTCAAGCGCGTCATGGTCGCCGCGGGTGCTCGCATCGCCCGCGAGTTCTACTTCTCCGTGCTGCTGGACCGCTCGAACCGCTCCTACCTGAGCCTCGCCTCGGTCGAGGGCGGCATGGAGATCGAGCAGCTCGCCGTGGAGAAGCCCGAGGCGCTCGCCCGCGTCGAGGTCAACCCGCTCGAGGGCATCACCCCCGCCAAGGCGCTCGAGATCGCGAAGGCCGCGAACTTCGAGCCGGGCCTGGCCGAGAAGGTCGCCGACGTCTTCGTGAAGCTGTTCGACGTCTACAAGGGCGAGGGCGCGACCCTGGTCGAGGTCAACCCGCTCGTGCAGACCGAGGAGGGCGACATCATCGCCCTGGACGGCAAGGTCACCCTCGACGACAACGCCTCCGAGGTGCGCCACCCCGAGCACGAGGAGCTCGCCGACAAGGCGACCGAGAACCCGCTCGAGGCCAAGGCCAAGGAGTCGGGCCTGAACTACGTCAAGCTCGACGGCCAGGTCGGCATCATCGGCAACGGCGCGGGCCTGGTCATGTCGACCCTCGACGTCGTCGCCTACGCCGGTGAGAACCACGGCGGCGTGAAGCCGGCCAACTTCCTCGACATCGGCGGCGGCGCGAACGCGCAGGTCATGGCCTCGGGCCTCGACGTGATCCTCGGCGACGAGCAGGTCAAGAGCGTCTTCGTCAACGTCTTCGGCGGAATCACCAGCTGCGTGGCCGTCGCGGAGGGCATCGTCAAGGCCCTCGAGATCCTCGGCGACACGGCCACCAAGCCGCTGGTCGTGCGCCTCGACGGCAACCAGGTCGAGGAGGGCCGCGCGATCCTCACCGCCGCGAACCACCCGCTCGTCACGCTCGCCGCCACCATGGACGAGGGCGCCGACAAGGCCGCCGAGCTGGCGAACGCCTGAGATACGACCGAGAGAGACAAAAGGACTAGAGATGTCGATCTACCTCAACAAGGACTCCAAGGTCATCGTCCAGGGCATCACCGGCGGCGAGGGCACCAAGCACACCGCCCTCATGCTGAAGGCGGGCACCAACGTCGTCGGCGGCGTGAACGCGCGCAAGGCCGGCACCACGGTCTCGCACACCGACAAGGACGGGTCGCCTGTCGAGCTGCCGGTGTTCGGATCCGTCGCCGAGGCCATCGAGAAGACCGGGGCGAACGTCTCGGTCGCCTTCGTGCCGCCGGCGTTCACGAAGGACGCCATGGTCGAGGCCATCGACAGCGAGATCCCGCTGCTCGTGGTCATCACCGAGGGCGTGCCGGTCGGCGACTCCGCCGAGGCGTGGGCGTACGCGGTCTCCAAGGGCGGCAAGACCCGCATCATCGGTCCGAACTGCCCCGGCATCATCACCCCGGGCGAGGCGCTCGCGGGCATCACCCCGGCGAACATCACCGGCAAGGGTCCGATCGGCCTCGTCTCGAAGTCGGGCACCCTGACCTACCAGATGATGTTCGAGCTGCGCGACCTGGGCTTCTCCACCGCGATCGGCATCGGCGGCGACCCGGTCATCGGCACCACGCACATCGACGCGCTCGCCGCGTTCGAGGCCGACCCCGAGACCAAGGCGATCGTCATGATCGGCGAGATCGGCGGCGACGCCGAGGAGCGCGCGGCCGAGTTCATCAAGGCCAACGTCACCAAGCCGGTCGTCGGCTACGTCGCGGGCTTCACTGCTCCCGAGGGCAAGACCATGGGCCACGCCGGCGCCATCGTCTCCGGCTCCGCGGGCACCGCGCAGGCGAAGAAGGAGGCCCTCGAGGCCGCCGGCGTCAAGGTCGGCAAGACGCCGTCCGAGACCGCCGCCCTGCTGCGCGAGGTCTTCGCTGCGCTGTAAGGCACCGCAACACCCGAGTCGTCCCCGTCGGCGCGCCCCAGAGCGTGCGCCGACGGGGACGACTCCGTTCGTGGGACGACTTCTTGCGCCGTTCCGGGCCCGGCCGGTTCTCCCTGCGCCACGATGGGAGACATGACGGCGCATCCTGTGACGCTGACCCTCATCGGCGGACCGACCGCGGTCCTCGAGTACGCAGGGCTGCGCCTGCTGACGGATCCGACCTTCGACGAGCCGCAGACCTACGGATCCTCCGGTGTCGCGCTGCACAAGCTCACCGGGCCGGCGCTCGGCGCCGACGAGGTGGGCGAGGTCGACGCGGTGCTGCTCTCGCACGACCAGCATCCGGACAACCTCGACCATGCGGGGCGCGCGTTCCTGCCCCGGGCCGGCGCGGTGCTGTCGACGCCGGAGGCGGCGGGACGCGTCGATGGGGTGACCGGGCTCGCCTCATGGCAGACGCGTCGCATCGGCGGCGTCGAGGTGACCGCGGTACCCGCGCTGCACGGCCCGGAGGGCGCCGAGGCCCTGTCCGGCACCGTGACCGGCTTCGTGCTGGCCGCGCCGGGGGAGCCCGTGGTCTACGTCTCGGGCGACAATGCATCGGTCGAGGTCGTCGCGACCATCGCCGAGCGGATCGGGCGGATCGACATCGCGGTGCTGTTCGCGGGCGCGGCCAACGTCGGACGCTTCGGAGACGCCGACCTCACCCTCAACGCCCGCACCGCGGTCGCCGCAGCCCGGGAGCTGGGCGATGCGGTGATCGTGCCGGTGCACGCGGAGGGCTGGCACCACTTCTCCGAGACCCGCGAGCGCCTCGTGCGGGAGTTCGGCTATGCGGGCCTCGCGGACCGGCTGCGCGTGCCGGAGGCCGGGGTGCCGCTCGTGTTCTGACCGTCCGAACCGATTCCGCGACGGGCCGGGACGGAGACGCGCGCGGATCCACGTCCCGGACCGGCGGGGCCGCCGCCGTCCGCGCGCCCGCAGGGGCAGCCGGGGCGGAGCACGTAGGCTCGAAACCGTCATGCAACGCCTCCTCATCGTGCTCCTGGCGGCGGTCGATGCGATCGTCGCGGCGGCCATCGGCCTCGTCGCGCTGCTCGCGCCGCTCACCCTGATCTGGGCCATCGCCTTCGGCGCGAAGGCGGACTGGGGTGCCCTCTGGCCCAGTGCCGCGACCCTCTGGCAGTACGGGCACGGCGTCCCGCTCGCCGTCGCGCTGCCCGATGCGCTCGTGCGCACGGTCGGGCTCGATCCGCAGGCGGCGACGTTCGCCCTGTCCGTGCCGCCGCTGCTGTTCCTGGCCTTCACCGCGATCTTCGCGGCGCGCTCGGGACGTCGAGCGGCGATCGCCGGATCCTGGATCACCGGGGTGCTCAGCGGCACGGTCGTCTTCACGGCGATCTCCGCGGTCGCGGCGCTGACCGGCGGGCTCGGCGTGCTGCGGGCGCCGGTCTGGCTCGCGCTCCTGTTCCCGCCCCTGGTGTTCCTGTGCGGCGCGCTCGCCGGGGCCGTCGCGACCGCCTGGGGAGACGGCGACGGGGGAGTCCTCGACCGGGTGCAGGACGCGCTGGACCGGCGGCCGGAGTGGGCGCACGTGCCCGGCGACGTGGTGCGCGGAGCCGCCGCCGCGGTCGCTGGCGTGATCGGTGCGGCGGGTCTCACCGTCGCGATCGCCGCGGTGGCGCGGGGCGGTCAGGTCGTGGCGCTGTTCGAGGCGCTGCGCGCCGACGCGCTGGGCGTCATCGTGATCGGCATCGCCCAGCTCGCGTATCTGCCGACCCTCGTCGCCTGGGCCGTCGCCTGGATCGCCGGCCCGGGCTTCGCGATCGGCGCCGGCACCGCGGTGTCACCCGCCGGAACCGTGCTCGGCGTCGTGCCCGGCGTGCCGCTGCTGGGGCTCGTGCCCGACAACTCCTCACCGTGGTTCCTCATCGTGGTGCTGCTGCCCGTCGCCGCGGGGGCCTTCGCCGGGTGGCTGATCCGCTCGCGCCAGGTGTCGGCCGGGGCGGAGGCCGGGATCCTCCCGCGCGTCGTGACCGCCGTAGGCATCGCCGTGCTCGCGGGCGGATGCGGAGCGCTGATGGCGGCGCTGTCCCGCGGATCCCTCGGCCCGGGGCGGCTCGCGATCGCGGGACCGGATCCGGGTCCCGTCGCCCTCGCGCTCGGGCTGGAGGTGCTCGTCGGCGCCGCCATCCTGCTGCTCGCGCCGCGCCGGCACGGCGACCTCGACGCGGCGTGGATCGACGACGACCGGGACTGAGCGGCCGGTGCCACAGGGCACGGCGCCCACCGGGCTCCCGGCTAGACTGACGTGGTGCTGACGGTCGCCGTACTCATCTCGGGCACAGGCTCGAATCTTCGTGCCCTCCTCGATGCAGCCGCCGACCCCGGATTCCCGGCGCGCGTCATCGTGATCGGTGCCGACCGGGAGGCCGACGGGCTCGCCCACGCGGAGGCCTTCGGGATCCCGTCCTTCGTCGTGCCCTGGGAGGCCTTCGACAGCCGGGAGGCGTGGGGTGCGGAGCTCGACGCGCAGCTGAAGGTCTGGCAGCCGGATCTCGTCGTGCTGAGCGGGCTCATGCGGCTGCTGCCGCGCGAGGTCGTCGCGGCATGGTCCCCCAACATCATCAACACCCACCCCGCCTTCCTGCCCGAATTCCCCGGAGCGCACGGCGTGCGCGACGCGCTCGCGGCCGGTGTGAGCGAGACGGGGGCCAGCGTGATCGTGGTCGACGACGGCGTCGACAGCGGACCGATCCTCGCGCAGGAGCGCGTGCCGGTGCACCCGGGCGACACCGAGGCCGCCCTGCACGAGCGCATCAAGCCCGTCGAACGGCGCCTGCTGATCGACGTCGTCCGCCGCATCGCCGAGTCCGAGCTCGTGCTCGGCGTGCGCCCAGACCCGAACTGACGCCTACCCGGAAGGAATCCCCGATGGCCGGTCCCGCTCACGACCCGTCCCTCTACCGCCCCCGCGACGCGGTGCGCATCCGTCGCGCGCTCGTGTCCGTCAGCGACAAGACGGGTCTCGTGCCGCTCGCGCAGGCCCTCGCCGAGAACGGCATCGAGATCGTCTCGACCGGATCCACGGCCCAGACCATCCGCGACGCGGGCCTGGAGGTCACGGACGTGGCCGCCGTCACCGGCGTCGCCGAGATGCTGGACGGACGTGTGAAGACGCTGCACCCGGCGATCCACGGGGGCCTGCTGGCCGACCTGCGCCTCGAGGACCACGAGCGTCAGCTCGCCGAGCTCGGGATCAGCCCCTTCGAGCTCGTCGTGGTGAACCTCTACCCGTTCGTGCAGACGGTCGCCTCGGGCGCCGTCGGCGACGACGTCGTGGAGCAGATCGACATCGGCGGTCCCGCCATGGTGCGCGCCGCGGCGAAGAACCACGCCAACGTCGCGATCGTGGTCTCGCCCGAGTCGTACCCGTCGCTCCTGCGCGCCCTGGACGAGGGCGGCACCACGCTCGCGCAGCGTCGCGAGCTCGCCGCCCGCGCGTTCGCGCACACGGCCGCCTACGACACCGCCGTCGCGCAGTGGTTCTCGGACGGCACGCTGTCCAGCGAGAGCGAGCTGCCCGAGCACCTCACGATCTCCGCCTCCCGTCTCGCCACGCTGCGCTACGGCGAGAACTCGCACCAGCGCGCCGCGATCTACACCCGCGCCGGCGGACACGGCATCGCCCAGGCCACGCAGCTGCAGGGCAAGGAGATGTCGTACAACAACTACGTCGACGCGGATGCCGCCCTGCGCGCCGCGTACGACATGGTGCAGCCCGCGGTCGCCATCATCAAGCACGCCAATCCGTGCGGCATCGCGACCACGGCGCCGAACGCCCTGGATCCGATCGCGAGCGCGCACCTGCGCGCGCACGAGTGCGACCCGGTCTCCGCCTACGGCGGTGTGATCGCCGCCAACGGCACCGTGACGCTGAAGATGGCGGAGAACCTCAAGGACATCTTCACCGAGGTGATCGTGGCGCCGGCCTTCGAGCCCGCCGCGCTCGAGGTGTTCAAGGCGAAGAAGAACCTGCGCCTGCTGCAGCTGCCCGAGGACTGGCAGCAGGAGCGCATGGACGTGCGCCTCGTCTCCGGCGGCCTGCTGCTGCAGGACGCGGACCGGTTCCCGGACGACATCCAATCGGTCGCGAACGGCTGGGAGCTGGTCTCGGGCGAGCGCCCGGACGAGCTCGAGATGGAGAACCTCATCTTCGCGTGGAAGGCCTGCCGCGCCGTGAAGTCGAACGCGATCGTGCTGTCCAAGGCGAACGCCACGGTCGGCGTCGGCATGGGCCAGGTCAACCGCGTCGACTCCTGCCGTCTCGCCGTCGAGCGCGCCGGTGACCGCGCGGCCGGATCCGTCGCCGCCTCGGACGCGTTCTTCCCGTTCGCGGACGGCGCCCAGGTGCTCATCGACGCGGGCGTCACCGCGATCGTGCAACCGGGCGGATCCGTGCGCGACGAGGAGGTCGTGAACGCCGCCCGCAAGGCCGGCGTGACGATGTTCTTCACCGGCGAGCGCCACTTCTTCCACTGAGTTCTTCCACTGTGCCGTTGCCGGGTCGCGCCGGGTGAGCGCGGCCCGGAACGGCCGGCCACTGTCATGTCCGATTTCCGCGAGCCTGCGGGAATCGGACGTGTCAGAGTGGAGGCATGAGCTTCCCCGGGATGACCTTCGACGAGCGGTACCGTGCGATCGACGCGCGGGACACCCGTTTCGACGGGCAATTCGTCACGGCGGTGCGCTCGACCGGCATCTACTGCCGTCCGAGCTGCCCGGCCCGCACCCCCAAGCCCGAGAACGTCACCTTCTTCCCGACCAGCGCCGCCGCGCACGAGGCCGGCTATCGCGCGTGCAAGCGCTGCCTGCCGGAGGCCGCCCCCGGCTCCCCGGAGTGGAACCTGCGCGGAGACGTCGCGGCCCGCGCCATGCGACTCATCGCCGACGGCGTCGTCGAGCGCGAGGGCGTGCCGGGGCTCGCCGCACGGCTCGGCTATTCCGCGCGCCACCTCACCCGGCTGCTCGTCGGGGAACTCGGCGCGGGTCCGCTCGCGCTCGCCCGCGCCCACCGCGCGCACACCGCCCGGATGCTCCTGGTCGGCACCGACCTGCCGATCGCCGACGTCGCCTTCTCCGCGGGCTTCGCGAGCGTGCGCCAGTTCAACGACACCGTGCGCGAAGTGTTCGGCCTGGCGCCGGGAGAGCTGCGCGCCCGGCGGCACGGCCGCGATGCGCTGGCCGCCGCGACCGCGGTGCCCGGCGAGATCGACCTGCTGCTGCCGTATCGCCGCCCGTTCGACGCGGAGGGCCTGTTCGCGTGGATGCGCGCACGGGCGCTGCCCGGCGTCGAGGAGGCGGGGGAGCGCTGCTTCTCGCGTCACCTGCGCCTGGACGGCGGGCCGGGCTGGTTCGAGCTGAGCCTGGACGACGCCGATCGGCTGCACCTGCGCGCCCGCCTGGCTCAGCTGGGCGACCTGGCGCCCCTCGTGGCCCGCGCCCGGCGCCTGTTCGACCTCGACGCGGATCCGCAGGCCGTCGACGCCGCGCTGTCCGCGCATGAGCCGCTTGCGCCGCTCGTCGCCCGCGTTCCCGGCATCAGGGTGCCGGGAGCGGCGGATCCGCACGAGATGCTGATCCGCGCGATGATCGGCCAGCAGGTCACGGTCGCGGCCGCGCGCACGGCGCTGACCCGGCTCGCCCGCGAACTGGGGGAGCACGTGGGACCGGCCGGCCTGCTCCCGTCGCGAAAGATGCCGCTTTCCGGCCCGGATTCCGGCACTTTTCGCGACGGGAGCGAGTCGTCGCCGGCGGATCCGATCCTGTTCCCGACCATGGCCGCGATCGCCGAGCACGGGCACGAGGTGCTGCGCGGTCCCGCGGCCCGGATCCGCGCCGTCACCGGCGCCGCCGCGGCCCTCGCCGACGGCTCCCTGCGGCTGACGCTCGGCGACGACGGCGAGGCCCAGCGCGCCGCACTGCTCGCGATGCCGGGGATCGGACCGTGGACGGCGGACTACGTGCGGATGCGCGTGCTCGGCGATCCCGACGTGTTCCTGCCCGGCGATGTCGCGGCCCGCGCGGGGGCCGGCGGGGCGGGGCTGCCCGCCGAGGCGGGGCCCCTGGACGCGTGGGCCGCCCGCACGGCGCCCTGGCGCAGCTATCTCACCGCGCACCTGTGGCGCGCGGTCCCGGCGAAGGGCGCGAAGACGGCGAAGACGGCGAAGNNGGCCGCCACGACCTCCGAGAACACCCCGACCACCTCGATCACGGAAGGCTCGAAATGACCGCCATCATCCAGACCATCGACACCCCCGACGGCCCGTTCACGATCCTCGTCGACGAGCAGGACCGCGTGCTCGCCTCCGGCTGGACCACCGACCACGAGGCGATCCTGCACCGCCTCGCCGAGAAGAACCGCCCGGCGGAGGTCGCCGAGGGGGCGACCACCGCGGCGGACGCCGTCGCCGCCTACTACGCGGGCGACCTCGCGGCGATCGACGCGGTCGAGGTGCGCCAGTTCGGCACCGACATGCAGAGCGCCGGGTGGGAGGCGCTGCGGCGGATCACCCCCGGCGAGCCGCTCACCTACACGGAGTTCGCCGTCGCGCTCGGCAAGCCCGGCGCCGTGCGTCCCGCCGCCTCGATCTGCGCGCGCAACGCCCCGGCCCTGTTCGTGCCCTGCCACCGCGTGCTGCGCACCGACGGCACCCTCGGCGGCTTCGCCTGGGGCGAGGCCGTCAAGCGCCGCCTGCTGGACCGCGAGGCCGCGCACGCGATCGCCGCGTGAGCGGATCCGCACCACCAGCGCCCCCTCCCGTCGACCCGCCCTCCCGGGGGTGACCACAGGAGGGGACGTCGGTGCGTGGAGGCCGCCGACGTGCGGACGGCGGCCGCATCGCAGGATCCGCAGGGCGCGATGCGCCGGATCGGGAATGACACCCGCGGGCCGGACGCTGTTCTCAGCATCCAGGAACCGCCGGATCCGCGATGATCCGAGATCCTCAGGGAGGTCGTGAGATCCGATCTCGGAAAACGCTTGCGCTCCGGCGGTTCACAAACATAGGCTGGACGGCTGTCGCGTCAACCGACCCGGCGGCCGTCGAACCGAGGAGGACACCATGCCCACGATCACCACTGCGTCGTCGATCAGCGCTGTCGCCGGTTCGCCCCTCTTCCCGGCCGAGGACTGACGCAGAAGTCCCGCTTCGCGGAAAATCTGCGTCTTCCGAATGGTGGGTGGCCCAGGGCCACTCACTGCTCCGGTCTCCCTCGGCCCCAACGGCCGCTCATCGCACGGATGCCTCGCATCCGCTCCTTTTCGTCCCCTGCCATCCCCTGATGCGATACGTCACCGCTGAGAATCATGTCTGAAGAATCCACGTCCTCATCCGCCTCGACACTCTCCACGCCCCGCGCGCTCGCGCGCCTGGCACCCTTCGTGAAGCCGGTCGCCTGGCGCCTGGTCGGCGGCGGCTTGTCCGCCCTCGCCGCCGCGGTGATCGCACTGTGCGTGCCACTGCTGCTGCAGGTCGTCCTGGAAGGCCCCATCGCGACCGGCGAGATCGGCGCCATCGTCTGGGGCGCCGTCGCCGTCACCGTGCTCGCCCTCGGCGAGGCCCTCATGGTGTGGCTGCGCCGTCAGTTCGTGCTCAACCCCGCCACGCAGGTGGAGTACCGGATGCGCACGCAGCTCTACTCGAACCTGCAGCGTCTGCCGGTCGCGTTCCACGACCGCTGGCAGTCCGGCCAGCTGCTCAGCCGGATGATGCAGGACATCGGCCTCATCCGCCGGTGGCTCGCGTTCGGCCTCGTGCTGCTGGTGGTCAACCTGCTCACGATCGTGATCGGCGCGGCGCTGCTGTTCCGCTGGCACTGGCTGCTCGGCACGATCTTCCTGATCACCGCGGTGCCGCTGTGGATCTCGGGCTTCCTGTTCGAGAAGCGCTACGGCGTGCTCACCCGCCGCAGCCAGGACCAGGCCGGTGACCTCGCGACGAGCGTCGAGGAGAGCGTGCACGGCATCCGCGTGCTCAAGGCCTTCGGCCGCGGCAAGCACGCGCTCGTGAAGTTCGCGCACCAGGCCGAGTCGCTGCGCGAGACCGAGCTGAGCAAGGCCCGCTCGGTGGGCTGGATCTGGTTCTGGCTCGTGCTGATGCCCGAGATCGCGTTCGCCCTCAACCTCGTCGCCGGCATCTGGCTGATCGCCCAGGGCTGGCTGAGTGCGCCCGAGCTGTTCGCCTACTTCGCGATGGCGACCGTGCTGCGCTGGCCGATCGAGTCGATCGGCTTCCTGTTCTCGTTCATGCTCGACGCGCGCACGGCGACCGACCGGGTGTTCGAGATCTACGACGAGCAGAACACGATCACGGATCCGGAGAGCCCGGTCGGCATCGTTGCTCCCCGCGGCGAGCTCGCGTTCGAGGGGGTCCGCTTCCGCTACCAGGACGCCCGCGATGGCGAGCGCGACCTGCTCGACGGCATCGACCTCGTGCTGCGCCCCGGCGAGACCATGGCGCTGGTCGGCGTCACCGGATCCGGCAAGACCACGCTCACCACCCTGCCGACGCGCCTGTACGACGTGACCGGCGGACGCGTGACGCTCGACGGCGTCGACGTGCGCGATCTGACGCTCGCCGAGCTGCGCACGCACATCGCGATGGCGTTCGAGGACGCGACGCTGTTCTCGGCCACCGTGCGCGAGAACGTGCTGCTGGGCCGGGCCGATCTGGACGTCCGCAGCGACGAGGCGGAGCGCGTGCTCCGCGAGGCGCTCGACGTCGCCCAGGCCGGGTTCGTCGACACGCTCCCCGAGGGCGTGGAGACGATGATCGGCGAGGAGGGGCTGAGCCTGTCCGGCGGACAGCGGCAGAGGCTCGCCCTCGCGCGCGCCGTGGCGGCGAAACCGAAGGTGCTCGTGCTGGACGACCCGCTGTCGGCGCTCGACGTCGACACCGAGGCGCTCGTCGAGGAGGCGCTGCGCCACGTGCTCGCCGAGACCACGGCGCTCATCGTCGCGCACCGCCCGTCGACCGTCGCCCTCGCCGACCGGGTGGCGCTGCTGCAGAACGGGAAGGTGACGGCCGTGGGCGCGCACTCGGAGCTGCTGCGCACGAGCGCGCACTACCGGCACGTGATCTCGAGCCTCGAGGCCGAGGAGGCCGCCCGCACGGGGGCGATCCCCGTGGTCGCCGATACCCACGCCACGACGGAGGAGGTGCAGGCATGAGCGTCATCGGAACCCAGGACGAGGACCGCTCCGACCTCACGCACGAGGAGAGCAGGGCGATCCGTCGCCGCTCGCTGCGGCTGTTCGGATCCCTGATCGCGCCGCTCACCGTGCAGATCTCCCTCACCGCCCTCGTGCTGGTGATCTCCACGGCCGCCCAGGTCGCGGGGCCGGCGCTCGTCGCCTACGGCCTGAACACGGCGCTGCCGGCGGTGCTGAAGCACGCGGACTGGATGCCGACGATCATGGTCGGGATCGTGTTCCTCGTCGTCGGCGCGGTCGGATCCGCGCTGATCGGCTGGTACGCCGTGCTCACCGCCCGCATCACGCAGGCGGTGCTGCTCGACCTGCGCAAGCGCATGTTCCTGCACACGCAGCGCCTCAGCCTCGAATTCCACGAGAGCTACACCTCGGGCCGGATCATCTCGCGCCAGACCAGCGACCTGGACTCGATCCGGGAACTGCTCGACGGCGGTCTGAACCAGCTCGTGTCCGGCCTGCTCTACGGCCTCTTCACGTTCATCGCGCTCGTGCTCGTGGACTGGGAGTCCGGCGTCGTGCTGGTGCTCGCCGGCATCCCGCTGGTCTACCTGATGCGCTGGTTCTATCAGCGCTCCCAGCTCGTGTACCGCGAGTCGCGGGTGATCAGCGCGAAGGTCATCGTGCAGTTCGTGGAGACCATGACCGGCATCCGCGCCGTGAAGGCGTTCCGCAAGGAGCCCCGCAACGACGTGTCGTTCCAGGAGGTCGCCGGCGACTACCGCGACGTGAACCGCCGCTCGATGCTGCTGTTCGGCACGTTCGAGCCCGGGCTCATGGCGGTCGCGGCGCTCACCCTCGGCGTGGTCGTGGTGTGGGGCGGCATCCGCATGGCGAGCGGCGACATCCAGGTCGGCATCCTGCTGGCCGCGGTGCTGTACGTGCGCAACTTCTTCGCGCCCATGCAGGAGATCGCGATGTTCCTGAACTCCTTCCAGTCCGCCACGGCGGCGCTGGAGAAGGTGTCGGGCGTGCTCGACGAGGTGCCGACCGTTCCGGATCCGATCACCGCGGTCGACCTCTGGGAGTCGAAGGGGCACGTGCGCTTCGACGAGGTCGAGTTCGGCTACGCCCAGGACCGGGTGATCCTGCCCGACTTCTCCCTGGACATCCCGGCCGGGCAGACCATCGCGCTGGTCGGCACGACCGGCGCCGGCAAGTCGACCCTGGCGAAGCTCGTGTCGCGCTTCTACGACCCGACCGCGGGTTCCGTGACCCTGGACGGCGTGGATCTGCGCGACCTGCACCCGAAGGACCTGCGCCGCGCGATCGTCATGGTCACGCAGGAGGCGTATCTGTTCAGCGGCACGGTCGCCGACAACATCGCGCTCGGCAAGCCGGACGCGACGCTGGAGGAGATCCGTGCCGCCGCGCGGGCGGTGGGCGCCGACACGTTCATCGACGCGCTCCCGGACGGCTACGGCACCGACGTGAACAAGCGCGGCGGCCGCGTCTCGGCGGGGCAGCGGCAACTGATCTCGTTCGCGCGCGCCTTCCTCGCCGACCCCGCGGTGCTGATCCTCGACGAGGCGACCGCCTCGCTGGACATCCCGTCGGAGCGGCTGATCCAGGATGCGCTGCAGACGCTGCTCGCCGACCGCACGGCGATCATCATCGCGCACCGTCTGTCGACCGTGGCGATCGCCGACCGGGTGCTCGTCATGGAGCACGGCCGCATCATCGAGGACGACGCCCCCGACGTCCTCATCGCCGGCACGGGCAAGTTCGCCCAGCTGCACGCCGCCTGGCAGCAGACGCTGGTGTAGGGATCGGGCGCCGCGTTTTGCAGGACGTCCGCACTTCTGCAGGATGGATCCGGAGGATCCGTCCTGTGGAGGTGCGAATGCCGTGTGGAGCCGTCAGCACCGCCGTCGTGCGCGGATCGCGGATCGGTAGGCTCGAGGCGTGGATCCCATCTGGGCGGTCGCCGCGGAGTTCTGGTGGACCGCGCCGGTCGTCGCCGGCGTGGTCGCGGTGATCGTGCTCGGCGCCCGTCGCGGGGCCGGAGGACGCCGGCTCGGCTACGACGCCGCGCGCCTCGATCTGCAGTCCGCGCAGCGGGCGGCGACAGAGGCGCGTCTCGCGGTGCGGGTCGCCCGGGCCGAGCTCGCCGGCCGCATCGCGGGGCGAGCGGCGGGGTCCGCGCACCCGATGGAGGTGTCCGACGCGCGGCGGGCGCTGCGCGATGCGGAGACGGGCGCGAAGGCGGCGTCGGCGGCGGTGCGCGCTCGACGTGCCCAGGTGGAGGCCGCGCGGGCCGACCTGGCGCTGAACGCCGATCCGCACCGACGCCCGCTGCCGCGTGCGATCGCCGCCCACGACGCGGTCGTCGCACGCTGGATGGCGTACGAGACGGATCCCGCGAAGCTCATCGCGTACCCGAGCATCGGTGACGCCCGTGATCCGTCCACGGCGGCGTTCCTGCTCGCCCTCGACGAGGCGCGGCGGACCCGCCCCGATTCCGACCACAGGATCGGGCCCGCCGAGTTCGGCGTCTACCGCGATGCGGTGTCCCGGCTGGAGCGCGCGTTCGACACCGCCGAACGCGACGCGCATGCCCGCGCCGAGGGGCGGGACCCCGAGCGCGAGCGGGCATCGCGCGCGGCCGGGTGGCAGGACACCGCCCAGCACGTGATCGCGCTGTCGGCCGACGCCCTGGACCGTGCGGCCGATGCGGCGGCCTCGGCGATGGCCGCATGGAACGCGCGCGAGCGCGGGCCGAAGCGGCGCAGGGAACGGGACTGAGCGCGCGGCGGCGATGTCCGGCGTCGCGGCGCTGCGGGAGGGAGACGACGGGGCTTCGATGGGGGAGGGGATTCGAAACCCCGCCGCCGGTCTCAGCGTACGCGCGTCCGGAGCACGCCGGCGATCAGCCGAGGGGTGCGCCGGTGCTCAGAGGCGGATCTCGGCGATGACCTCGGCGTACTCGGTCTCGCCCACGGGGGTGAACCCGACCCGCTGGAAGAAGGCCTCGGGCCCGCCGGTGCCCGCCTCGTAGATCACGTTCAGGTGGTCGAAGCCCCGTGCGCGGGCCTCGGTGATGAGGCTCTCCACGGCGAACCGGCCCACGCCTCGGCCCTGATCGTCGGCGTCGACGTTGATGCGCCACAGCACCGAGCGGAAATGCTCCTCGGGGGCGTCGTGATCGAAATTCGCGCTGACGAAGCCGACGACCTCATCGCCGTCCAGCACGACCCGCTGCCAGGTGGTCTGCGGATCCATGACGGTCGACGCGATGCCGTAGGAGACGGGAGCGAGGTACTGCTCCTGCCCGGGCTTGAGGGAGAGATTGTTGACGGCGACGATCGTCGCCGCGGACAGTTCGACCAGTCGCAGTTCCGTCATAGAGCCCAGGCTATCCCCTGGACGGCGTCCGCGACTGTGGAAGCAGAAACGTGGGGATAAGTTCACCGGGGCGGCACCGCAGGGGAACGGGACCTCGCGGATCCGTGCCGAACGCGCGCCGGTGCGCATGGCGCTCCGCTCAGACCGGGCCGAGGGGCGCAGGAGCCACAGCGCTCGGGAACCGACTGAGGCCAGGTATCTTGGTATCGAGACAAATCGTGCGCGAATCCCCGCGTGAGCACCTGCGCGAGGCCGCTGTCAGAAACCCTTCCTGCGTGAAACGGAGATCCCGGTGACCGACGACGCCATCATCTACACCTACACGGACGAGGCGCCGGCGCTGGCCACCGCTTCGCTCCTGCCGATCGTCCAGGCCTTCGCCCACCAGGCGGGCGTCGACATCGAGACCCGCGACATCTCCCTCGCCGGCCGGATCCTCGCCGCCTTCCCCGAGCGCCTGAGCGCCGGTCAGGCCGTGGGCGACGCGCTCGCCGAGCTCGGAGGTCTCGCGACCACGCCCGAGGCGAACATCATCAAGCTGCCGAACATCTCGGCGTCGATCCCGCAGCTGAAGGCGGCCATCGCCGAGCTGCAGCAGAAGGGCTTCGACGTCCCGGATTACCCGGATGACGCGACCACCGTCGAGGCGAAGGACATCCGCGCCCGCTACGACCGCATCAAGGGCTCCGCCGTGAACCCGGTGCTGCGCGAGGGCAACAGCGACCGCCGTGCCCCGCTCGCGGTGAAGAACTACGCGAAGAAGCACCCGCACCGCAACAAGGCGTTCGGCGCGGGCTCGAAGACCCGCGTCGCGACCCTGGGCCACGACGACTTCAAGGCGAACGAGCGCAGCTGGGTCTCCCCGGGCGACGACGTGCTCACGATCCAGCACGTCTCCACGGACGGTCAGGTCACCGTGCTCAAGGAGAACCTCAAGGTGCTCCCGGGCGAGATCGTCGACGCGACGTTCCTGAACGCGGCGGCGCTGGACGCCTTCCTCGCCGAGACCCTCGCCACGGCTGCGGCGGAGGACGTGCTGTACTCCGTGCACCTCAAGGCGACGATGATGAAGGTCTCAGACCCGATCATCTTCGGCCACGTCGTGCGCGCCTACTTCAAGGACGTCTTCGCGCAGTACGGGGACGCGCTCGCCGCGGCCGGCCTCACCGCGAACGACGGACTCGGATCCATCCTCGCCGGGCTCGCCGGCGTCGAGGGCGGTGAGGAGATCGCCGCGGCGTTCGCCCGCGCCATGGAGAACGGCCCCCGGCTCAGCTACGTGAACTCGGACAAGGGCATCACGAACCTGCACGTGCCCAGCGACGTGATCGTGGACGCCTCGATGCCCGCCCTGATCCGCAACGGCGGCAAGCTGTGGGGTGCGGACGGCGGCGAGGATGACACGCTCGCGGTCATCCCCGACTCCTCCTACGCCGGCGTCTACCAGGCCACGATCGAGGACGTGATCGCGAACGGCCCGCTGGATCCGGCCACGATCGGCACCGTGCCGAACGTCGGCCTCATGGCCCAGGCGGCCGAGGAGTACGGCAGCCACGACAAGACCTTCGAGATCGCGGCCGACGGCCGGATGCAGGTCGTGAATGCGGCCGGTGCCATCGTGCTCGAGCACGAGGTGCACTCCGGCGACATCTGGCGCGCCACGCAGACCAAGGACGTGCCGGTGCGCGACTGGGTCAAGCTCGCCGTGAGCCGCGCCCGTGCGACCGGCGCCCCGGCCGTCTTCTGGCTGAACCCCGCGCGCTCGCACGACGCCGCCCTGATCGCGAAGGTGACCGAGTACCTCAAGGACTACGACACCACCGGGCTCACGATCGAGATCCTCACCCCGGAGGACGCCACCCGGTATTCGCTCGCACGCATGAGAGCGGGCGAGGACACCATCTCCGTCACCGGCAACGTGCTGCGCGACTACCTCACCGACCTGTTCCCGATCCTCGAGGTCGGCACCAGCGCGAAGATGCTCTCGATCGTGCCGCTGCTGGCCGGCGGTGGCCTGTTCGAGACGGGTGCGGGCGGATCCGCCCCGAAGCACGTGCAGCAGCTCGTCGAGCAGGACTATCTGCGCTGGGACTCGCTGGGCGAGTTCTTCGCCCTGGCCGCATCCTTCGAGCACTACGCCGATCGCACCGGCAACGCGAAGGCCGCGATCCTCGCGAAGACGCTGGACGCGGCGACCGGCACGTTCCTCGAGAACGACCGCTCGCCGGGCCGGGCCCTCGGCACCATCGACAACCGCGGCAGCCACTTCTACCTGGCCCTGTACTGGGCGCAGGAGCTGGCGGCGCAGACCGAGGACGCCGACCTCGCCGCGGCCTTCGCGCCGGTGGCTGCGGCCCTCGCCGCGGACGAGGAGCGCATCGTTTCCGAGCTCACCGCGGTGCAGGGCAAGCCCGTCGAGATCGGCGGCTACTACCGCCCCGACGGTGCTCTCGTGGCCAGGGTCATGCGTCCGTCGGCCACGCTGAACGCGGTGATCGACGGCCTGAGCTGACCGGGTCTTCGAAGAGCCGATCGAGGGGAGCGGGCGCCGCGGCGCCCGCTCCCCTCGTCGTTCCTCGGCGCACCGCACCCGGATCCGCCCACGCGGCCGGCACGCAGAAGGCCCGCCGCAATGCGACGGGCCTTGTGCGGATCAGGATCCGGATCAGTAGTGCACGTTGACCTCGGTGCCCTGCGGGCTCCAGTCGAACAGCCACTGGGCGCGATACTCGGGCATGCCGACGCAGCCGTGGCTCATCGGGGTGCCCCAGTTGTCATGCCAGTACACGCCGTGCAGGGCCTCGTCGCCGTTGAAGTACATGACCCACTTCACGTCGGGCTGGTAGTAGTACGGCGCCTTGGTGAGGTCGGTGTTGCCCATGTTCTGGCTGTCGAGCTTCCAGTTCACGGTGAAGGATCCGGTGTGGGTCGCGAAGTCGCCGCGGCCGGAGGACACCAGCCACGAGTCGACCACATTGCCGTTCTCGGTGACCGTCAGCGTCTCGGTGCTGAGGTTCACGTCGATCTTGCGCAGCAGTGAGGTCGTGGTGAACGGGGTGTCCTTGACCGGGAGGGTGAAGGTGCCGTTGCCGCCGGCCAGCTGCGAGGCGAAGGCCGCGGCCGCGCCGGAGACGTCGCCGAGCTGACGTCCGGTGACTCCCGGGGTGACGTCCTCGAGCACCTCGCCACCGGAGTTCACGATGCTGGTGGCGTTCACGGCGGCGCGGTTCACCTGCGGCGCGAGAGCGTCGACGCTCTTCTGGATCGCGGCCTGGTCGGCCTTGATCGTGAGCTTGCCGCCGTCTGGCGTGATCGTGATCCAGCTCGCGGCCGTGGCGGCGTCCACGGGAACCGTGCGCTCCGTGCCGACGTAGAAGCCGATCGTGGAGAGCACCTTGTTCAGCTTCGCGACGGTGTCGGCGGCGGTCTTGTCGCTGATCGCCGGAGCGACCTGCGAAGCGCGCGCCTCGAACGAGAGCGCGTTCTGACCCTTGTCCGCCGCGGCGCCGATCGCCGCGGTGAGCGCCTTCAGGTCGATGCCGGAGCCGTTCTTCGCCGGGGTCGCCGTGTACTGGCCGCCGGAGAAGGTCACGGTGGCGTCGGTGGCGTCCTGATAGACGGCGGGCACCTGTGCGCGCAGCGCGTGCTCGGCCGCGCGGTCGTCGAGAGTGATGGGGGCACTGATCGGGGCGGACATCCAGCTGGTGATGTTCCACATCGGGTGCTTGGCGAAGGCCTGCTCGGCGAGCTTGGTCGCGTCGATGTGCGCGCCCAGGTCGGATCCGCTGACGTGGTTGCCGCCGCCTTCGCCGGTCAGGGTGACCTGCATGCCGTTGACGTGGTTGCTGACGGCCTCCGCGGCCGCGCCCACGGTCATGCCGCCGACCTGCACGCCCGCGATCGCGGTGCCGGGGGCGATCAGGATGGTCGATGCGGCGCCGAGGCCCAGCACGAGCACGCCGAGGCCGATGCCCACCCAGCGACCGATGTGGCGCTTCTTGGGGGTGTCTTCGGTCGGGGCCCATTCCACGGGCCGGTCGCCACCGTCACCGGCCACGGCATCCGTGGTCGCGTCGGTGCCGTCGACGATGGTGTTCTCCTCGGTCGGAGCCCCCGCTGCCGTTGCCAGATCCGTCACGTGCACACACCCCCCTTGCCTTCACTGCGATATCGGTCTCTCAAGGATACGGGATGCCATATCACAAAACGGCAACGGGGACACATCGACCTGCCCGAGCGGTCCGGAACCGGTGCTCCGAGGCCCGTCCGGGGCGCGGCGCGCGGTTCGTGCGGCAGAATGACGCGGATCCGGTAACGTTTGGGTAAACCCGGACGCCGCCGCGCGTGATCGGGCTTGATTTTCGCCCCGTTCGTAAGGTGTACTAACAAACATGGCCCCACGGATCAGCAGCGTCGCCCGATGAACGCGGAGATCGGGGACTCCAGCCCGCATCGTTTCGGGCCGGGACGCAGACTGCGCGCGAGCACCAAGGTGCTCCCCGAGCATGCGCGCGGACACAACCGTGCCCTCGTGCTGCAGACGCTGTACCACTCCGGCGCGATGAGCCGTGCCGACCTCTCCCGGGAGACCGGGCTCACCCGGGTGACCATCTCCGACCTGGTCGGCGAGTTCATCGCCGACGGCATCGTCGTGGAGAAGGGCATCCGCGAGACCACCGGCCCCGGCAAGCCGCCGATCCTCATCGACATCGACCGTGACGGCCACCGCATCGTGGGTCTCGACCTGTCGGGCCCCGGCGCCTTCGAAGGCGCCCTGATGAGCCTGGACGGGGAGGTGCTGGAGCGCCGCGAGGTGCCCCGGCCGAGCGGCGGCACGGCGGCCTACGAGGCCGTGCGCGCGCTCGCGGAGGAGCTGGTGGCGCTGTCCACGGCGCCGGTGCTCGGCGTCGGGGTGGGGGCGCCCGGCATCGTGCGCCCCGACGGCATGGTGCTCGGCTCGCCGAACCTGGACTGGACCGACTTCCCGCTGGAGCGGCTCCTCGGCACGGCTCTGGGGCTGCCCGTGATGGTGCGCAACGACGCCAACGCCGCGGTGCTCGCGGAGTACACCTTCGGCCAGGCCCGGCCCGACATGCTGCTGATCAAGATCGGCCGCGGCGTGGGCGCCGGGCTCATCTCCGACAGCCAGCCCCTGGTGGGCAGCCGTTACGCGGCCGGCGAGATCGGCCATGTCGTGGTCGGCACTGACGGCGGGCCGCGCTGCGCGTGCGGCAAGGAGGGCTGCCTGGAGGCGTGGCTGAGCGCCTCCCGGCTGCGCGCCACGATCGCCGAGGATCCGGCATCCGCCGAGCAGGTGCTGCGCGCGGCGGGAACCCGTCTGGGTGTCGCGATCGCCCCGATCGTGGCGGCCCTCGACCTGTCCGAGATCGTGCTCTCCGGCCCGGCCGACCTGCTGGCCGGAACCCTCATCGACGCCGCCGGCCGCACTCTCGCCGAGCGCACCCTGGACGGCGTCTTCGACGACCTCGTGATCCGGCTGACCGCGCAGGAGGACATCGTGCTGCGCGGCACCGCGGTGATGGTGCTCTCCGGCCAGCTGGGCGTCTCGTGAATCCGATCCGGGTCGGTCTCGACGTCGGCGGCACCAAGATCGAGGCCCTCGCCGTCGGCCCCGACGATGCGATCCTCGCGCGCACGCGCATCCCCACCGGCTGGGGCGATGACGCGGTGGTCACCGCAGTGCACGACGCGGTCGACGCGCTGGCCGCCGCCGGCGGCTTCCCCGTCGCCGACGTGGCCTCGGTCGGCATCGGGATCCCCGGCCTCGTCGATGCCGCCGGGGGACGTGTGCTGCATGCGGTGAACCTCGGCGTGACCGAGCTCGACCTCGCGGATGCGGTGCAGGAGCGCCTGCCCGTCCCCGTCGCGGTGGAGAACGATGTCAAGGCTGCGGCCCTCGGCGCCGGATCCCTCCGCGGCGACGCGCATTCGATGGCCTATCTGAACCTCGGCACCGGGGTCGCCGCCGGGATCGTGATCGACGGCGCCCTCTGGCGCGGGGCGCGCGGCACCGCGGGCGAGATCGGGCACCTCTCGGTCGATCCGCGGGGTCGTGTGTGCGGATGCGGGCAGCGCGGCTGCATCGAGACGTTCTGCGGAGGGGGCGCCGTCAGCCGGGCCTGGGGGCGCGGCGGCGAGCTGCCCATCCTCGACATCTTCGATCTGGCCGAGCAGGGCGACGCGTTCGCGCGCGAACTGCGTGAGGGGATCGCCTACGGCGCCTGCTCCGCGGTGCGCAGTCTCGTGCTCAGCGCCGATGTGGAGACGGTCGTGATCGGCGGCGGCGTCACCGCCCTCGGGGATCGGCTTCTCGGCGACATCCTGCGCCGGCTCCGCCAGGAGGGCGCCGAGTCGCCGTTCATCGGGTCGATGCGCCTGGATGAGAGGATCGAGCTGCTGCCGGCCGGATCCCCCGCCGCGGCGCTGGGCGCCGCACTGGTCGGAGCCCAGCGGCTTCCGGCCGGACTCCTCTGAGCTCCGGATCGGATCCGATCGGGTCCGCCCCCACGATTCCACGCAACCGCCATCACCTGAGGGAGCACCCATGGCCGAAGTCGTCATCGTCGAGAATTCCACCGCCGCCGGCGAGCTGGTCGCCGCGGAGATCGCGCAGCTCATCGCGCGCCGCTCGGACGCCGTGCTGGGACTCGCGACCGGATCCACGCCGCTGCCGGTGTACTCCGCGCTGCGCACGCGGCTGGCCGGGGCCGATCTGTCCCATGTGCGCGGCTTCGCCCTCGACGAGTACGTCGGGATCGACCCGAGCCACCCGGAGAGCTACCGTTCGGTGATCACCCGCGAGGTCGTCGAGCCGCTCGGGCTGACCCCGGCGCTCGTGCACGTGCCGGACGGATCCGAGGACGGCATCGAGCACGCCGGTGCGGAGTACGACGCGAAGATCCGCGCCGCCGGAGGCGTCGACCTGCAGCTGCTCGGCATCGGCACCGACGGCCACATCGGCTTCAACGAGCCGGGATCGTCGTTCGCGTCGCGCACCAGGGTGAAGACGCTCACCGAGCAGACCCGCGAGGACAACGCCCGCTTCTTCGACTCGCTCGACCAGGTGCCGCGGCACTGCATCACCCAGGGGCTCGGCACGATCCTGGAGGCGCGTCACCTGGTGCTGCTCGCCTATGGCGAGGGCAAGGCGCAGGCCATCGCGGACGCCGTCGAAGGCCCGTTGTCCGCCTTCATGCCGGCCTCGGCGATCCAGCTGCACCCGCACGCCACGGTCGTGGTCGACGAGGCCGCGGCCTCGAAGCTCACGCTCGCGGACTACTACCGGTACACCTTCGCGAACAAGCCGGCCTGGCAGGGGATCTGAGCGCTCCCGGGAGCGCTCGGGCGCGGTGCGCGCTCAGCGGAAGGCTCCGGGCCACGCCAGGGGGAGCAGGTGCTCCTCGCTGAGCGGGGCGAGCGGCAGCGTCCGGGCGTCGGCGGGCGTGATCCAGCGCAGCTCGGCGAGCTCGGCCTGCGCCTGCACGTCGCCCGGCTCGGCGGTGGTGGCGAACGCGGTCGCGACGACGCGATGACCGGGCTCGTTCGCGGCGGCGGAGACGAACACGCCGAGCGGCTGCAGGGCGTCCTCGTCGACGCGCAGGCCGAGCTCCTCATGCAGTTCGCGGGCGAGCGTCTGCACGGCCGTCTCGCCGGCCTCGGGCTTGCCGCCCGGCTGCATGAACCGCTCGGTGCCCTGCTTGCGCACCACCAGCACGCGTCCCGCGGCATCGGTGATGATCGCGGCCGAGACGTGGATGTCAGGCATGGGGCTCCTCGCCGTCGTGGGGATGCTCGCCGTCATGGGGATGCTCGGCGCCGCGCGCCTGCGCGGGGCGCGGGGCGTAGACCCGGCCCGGGGCGAGGATCCCGGCGGGATCGAACGCCCGGACGATGTCCTGCTGCAGCTGCCACTGGTCCTCGCCGAGCTCCTCGGCGAGCCAGCGGCTCTTCAGGATCCCGATGCCGTGCTCGCCGGTGAGGGTGCCGCCCAGACGCATCGCCGCGCGGAACAGGTCGTCCGCGGCCCGCCAGATCCGCTCCGGGATCTCGGGGGTCTGCACGATGAAGTTCGGGTGCAGGTTGCCGTCTCCGGCGTGCGCGACCGTGGGGATCTCGATGCCGTACTCCTGCTCGATGCGCGCGATCTCATCGAACATCGCCGGCAGCGCGCTGCGCGGCACGGACACGTCCTCGATGAGGGTGGTGCCGAGACTCGCCATCGCCGCGTGCATGCTGCGCCGGATCCGCAACAGCTCCTCGCCCTGGGCCTGGTCGTCGGTCACGGTCACCGTGCCGCCGGCCTCCCGCAGCACCGCGGCGATCTGCTCCGCCTCGACGGCGGCCGAGCGCCCGTCGGTCTGGATCGTCAGCTGCGCGAGCCCTGCGGCCGGCGGGTCCAGCCGCCGCAGGGCATGCACGGCGGCGAGGCTGCGCGCGTCCATGAGCTCCATGATCGCGGGCTCCGCCCCGGAGGCGGTGACGGCGGCGGAACCGCGGGCGGCGTCGCGAACGGTGCGGAAGGTCGCGACGATCGTGCTCGGGGTGCCGGGCACCATCCGGCGCAGTTTCAGCGTCGCGCCGACGATCACGCCGAGGCGGCCCTCGGATCCGATCACGAGCGAGGTGAGATCCAGCCCGGTGACGCCCTTGACGCTGCGGTGCCCGAGGCGCAGCAGGCGTCCGTCGGCGAGCACCAGGTCGAGCGCCAGCACGGCGTCGCGCACCACGCCGTACTTCGCGCACAGCAGTCCGCCGGCGCCGGTGGCGATGTTGCCCCCGACCGTGGAGATGTCGCGGCTGGCGGGATCCGGCGGCCACCACAGCCCGTGCTCGGCGAGGATCGCGTTGAGCTCGGCGTTGAGGATGCCGGGTTCCACGACCGCCAGGAGGTCGTCGGGGCGGACCTCGAGCACCCGCCGCATCCGCAGGGTGGACAGCACGATCTCGCTGGCTCCGGCGATCGCGGCGCCCGCGAGTCCGGTGCCCGCCCCGCGCACCACGACCGGCGTCCCGGTCTCATGCGCGATGCGCAGGGTCGCCTGCACGTCGGCGGTCGACTCGGCGTGCACGACGGTGAGCGGTGTGGTCGGGGAGGAGTGACCCGAACGGTCGGCGCGGGCGGCGTCGAGGGCGGGGGCCGTGGTGTCGACGCGTCCGCCCAGCGCGGCACGGAGGCGGTCGAGGACGGGGGCGCCCACAGGAAGGCTCAGGACAGGGCGCGGCGGCCGGCCATCAGCCCCGTCGCGATCGCGACGACGGCGAAGCCCAGGCCGATCCAGGCCTGGCCCATGGTCCACCAGGCGACGGTCACCGCCGCGTACAGGGCGAGCTCGACGGCCGCGCGCAGGAACGGGTGCACGACCAGCACGGGGCGCGGAGAGAGGAACAGCGCCCACAGCAGCAGGGCCACCACGGGGGCGCCGATCGCCACCACCAGGTTCCACGGCAGGGTCCACACGGCCAGGCCCCACAGCACGAGCGACGCGAGCGCGGCGACCAGGACGATGACACGCACGACGTCGAGCACGGTGGCGCGGGGCAGCACCCCGGGGGTTCGGGTGGGGGTGTGGGCGGACATGCCTACGATTCTACGCGCCGGGCGCGGGCGCAGCCGGCGCGGGCGGCGTCTGCGCGGTCGGCGCCGGCGTCGCCGACGGCATCGGGGCGGTCGTCACGGCCGGCGTCGGGGCTTCGGGTGACGTCTGCGGCGCGACGGCCGACGGCGGCGCGGTCAGGGGCTGCGCGGGTGCGGGTGCGGGTGCGGTGGGCGGTGTCGCGCTCGGCGTCTGCGCGGCCGGGGCCGGTGTCACCGGGACCGGTTCCGTCGAGGTTGTGGCCGGCGCCGGGGAGGCGGGAGTCATCGGCACGGTCGTCGCAGGGGTCTGGGCGGCGGCGTCCGGGGCGCCGGCGGTCGCCGGCGTCTCGGCGGGGGTGGCGGCCGGCGTAGCCGAACCCATCCAGCCCAGTGCGGCCAGCGTCGTGCTCCGCCACGGGCCCGGCGTGCCGCCGATCACGGTGCGCAGCATCACCGTGGCATTGCGGAGGATCTCCTGGGCGTTGGGGCGGATGTCGGCCGTCCCAT
>JAFDWK010000042.1:0-3218 GCA_018268515.1 Actinomycetota bacterium
CTCCATCGGCGCGCCCTCGGGGGACTCGCCGACATTGCCGGCCTCGGGGGCGGCGCCGTGGGTCTTGCCGAAGGTGTGACCGCCGGCGATGAGGGCGAGGGTCTCCTCGTCGTTCATGGCCATCCGGGCGAACGTCTCGCGGATGTCCTTTGCGGCGAGAAGCGGATCCGGGTTGCCCTCGGGTCCCTCGGGGTTGACGTAGATGAGGCCCATCATGGTGGCGGCGAGCGGCTTCTCGAGAGAGCGCTCGCCCTGCTCGTCGGTCCAGATGCGGTCGCTGGAGTCGAGCCAGATCTTCTCCGAGCCCCAGTACACGTCGTCGTCCGGCTCCCACACGTCACCTCGGCCGCCGGCGAAGCCGAACGTGGGCATGCCCATCTGCTCGTGCGCGACGTTGCCGGCGAGGATCATCAGATCGCCCCAGCTCAGCGCCTTGCCGTAGGTCTTCTTCACGGGCCAGAGCAGGCGGCGCGCCTTGTCCAGGCCCACGTTGTCGGGCCAGCTGTTCAGCGGGGCGAACCGCTGCTGGCCGGTGCCGCCACCGCCGCGGCCGTCGAACACGCGGTAGGTGCCCGCGGAATGCCAGGCCATGCGGATCATGAGCGGACCGTAGTTGCCGAAGTCGGCCGGCCACCACGGCTGCGACTCGGTGAGCAGGGCGGCGATGTCGCGCTTGACGGCATCGAGGTCGAGCGCCTCGAATGCGGCACGGTAGTCGAAGTCCGCGCCGTGCGGGTCGCCGACGGCGGGGTTCTTCGCGAGCTGGCGCAGGTTGAGGCGCTCCGGCCACCAGTCGGTGTTGCCGGTGCGGGTGGCCGCGGGCCGCGGGGCCGTGCCTCCGGTGTGATCGATCGGGCCGCCGACGGAGTGGCCGACGGGGCAGGTGTCGAGCTGGTCAGTCACAACTGATCCTTCCTGTTCGTTCGTGGGGTGCGGGCGCGCCGAACACCGCTCCGAGGGCTGGTCCCCGGGCGGGCGGCGCGAGTCTCGGTCAGGCGGCCGGGTGCGCCTCGTCGCATGCGCGGCAGATCGCGCGGTAGGTCACGGAGGCCTCGAGCAGGCGCATGCCGTGGTCCTCGGCCGGGTGCAGGCACGGCGAGGCACCCACCGCGCAGGACACGACCTCGAGCCGGCCGCAGCGCACGCACTGCATGTGGTGGTGGTTGTCGCCGGGCTCGACCTCGAACAGCACGCGGTCGGCGTCGGGCAGGCTCACCTGGCGGATGATGCTGGCCGTGGCGAGGTCGCCGAGGATCGCGTGCACGGTGGGCAGCGCGATTCCGGCGCCCGCGACGGCGGTGTGGATTCGGTCCGCGGACGTGTGCGGCGCGAGGGCCAGAGCCTGCAGCACTGCGATGCGCTGCACGGTGACCCGCAGGCCGGCGTCGCGGAGGATCGCGGAGGTGTCCATGCCACCACGGTAACTTGTTCTGAATGATTCAGGAAAAGCCCGGGGCGTGTGGGCGTGTCGCGCTCCATCCTCAGGCGTGTCTTGACCGCGAGACTGCAACTCCGCGACGAGACTGCGGTCGGCGGATGCAGTCTCGTCGCCCCGTTGCAGTCTCGCGGTCAGGGGAGCGCCCTCCCCAGGGGCGGCGGACCAGAGGCGGCCGGCAGGGCGCTCAGAGACGGCCGGCGGCCTTGAGCTCGAGGTAGCGGTCGGCGATGCGCGGCGGGAGGTCGTCCGGATCCGCCGCGAGCGGCTCGCCGCCCGCGCGGCGGATCGCGTCGGCGACGCGAGCGGAATCGGCGAGAGTGCGCTCGGCGGCCGCGGCGAGGTACACGTCCTCGCGCGAATCCCGCGCCCGGGCCAGATCCGCGATCGAGACGTCGGTGGCGGATCCGACCAGGATCGTGGTGGCACGCGAGGCATTCGGGAAGGCGCCGAGGAAGGACCGGGCGCTCTCCACCGCATCCTGAGCGGTCAGCACGACGATCAGCGACGGGCGCGTGGTGACCGTGCGGATCGCGGCGAACGCGGCACCCCAGTCGGTATCCACCAGCCGGGCGTGCACCGGGGCCATCGCGTCGGAGAGCGCCGGCAGCAGGGCCGGCCCGTCCACGCCGCTCACCCGGGCGCGCACGGCACGGTCGAACAGCAGCAGGTGCACGTGGTCGCCGGCGCGCTGGGCGAGCGCCGACAGCAGCAGCGCGGACTCGTAGGCCGCGTCGAGCCGGGTGCCGTCGCCCACGCGCGCCGCGGCGGTGCGGCCGGTGTCGACCAGGATCACCACGTGCCGGTCGCGCTCCGGGCGCCAGGTGCGCAGCATCGTGGTGCCGGCGCGGGCGGTCGCGCGCCAGTCGATCGAGCGCACGTCGTCGCCGCGCACGTATTCGCGCAGCGAATCGAACTCGGTGCCCTGCCCGCGCACCTGCACGCTGGTGTTGCCGTCGAGCTCGCGCAGTCGCGCGAGGCGCGAGGGCAGGTGCCGCCGGGAGGTGAACGGCGGCAGGATCCGGATCGCTCCGCGCACCCGGTGCCGTCCCTGGCGCCCGGCCAGGCCCAGCGGGCCCAGCGCGCGCACGGCCACGAACTCGCTGACCAGTTCGCCGCGACGGCGCGGCAGCAGCGCGATCGGCACGCGGCGGCGCTCGCCCGCCGGAAGCTCCAGCGTCGCCCTGCCGTGGTCCGCCGCCCCGGCCGTGGGCTGCCAGGCGTCGCGAAGCCGTCCGCGCAGCCGGCGCCCGCCGAGGTTCTGCACGATCACCGTCGCGGTCGCAGGCTCGTGCTGGCGACCGCGGCTCGGCACCTCGCGGGTGACGCGCAGCGCGCCCAGCGGCGCGGCCGCCAGCACGTCGACGCCCACGAGCACCGCGCACAGGCCCAGCCAGCCGAGCAGCGCGAACCACGGCGAGACCCCCGCGGTGTCGAGCAGCGCAAGAGGCACGACGCCGAGCGCGGCGACGATCACGAGGCGACCGGTGAGGAACACGGGATCTTCTCCGAGGCCTAGATCGGGACGCGGGTCTGCTGCACCACGCTGGTGAGCACGGCGTCGGCGGAGACGCCCTCCATCTCGGCGTCGGGGTGCAGCTGCAGCCGGTGCCGCCACACCGGGATCAGCATGGTCTGCACGTGGTCGGGGGTGACCGCGCGCGATCCGTTCAGCCACGCCCAGGCCTTGGCCGCGGCGAGCAGCGCGGTGGACGCACGCGGGGAGGCGCCCAGCTGCACCGACGGCGACTGCCGGGTGGCGCGGGCGAGGTCGACCACGTAG
>JAFDWK010000042.1:3257-6299 GCA_018268515.1 Actinomycetota bacterium
CGGCGCTGACCACGGGGTGCAGATCCGTGAGCTCGCGCGGCGAGAAGCCGTCGGCGTGCCGGCGCAGCACCGCGACCTCGGAGTCGCGCTCGGGCATCCCCACGACGAGCTTCATCAGGAAGCGGTCCAGCTGCGCCTCCGGCAGCGAGTACGTGCCCTCGTGCTCGATCGGGTTCTGCGTCGCGGCGACGAGGAACGGATCCGGCAGTGGCTGGCTCGCCCCGTCGGAGGAGACCTGGCGCTCCTCCATGGCCTCCAGCAGCGCCGCCTGCGTCTTCGGCGGGGTGCGGTTGATCTCGTCGGCGAGCAGGATGTTCGTGAACACCGGGCCGCGGCGGAACTCGAACTCGCCCGTGCGCGCGTCGTAGACGAGGGATCCGGTCACGTCTCCCGGCATCAGGTCGGGCGTGAACTGCACGCGCTTGGTGTCGAGCCCCAGCGCGCGGGAGAACGCGCGCACCACGAGCGTCTTCGCGACGCCCGGCACGCCCTCCAGCAGCACGTGCCCCCGCGACAGGAGCGCGACGAGCAGCCCGGTGACCGTGCCGGCCTGGCCGACCACGGCCTTGTCCACCTCGGCGCGCACCCGCTGCATCGCCTGGCGGAGGGCGGCGTCGGAGTCCGCGCCGGCGGCTGAGGTCGCGCCGGCGGAGTCCGCGCGGGCGGCTGCCGCAGCCGGCTGCACCGGGGGAGCATCCACGGCGCCGGGTGCTCCAGGGGCGAAGGGGGCGGCCGTGGGCGCGGACGGGGCGGCCGTGGGCGCGGACGGGGTGGCCGTGGGCGCGGACGGGGTGGCCGTGGGCGCGGATGGGGCGGCCGGGGGCGTGGGCGGATATCCGGGCGCGGATCCTCGGGGGTCGGTGCCGGGATGATCGGTCACGGGCTGCTCCTTTCGATGCGGACGGCGTTCTCGACGGCGCTCTCGAGTTCGGCGAGGCGGCGGGCGAAGGGCACGAGCTCGGCGTCGGTGCCGGGCAGCGGGCCGGTCAGCAGAGCACGGCAGGCGGCGCGGTCCACGCGGATCCGGTCGGCGGCGGCGTCCGCCACGGCCAGCGGTTCGGCACGGGCGGCGAGGCCCAGACAGGCGGCGAGGCGCGAGACCGAACCCGTGCGCAGGGCGTCTGCCGCGTGTGCGGCATCGGCGGCTTTCGCGGTGAGCCGGGCGCGGCCGAGCATGGTCTCCGAGGCGCGCACCGTCACGGGCAGGGTCTCGGCGACGAGCGGCCCGAACCGACGTCCGCGCCACACCGCGGCGAGCAGGGCGGTGATCATGCCCAGCACGATCACCGGCGTCACCCAGCCGGGGGTGAGGTCGGCGAGCGTCTTCGGCACGTCGATGTCGGTGCGGTCCGAGTCGGCGAACGAGGGCACGTACCAGACCACGTGCGGCCGCCCGCCGAGCAGCGCGAGCCCCACCGCGGCGTTGCCGTTCTCGGCCAGGTGCTCGTTGGTGAACAGCGCGGCGCCGTCCACGATCGCGCGGCGTGCGCCGTCGCGTTCGGAGATCAGCACGGCGGCGCCGTCGTCCGCGTTCCCGAAGCAGGCGGTGACGCCGGGGACGGGTCGGAACAGCTGGCCCGGGGCGATGCTGCCGACGTGCGCGAACGCGGGGACGGCGCAGTCCGCGCGGGCGCGGGCCGGGGGAGCGGAGGTCGCGTAGTCGCCGAGCCGCAGCAGGTGCAGCATCCGCGCGCTCGGGGAGACCAGCACGAGGTCGTGTGCGGCATCGGCGAGCTCTGCGGCGGCGGTGTCGCTGAGCGTGTAGGGGTCGCTCATCACCAGGGTCGTCCTGTCGTCGAGCCGGCTCTGCGCGTCCGCGCGGGTGCGCACGACGTCGACCGTCACACCCTCCTGCCGCAGGATCTGCGCGAGCGCCTGCATTCCACCGGGGCCGGGGCGCTCGGGGTCGAGGGCGTCGCGCTGCGCCGCTGCCGGCACGCTCAGCAGCAGCCCCGCCGCCGCGACGACGAGCACGAGGGCGATGACGAGGATCCAGCCCAGCGCGCGCCGCATCCGGCGCGGCGCCCGCACGAGGGTGTCCGGGGCGTCCGTCGGCGGGTCGGCGGGGGCGGATCCGTCGTCCGTGCGCGGTCGAGGCCGCAGGGGCGCTCATGCCGGCACCGCGTCGGGCAGCGGTCGCGGCCGGAGCCTCTGCAGTCGTTCGTCCGTGCCGACGAGCGCACGGTAGCGGTCGGCGCTGCCGGGGCGGCCGAGGTAGCGGACGTCGTCGAAGGCCACGGCGGCCTCGTGCAGCGCCTCCGCCTCGCCGGGGAACGGCGCCACGGCCTCCCGTGCGATGGTCTGCGCCGTCGCACCCGGCGCGGGCGCGATGAGGTCGCGCTCGATCATCGCGCGCGCGATCGCCCGGTAGCGCAGCACGATCGCCTCGGCCCAGTCCTGCTCGCGTGCGGCGCGCTCGGCGTCGGTGCGCAGCTGGCCGGCGGAGCGGTCATCGGCGGCGCCGAGCAGGACGGATCCGGCGGGGCGGGACTGCGAGCGGCGCGGCCGTCCCCAGATCAGCAGCACGGCGATGAGCGCGGCCACCAGCACGGCGCCGATCACGATCGCGGCCCCGGGGCCCAGGCCCGCCGCATGATCCCGGGTGAGCAGGTCGTTCAGGAAGTCGACGAGCGCCCGCGCCCACTGATCGATCAGCGTCGGTTTCGCCGCCTGGTACTCGGGTTTCGCGAGCTCCTTCGCCGCGAGCTCGCGCGCACTGTCGCCGTCGGGGATCAACGGGATCGCGGAGAGCCTCGCGCCGAGCACCGTGAGCGCCGCGGGCACGACGACCGTCACGGCGCCGAGGCCGGGCAGGGTCATGGGCGGTCGGATCCGGGCGCGGCCCAGCGGTCGTCCTGCCCCGGGGCCTCGGGTCTCTGCGGTGCGGGCGGGATCGGCGTCGCCGTCGGGGGAGTCGCCGTCGTGGGAGGAGCGGGCGGCGGGGCGGGAGCCATGAGGGGCGGCGCCGCGTAAGGGGGCTGAGGCGCCCCGTACGGCTGCAGTGCCGGAGCAGCCTGGGGCGGTGCCCCGTACGCCTGCGGT
>JAFDWK010000042.1:6359-19707 GCA_018268515.1 Actinomycetota bacterium
TGCCCCGTACGCCTGCGGTGCCCCATACGCCTGCGGTGCCCCGTATGCCTGCGGTGCCGGATACCCCGGGACCGGCCCGGGAGGCAGCGGGTAGGGCACGGGTGCGGGTGCGGGCCGGAAACCGGCACGCACGGCCCGGGCCGGATCCGGACGGAACGGATCCGATCCGTCGTCCTGGCCGGCGGCGCGCCGCTCCATCGTCGCCATCAGGTCCTGATCCAGGCCCTCGTACCGCATCCGGCAGTCGATGTAGACGAGAGCACCCGCGGTGGACTGCACGACCGAGCTGATCGACTGCATGATCACCACGATGATCTCGGTGACCACCAGGCCCACGATCATGCCGACGGAGAAGGAGAACTCGGTGGCGCCGGTCGGGTTGAGCACGGGGCCGAACAGCGAGGTGACCAGGCTCCCGATCAGGCTGAGCGCCTGCATGCCGACGTACATGATCGCGCCGATGAGGAAGACGACGCCGAACGCGAACCAGAACCGGCCGCGGGTGAGCCGCCAGGAGCGCGCGATCGCCGCGCGCACGCCGGTGCCCTCGAGCACGAGCAGCGACGGCACGAGCATGAGCTTGGTGCCCATCCACACCGCAAGCACGATGATCCCGAGGATCCCCACGAAGAAGCCGAGGATCATGAACCCGATGCCTGCGCCGCGGAAGCCGCTGGGAAGGCCGATCGCGAACAGTGGGATGCCCATCACGATCAGCACGGCCAGCGCGCTCGCGGCGCCGTAGAGCAGCGTGTAGCCGATCAGTCGCCAGGCCGCCGGCCGAACGCGCCGCCACAGCGCGCCGAGCGTCGCGGTCTCCCGCAGCACGGCCGCGCGCACGTCGGCGGCGACGATGCCCTGCACGATCGCGCTGAATGCGACAGAGAACAGACCCATGAGCAGCCCGGCGAGTCCGATGAAGGCCATCGAGCCGACGTACAGGGTGATCCACTCGCTGCTGCCGGTCGGCACGGTGCTCAGCCGGCTCAGGGTCGCGAACGACACGGCGCCGACGACGCCCATCACGACGATCATCACGACCAGCTGCACCACGACCGCGAAGCCGAACAGCACCTTGGGGTTGTGCCGCAGCGCGGCGAAGGACTTGCCGAGCACCGTGCCGAACCCCAGGGGGCGCAGCGGGATCAGGCCGGGCTTGGGTGCGGGGGTCCAGCCCTGCGCGTGCATGCTCTGCTGGCTCACGAGTCCTCCGGTTCGCGTGTCGGTCCATCGTGTCACACCCCCGTGCTTCGGCGCAGGAGACGCGGGAGGGCGTGCAGCGGCGCGCTACGGCCTACTCCGCGGCCCGTGAAGTACGCTGGAGCGACGTGGGGGCGCCGATGCGCGCCTGCATATCCCGGAAGAGATCCGAAAGACGACGTGCCACCCATGACCTCACGCATCCTCGTGGTCGATGACGATACGGCTCTGGCCGAGATGATCGGCATCGTGCTGCGCACGGAGGGCTTCGAGCCCGTGTTCTGCGCGGACGGCGCGAAGGCCGTGGACGAATGGCGCAGCCAGCGCCCCGACCTCGTGCTGCTCGATCTCATGCTCCCCGGCATGGACGGGATCGAGATCTGCACGAGGATCCGTGCCGAGTCCGGCGTCCCGGTGATCATGCTCACCGCCCGCAGCGACACCGCGGACGTGGTGCGCGGGCTCGAGGTCGGCGCCGACGACTACATGGTCAAGCCCTTCAACCCGAAGGAGCTCGTCGCCCGCATCCGCACCCGGCTGCGCCCGACCCCGCAGTCCACGAGCGAGGTGCTGCGCATCGGCGACCTCACCATCGACGTCGACGCGCACGAGGTGCGCCGCGGCTCGGAGCCCATCGCGCTGACCCCGCTCGAGTTCCAGCTGCTCGTCGCGCTCGCCTCCAAACCGCAGCAGGTGTTCTCCCGCGAGATGCTGCTGGAGCAGGTGTGGGGGTACCACTACAAGGCCGACACCCGGCTGGTGAACGTGCACGTGCAGCGTCTGCGTGCGAAGGTCGAGCTCGACCCGGACAGCCCGCGCATCGTCACCACCGTGCGCGGTGTCGGCTACCGTGCGGGGAGCGTGGTCTGACCCGCGCGCGGGTCGCGCCGACGCCCCTGCCGAGGAAGAGCCCTTCCCGCCCATGCTGAGTATCCGCCGATGACGAACACCGTGGCGCTGATGAACGCGGCCGTGCGCGGCGTGCGCGGCAACGGCCACCGCATCGCGCGGTCGTGGCGGCAGTCGCTGCGCTTCCGCACGATGGTCATCGCGCTCGCACTCACCAGCATCGCCGTGCTCGTGACCTGCGTCGCCATGGCGCTCGCCGTGCAGAACAACCTCTGGGAGTCGCGCAAGGACCAGGCGCTCAAGGATGCGGGGCGCGCAGCCAATTCCGCGCAGTCGATGCTGTACTCCGCCGACACCCAGGGCAACCGCACCGCGCAGTTCGGCCTCATGCGCGAGGTCAGCGCGCAGGTGCAGTCGGTCTCCGCGTCGCGGCTGTTCGGGGTGATCCCGATCGACCCGCAGGCGCCCCCCGGCGTCACCCAGACCGGGTTCAGCCAGGACGTCGTGTCGGATCAGCTGAAGCAGCGCGTCGAGAAGGACGCCACCAAGCAGTGGTGGCAGCCCGTCGCGCTGCGGGACGCGGACGGATCCACGCACGCCGGGATCCTCGTCGGGCAGCAGCTGAACGTGCCGGAGGCGGGCGCATACGCGCTGTACATCGCCTACGACCTCGCCGACACCGAGCAGACACTCCTGCTGGTGCAGTCGAGCCTGTGGATCGCCGGCATCGTGCTGGTCGCGCTGATCGGCGTGATCTCCTGGTTCTCGCTGCGCTCCGTGGTGCAGCCGATCAGCGAGGCGGCCGAGACCAGCGCGCGCTTCGCCGGCGGCGACTTCGACGTGCGCCTTCCCGTGCGCGGTCAGGACGAGCTCGCCGTCCTCGGCCGGTCCTTCAACGCGATGGCGGACAGCATCGAGGCGCAGATCAAGGAGCTCGGCGAGCTGTCGCTCGTGCAGCAGCGCTTCGTCTCGGATGTGTCGCACGAGCTGCGCACGCCGCTCACGACCATCCGTCTCGCCGCGGAGATGCTCAACGACCGCCGCGAGGAGTTCGACCCGACGACGGCGCGCACGGCGGAGCTGCTGCAGGCGCAGGTGCACCGCTTCGATACGCTGCTCGCCGACCTGCTCGAGATCAGCCGCTACGACGCCGGATCCGTGCAGCTGGAGACCGAGGCGATCAGCCTCGCGCACCTCGCCGAGGAGCTCGTGGACGACATGCGCCCGCTCGCCCAGACGCACGACACGGAGCTCCGCTTCATCGCGCCGGGCGGGCACACTCCGGTGGATCTGGATCCGCGTCGCGTGCGCCGGATCCTGCGCAACCTCATCGGCAACGCGATCGAGCACGGCGAGGGGCGGCCCATCGTGATCACCGTGGACAGCAGTCAGAACGCGGTCGCGGTCGGGGTGCGCGATCAGGGCATGGGGATGACCCCGGCCGATGCGGAACGCGTGTTCGACCGGTTCTGGCGCGCCGATCCCTCCCGTCAGCGCACGATCGGCGGCACGGGCCTCGGGCTGTCGATCGCCCTGGGCGATGCCCGGCTGCACCGCGGCACCCTCGCCGTATGGTCCCGGCCGGGGGAGGGCACCAACTTCGTGCTCACCCTGCCGCGGGGGTCGCGACCGCTGGACGGCACGTCGCCGATTCCGCTCGAGACCGTCGAGGCGACCGCCGAGATCGGCGTGAGCACGGATCCGCTCGCACAGATCGACGGACGGGGCCGTGCGTCGGATGAGGAGCAGGCATCATGAGGTTCGCACGGGCCCTCCGCGGCGCGGTCGTCGCTCTCACTCTGCTCGCGCTGACGGCGTGCGCATCGCTGCCGGTGACCGGGGATGTGCGCCCGGGTCTCGCCGCCGGGCAGAGCGACAGCGGATCCGATCTGGCGTTCGTGCCGCAGGGCCCCAGCGACGGGATGGATCCGAAGCAGATCGTGCGCGGCTTCATCGACGCCGCATCCAGCCCGAAGGACAGCTGGAGCATCGCGCGGCAGTTCCTCACCCCCGACGCGGCGCAGAAGTGGAAGCCGGACGCGGGCGTGACGGTCGACGCAGGGTCCTCGGAGCGCCGCTTCGACATCCCCGAGCTGTCGAAGGAGGCCGTCTCCGCGACGGTGCGGCTGGGGCTGCAGCAGACGGCGAGCGTGGACGAGACGGGTGCCTACACGGGACAGCCCGTGAACCGTGCCGCGGAGATGTCGTTCTCGCTCGCGAAGAACAAGAGCGGCCAGTGGCGGATCTCGTCGGCTCCGGACGGGATCGTGCTGGACGCGGACTCGTTCGCGGCGGCCGACGTGTTCGCGCCCTATGCGCTGGAGTACTACGACCCGACCTGGACGTACCTCGTGCCGGATGTGCGCTGGTTCCCGAAGCGGGAGAACACGGCGAGCCGGATCGTGCAGTCACTGGTCAGCGGGAAGCCGAGCCCGTGGCTCGTGGGTTCCGTGCGCACCGCGTTCACCGGGGACATCGCCCTGGCGCGCAACACCGTGACGCCGGACTCGCAGACCGCGGAGGTCGCCCTCACGAGCGCTGCGCTCAGCGCGGATCCGGTCGCACTGTCGCGGATGCGCACGCAGCTGGAGCGCAGTCTCAGCGGCCTCAGCGTGCTCCAGGTGAAGCTCACCGTCTCCGGGCGCGACCTGAATGCGGGATCCGCCAGCGCCGCGCCCACGACCGTCGACTCGCGCCCACTCGTGCTCACGGACAAGGACTTCGGATACCTCTCCGGAGGGGAGATCGTGCCGATCCCCGGCGTGTCCCCGGAGATGGCGAAGTTCCCGCAGCCCATCACCGCCATCCGCGCGGCCGCGGGCGCCCAGCGCGCGGCCGTGCAGGGCTCGAACGGGGTCGTCTACGCCGTCTCGGACGGCAAGGCGGACGAAGTGGATGGCCGAGCCGGCCTGATCCCGCCGACCCTGGATCCGTTCGGCTACATCTGGACCGTCCCGCAGCAGTCGCCCACCTCGATCACCGCGTGGTCGACCTCCATGCAGTCCACGCCGCTCGGGGGGCCCCAGGACGCCTCGCAGATCCTGGCGATCTCGGTGAGCCGGGACGGATCGCGGCTGGCCATGGCGCTGAACGTGAACGGGCAGGTCCGCGTCGAGGTCGCGGCGATCACGCGGGATGACCGAGGGGCGCCGACCGCGATCAGCGACCCGAGCACGAACGTGATCGCCTGGCCCTCGGGCGGCGCCCTGGACATCGCCTGGCTCGACGACGCCACGGTGGGCGTGCTCACCAGCGACGGCTCGCATCTGGTGCTGCTGGAGCAGCAGGTGGGCGGGCCGGGGAAGACCATCGACGTGCCGGACGCGACCCAGTCGATCGCGCCGGCGTCGCCGACCACGAACGTGCAGCTGTTCGGCAACGGCGTGCTGTGGGTGCGCAGCGGCCCGACCCCGCAGCAGGTGAGCACGACCGTGAAGGTGCTCGCGGTACAGCTCGGCGGCTGAGCGCCGTCCCCGTTTCTCAGGCTCGATCTGACCCCCGTCCCGGTCCCTGAGCCTGTCGAAGGGCCGATGGGCCCGCCGCGCCGATCGTCCTGCGGCGCCGATCGTCCTGCACAGGCGCGCCGTTCGTGCGGTTGCGCACGCTTTGCGTACCGGGCGCTCCGCGCGCGCCGTGCCGCGCGCATGATCGGAGCATGTCCATCGACCTGCCGCCGGGATCGCGGCTCGCTCGGCTCCGCCCGCCCGACGGCGTGCGTCGGCTGCTGCGGGAGGTCGCCGACTTCGCCTTCGCCTCGGTGTGCGCCGGGTGCGGTCTGGCCGGGACGGCGTTGTGCGCCGCCTGCGAGGCCCAGCTCGTGCCCGGCGTGGTGCGTTCCGGTTCGGAGGCGCTCCCACTGCGGGCAGGGCTCGTCTTCGACGGGGTGGCGGCCGCGGTGCTGCGCGCGATCAAGGAAGACGGCCAGACATCGCTGATCCGGCCGCTGCGTCCGGCGCTCGCGGCGGCCGTGCGCGATCTGCGCTCCACAGAGGACCGCCCGTCCCGGATCGATGTCGTGGTGCCGGTGCCGACCTCGCGGGCCTCCTTCCGCCGTCGCGGCTTCCGCCTGCCCGGGATCCTCGCCCGGGGAACCGGGATCCCGCCGCTGGCCGCGCTCGCCTACGCCCGTCGCGTGCAGGATCAGCGCGGGCTCGGCGTGGACGAGCGCCGGCGCAACCTCGCCGAGGGCCTCATCGCGACGCATCGGGGAGACGGGGCGACGGCGCTGATCGTCGACGACGTCATCACGACCGGCGCGACCTGCGCGGAGGCCGCCAGGGCGCTGCGGGCCGCGGGCTTCCGAGTGGCCGGCGCGGTCGCCGTCGCGGCCACGCGACGTCGCGCCTGACCGCGGTGGAGCGTCCGGCGCGCGCCGGACGGGAGCCGTGCACCGGCGATCATCGGCGACGGCCGGGCATCATCGCAGAACTCATCGGGGATCCCTACGACACGCAGATGAATTGTTGATGACACGGTCGCCTTCGCCGACTACGGTGGGGATTCACAAGGCGACCACGGTCCGCCCCCTACCGGTCGGACCGGAACAAGGAGGTCAGGATGGAAACGAACATCGTCGGTGTCGGAGTCGGCATCAGCGATCGATTCCGTGGGGTGGTCGAAGAGAAGACCGCACGGATCGCGACGATCGCGACGAAGGCGCAGAGCCTCGACGTGAAGGTCACTCATCGTTCCTATCGCGGCGGTCATGTGGAGGACGAGACCGTCGAACTCACCCTCAACGGCAAGGGACCGCTGGTGCGTGCGGAGGCCCGCGACGCGGACAAGTTCGTGGCACTGGATCTCGCCGTCGACAAGCTCATCGAGCAGGTCCGGCGGGCGAAGGAGCGCCGCATCGACGGCCGGCACCATCCGCGCGGCGCGCGCTTCGAGAAGGGCACCGGCGAACTCGCGGGCATCGACGTGCACCCGGTCTCGGCGGACACCCTGCACGCGGTGTCCACCGGCGCGATCCCGACGCTCGAGGCCGAGGAGGAGTACACCCCGGTCGTGATCCGGACCAAGAACTTCGACGCGGAGTGGATGACGGTCGAGGAGGCCGTCGACCGCATGGAGCTGGTCGGGCACGACTTCTTCCTGTTCGTGGACGCCCGCAGCGACCACCCCAGCGTCGTGTACCGCCGCAAGGGCTGGGACTACGGCGTGATCTCGCTCACCACCCAGGCGGCGCCGGCCGAGGAGCTCGTGAGCTGACGACGTCCCGCAGACGATGATGCGCCCCGGCCCGCGAGGACCGGGGCGCATTCCCGTTTCCGCCATTCGGCGCAGCGGCGCGACTACTCCGCGGCCGCGGAGTAGTCGTCGACCGCGGCGAGCTTGCGCCAGGCGAGCGTCGCGAGCGCGGCGGCCTGATCTCCCAGCACGGCGTCGTCGAACAGCACCCGCGGGGAGTGGTTGAACTCGGCGGTGGCGAGATCCACATCCGGGGGCGTGGTGCCCAGCATGAAGAACGTGCCGGGCACCTCGTTCAGCACATAGGAGAAGTCCTCGGATCCCATCCCGGGATTGGGCAGGGTGCCGGCCCGCCCGGGGCCGAGTGCCTCGCCCAGCCACACGAGCGCCTCCTCGGTCGAGGCCGCGTCGTTGAGGGTGACCGGGTACAGCACCTCGAACGCCACCTCGGCGGTCTGCCCGTGGGCGGCGGCGATGTTCTGCGCGAGGCGGGGAGCCTCCTCCTGCAGGCGGGAGAGTGACGCCTCCGACAGGGTGCGCACGGTCGCGCGCAGTTTCGCGGTCTCCGGGATCACGTTCACGGCCTGGCTCGCCTCCAGCTGCGTGACCGACAGGATCACCGGATCGAACGCGTCGAAGCGGCGCGTCACGAACGTCTGCAGGGCCAGGATGATCTCCGCGAGCACCGGCACCGGATCCAGCACCTGGTGCGGCTGCGAGCCGTGCCCGCCCCGGCCGTGCACGGTGACGGTGAGCTGGTTCGAACCCGCCGCGATCGCGCCGGCTCGCGTGAGGAACAGTCCGCGCGGGCCCGGGGCGACGTGGATGCCGTAGGCGGCGATCGGCGTGCTGCCGGAGACCTGCAGCAGCCCCTCCTCGAGCATCAGTTTCGCACCCGCGTAGCCCTCCTCGCCGGGCTGGAACATGAACAGCACATCCCCGGCGAGCTCGTCCCGGTGTGCGGCGAGCAGGCGGGCCGCGCCCACCAGGCCCGCGGTGTGCAGGTCGTGACCGCACGCGTGCATGCGGCCGTTCGTCGCGGCGAAGTCGAGGCCGGTCTGCTCGGTGACGGGGAGGGCGTCCATGTCGCCGCGCAGCAGCACGGTCGGGCCCGGACGCCCCCCTCGCAGCACGGCGACGATCGAGGTGAGCCCTGTGCCGAGCGTGATCTCGAGTCCGAGCGGCTCGAGATCGCGCAGCACCCGCTGCTGCGTCTCGGGCAGGTCAAGGCCCAGCTCGGGGTTGCGGTGCAGGTCGCGGCGCAGGGTCTGCAGGTCTGCCAGGATCGCGGTCGCCTCGGCGGCGAAGGCGGGAGTCGCCATCGTTTCTCTCCTCATGTCTCTCAGGGGCGGTCAGGGGTCAGTGCGCGGAGGCTGCGGCGCTGACGGCCGGGTCCTCGGCGCGGTCGTCGCGCGGCAGGAACAGCACCGCGATGAAGCAGACGACGAACGCCGCGCCGCAGAAGATCCAGATCGCGATGTAGCCGTCGATCGAGGCGTATCCGGCGCCGGAGACCATCGCGGCCCCCAGCATCGCGGCGAAGATGGCGCCCGCGAGCGCCCCGCCGAGCGTGCGCAGCGAGTTGTACACGCCCGTGGCGATCCCCGTGGAGTCGGCCGGCGCGAGCTCGGCCAGCCGCGCGGGCAGGGCCCCGAGCAGCAGACCGTAACCGAGACCCTGCACGATCGCCGCGGCGATGTAGCCGCCCAGCGAGGTGTGCAGCGGCACCACGAGAAGGTTGCCGATGGCGGACAGCGCGGCTCCGGTGAGCAGCACGGTGCGGATCCCGATCCGCGCGGCGAGGAAGCTGAACAGGGCCGCCCCGACGGTCGCGAGGATCGTGATGGATCCGACGACCACGGAGATGAGTCCGGCGGTCGCGCCGAAGCCGTAGCCCTCCACGTCCGGGCGGGAGCCGAGGAACGTCGTCATCGGGGCCATGGCGCCGAACATCACCATGCCGAAGCACAGCGCGGCGAGGTAGATCGGGCCCACCCGGCGCGAGACGACCAGGCGCACGTCGACGGCGGGCGCCTTCGCACGCAGTTCCCACATCACCCACAGCACGAAGACGACCACGGCGATGCCGAGCGGGACCAGGGTGGGGGCGGTCAGGAATCCCGCCGTGCCCGCGGCTCGCAGTCCGATGAGGGCGGCGATCATGAAGACGGCGACCCCGGTGAACCCGAGGTAGTCGATGCCGGCCGCGGTGCGGTTGGTCGATTCGGGGACCTTGAAGAACACGGCGTACACGGAGACGAGCACGAGCAGCGACGGTGCGAGCATCGTCACCGTGATGCTCGGCGAGATCGCGGACACCCCACCGGCGGCGAAGGTGCCGAGGATCGCGCCGCCGGTGAGGAACGTGATCAGGAACCCGATGGCCTTGCGCGCCTGATCTCCGGTGATGCGGCTGTGCACGAGGGCGATCTCCAACGGCAGCCACACCGCGAGCGGCCCGACGAGCACGCGCCCGGCGAGCACGACGGGATAGCTCGGCACCAGGGCTGTGAGGAGGGTGCCGAGGAGCACGGAGACGACCGCGATGCGGAGGATCCGACGATGCCCGAAGATGTCGCCGAGCTTGGACAGCAGCGGCACGCACACCGCTGCCGCGAGGGACTGGATGGTGACGAACCAGGTGATGTCGGCGTCGGTGACGCCGAGGTGCCCGGCGAAGTCCTTCAGCAGCGGCGAGTAGAAGCCCTGGGTGAAGCCGCTCGCGAGCTCGCAGAAGATGAGGAAGCCGACGACGCTGCGGGCGCGGGTGCCGACGATGGGCAGTCCTGTGGTTTTCAGGATGTTCACGGTGGGGTGATCTCCGTTGATCGGCGCGATCGGGATGGGCGTGATCGCGCAGGGTGGTCGGGTGGCGGGATGATTCGGGTTCGGGCGGGTAGGTCCGGAGCGAGGCGCTTCGGGTTCGGGCGGGTAGGTCCGGAGCGAGGCGCTTCGGGGGGCGGGGTTCAGGGGGCGGCGGTCCGGCGCGGGGGCGTGCGGATGAGCGCATCGATGACGCCGCGGTAGTCGTCAGGGGAGAGGGCACGGCCCTTCACCGTCTGGTGGTACAGCGTGAGACCGGCCACGGTGTCCAGGATGATGTCCTTCGCCGTATCGGCGGGGAGCTCGCCGCGGGCGATCGCGCGGTCGAGGATCAGCCGGCCGGCGTCGCGGCGATGCACGAGGAACTGCTCCCAGACCAGGGGGAAGACGTCAGGGTCGAACAGCACCAGGCCGATCGTGCCGCTCAGGGAGCCGCTCTGCGTCTCCTGGTTCTGCTGGGCATGCACGAGGAGGTCGTCGCGCACGGATCCGGTGTCGGGCACGTCCCCGAGTATGGTGACGTGCACGATCGCCGCGGTCACGAGCGCGGCCTTGTCGGTGTAGCGGCGGTAGACGGCGGACTTCCCGCAGCCGACCGCGCGCACGATGCGGTCGATCTTCAGGCCCGCGTATCCGTCGCGGAGCAGCTGCTCGCGCGTCTCGGCGAGGATGCGCGCAGTGAGCTCCTCATCGGTCGGACGCCCGATGGCGTCCCTCGTCTCCGTCATATCGCGAACTTACGGTACGAACCGTCCGTAAGTCAACGACACCAGGACGGATCCGTGCCGGATCCGTCGTGTTCAGTCGAAGATGTCGCCCAGCAGGCCGCCGATGACGAGGCCGCCGAGCACGCCGGTGACGATGTCTCCACCGCCGGATCCGCGCCCGCCGCCTCCGCCGCCCCAGCCGTTGCCGCCGCCCCAGCCCTGATCGGGGCGGGAGCGGTCGATGTCGTGCTGGGCGAGCTGCAGCGCCTCGGCGGCGAGCTGCGCCACACGACGCGCGCCGCTGAGCGCCTGCTCGCGGGTCTCCTCCGCGGGCAGCAGCGACGGCACGTCCACGCGCAGTCGCTCGGCCTCGGCGAGGCGGGTGCGGGCGTCGGCACCGATCCAGCCGCGGTGCCCCTCGATCAGGCCGCGGGCGACGCCGAGCTGCCGGTCCGCGTCGTCGAGCGCATGCTGCACCGCGTCGATCGTGGGCAGGGGGTGCTCGGCGCGGTAGCGCGCCGCGGTGATCGCCGCATCGAGCGCCGTGTTGGCGGCGCGCAGCCGGTTGAGCTCGCCGAACGGATCCGTCCGGGCGCCGGCGGGGGCGAGCGAGCCCAGCGCCTGCTGCAGCGTGGTCGCCGCCGCGACCACGGCCGGTGCGTCGGGGGCCAGCGGCAGTGCGGCGAGGTCGTTGCGGGAGTCGGCGACGACCTCCGCGAGCGTGGACTCGGCCCGGAGCGCCTCGATCTCGAAATCGTCCACGGCATCGAGCAGCGCGGCGGCCCGCCGGGTGGCTTCGGTCGCCGTCTCCAGCGCCAGCACCGCCTCCTGATTGCGCCCGGCGTCGCGACGGCGTTCGAACACATCGGCGCCGTGCGTGGCGAAGGCCACCAGTTGCGCGGCCTCCTCGGCGCTCTTGGTGATGCGCTGCATGGCCGTGTCGGAGTAGCGGGTGGCCAGCCGGTCCACGGACGCCTGCGCCTGCGGCACCCGCGCCTCGAGCTCCGCCGCGTCCGCACGCACCTTGGCGACCACCTGCGGCGCATTGCGCACGCGGGTCACGGCGTCGGCGATCGCGGCCGACTTCTCGTCGATGAGGTCTTCTGCCCACTGGCACAGCTGCACGATGCGTGCGTTGCGCGTGCGCAGCTCTTCGGGGGTGTCCGGGATCTCGTCGTGGTTCAGCTGGTGCAGCTGGAACGCCTCGCCCATGTGCGTGCGCACGGCGTCCAGAGCCGCGTGGAAGTCGACGGTCATCTCATCGCCGAGCTCGGCCGTGGCGAACGCGAGCTCATCCGCGGAGGTGCGGATCCGCTCGTCCGCAGCGACGATCGCCTGCTCGGCGCGACGCGCGAGATCCGCGTCCTGCGCCTGCAGCTCTTCCTGTTCACGTTTGCGTCTGCCCCAGAAACCGGCCATGCGCCGATCCTATGTTCCCGGCCCGTGCACGGGCTGTGGATCCGCTACGCCCTCGGCGATCAGCGACGTCGCAGGGCCGGTCGGTCGCTGCGGGCCTGGGATGCGGGGATCAGGCCACCGCGACGCGAGGGGGTCTGCCGCGCTTCGGCCGGTCGGTGGAGAGCTCGAGTTCGAGCGCGTGCTGAGGATGCTGGGCGAGGCGCTGCTCGGCGTGGTCGAGCCAGCGCACTTCGGCCTCGGTTGCGAAGATCATGGAGTCGAGCACGAGCGTCCAGGCCAGCTCCTCCGGGCTGTCCGGCTTCGCGCCGGCATACGTGGCGCGCTGCAACTCCTGCAGCTGGGCGAGCGAGGCCCTGCGCTGAGTCTGGATGACGGCGCCGACATCGACACCGGGCAGGGTCGCCGCGACGGCGAGCTTGATCGCGAGCTCGTCACGGGTGCCGGTGGCCCGTTCGACGGGGGAGGAGAGCCACCCCGCGAGCTCGGCGGATCCGGCCTCGGTGATCGCCCAGTAGACGTGTCCCTGGTCGTCGGCGTCGCCGCGTTCGACGAGCCCGTCGCGTTCGAGGCGCTCCAGCGTGTTGTAGATCTGGCCGACATTGAGCGGCCACGTCGACCCGGTGCGCCGGTCGAACTCGGCGCGCAGCTGGTACCCGTAGCAGGGACCCTGATCGAGGATGGCGAGGAGGCTCTGGCGAACGGACATCAGTATTTCCTTTCCCGGAATCTGTTTCCGACTATATGCATACCGGGAAATCTTCGTCGTGTCGTCGGGTGCGCGTGTCGTCCGGGGGCTGTTCGATGCGGCTCGGGACCTTCGCCGGAGGATGACTGGGACGGATTCGATGCGGATCTGGGTCGGCTCGGAGTCGTGATGTAACCGTGATGTTTCTGGAGGCTGATCTGCGTCTTTCAGGGTCGGGAATGTCGGTGGCCCCGGGTTGGATGGGGGTATGACGAACACGGCGGGCACGGCACCGGCCCCGGGGGTGGACCCGGTGGATCCGGTCGCGGTGCTGGCGACGTTGGCGTCGAGTCTTCAGGCGACGGAGGCATCGATCATCCGGCTGCAGGCCGTCCGCGACGCGCATCTCGCGGTCGCGCAGCGCCTGGCCGACGACCTCACCACCGCGTCGGGGTCGGTGCGGGGTGAGGCGGCG
>JAFDWK010000043.1 GCA_018268515.1 Actinomycetota bacterium
GACGTACCACTTGCCGGGGAGCATGCGCAGGTCCATGCGGAAGGCCTCGTACGGGTCTTCCTCGGCCGGCTCGTCCTCGTCGTCGCCGTTCAGGTCGGGCCCGTCGTACGGGGTCACCTCGTCGGCGGCGGCAGCCTCGAGGTCGGCGACCTCTTCGGCCACGGAGTCGTTGAGGACCTCTGCGGCAGCCTCGGACTCGGCCGCCTGGTCCAGGTTGAGAGCGTCGTTCACGATCGCGTCTGCCTCCGGGTCTTCCTCGATGTCGATGTCTTCCTCGTCCGCGTCGTCGTCGCCCTCGATGTGCAGGGCGAGCCGCTCGGCGGGAGTGACGGCGCGCTCCTCGGAGGCGAGGACATCGCCTTCCTGCGCCTCGTCGTCTTCGCTCGACTGCTCAGCGGCGGTCGCCCAGTCGACGTCGTCACCGGAGTATCGTTCGGACACTTGCTTCTCTCCTTCAGGTTCGACCCGGGGTCAGCTGCCGCCGGGCCGCGGGATCACGCGGTTTTCCCGGGAACCCCGAAGACTTGCGTCGTCAGCCACGAGAAGGCCATGTCGAGCCCGTACACGAGCGCCATCATCACGATGACGAAGGCCAGCACCACCAGGGTGTACTTGACGAGCTCCTTGCGCGTGGGGGTGACCACCTTGCGGAGCTCGGCGATCACCTGACGGAAGAACAGCGCGATGCGACCGAAGAAGCCGAGCTTCTTGTCGCGGCCCGCGCCGCCGTTCGCCGTGGGGACCACAGCGCCCGATGCGTCCTGAACCATCCTCGAGTACCTTTCGTGTGCCGGCTGTGCGCCGACGCGCAGGGCGGACAGGAATCGAACCTGCAACCTGCGGTTTTGGAGACCGCTGCTCTGCCAATTGAGCTACCGCCCTAGAGATCCGGAGATCTCTGCCCGCATCCCCTCCGCGTCCCGGGAGACCCGGGCACGGCGAAAGAATGCAGACAACAACTGCTCGTCCAGTGTACGGCATCCGCACCGGCCGACCGAACCGGGCGTGCATCCCGGGCGCGGCACGCACCGCCGCGGGCCATCGGCGCTCCCGCTGCGGGGAGAGCGCCGAGGCGCGGTTGTTAGGCTCGCCGTACGGCCGTGCGTCCCTCATGGACGCCGTGGCCACGAAGGGAGAGTCGATGGCGTCGGAGGATCCGGCAGTCGCGGAATCGCAGCAGTTCCAGGTGGACCTGCGCGGCGTCGTCGACCTGCTCAGCCGGCACATCTACTCCGGCCCCCGGGTGTACCTGCGCGAGCTGCTGCAGAACGCCCGGGACGCGATCGCGGCACGGCGGGAGGTCGACGGACGCGGCGGAACGATCCGGATCCGCCCGCTGCCCGCGGAGGGCGGCGAGTTCGTGCTGACCGACGACGGCGTCGGGCTCACCGCGGACGAGGTCGCCGAGCTGCTCGCGACCGTCGGACGCAGCTCCAAGCGCGACATCTTCGACCTGCCCCGCAACGACTACCTGGGGCAGTTCGGCATCGGCCTGCTCAGCTGCTTCATGGTGGCCGACGAGATCGTGATCCGCTCCCGCAGCGCCCGCGGCGGCCGTGCGGTCGAGTGGATCGGCTCCGCGGACGGCACGTTCCGGGTGCGCGAACTCGACGAGGACCTGCCCGTGGGCACCAGCGTGCACCTGGCGCCCCGTTTCGACGCCGGCGACCTGCTGCGTGCCGACGCCGTCCGCGAGCTCGCCACGACCTTCGCCGAGTTCCTGCCCACGACCGTGCTGCTGGAGCTGCCCGGCGGCGACGTCGCACTCACCCACCCCGCGCCGTTCCTGGATCCGCGCGAGGATCCCGCCGCGACCGTCGCCTACGGCCGCGAGCTGATCGGATCCGTCCCGCTCGACGTCATCGAGCTCGCCGAGCCGGCCACCGGGACACGCGGGGTGGCGTACGTGCTGCCCTTCGCTCCCCCGCCCGGCGCACGTCAGGCGACCCGGATGTACCTGGGCCGCATGCTGCTGTCCGAGCGGGCGGACGACGTGCTGCCCGAGTGGGCGTTCTTCGTGCGCGCCGTGATCGACTCGACCGGGCTGAATCCCACGGCGAGCCGGGAGTCGCTGGTCGACGACGACGCGCTCGCCCTGGTGCGCGAGCATCTCGGGGCGGCCCTGCGGCGCTGGGTGCTCGAGCTGGGGCTGCGCGAACCGCATCGTCTCGCCCAGTTCGTGGCCGTGCACGAGGTGGGTCTGAAATCCCTCATCCGGCACGACGACGAGCTCGCCCGGTTCATCACGCGCTGGCTGAGCGTGGAGACGACCCACGGCACGATGAGCGTCGGGGACCTCGTCGAGCGGCACGAGCGGATCCGCTACGCGGAGACCGTGGACGAGTTCCGCCAGATCGCCGGCATCACCCGCGCGGACCAGATCCTGGTGAACGGCGGGTACCTGTACGACGCCGATCTGATCCGGCGCCTGCCCGAGCTGTATCCGGCCGTGACCGTCGAGCGGGTCGACGTCGTGGGCGAGCTGGACCGGCTGGATCCGCCGCCGCTGGACGACCGGGATGCGGCGATCGCCCTGGAGGACCGCGCGGCGGCGGTGCTGGCCGCGGTCGGCTGCGCGGTCGTGGTGCGCACGATCGACCAGCCCGAGCTGCCGTCCCTGTACGTCGCGGATCCCGCCGTGCTGCGTCGTATCGACCGCACGCGCACCAAGGGGGTCACGGGTGCGCTCTGGGGCGGCGTGCTGGACCGCATCGGCGGCGCACTCGGCGACGACCGCGACGACGATCTCGCCGCCCGGCTGTGCCTGAACTGGGCGAACCGCGTCGTGCGGTCGCTGCGCGCCGTGGCCGACGACGCCGTGTTCGCCCGCACCGTGCAGCTGCTGTACATCCAGGCGCTGCTGGCCGGGCACCGTCCGCTCGGCGACGCCGACCGGACGCTGATGACCGGTGCGCTCTCGGACCTCGTGGCGCTCTCGGCCGGAACGTCCGGCCTCGAGCCTCCCCCGCTGCCCGACGGACCCGTTCCCCTTCCCCCGTCCTGACGGCGGACCCCGATCTTGTCCCGCCTGCCGGCGGGCCGCACACTTCCGGAGGACGACATGGCAGAACCGAGCACGCAGATCGAGCGTCTCTTCGAGGAGATCGACCGCACGCCCTGGGGGCCGCAGGAGCAGGCCCTCGTCGCCCAGGCCGTCGCGCTCGCCCAGGAGCTCGGCGACGAGACCCTCGAATACCAGGCCCGGATGCGGCAGACCGCGTCGGCGAACATGGGCGGACTCACCGACCTGATGCTGAGCTCGTTCGCGTGGTGCCTCGCGCATCACGATGCGGATCCGGCCCGGTTCCCCGCCGACATCGACAACGGCGCCGCGGATCTGATGTGGCAGTTCAAGTGGATGGCGTCGTCGCTGCGGGGATCGCCGGCGTTCGCCCCGGAGCAGATCTCCGCCGTCCTGGACGACATGGAGGCGCACTATCGCACGGCCGGTCTCGGCATGAGCGGCGTGCTCATGGCCCGTTTCGAGGACGCGCATGCCGCGGGGCGCCTGGACGACGCCGAGCGCCTGCGCGTGCAGCTCGAGGCCACGCCGCGCGACTCGCACAGCCACTGCGACGCCTGCGGCCGCAGCCAGGTGGCGGGATTCTTCGCCGACACCGACCGGGATGAGGAGGCCATCCGCCTGGTCGAGGAGATGCTCGAAGGCGGCTTCTCCTGCGGCGAGGAACCCGAGCACGCGCTGTCCGTGTCGCTGCTGCCGTACCTGCGCCTCGGGCGGGGCGATGACGCGCGTTCCGCGCACCTGCGCAGCTACCGGCTCGCGAAGGACAACCCGGATCTGCTCACCACGATCGCGAACAGCGTGCGGTTCTGCGCGGTCAGCGGCAACGAGGCCCGGGCGCTCACCCTCATCGAACGCCACCTCCCCTGGCTCGCCCACGACGCCCTGAACGCGCAGGGCCACTTCCGCATGCTCACGGCGATCGGCACCGCGCTCGACGCCGTCACCGCGGCGGGGCACGGGGCCGCGCCGGTGCGCGGCGCGGAGTCCCCCGACCTCGAGCCCTTCTTCGGCGCGCGGGATGAGGCGCTCGGCGCCTGGACCGCCGCCGAGCTCGCCCCGGCGGCGTGGGCCGCGGCGGAGCGGATCGGGGCGCGTTTCGACGAGCGCGACGGCACCGGCAACCACGCCGAGCGGCTGCGGATCGCGCGGCAGCGCGCGGCCGAGCGCTACGACGTGCCGATCCGCAGCGACGTGTTCGCGGCCCCGGCCCCCGACACCACCCCGACCGATGCGGACGGCTGGTACCGGCGCGCGCTGGACCTCTCCGGCTATGGGGCGGCGGCCGAGATGCTCGAGACGCTCGCGCACGTGATCGACGCCGTCGAACCGGAGCGCCGTGCCGTGCTCACCGGCCAGCGGCTCGCCGCCCTGGTCAACCTGGACCGCGCGGATGAGGCGACGGCGCTGCTGCCGGATCGGATCCGATCGCTGCGCGCAGCCGGCCGGGAGGAGCAGGCGGAAGTCGAGGAGCGGTTCGGACTGGCACTGTTCGGCACCGCCACCGCGGAGGACACGGCGGCGCTGGCGGCGCTGCTGGAGGCATCCGCGGAGCCCGCCGGGGCCTCTCCGCTGCCGCCGGCGACCCGGGGCGACATCGCGCTCACGATCGCGTTCGGCCGGATCGATGACGACCCCGCCACCGCCCTCGAACTCGCCGAGCACGCCGGCGGCCTGTTCGCCGAGGCGCAGGACGCCCGGATGGGCCACGGCGCGGAGTTCGCCGCGATCATGGCGCTGCTGCGCTCGGACCGGGCCGAGGAAGGACATGCGCGGATCGAGCGGCTGCTGTCCGAGGAGGATCTCCCCCGCGGCGTGCGCGCCCGGGCGCTGGAACTGCGCGCGCGGATCCGCGGCGGCCGCGGCGACTTCGTGGAAGGCGCGGCGGATGCGGACGAGACCAGCCGGCTCCTGGCCGAGCTCGGAGGCCGCGGTGCGCTCGCGGGCGCGCAGATGCTCGCAGGCGCCCTCTGGGAGGACGCGGAGGAGCCCGAGCAGGCCCTCGCCCGCTACCGCGCCGGCGCCCGCCTGCTGGAGCAGGTCGGCGGCGACATCGCCGGGGCGAAGTACCGCGTGGCGCGCGCCCTGCTGAACTCGGGCGCCGTGGAGGAGGCGGCGGAGCTGTTCGGCGACGTGCTCCAGCGCGAGGAGGCGGAGGACGTGCCCGCGGGGAGCAGGGCGATGACCGCGCTCATGCTGGCGCGGGCGTTCCGTGCGGCGGGTGAGGGCGGCCAGGCGTACAGCGCGTTCGGCTATGCGGCCGAGCTCTTCGGCGAGGCCGAGAACCCGGCCGATCAGGCGCTCGCGCTGATGAACCGCGCGCAGATCCTCGCTCAGTACGACGAACGGGAGCAGGCCGTCCAGACCCTGGAGAGCGCGGCCGAGCTCGTCCGCTCCGCCGAGGACGCCCCGGCCGCCGTGGTCGAGGTGCTGCACAACCTGGCGCAGACGTACGGCGCGCAGCGGGATCCCCGGGCCTTCGCCCTGTTCGACGAGGTGGAGGCGGTCGCGCGGGCGAACGGCGCGGACTGGGTGGTCGCCGACGTCACGGACTCCCGCGCGCGGGCGCTGCTGTCCGCCGAGCGCCTGGACGAGGGCGTGGCCGCGGCGCTCACCGCCTCCGACGCGTTCGCCGCGGTCGGCGATCGGCAGTCCGCGGGCGGATCCGCGCTGCTCGCCGCGCGCGCCCTGTCCGGGAACGGCCGTCCCGCGGATTCCGTCGCCGCCTACCGCGCGGTGCTCGACCAGGCGGCAGACATCCCGCCGTTGCGCCAGATCGCCGCGCTCGAGCTGGGCGACGTGCTGCAGGGCCTCGGCCGCGACGCCGAGGCCGCCCAGGTGCGCCGGCTCGCCGAGGACTGAGCCGGATCCGGATCCGGCCCCTGAACTCGTCCAAGGGCCCGGATCCGGCACTCCTCAGAACAGCTGGCGCCAGTTGGCCTTCGCGAGGTCGAGCAGCTCGTCACCGCGCCCGGAGAGCACCGTGCGGATCGCGTACAGCGCGAAGCCCTTGACCTGCTCGGCGTTCACCGCGGGCGGCATCGACAGCTCCTGCCGCTCCGTCACGACGTCCAGGAGCGCGGGGCCGTCGTGCGCGAGCACCTCGGCGAGGGCGCCGGGAAGGTCTTCGCTGCGCTCGACGCGCCGCCCGAAGATGCCCATCGCCTCCGCGACGGCGGCGAAGTCGGGGTTGTGCAGATCGGTCCCGTAGTTCACGAACCCCGCGGCCTTCATCTCCAGCTCCACGAAGTTGAGCGAGGAGTTGTTCACCACGATCGTCTTCACCGGCAGCCGGTTCTGCGTGAGCGAGATGAGCTCGCCGAGCATCATGGTGAGCCCGCCGTCGCCGGCGAGCGCCACCACCTGGCGCTCCGGCTCGGTCGCCTGCGCGCCGATGCCGTGCAGCAGCGCGTTCGCCATCGATCCATGGTTGAAGGATCCGATCAGCCGGCGCCGGCCGTTCATGTGCAGGTAGCGGGCCGCCCAGACCGTGGGCGAGCCGACATCGGCCGTGAACACCGCGTCGTCCGCCGCGGCCTCGTCGAGCAGCCGCGCCACGTACTGCGGGTGGATCGGCGCCTTCCCGCGCGAGGGCACCGCGAGCTCGTCGAGTCTGGCCCGGGTCTTGCGGTAGTGCGCCGTCGCGTCGTCGAGGTGCGCGCGCCGGCGGTCGGCCTTGAGCCGGGGCAGCAGCGCCGCCGCGGTCGCACCGACGTCGCCGACGAGGCCCAGATCCAGAGGATGCCGCCGCCCCAGGTTCTCGCCGCGGATGTCGACCTGGATCGTCGTCGCACCCGCCGGATAGAACTGCGGATACGGGAAGTCGGATCCGAGGATCAGCAGGGCGTCCGCGCCGTCCATCGCCCGGTACCCGGACGCGAAGCCGAGAAGTCCGGTCATCCCCACGTCGAACGGGTTGTCGTACTCCACGAACTCCTTGCCGCGCAGAGCGTGCACGACGGGCGCCGCGAGACGGTCCGCGAGCGCCACGATCTCGTCGTGCGCCCCTTGTGCGCCCGCGCCGGCGAGGATCGTCACCTTCGACGCGGCGTTCAGCAGGGTCGCGGCCCGTTCCAGCTCGGCCCCGCTCGGCACCACCACGGGGCGGCTGCGCTCGATCACGGTGGTGCGGTCGTCCTCGGCCTCGGCGAGCGCGATGTCACCGGGGATCACGAGCACGGCCACCCCGCGCTTGGAGATCGCCTGGCGCATCGCGATCTGCAGCAGCCGCGGCATCTGCACCGGATCCGACACGTACTCCACGTAGACGCTGCACTCGCGGAACAGCTCCTGCGGATGGGTCTCCTGGAAGTACTGCGTGCCGATCTCGCTGGTCGGGATGTGCGCGGCGATCGCGAGCACCGGCACCCGAGAGCGGTTGGCGTCGTACAGGCCGTTGATGAGGTGCAGGTTGCCCGGACCGCAGGATCCCGCGACGACGGCGAGTTCCCCGGTGAGCGCCGCCTCGGCGGCCGCGGCGAAGGCCGCCGTCTCCTCGTGGCGCACGTGCACCCAGCGGATCGCGCCGTCCTTGCGCAGGGCGTCGGTGAAGCCGTTCAGGGAGTCCCCGGGGATCCCGTACACGCGCTTCACCCCGTTCGCGCGGAGGGTGCTGACGATGTTCTCGGCGACGGTGGTCATGGAAGCCTCTCGGGAGAGCGAACAGGACACTCCGAGGCTACGCCCGGGATGCGGTGGCCGCGCACGACGAAGGGGCGGGCGCCGCAGGATGTGCGACGCCCGCCCCTTCCTCCGGCGCACCCCTCGATCGAGCAGAGGGCGTCAGGAGGAGATCCCGTGGCCGGGATCAGGCCACGCGGATGAGCTTCTTGTTCACGAACTCGTCGGCCGCGAGCAGACCCAGCTCGCGCGAGGTGCCGCTGCGCTTCACGCCGCCGAAGGGCAGCTCGGGGCTGTCCGCGAGCACCACGTTGACGTAGACCATGCCCGCGTCGATGCTGTTCGCCACGCGCTCGGCCTGGGCCTCGTCGGTGGTGAACACGTAGGAGCCGAGCCCGAACGAGGTGTCGTTCGCGAGTGCGACCGCCGCGTCCTCGTCCGCGACGCGGTACACCACGGCCGCCGGTCCGAAGAGCTCCTCGCGGTACACGTCCATCGCGGGCGTGACGTCGGCGAGCAGGGTCGGCGCGTAGAACGCGCCGTCGCGGGTGCCGCCGGTGAGCAGGGTCGCGCCCTGCGCCACGGCGGTGTCGACCTGCTTCTGCAGGTTGATCGCTGCCGCCTCCGAGACGAGCGGGCCGAGCACGGTGTCCTCCTGCGTCGGGTCGGCCGGGGTGACCGCGGACAGCGCCGCGACGGCCTTCTCCACGAACGCGTCGTAGAGGCCGTCGACGACGATGAAGCGCTTCGCGCCGTTGCAGGCCTGGCCGTTGTTGTCCAGACGCGCGTCGACCGCGGCCTGCACCGTGGCGTCCAGGTCGTCGGTGGAGAGCAGGATGAACGGGTCGGATCCGCCGAGCTCGAGCGCTACCTTCTTCAGGTTGCGTCCGGCGACCTCGGCGACGGCAGCGCCCGCGCGTTCGGATCCGGTCACCGAGACGCCCTGCACCCGCGGGTCGGCGATGATCGTCGCGGACTGCTCGTTCGTGGCGTAGACGTTCACGTAGCCGCCGTCGGGCAGGCCGGCGTCGCGGTAGATCTCCTCGAGGATGGCCGCGGACTCGGGGCACTGCGGCGCGTGCTTGAGGATGATCGTGTTGCCGATCACCAGGTTCGGGCCCGCGAACCGGGCGACCTGGTAGGCCGGGAAGTTCCACGGCATGATGCCGAACAGCACGCCCAGGGGCGCCTTGCGGATGACCGCGGTGCCCTCCCCGAGGATGTCCAGCGGCTGGTCGGCGGTGATCTTCTCCGCGTTGTCGGCGTAGAACTCGATGATGTCGGCGGCGAAGTCGACCTCGCCGACGGCGGCGGCGAGCGGCTTGCCCATCTCGCGGACGATGATGGCCGCGAACTCGTCGCGACGGGCGCGGTGGCCCTCGGCGATCCTGCGCACGACCGCGGCGCGCTCGGCGACGAGCGTGGCGGCCCATACCGCGGCCGCGGCGTGGGCGCGCGCGACGGCATCCTCGATCTGCGCGTCGGTGAAGGTCTCGTAGGTGGCCAGGGTCTCGCCCGTGGCCGGGTTGACGACGGCGTAGTCGGTCATTCCGGTTCCTTTCGGTTGGTCAGATCGTGGTGGCGGGAGGGGACGGAGCGCGGCATCCGCGGGATCGCCGCACTCCGTCCGGGTCTTCTCAGTCGACCGGGATCAGCGTGTACTTGGTGGACAGGTACTCGTGGATGCCCTCGAAGCCGCCCTCGCGGCCGACGCCGGACTGCTTGACGCCGCCGAAGGGGGCGGCCGCGTTGGACACGACGCCCACGTTGAGACCCATCATGCCCGTCTCGAGCGCGTCGATCATCCGGTGGCCGCGGGCCAGGTCCTGCGTGAACACGTAGGACACCAGGCCGTACTCGGTGTCGTTCGCGAGGCGCACGGCCTCGGCCTCATCGGCGAAGGTCGCGATCGCGAGGACCGGGCCGAAGATCTCCTCGCGGAGGATCTCGCTGCCGGCCTGCACGTTCGCGAGCACGGTGGGCTCGTAGAAGGATCCGGCGCCCTCGAGCGCCTTGCCGCCGGAGAGCAGCGTCGCGCCCCGCTCGACGGCGTCGCCGACGAGCTCGATGGCCTTGGCGACCGCGTCGTGGTCGATCAGCGGGCCGATCGTGACGCCCTCCTCGGTGCCGCGGCCGATGGTCATCGCGTTCACGCGCTCGGTGATGCGCCGGGCGAACTCGTCCGCGACGTCTCGGTGCACGATGAACCGGTTGGCCGCGGTGCACGCCTGGCCGATGTTGCGGAACTTCGCCGCGAGCGCGCCCTCCACGGCCTTGTCCAGATCCGCGTCCTCGAAGACCACGAACGGGGCGTTGCCGCCGAGCTCCATCGACACGCGCAGCACGCCCTCCGCGGCCTGAGCGATGAGCTTGCGGCCGACCTCGGTGGATCCGGTGAAGGACAGCTTGCGCAACCGCGGGTCGGCGATGATCGGGGCCGACAGCGCGGAGGAGCGCGAGGTCTGCACGACGTTCACGACGCCGGCGGGCAGGCCCGCCTCCTCGAGCAGCTTCACGAAGTACATCGTGGTGAGCGGGGTCAGTGCCGGGGGCTTGATGACCACGGTGCAGCCGGCCGCGAGCGCGGGCGCGATCTTGCGCGTCGCCATCGCGAACGGGAAGTTCCACGGGGTCACGAAGAAGGACGGCCCCACGGGGCGCTGCGAGACGACCATGCGGCCGGTGCCCTCGGGGTTCAGGCCGTAGCGGCCGGAGATGCGCACCGCCTCCTCGCTGAACCAGCGCAGGAACTCGCCGCCGTAGCCGACCTCGCCGCGGGCCTCCGCGAGCGGCTTGCCCATCTCGACGGTCATGAGCAGCGCCAGGTCCTCCTTGTGCGCCTGCACGAGGTCGAACGCGCGGCGGAGGATGTCGCTGCGGGTGCGCGGCGGGGTCGCGGCCCAGGAGTCCTGCGCGGCGACGGCCGCGTCGAGGGCCCGCATGCCGTCGGCCGGCGAGGCATCGGCGATCGTGCGCACGACGTCGTTGGTGGCGGGGTCGTGCACGTCGAAGGTCTTATCGCCCTCGGCGGCGACCCACTCGCCCGCGATGTAGAGCCCGGTGGGGACGCTGTCCAGCAGCGTCTTCTCCTGAACGGTCATGGGGAACCTTCCTTGTCGATGTCTGTTGCGATCAGATCATGATCTGAAGCGCCGGGGTTGCGTCCCAGAGCACGGTCACGCTCCGCCCGTGCAGGATCCTGGATCCTCACCCGCCGCCATCCGTCAGCGGACCGCGGCCCGATGCGGGCCCGTCCGGGCGCGGGTCGTGGCTCGTGCGCGGCACCACGATCATGGGCACAGGCAGCACATGCAGCATCTTGGCCGCCGTCGATCCGAGGAACAGCCGCTTGGGCTGCGCGAGCCGGCTGGATCCCACGACGAGCACCTCACCGGGCTTCCACGCCAGCCGCGCCACCGCCTCTTCGACGGTCTCGCCGGGGGCCCGCTCGAGGTCGGCGTCGACTCCGTCGGGGAGCGCGTCCGACGCACGGGCCAGCACGTCCTCGCCGAGCGCGTCGTCGACCAGGCGCATGGCGCCGGTGCCGAGCCCTGCCGGCACGTCGAACGGCACGAGCGAGATCAGGCGCAGGCCGCTGCCGGTCCTCGCGGCGAGTCCCACTGCCGCGTCCAGCAGCACGTCGGCCCCGGGCCTGGTTCCGATCGCGGCCGTCACCCGGGACACGTCGGTGTCGGCGTCCACCCCGCGGGCGAGCCCCGCCGGGGCCAGCGCCACGGGCACCGGTGAGGAGTGCAGCAGCTCGCTGGCGACGCTGCCGATGCGGTGGTAGCCGAAGAGCCCGCCATTTGCGGCGCCGACCGTGATCAGCCCCGCCCCGAACTCCTCCGCGGCCTCGATGAGGCCCTCGGCGAACGACTCCCCCGGACGCACGTGGCCGGAGTGCGAGACGCCTGCGGGAATGCGCGCGGCGGCCTCGCGCAGCCAGGGGCGCGCCTGTTTCTGGATGTGCGTCTCGGAGGAGCGCTCCGGCGGCACGGCCGCCGACAGTGCCCCCTCGCGGGGCAGCACCGTCACGACGTGCAGGTGCGCTCCGGCGCTGCGCGCGAGCCGCACGCCCAGTGCGAGGGCGTCGGATCCGGAGTTCGTCGGGCGGAAGCCGACGACGATGGCTCGGGTCATGCGCCGTCCGCGGTGGCGTCCGCGAGCACGCCGTCCGCCGCGTCGCCGCGGTCCGCGTCGAGGATCTGCGCCGCGGCGAGGCGGCCCATGCGGATCGCGCCGTCGACGTGCTGGTAGCCGGCACCGGCCAGGTCGGAGCACGCGAAGTGGATCGGCCCGACCGGCGTGCGCAGATCCTTGCCGTAGCGGTGCAGGCCGCCCATGTCGAAGCTCGCGGCGTACGCGCCGCGGGTCCACTCCTCGGCGCCCCAGTCGCTCTCGTAGTACACGACCGGGTTCTTCGCCTCGGGACCGTAGTAGTGCGAGAGCGACTCGAGGATCCGCTCCTTGCGCTCGGAGGCGCTCAGCTCGAACACGTCGTCGGCGTTCTGGTCGCTCACGAAGCCGACCAGGGTGCCGCGCTCGTCGCCGTGGTTGGTGTTGTCGTATGCCTCGTGCGAGAGCTCGTAGGGGCTGAAGGCGGTGCCGGACAGGCCCTGCTCCCGCCAGAACGGGCGGTCGTAGACGGCGTGCACCTTGATCACGAAGCCCATGGACAGGTGCTGGTGCATCTGGTGCCGGCGGCGCGGCAGCGCCGGCACGAACGAGATCCGGTCGTACAGCACGGGGGCGTGCGCGAGGATCGCGTAGCGGGCGCGGACCGTGAGCGAGTCGGTGGTGGCGGTGACGCCGTCGGTGGATGAGCCCGTCGAGGGGCCCCACTCGAGGCTGCGCACGGGCTGGTTCAGCAGCACGTCGTCGCCGAGGCGCTCGGCGAGCAGCAGGGGCACCTGCTGCAGTCCGCCCACGACGCGCTTGTCGAGGATGAAGTCGGCGTCGACGAGGTTCGAGTACGAGCCGGCGGACGCGGCCATCAGCAGCGACTGCAGCAGCGAGAACGCGTGCGTCGGCTTGGTGAGCATCGCGGATCCGGTCGCGAACGCGAGGTTGCGCACGGCCTCGTCGTCGTCGGTCTGCGCGTGCAGCCAGGCGTCCCAGGTGACGGCGTCCCACTCGGCCGCCTTCGGGTGCGCGTAGGGGCGGTCCGGGTCGATCTCGGCGACCATGGCGTCGAGGCGCTCGGTGATCTCGGCGATGACCTTCTCGGTCTCAGCGGAGACGGGGAACATCTCGCCCGTGAAGCGGTGCAGCGTGCCGTCGGGGCCGACGTAGACGCTGTCGCCCTCGCGGTAGCGGCTGAACGTCTCCAGGCCCAGCTCGTCGATCGTCTCGATCAGGGCGTCCTGGTCGGGCGAGACCCACTGGCCGCCGATCTCGAGCATGGCGCCGTCGATGACGTCGGTCCACAGCCGCCCGCCGACGCGGTCGCGGGCTTCGAGCACCACGACCGACAATCCCGCCTTGCGCAGTTCGTTCGCAGCGGTGGTGCCTGCGGCCCCCGCTCCCACGATGAGCACGTCACGGGTGATATCGGCCAATTTCGACTCCTTCATCGGGTGCGCGTTCGTGCGCGTGCAGGCGGTGCTGCGTCTTGTTTTCCTGTGTCTTCAGAGAAGTTGCCGGGCGCGATCCAGCATCCCCCGATCCCGATCGCGCCCGGACGTCCTTAGGCCCCTGCGGAGGAGGGGTGGGCCGCGAGGGCGGCGGCGATGACGTCGAGACCCTCGTTCAGAAGGTCGTCGCCGATCGTCAGCGGCGGCAGGAACCGGATCACGTTGCCGAACGTGCCGCAGGTGAGGACGATGACGCCCTGGGCGATCGCGGCCTTCGCGACCGCGCCGGTGAGGGCCGCGTCCGGAGCGCCGGTGGCGGGATCCACGAACTCGGCGGCGATCATGGCGCCGTGGCCGCGGATGTCGCCCAGGCGCGGGTCGCCGGCCTGGATGGCGCTCAGGCGGTCCTTCAGCAGCGCGCCGATCTCGGCCGCGCGCTCCAGCAGGCCCTCGGTCTCGTAGGCGTCGATCGCGGCGAGCGCCGCGGCGCACGCAACGGGGTTGCCGCCGTAGGTGCCGCCGAGGCCGCCCGAGTGCGAGGCGTCCATGATCTCTGCGCGGCCGGTGACGGCGGCCAGCGGCATGCCGCCGGCGATGCCCTTGGCGGTCGTGATGAGGTCGGGCACGATGCCGAAGATCTCGCTCGCGAACATCGCGCCGGTGCGGCCGAAGCCGGTCTGCACCTCGTCGGCGATGAAGACGACGCCGTTCGCGCGGCACCAGTCCACGATCGCGGGGAGGTAGCCGTCGGCGGGGACGATGAAGCCGCCCTCGCCCTGGATCGGCTCGATGATGACGGCGGCCAGGTTGTCGGCGCCGATCTGCTTCTCGAGCTGGAGGATCGTGCGGGCCGCTGCCTCGGCGCCGGACAGGCCGTCGCGGAACGGGTAGGACGCCTGCGCGCGGTACACCTCGGGGGCGAACGGGCCGAAGCCGCTCTTGTAGGGCATGGCCTTGGCGGTGAGCGCCATGGTCAGGTTGGTGCGGCCGTGGTAGCCGTGGTCGAAGGCCACGACCGCCTGGCGACCGGTGTACTTGCGGGCGATCTTGATCGCGTTCTCGACGGCCTCGGCACCCGAGTTGAACAGGGCGCTCTTCTTGGCGAAGTCGCCGGGGGTGAGGCGGTTGAGTGCCTCGGCCACCTCCACGTACGACTCATACGGCGAGATCATGAAGCAGGTGTGCGTGAACTGCGCGGCCTGCGCGGCGATGGCCGCGGCGACCTTCGGGTGCGCGCTGCCGACCGTGGTCACGGCGATGCCGGATCCCAGATCGATGAGCGAGTTGCCATCGGCGTCGACGACGACGCCGCCGCCTGCGGCGACCGCGGCGACCGGAACGGTGTGACCGACGCCGGCGGGAACGGCCGCGGCCTTGCGGGCGAGGATCTCGGCCGAGCGCGGGCCGGGGAGCTCGGTGACGAGGCGGCGCTCCTGGGGAAGGGAGGGTCCGCCGAGGGGAAGGGTGTCAGCCTGCGCGTCGATGGTGCTCATGGCCTCGAGACTACGGACGTCCCGGCCGCGGAGCATTCGCCGTAGCGTACAATCTGGATCACGATTTCGCCGATGCGGCCATTACCTGATCGACTTGCGAAGGAACCCGCCCATGGACCAGCAGCCCACACTGCGCACCCTGCTCGGCCGCCGCGATCTGCACCTGCGACTGGTCGGATCCGAGGCGGCGCTGCCTGCCGGATCCCTGGACCTCCCGCTGCGCTGGGTGCACAACTCCGACCTGACGGATCCCACCCCGTTCCTCGCCGAGGATCTCGCCCTGCTGACGACCGGCACGCAGTTCGCCGACGACGACCCCGCAGGCACCCGCGCCTACGTGCACCGGCTCGTCGACCGCGGCGTGGTGGCGCTCGGATTCGGCACCGAGGTGCACCGCAGCGGGATCCCCGCCGACCTCGCCGATGCGTGCGCCGCGGCCGGACTCCCGCTGTTCGAAGTGCCGTACGGCACGCCGTTCATCGCCGTCGCCCGGGCGCACTCCGAGGCGATCGCCGCCCAGGCGTACGCACGGCGCACCTGGGCGCTGGAGACCCAGCGCGCGCTGTCGGTCGCGGCGCTGCGCCCGCACGGACTGGAATCGACGCTCACCGAACTGTCGCACCGACTCAGGTGCTGGGTGGGCATGTACGACGCCGCCGGACAGCTCGTGCACGAGCACCCCGCCGAGGGCTCCTCTCCCGCCGTGGCCGGGGCCGCCGCCGACCTCCTCGCCCGTGGCGGTTCCGCGAACCGCGTCGTGCAGGACGGCGCCGCCGCGCACACCCTGCTCACGGTGGGGCGCGCAGGGCACCTGCGCGGTGTCGTCGCGCTCGCGAGCGGCACCCTGGATCCGGAGACCCGCGCCGTGGTGACGTCCGTCATCGCGATGGCGGGGCTCTCCCTCGAGCAGAGCGAACAGCTCGCACGCAGCCGGCGCCGGCTGCACCGGCAGCTGCTCGCCTCGCTGCTCGCCGACGACCCCGGGCTGGCGCGGCGGGTGCTGGGCGCTCTCCCGCCGGCGCCGATCGTGGTGGCGGTCGCCGCCGGAGAGCGCCGGGGCGCCGTCCGGGAATGGTGGGAGCGGCAGCGCGGCGATGCCGCCCCTGCGGTGTTCCTCGCGGAGTCGGATGAGGGGCTCGTGATGGCCCTGAGCAGCGCGGATGCCGCCGCGCTCGATGAGATCGCCGCCCGCACCGGGGTGCGCATCGGCATCTCCGCGCCCGAGGAGTACACCGGTTTCTCCCGCGCCCACGCGCAGGCGCTCACCGCGTTGCGACGCGGGGGCGAAGGCGTGACGCGCTACGCCGACAGTGCGGAGTCGAGCGTGCTGGCCGCGTTCGCGACGGACGAGGCACGGCTGATCGCGGAATCGCTGCTGGCGCCGCTGCGCCGGCACGATGCGCAGGAGGGCGCGGAGCTGGAGCGGTCGCTGCGGGTGTGGCTCGAGCACGACACCCGCCTGGAGCCGGCCGCGGCGGCCCTCGGCGTGCACCGGCACACCCTGCGCACGAGGATCGCCCAGGCTGCCTCGATCCTCGACGCGGATCTCGGATCCTTCCCGGCACGCGCCGAGCTCTGGGCGGCGCTGCGCACGGCCGGCGACTGAGCAGGAGCCGCATCCCGTCCGGATCGGCGACTCAGCGCGTGCGCGCAGCGATCATCTCGGCCGCCGTCCCGCGGAAGATCGGGCCGTGGCCGACCACGATCGACCGCTCGGGCAGGTCGCGCAGGCGCTCCAGGCTCTCCGGGGTCTGCTCCGGTGCATCGCTGAACGGTCCGAGCTGCACGTCGGTGGATCCGTTCAGCACGTGCCGGGTGGTGAGGGCATCGCCGACGAAGATCGCATCGACCGCCGGGACGCGGATAGCGACGGAACCCGGCGAGTGCCCGGGCAGGCCGATGATCTCCGGCGCTCCGGGCAGGTCGAGCACATCGCCGTCGCGCATCGTGCGCACAGCTCCCAGGTGCTTCGTGCGCAGGCCGCCTCGACGCAGCGCAGCGGTGAAGAACTGCAGCGCGGGGCCCAGCCGCATCGCCCCGCCGGACGCGCCCGGGGTCTTCTCCCCCTGCGCACGCGCCGCGTCGGCCTCGTGCACGAAGGTCGGCACGCCGTACTCGGTGCGCAGCCACTCGGCCACGCCGATGTGATCGCTGTCACCGTGGGTGAGCACGATGCCGCGGATGTCATCGAGGCGACGCCCCGCGGCGGCGAGCGCCTGCTGCAGGATCCGGCGGTCACCCGGCATGCCCGCGTCGATGAGGGTGACCCCCTCGTCGGTGACGACGGCGTGCATCGCGACGATGTCGTCGCCGATGCGGAGGAGTTCTGCGCTCATGATGGCTACGTTATATAGCTATCATGGCTACAGTCAATAGCCATATGATCGAAGAGCGGCAGTCGTCCCGTGCGCGGCCGCGGAGGAGGTCCCGATGCCCGCACCGCAGCGTGTGACCCGCGCCGCCCTCACCGCCGCCGCACGAGCGATCGCCGAGCGCGACGGGATCGACGCGGTCACGATCAGCGCCGTCGCCGCGGCGGTCGGCGTGCGCGCCCCCAGCCTGTACAAGCACGTCGCGCACCGGCACGACCTGCTCCGCCTGATCGCCGACGACGCCGCCCGCGAACTCGACGAGGACATCATGATGCTGGTCGGATCCGCCTCAGGTTCCAGAGCGGATCCGGTCGCATCGCTCACCGCGATCGCCCGCGCGTTCCGGGCACTCAGCGCCCGCTCCCCCCGCGCCGCCTCGCTGCTGTTCTCGGGTGCCGCGCTGAGCGCCGAGCCGCAGTCCGACGGCATGGTCGCGCTCACCCGGACGCTGCTCGACGCCGTACGGGCCGCAGCACCCGGCGACCCGCTCCCGGCGGCCCGCACCCTGACGGCGTGGGCCCACGGTTTCTGCACCATGGAGCAGGCCGGTGCGTTCCAGCTCGGCGGGGATGTCGATGAGGCGTTCGAGTTCGGTCTGACGACGCTCGTGACGGCGTTCACCGCAGGGCGTTCCCCGCGCCGCTGAGGGCTATCCGCGCGGAACTGGACTGCTCTAGGCTCGCGCCATGCACAGCAGCGGCGAGCGTGCGACGCGTTCCCCGATCGGCGCGGCCCTCGCACTGCGCCATCTGGAGGCATGGGCTCCGCATCGGCAGGCTCTGGCGGCCGTGGCGCTGATCGCGGCGCTCGGTGCGGCGCTGCGACTGCAGAGCCTGGGCCGGATCTCCGGCTTCGTGTTCGACGAGGCGTACTACGTGCGGGATGCCGCATCGCTCGGCACCAACGGGTTCGAGCGCGCACTGCAGCTCGACGCGGGCAAAGTCGTGCCGACGGATCCGCATACCTGGTACCTCGAGCCTCTGGTCGCGGCGTCGGTCGCGCACCCTCCAGGAGGCAAGTGGCTGATCGTCGCCGGCATGCTCGGCGCCGAGTCGGATCCATTCCGCTGGCGGCTGGCCGTGGCGCTCCTCGGCGTCGCGCTCATCGCGCTCACCGGCGCCGCCGCCTGGCTCGTGACGCGCAGCGTCGCCGGGGCCGCCATCTCGGCGGGTGCGATGGCGATCGACGGGCAGGCGATCGTGCTGAGCCGGACGGCCATCCTCGACGGCCCGCTGACGGCGCTGGTGATGACCGGCGTCGTGCTCGCGCTGCTGGATCTGCACTGGAGCGCCCGGCGCCGGGAACGGGCGACCTCCCGACTGATGCCGCTGCTCGCACTGCGCCCCTATGCCCTCGCCTCCGCGGCCGCGTTCGGCCTCGCGATGTCCGTGAAGTGGTCGGCCGCCCCGATCCTGATCGCGGTGATGCTCGTGACCTGGAGCATCGATGCCATCGCCCGCCTGCGCCGCGACGGCCGCGGCGCGCTCGCGGACATCGGGCTGCGCGGCGTGCTCGGCGGCCTCGCAGAGGTCGCCGTCGCCGTGTCCGCCTATCTGATCACGTGGACCGGATGGTTGTCGTCGCCCGGGGCGTTCGGCCGATCCTGGGCGCATGACACCGGCGGCTTCGGCGGCCTTCTGGGCCTCCTTCCCGACAGCCTGCAGAGCCTCCTCCACTATCACTCGCAGATCCTGAGCTCGGACATCGGCATCAGCTCCCCGCACGCCTCCGCGAGCCCCGCGTGGCAGTGGCCGTTCCTGATGCGGCCGACGCTCTTCTACCGCGCCGACGGCGACTTCTCCGGAGCGCTGTGCCGCACGTCGTGCACGCAGATGGTGCTCGATCTGCCGAACCCGGTGCTCTGGTACGCCGGGGTCGCCGCCGCGATCGTGGCGGTCGTGCTCTGGATCCTCGCCCTGCGCCGCGGACGTCGGGGCGGTCCGGCGGCGATCGTGCTCGTGGCCGGCCTCGGCGCCTGGGTCCCGTGGCTGCTGCTGCCGCAGCGCACCATCTTCCAGTTCTATTCGATCCTGCTCGCGCCGATGCTGATGGTGGCGCTCGCAGCCGTGCTGGCGGGGGTACTGCGCCGCGGGCGCGCGGCACGAGTGGCCGTGGCGCTCTTCGGCATCGCGGCGCTCGCGATCGCGGTCGTCTTCGCGCCGATCGTGTGGGGCGTCCCCGTCCCCGCGTCGTGGGTGGACGCGTTGCGCTGGCTGCCCGGCTGGCCCTGATATGTGCTGAGTTTTGTCA
>JAFDWK010000044.1:0-46403 GCA_018268515.1 Actinomycetota bacterium
ACCGGGTCCACCCCCGGGGCCGGTGCCGTGCCCGCCGTGTTCGTCATACCCCCATCCAACCCGGGGCCACCGACATTCCAGGCCCGAAAACAACCAGATCAGACCCTGGAAATATCACGGTTCCATCACGACTCCAGGCCATGGCGAATACACGGCGCGCTGCGCCGCCACAGCACGCGGACGTCGACACAGCGCGCACGTCGGTCCCCACGTCATCGCCATCCGAGAACAGGGCAGACACCTGAGGAGTACCGCCGCCGGCGTCCTCGCACGAGGTCGGCCATCCCCTCCTTCACAGGGGCCGGATCGCTCCTCGGTACGCTCGGACCATGGCCACTCGCACCGGATCCGAGCACGCGCCGGCGCCGAAGCCGTGGCTCCCGCGCACGATCGACGCTGTGCTGACCCGGGTGCTGCGCTGGCGGGTCGCCCGCGCGTGGTTGCTGTACTCCGAGAAGCACGGACCGGCGCTGGCGGACGGCATCACCTATCGCGCCCTGTTCAGCGTGTTCGCGGCCGTGCTGCTGGGCTTCTCCGCGGCCGGGCTGTGGCTGGCCGGGAATCCGGAGGCGCTCGGCGCGCTCGTGCGGGCCGTCGACGCCGCCATCCCCGGGCTCATCGGCTCCGGCGGCCTCGTGGACCCCGCCCAGATCACCGCCCCGGCCGGACTGTCGATCGCTGGTCTCGCCTCACTCGCCGGACTGATCGGCGCCGCACTCGGCGCGATCGGATCCCTGCGCATCGCTCTGCGCACCCTTGCGGGGGGCCTTGCCGACGACGTGCAGTGGTACTGGGTGATCCTGCGCAACCTCGGCCTCGCGATCGGCATCGGGATCGCATTCGTGCTGAGCGCCGCCGCCACGGTGGTCGGCTCGCTCGGCCTGGATCGTATCGCCGGACTCCTCGGGCTGGCGCACTCCCCCGCAATGGCCTGGGGCGAGCGGATCCTGTCCCTCCTCATCGTCTTCGCCCTCGATGCCGCCCTGATCGCCGCGCTGTTCACGGTGCTGTCCGGCGTGCGCGCCGATCGCCGCATCCTGTGGACCGGATCCGCGCTCGGCGGGGTCGGGCTTCTCGTGCTGCAGCAGCTGTCCGCACTGTTCGTGGGCGGCGCCGCGGCCAATCCGCTGCTCGTCTCCTTCGCGGCGCTCATCGCGCTGCTGCTGTGGCTGAACCTGTCCGCACAGGTCGTGCTGCTCGCGAGCGCCTGGATCATCACGGGCGTCGAGGACGGGGAGGACCGCGCGTCCGGACACCCGCGCTCCTTCACCGAGCGCCGCCTCGATCGCGCAGAGCGCCTGCTCGCCGCGGCTGCCGCCGAGCGCGACATGGCCCGGGAGCAGGTCGCGAAAGAGCGGGCCTCCCGCTGACCGGTTATCCGGCCGGGCAGGTCCCGTTCTCGAGCAGTGCCGGATCGGTGGTGATCGCACTGTCGGCCGCGAACGTCGCCACCAGGGCGTCGCCGTCCACGCGCAGCCCGCTCAGGTGCACGCCCGCGGGAAGCCGGTCGGCGATGCACACCTTCTGCGTCTCGAACAGCGGCCTGAGCGCGGCGCCGAACGGAGACGATGCCGCCGTGGCTTGATCCACCGTCAGCGCGCCGATCGTCGCCGACGTGGGCGCGAAGGTCAGCTCACCACCCGCCGCACCCGGTGTGAGCGCGAGAGCGAGCGGCACGGTCGCGCCGAAGAGCTTCACGGATCCGGTGGCTTTGACGTCCTTGCCGTCGAGCGTCACGGTCTCGATGGGAGTGGATCCGGTCGCGCTCTTCACCGCCTTCTCGAGCTGGTCCGCGGTGATCCGGAAGGTGCCCTTCGCACTGCCCAGCTCGCCGCCGCGGATCGGCACGCCCGTCGCGTCGACGTGCACGGCGCTCGTGATCGGCCCGATCGCGACGCTCTTCGAGGAGAGGCGGACGTCGTCGAGGCGGCCGGTCACCAGCTGCGGCAGCACGATCCCGCCGACGTTCACGTCGAGCTGCTGATCCGCGGGGAGCTTGAGCGCCGTGATCACCTGCGAGCGGATCTGCTGCGCGACCACGGCGCGCGCCGCGAACTCGCCGCCCACCAGGAGCGCGGCGAGCACGACGACGGCGATCCCGACGGCCCAGGGCCAGCGCGCGCGACGGCGCCGGGGCGGAACCGCGATCGGGGCCGACGGCAGTGGCGGACGCGGGGGGACGACTCCGCCGCCCGGCGTGCCCGCGTCGGCGCCGCGCGGCAGCGGCACCGTGGGATGCTCCTGCCCGAGGCTCTGCGGATACGGCTCCGTGGGGTGCGTGCCCGCATCGGCGCCGCTCACGTCACATCCGCTCCGGAGCGGACACTCCGAGCAGCCCGAGCCCGTTGCGCAGCACCTGTCCGGTCGCATCGTTCAGCCACAGGCGGGTGCGGTGCACGTCTTCGACCGGAGCGTCACCGAGCGGGATCACCCGGCAGCTGTCGTACCAGCGGTGGTAGAGCCCGGCGAGCTCCTCCAGGTAGCGCGCGATGCGGTGCGGCTCGCGCACCTCGGCGGCGAAGGCCACGATCCGCGGGAACTCCTGCAGCGCACCCAGGAGCGCCGACTCGGTCTCGTGGGTGAGCAGCTCGGGCGCGAACGCCGAGCGGTCCACTCCCGAGTCGGCCGCGTTGCGGGACACGTTGTGGGTGCGCGCGTGCGCGTACTGCACGTAGAACACCGGGTTGTCGTTGGTGCGCTTCTGCAGCAGCTCGGGATCCAGCGAGAGCGGCGAATCGGCCGGCGAGCGCTCGAGCGAATACCGCAGCGCGTCGGTGCCGAGCCATTCCCGCAGGTCGTCCATCTCGATGATGTTGCCGGCGCGCTTGCTGAGGCGGGCACCGCCCACCGACACGAGCTGCCCGATGAGCACCTCGACGTCCTTCTCCGGATCGTCGCCGGCCGCGCCGGCGAGGGCCTTCAGGCGGTGCACGTAGCCGTGGTGATCGGCGCCGAGCAGGTAGATCTTGTGCTCGAAGCCGCGGTCGCCCTTGTTCAGGTAGTACGCGGCGTCGGCGGCGAAGTACGTGTACTCGCCGTTCGAGCGCCGGATCACGCGGTCCTTGTCGTCGCCGAAGTCGGTGGTGCGCACCCACACGGCGTCGTCCTCGTCGAACACGTGGCCCTGCGCGCGCAGCCGGTCCACAGCCTGGTCGACGAGGCTCGGCTCGCCGTCCTCGCCCTTCGCGTGCAGGATCCGCTCCGAGAACCAGACGTCGAAGACGACGTTGAACTTCGCGAGCGACTCCTTCTGCTCGGCGAGCTGGTACTGGTAGCCGAGTTCTCGGGCCACGACCAGCTGCTCGGCCTCGTCGAGGGCCAGCAGATCCGGCCTGTCGGCGAGCACGCGCTGCGCGATGTCGGCGATGTAGCTGCCCGCATACCCGCCCTCGGGCGTCGGCTCGCCCTTCGCCGCGGCCACGATGGATCCGGCGAAGCGCTCCATCTGGGCGCCCGCGTCGTTGATGTAGAACTCGCGCGCCACCGTTGCGCCGCTGGCGTCGAGCAGTCGGGCGATGGCGTCGCCGAGCGCGGCCCAGCGGGTGTGACCGATGTGCAGCGGCCCGGTCGGGTTCGCGGAGACGAATTCGACGTTGATCGATCGCCCGGCCTGCGAGGCGTTGCGTCCGTACGCCTCGCCCTCGTCGACGATGATCTTCGCGAGCGCACCGGCGGCGCCCGCCTCCAGGCGCACGTTGAGGAAGCCGGGACCGGCGACCGAGGCCTCGGCGATGCCGTCGACGGCGGCGAGGCCCTCGGCGATCTGCTGCGCGAGCTCCCGCGGGTTCGCGCCGAGCTGCTTGGCGAGGCGCATGGCGACATTGGTCGCCCAGTCGCCGTGGTCGCGGTTGCGCGGGCGCTCCAGCACGATGTCGTCGGCTTCGAGTGCGAGCGGCTCCCCCGGTCGTCGCTCGTCCGCGATCGGGACGAGGACGGACAGGATCGCTGCGGCGAGGGCTTCGGGGTTCATAGGGTATCGATTCTAGGCGGTGCCGCCTGACCGGAATCCCCGGGCCGCCGGCACGAGGCCGCCCCGTTCCGGAGCGTTCCTCGGCAGGGATCCTCGCCGGGAGGACGTGCCCGGAGGCCGTCACGGCGACCCGGCCCGGATCATGTCGCGCGGCACGGAGGGTTCAGCCGAGGATCCCCGCGCGCACCTGCGCGAGTGTGCCCTCATCCGCCTCGACGCCGCGGTGTCGCAGGGCGAGCATCGTCGCCCCGGCCGCGCCGCTGTCCACCGGGACGAACGGCTGATCGCCGAACGCCGCGGCGAAGTGCTGCCGCAGCAGCTGCTGCGGCGCACCGGCCCTGGCCACGATGCTGCCGCCCACCACGACGGGGCCCGGGCCCGCCTGCACGAGTGCGACCGTGCGCACGAGCTGCTCCCCCGCGCCGGCCAGGATGCGCCGCGCCACCGGGTCGCCGGCATCGGCCGCGTCGAAGACCAGCGGGGCGAGGCCGGCGAGCTGCACCGGCCGCTGCGCGTAGAGCGCGCGGATCAGCTGCTCGAGACCTGCGGGCCGTCCGTCCCCGCCTCGGGCATGGGCACCGTCCGCGGCCACTCCGGCCGCCTGCAGCACCAGAGGCGTCAGCGCCGTTCCCGGTCCGAGCCCGTCCAGCTCGTCCACCGCCGCAGCCGCCGCACGCCGCCCGATCCAGAAGCCGCTGCCCCGGTCGCCGAGCAGCCATCCCAGTCCATCCGCGGTCGCGACGATCCGGCCGTCCTCTACGCGCACCGCGCTCGCCCCGGTGCCGCACACGACGCCGTAGCCGACCGGATCGACCGCGCCGCTCGCATACATCGCCAGCAGATCCGACTCGAACGCAAGCCCGCCCGCGAACCCGTCCTCCCGCAGGGGATCCAGGATCCAGTCCGACACGCCGCCGCGGGCGTCGTGCCCGGCCATCGCGATGACGATCCCCGCCACGTCCGACAGCTCTGCCCCGGCGGCCGCGAGCGCGGTGCCGATCGCTCGCCGCACCTCGGCGAGCGCGATGGGAGATCCCGATGAGGTGGGGTTTCCGCTGCCTCCGCGGCCGAACCCGAGGACGCGTCCCTCACGCGTCGCGAGCACCGCTCTCGTGGACGTCCCACCCGCATCCACCCCGATCACGAGCACGTTGCACCCCAATTTGTTATCTGTCCTACTTGATTTTTCGTCCGGGACCTGATGAGAATGTTTTTCATCCGAACCATGTCGATCTACGACTCATTTTCACCGGAGGCAATGGTGCCACTCATGCAGGACGTCGGCAACGAGTTGTCGATCACGCAGCGCATCTCGCTGCGGCGTCCGGCGATGCCCAAGGCCATGGCGAAGATCGCCGACGTGATCTCGGCCCAGCCCACCGCTCCGGTCGAGCTGACCATCACCGAACTCGCCGATCAGGCCGGCACCTCGGCGGCGACGGTCACCCGATTCTGCCGGGCGATCGGCTTCGAGGGCTACACGCAGTTCCGGGTCGGGGTCGCGGCGGAGTCCGGGCGCGGAGACGCGGGGACCACCTGGCGCACCGACATCGCCGAGGACATCGGCCAGGACGACCCCGCCGACCGGGTGCTACTGACGCTGCTCGGCCTGCACACCCGCAGCATGGAGATCACCACCGGCCTGCTCGACCTCGACGACGTCCAGCTCGTGGCGCGCGCGATCTCGGAAGCGCGGCACGTCGACATCTACGGCGTCGGCGGCAGCGGCGTCATCGCCGACGAGTTCCGCGGCCGCCTCTACCGCATCGGCGTGAACGCGCACTCGTGGTCGGACGTGCACGACGGGCTCACCAGCGCCGTGCTGCAGGACGGGTCGTCCGTGGCGGTCGGCATCTCCAACACCGGGCGCACCGAGGAGACCATCGAGATGCTCGCGCACGCCCGCGCGGCCGGCGCCCTCACCGTCGCGATCACGACCGACGCCGATTCCTGGCTCGCCTCGAGCGCCGACGTCGCCCTGATCACGGCATCGGAGAATCCGGCACAGCGTCCGGACGACCTCTCCATCAAGCACGCGCAGCTGCTCGTCATCGACCTGCTCTACGTGCTCGTGGCGCAGCGGACGCTCGGGCAGGCCGCGACGCGGCTGGCCGCCAGCGCCATGGCCGTCTCCGCGCACCGCCGCAGCTCGTCGCCGCACGACGAACCCCACCCCCGCCGGCAGAAGGAGTCCCGTCGATGAGCGCCTCCCCCCTGGACCTCCTCCACGAAGCCGAGTCCCGCCTGGAGCGGCTCGCCGCCGACGCGCAGCACGGAGCGCTGGATACGGCGATCGACCTGCTCGTCGCCGCCCTCCGCGCCGGAGGCATCATCCAGGCGTTCGGCACCGGGCACTCCGAGGCCTTCGCCATGGAGATCGCGGGGCGTGCGGGCGGGCTCATCCCGACCAACCGCATCGCGTTGCGCGACATCGTGCTGCACGGCGAGCGCACCGCCGACGTGCTCACCGGCTCTCTCGAGCGCGAGCCGTGGGTCGTCGACGAACTCATGGCAGTCTCCCCCATCGCCGAGAACGACGTGTTCGTGATCGCCTCCAACTCGGGCGTGAACGGATCCGTCGTCGGCGTGGCCCTGTGGGCCAAGGAGCACGGCCACAAGGTCATCGCCGTCACGAGCCTCGACCACACCGCCCGGGTCGACCCCAAGCACCCCAGCGGCAAGCGCCTCAGCGAGATCGCCGACGTCGTGATCGACAATCTCGCGCCCTACGGCGACTCCACGCTGCAGGTCACCGAGACCATCTCCGCCGGCGCGATCTCGTCGATCACGGCCGCGTTCATCGCCCAGCTGCTCACGCTCGGCGTCGCCCGCTCGATCGCGGAGGCCGGCGATGTGCCGCCGATGTACATCTCGGCGAACATCCCGGGCGGCGACGCGCACAACGCCGCTCTCGAAGCCCGCTACCTCGACCGGCTCCGCCGCGGCGCCTGAGCGCCCCACAGACTCATCCTCTCCCTCACCCCTCACTAAGGAAGGCAAGAACACATGGAAACCAAAGACGCTTCCATCAGCCGGCGCAGTCTGCTGCGCGGCGCTGCCCTGGCAGCCGTGATGGTGCCGCTGGGCGTCAGCCTGGCATCCTGCGCGGCCCCGGGCGGCGGCTCGGGCGGCGGTGCCGCCGGCGGCACGAAGTCGGCCGACAACCCGTTCGGCGTGGCGGCAAACTCCAAGGTCGACGCCGTGATCTTCGACGGCGGCTACGGCGTAGATTACGTCGAGAACGCAGCGAAGATCATGGAGAAGGGCAAGACCGGGGCCTCGGTCAAGGTCTCCGCCTCCACCAAGATCGCGCAGGAGCTGCAGCCGCGCTTCGTCGGCGGCAACCCGCCGGACCTCATCGACAACTCGGGCGCCAACCAGATCGGCTGGAACACCATCCTCGACCAGCTCGAGACGCTCGACGACGTCCTGGACGCGAACAACCTCGAGGGCACCAAGATCAGCGACACGCTCTACGGCGGCGTCAAGGATCCCGGCACCTTCAACGGCAAGTTCGTCGCCCTGAACTACGTGATGACGGTCTACGGCATCTGGTACTCGGACAAGGTCTTCAAGGACAACGGCTTCACTGTCCCGAAGACCTGGCAGGACCTGAAGGCTCTCGGCGAGGCTGCGAAGGCCAAGGGCAAGTACCTCTTCGTCTGGGGCAAGGAGGCGGCGACGTACTACCAGACCCTCGTCGTCGACTCGGCCGTCATCCAGAGCGGTGACGACGTGCGCCTGCCGCTGGAGAATCTGAAGGAAGGCTGCTGGTCGCACCCGACCCTGCAGTCGATCCTGACGATCTTCTACGACCTGATCCAGGCCGGCTACATGAAGCCGGGCGGCGCAGGCACGCAGTTCACCCAGGCGCAGTCGCAGTGGAGCCTCGACGAGGCTGCTCTCCTCTACCCCTCGGGTTCGTGGATCGAGAACGAGATGAAGAAGCAGACGGCCGACGGCTTCACCATGAAGGGCATCGGCGAGATCCCCCTCGACGACAAGCAGACCACTCCGGCGGGCACCCTGCGCGCCGAGGCCGGCGAGCCGTTCATCGTCCCGACCAAGGCGAAGAACCCCGCCGGCGGCAAGGAACTGCTGCGCACCATGCTGTCCAAGGAGTCCGCCACCGCGTTCGCCAAGAGCAAGCTGGCCCCGACCATCGTGAAGGGCATCGTCCCCGACGACGGCTTCGGCTCCACCGCTCTGGTGTCGCAGAAGGAGCTCCTGGACAAGGCCGGCAACAACGTCTTCACGATCAAGGCGTTCGGTCTGTACGGCATGAACTCCGACCAGCTGCCGATCTGGAACTCGTTCCTCGACGGCAAGATGACGGTCGCCGACATCACGAAGGCGCTGCAGGATCTGACCGACAAGATCCGCAACGACAGCTCCATCACCAAGATCGAGATCAAGTAATGACCGTTAGCAGTCCGGAGACCGACGGTGGACTCGACACCGCCGCCGTGACTGCTGCTCGCGCGGGGGGCCGCAAGGCCCTCCGCCTCGGGCAGCGCCGGCTGACCCTCGACTACGTGTCGTTCCTCCTGGTGTTCCTCGTGTTGCCAGTGGCGCTGTTCCTCGTGTTCGTGATCTCGCCCTTCATCCAGGCGCTTTATTATGCGATGACCAACTGGACCGGCTTCTCGCCGAACATGAGCTTCATCGGCCTGAACAACTTCGTGAAGCTGTTCCAGGACTCCACGTTCCTGCAGGCCATGATGAACAACATCCTGCTCGCCATTGTTGTGCCGCTGATCACGATCGTCGTCGCCCTGATCTTCGCGAGCATGGTGACCGTCGGCGGTCCATCCAGCGGACAGGTGCGCGGGCTCAAGGGATCCAGCTTCTACCGCGTGGTGTCGTTCTTCCCCTATGTGATCCCGGCGATCGTCATCGCGATCCTGTGGAGCATGATCTACCAGCCCTCCAACGGCCTCCTGAATGGCGTGCTGCGCAGCCTCGGCGCCACCAACATGATCGATTGGCTCGGTGACCAGCGCACGGCCATGGGTGCCACGATCTTCGTGATCGTGTGGAGCATGGTCGGCTTCTACATGGTGCTGTTCATCGCCGCGATCAAGGGGATCCCCGCGGAGACCCTGGAGGCGGCTCGCATCGACGGAGCCGGCCGGTTCCGAACGGTCGTCTCGATCCTGCTGCCGCAGATGCGCGACAATGTGCAGACCGCCTACATCTACCTCGGCATCATGGCGCTGGACGCCTTCGTCTATATGGCAGGCCTGAACGCATCCGGCGGACCGAACAACAGCACGCTGGTGATGAGCCAGTATCTATTCCGCACCGCGTTCGAGAAGGGCCAGTTCGGTCTGGCCACGGCCATGGGCGTCGTGCTGGCCGCGGTCACCCTGATCTTCGCCGGTCTCGTGGTCGGCGCGTTCCGCCTCATCGGCGGCAAGGACGAAGGAGGACGCGCATGACTCTCGACACGCGTGCCGCAGTGACTGTCGACCCGAAGGCGGCCAGGAAGATCCGCAGCACGAAGTCGACCACGAGCGACAAGGTGGTCGGCGGCGTTTCGCATGTCGTCCTCGGGATCTGGGCGATCATCGTGATCCTGCCGATGCTGTGGACGCTGCTCGGCTCGTTCAAGACGACCAAGGAGATCTTCAAGTCCCCGTTCGGCCTTCCCGCGAACTGGAATTTCGACAACTACGTCAACGCGTGGGTGAAGAACAACTTCGGTCCGATGTTCCTGAACACCGTCATCGTGGTCGGCTGTGCGCTGATCCTGGTGATGCTGCTGGGGGCGATGTGCGCCTACGTGCTGGCGCGCTTCTCCATCCCGGGCAGCAGGGTGATCTACTACCTGATGCTGGCAGGCCTCACCTTCCCGGTCTTCCTCGCCATTGTCCCGCTGTTCTTCATCCTGCAGGGCATGGGCCTGCTGAACACGCTGCCGGGTCTGATCATCACGTACGTCGCGTTCGCACTGCCGTTCACGGTGTTCTTCCTGTTCTCGTTCTTCAAGTCCCTGCCTTACGAGATCCAGGAGGCCGCTTACGTCGACGGCGCCAGCGAATGGCGAACGTTCTTCCAGGTGATGCTGCCGATGGCGAGACCCGGACTCGCAGCGGTGGCGATCATGAACTTCCTGGGCCTGTGGAACCAGTTCCTGCTGCCGATCTCGTTGAACACGAACCGGGACAACTACGTGCTGTCCCAGGGCATGGCGAGCTTCGCCTCGTCGGCCGGCTATCAGGTTGACTTCGGTGCCCTGTTCGCCGCGGTGATCATCACGATCGTCCCCGTCCTGATCGTCTACATCCTGTTCCAGCGCCAGTTGCAGGGATCCGTGTCGCAGGGCACCTCGAAGTAGGTCCCGACTGCCCATCGAAGAAGCGCTCTCCGGCCTGTCCGGGGAGTGCTTCTTCGTCGCCGCCTGATCCCCCCCCCCGACCCGCCGTCTCAGCGTCGTGCCGGGGTCGGATCCGATGCTAGGCTCGTTCGGTACGCCTCCGTAGCTCAGCGGATAGAGCGCCGGTTTCCGGTACCGTAGGTCGCAGGTTCGATTCCTGTCGGGGGCACAGATGCGAAGAGGGGCCGTCCAGACGGACGGCCCCTCTTCGCGCACACGCTGAGATCCATCACACCCTCGGCGGGGCGGTGTGACTGTCCTTCGCCATGTTCGACGCGATCGCATCGATGCGGGCGATGATCGCCTGATCTGACCGCCCGCCCTGATCGCCTGGTCCGCTCCTCGGATCGGGCCCGGTCTCGTCGTCAGATCAGCACGGCTCCGAGAAGTGCCAGCACGGCGAGCAGCGGGAACAGGCCCTGCACAGTCGCCGCACGGGCCTTGCTGCGGTCGGACAGGATCAGCACGAGCGCCGCGGCGAGCATCGAGGCGACGCCGGCCATCATGAGCGTCCAGCCGATCGCGAAGGACGCGGCCGGAGCCACGATCAGGCCGATGATCACGAGGATCGCGAGGAACAGGTTGTAGAAGCCCTGGTTGAAGGCGAGCGGCTTGGTGACCTCCGCGGTCTCGGCGGTCGTGCCGAACACCCGGCGCGTGGACGGGTGCGTCCAGCGCACGGACTCCAGCACGAAGATGTAGACGTGGATCAGGGCGGCGAGCCCGGCGAACACGGATCCCAGGATGAAGAGCATGGACCGATTCTGCCGCGCACTGTCCATGGGGGCGAGAGGCGCGCTGCGACGGCGGCCGGCCGCGCGTCAGCCCCGCGGCACCCGCCGATAGGTGAGATCGCGGATGTCGCGGCCCTTTGCAATGCCCTTGCGCTCGAACGCCGTCATCACGCGGCCGTCGAAGCGCTCGGCCCACTCCCCGTCGAACGCGCGCTCGAACTCGGGCGCGTCGTCGAGCACCTCGCGCATCTGCAGCGCGTAGTCCTCCCAGTCGGTGGCGAGGCGCAGCAGCCCCCCATCGCGCAGCGCCGCGCCGGCCGTGGCTCCGAAGCCGGGACGCACCAGACGGCGCTTGGTGTGCCGCTTCTTGTGCCAGGGATCGGGGAAGAAGATCCACGCCTCATCGGCGGAACCTGTGGGAAGGTACGTGGCGAGCACCTCCGGCGCGTTCGCCTCGACCAGCCGCAGATTGCGCACGCCCTCGCGCTCGGCGTCGAGCATCGTGCGCGCCAGCCCCGCCCGGAACACCTCGACCGCGAGGAAGTCCCGCTCGGGGTGCGCCGCGGCGGCGGACACGATCGCATGCCCCTGCCCCGATCCGATCTCCACCGTCAGCGGCGCCTCGCGCCCGTAGGCGGAGGCGGGGTCGAGCCGCGCCTCGGGGTGCACCGAGGTCCAGGCGACGTCGCGCGGCACGTCCAGCACGTAGAAACCGGCGAGCTCGGCGAATGCCCGCTCCTGCGCCTCGGACATGCGGCCGCTGCGGCGGACGAACGAGACGGGTTCGTCGCGGAAGGTGCGGGGTTCGGGCATCCCTCCAGGGTATCCGCCGTCCGTGCCATCTGCCGGTCGCTGAGCCTGTCGAAGCGCAGGGACCGCGTCGGCGCGTCCGGCCCCGCGGGCCGAGCGTCCGCTCATCGCGCGCCCCCGTCGATCGGCTCGGTCACGAAATCGATGAGCTCCTCGACCCTGCCGAGCAGCGACGGCTCCAGATCCCGGTAGCTGCTCACCCGCGAGAGGATGCGCTTCCAGGCGTGCGCGATGTCCGCCTGGGATTCGGCGGGCCAGCCGAAGGCCCGGCAGATCCCGGTCTTCCAGTCGGTCCCGCGCGGGATCTGCGGCCAGGCGCTGATTCCGAGCGCCGCGGGCGTCACGCACTGCCAGACGTCGATGTAAGGGTGCCCGACGATGCGCAGGTGCGCGCCGTGCGGACCACGCATGATCTGCTCCACGATGCGGGTCTCCTTGGATCCCGGCACGAGGTGGTCCACGAGCACGCCGTAGCGACGGTCGCGGCGTGGCGGGGCCTCGGCGAGCAGCTCCTCCAGCAGGTCGACGCCCTGGAGGTACTCGACCACGACGCCCTCGACGCGGAGATCGTCGCCCCAGACCTTCTCCACGAGCTCGGCATCGTGGCGTCCCTCGACGAGGATCCGGCTCGGCAGCGCGGTGCGCGCGCGGGAGTCGCCGACGGCGAAGGATCCGGATGCGGTGCGCTTGGTCGCGCCCTCCGCGCGCGCGGGGTGCACCAGCCGCACCGGCTCCCCGTCGATCATGAAGCCCGCGCCCATCGGGAAGAGCCGGCGGCGGCCGCGATAGTCCTCGAGTTCGACCTGTCCGCCCTCGATCCGGGTCACCGCCCCGCAGAAGCCGTCCACGGCGACCTCGACCACGAGGTCCTTCTCGGCGGCGACGTCCACGGCGACCTTCGCGCCGCGCTCGCGCCAGCCCTTGGCGAGCACATCCGATCCGTACCTGTCGTCCATCGCGACCAGCCTACCGAGAGCGGCCCGGATCCCCCGGGCCGGTGGCCATGCGGGCGCGCTGGGCGCCCTCCGGATAGGGGCGGGACCAGGAGAAACAAATCCGGACACGCCCTAGACTCGCTCCTGGGGGCCTGCCGGACCCCGGGAGGAGCGAAGATGCGCGCACGCTGGGCTGTCGTCGTGGGTGTCGTCCTGGGCGTGCTCGGCATGTCCGTGCTCGCCGCGCCCGCCGGCGCCGCGCCCCTCGCCGAGACCGCGGCACCGCACCCGGCCACGGCGCCGGTGACCCTCGGCTCCGACTTCGTCACCGACGAGGCCGGAGTGCTGAGCTCCTCCGAGGCCCAGGAGCTGAACAGCCAGCTCGACCAGCTCAGCAGGTCCCAGAACATCCAGTTGTTCGTGGTGTTCGTCGACACCTTCTCCGACCCCGACAACAGCCAGCTGTGGACCAACCAGGTCGCGCTCGACAACGGCCTCGGCCAGCAGCAGTATCTGCTGGCCGTCGCCACCCAGTCGCGGCAGTACTACCTGTCGGCGGACAAGGCGGGGCCGATCCCGCTGTCGCGCGTCGACCAGATCTCCCACTCCCTCGTGAACGACCTGCGTGCGAAGGACTGGGCCGCGGCCGTGCGCACCGCGGCGGCAGGATTCGAGGGATCCGGCTCCTCGGGAGCCGACCTCGGCGGGATCCTGCTGATCGTGCTGTGTGTGATCGCGATCGTGGTCGCGATCATCGTCCTCGTGGTGATGCGCCGTCGCGCCGCCGCGCGCGTGAAGCCGGCCGCGACCGATCCCGTCGGCGACCCTCTCGACGCCATCAGCGACGAGGAACTCGCCCGGCGGGCCGCCCTCGCCCTGGTGCACACCGACGACGCGATCACGTCCTCCACGGAGGACCTCGGCTTCGCGACCGCACAATTCGGCGATGCCGCGACGAGCACCTTCACCGACGTGGTCGCCAAGGCCAAGGCCAGACTCGACGAGGCGTTCTCCCTCAAGCAGAAGCTCGACGATGAGATCCCCGACACCGACGAGCAGCGCCGCGACTGGCACCTGCAGATCATCCGGCTGTGCGAGGCCGCAGACACCGCGCTGGATGCGAACGTCGCCGCCTTCGACGAGCTGCGCGCCCTCGAGCAGAACGCCGAGCAGGCGCTCGCGCAGCTGCAGGCACACCGGGAGACGGCCGCCGCGGCGGTCACGGCGGCCCCCGCCGCACTGCAGGCCCTCGCCACCGTCTACGACCCGGCCGCGCTGCAGACCGTCATCGGCAATCCCGCCGAGGCCGCGAGCCGGCTGGAGCTCGCCGACACCCATATCGCCGAGGCGACGGCGCAGCTCGCGGAGGGCAAGCGCGGCGAAGCGGCCTTCGCGATCCGCACGGCGGAGGAGGGCGTGCTGCAGGCGAACCAGCTCGCCCAGGCGATCAGCACGCTGCAGAACGACCTCTCCTCAGCCGAAGAGCAGGCGAAGGCGCTCATCGCCGACCTCGAGCAGGATCTCGCCGGCGCCGCCGCGCTGCCGCCCTCCCCCGACCTGAACGCCGCCGTCGCAGCCACGCGCACGGCGCTGGATCAGGCCCGCACCGATGCGAGCGGCACCGGACGCCGCCCGCAGGCGGTGCTCGAGTCGCTGACCGCGGCGAACACGCGCATCGACAGCACGGTCGACGCGATCCGCAACGCGCAGCAGCAGACCGAGCGCGCCCGGCAGGTGCTGGAGCAGACGCTCACGCAGGCCCGCGCGGAGATCTCCACGGCGAACAGCTACATCACCACGCACCGCGGCGCGATCGGCGCGGACGCCCGCACCAGGGCCGCGCAGGCCTCCGCCGAGTACGACCAGGCCGAGGCCGCGCGCCTCGCGGATCCCGGCAGCGCCCTGCAGCATGCGCAGCGCGCCATCGCCCTGGCCAGGGAGGCGACCACCCTGGCGAGCGGATCCATCGACTCCTGGGGATCCGGCGGCTGGGGCGGCCCCGGCGCCGGTCGAAGCAGCAGCGGCATGGGCGATGCGATCCTCGGAGGCATCATCGGCGGCATCCTGTCCGGCGGCGGCCGCTCCCGCGGAGGCTGGGGCGGAGGCGGCGGCTTCAGCTCCGGTGGTGGCGGCTACCGCCCCTCCAGCTTCGGCGGCGGAGGCCGCGGCGGATCGGGCGGGCGCTTCTGACACCGCACACTCCTCCTCTCCCCCACATGAACGACCCTCTCGACCGGAAATCTGGAAAGGACATCCCATGACCAAGCAGTCCATCTTCGGCCGCATCTCCACCCTGGTGAAGGCCAACATCAACGCGCTCATCGATTCCGCGGAAGACCCGCAGAAGATGATCGATCAGCTGGTGCGCGACTACACCAACAACGTCGCCGATGCCGAGTCGGCGATCGCCGAGACGATCGGCAACCTGCGCCTGCTCGAGCGCGACCACCAGGAGGACGTGCAGTCCGCCGCGGAGTGGGGCAACAAGGCGCTCGCCGCCAGCCGCAAGGCCGACGAGCTGCGCGGGGCCGGGAACACCGCTGACGCCGACAAGTTCGACAACCTCGCCAAGGTCGCCCTGCAGCGTCAGATCAGCTCCGAGCAGGAGGCGAGGACGGCCGAACCGCAGATCGCGGCGCAGACCGAGATCGTCGACAAGCTCAAGTCCGGCCTCAACACCATGAAGGAGAAGCTGGTCGAGCTGAAGAACAAGCGCAGCGAGCTGCTCGCCCGCGCCAAGGTCGCCGAGGCGCAGACCAAGGTGCAGGACGCGGTCTCCTCGATCAACGTTCTCGACCCGACCAGCGAGCTGGGCCGGTTCGAGGACAAGGTGCGCCGACAGGAGGCTCTCGCCCAGGGCAAGGCGGAGCTCGCGGCCTCGAGCCTCGACGCGCAGTTCGAGAGCCTCGAGGACATCGGCCAGCTGACCGAGGTCGAGGCCCGTCTCGCGGAGCTGAAGGCAGGATCCGCGAAGCCGCAGGAAGCGCTCGAGGGCTGAGATGACCCGCTTCCTCGTCGTCCCGCAGTGGCAGGGCTCCCCTGCCCCGCGGGCGATGCTGCTCACGGACGGCGCGGCGGCCATCGCCGGCGACCTCCCCAGCGCGCGCACGACCGTGCTGGAGGTCCCGCTCGAGGCCGGCGACGCCGAGGGCACGGGAGTGCATCGGCTCAGCAGTCTGAGACGCACCGGGGAGCTCATCGAGGAAGCGGTCTCGGCGCACGCCGACGTCACACTCGTGGTGGGCGGTGACTGCGGCGTCAGCGTCGCCGCGGTCGCCGCCCTCCCCGGTGCGCTGCACGATGTCGCGATCGTGTGGTTCGACGCGCACCCCGATCTGCACACCCCGGAGTCCTCCGTTTCCGGCGCCTACGCCGGGATGGCGCTGCGCGCACTGCTCGGCCACGACTCCTTCCCGCTCGACGGCCCTGCGGGGCTGAGCCCCGAGCGCACGGTGCTCGTGGGCGCCCGCGCGGAGGACGACGCGGAGACCGAGTTCCTCTCCTCTTCCGGCATCGTCCGGGTGGACGCACTCGACGATGCCCAGCAGTTCGCCGAGGCCGTCGTCGCCACCGGCGCATCCCGCGTGTACGTGCACATCGACGTCGACGTGCTGGATCCGTCCGAGCTCGCCGGAGTGTCCTCCGCCGTGCCGTTCGGTCTGCGCACCGCCGAGGTCGTCGACGCCGTGAGGGCGCTGCGCCAGCGGATCCCTCTCGCGGGGGCGACGATCGCCGGGTTCGCCCCGCGCTCTCCCGGCGACGCGGTCGAGGACATGGGCGCGATCCTGCGCCTGATCGGCGCTCTGGCGTGACGGCGGGCGACGCCGCCCGGATCGCCGCCATCGAGGCCGCCGCCGCCGAGATCCTGGAACGGGGGCGGCGGTTCGACCGGCGCATCCCGGGTGTGCTGCTGCGCTCCCCGATCAGCCGGATCGGTTACGCCTGGGGCATGGCCGTGGGCTGGATCTGGGGCGGGCTGTGGAGCACCGGTGCGATCGAGCGCCGGCAGGGCCTGTGGGTCTTCCGGGGCATGCCCGCGTGGACCTTCGCACGGGGCGGCGTCTGCGTCGCCGGGTGCTATCTCACCGGCGACCACGTGCCGGACGATCGCGTGCTGCGGCATGAGGCGGTGCACAAGCAGCAGTGGCTGCGATACGGGTTCCTGATGCCGTTCCTGTACCTGTTCGCGGGACGGGATCCCCTGCGCAACCGCTTCGAGATCGAGGCCGGCCTGGCCGACGGGCACTACCTGCCGCGCCGCTGAGCGCCCGGCCCCTGAGCCCGTCGAAGGGCCGGATCCGCAGATCGGCCCCTGAACCCGTCCAAGTGCCGGATCCGAGATCGGTCCCTGAGCCTGTCGAGGGGACGCAGGCCCGACCTCTCGACGGCCTCTGCGACCTGCGATCGATCAGAGCAGCCCGAAGCGCTCCGGCACGGTGATCTGCGCGGGGTCCAGCCCCAGGTGCCCGGTGAGGTGCTCGGCGATGTCGGCGGTGCCGAGGAAACCGCCGAGGAGCGTGACCGTGGTGCGATCCTCCGCGCCGTCGCACAGCATCTCGTCGGCCCACGCGATCGCGGCGCGTGCGGCGGCGGCGCCGCGCGCGCACCGGCGTCCGGTGCCGGGGGCGCCGGAGCGGACGGCGCGCGGCAGCCAGGTGACGGTCATCCGCGGCGGGACCGAGACCGAGGAGATGGCGTCGGCGTCGGGCACCTCGATGAACACACGACCGGTCGCGCACAGCGGCAGGGTCGCCAGCTCCGCCTCCAGCTCAGCGAGCGATCCCTCGTCGGCGACGATGAGATGCTGGGCCTTCGTGGAGCGGCGCAGGGCGCGGCGCCCGGCGCGTGCGGTGGTGCGGATCGCGGTGGTCATGATGCCTCTACGATATCACCGGATGAAGGGTTGCCTAACCTACCTCCGGACTGCCCGAGCGGGCGACGGGTGGTCGACTATCCGACCAGCGCTGCCTGCAGCGCCTCCAGCTCGGCCCGGGTCAGACCGGAGGCGAGCAGATAGTCCGCCGCCGATCCGTGCTGCTCGTCGATGCCCTTCAGCAGCTCGCGCATGACCGGCGCCGGCGACTGGGTCGCCACGGCGATCGCATCGTGCGCGATCGGCAGGCGCTCCTCCAGCCACTTCGCGATCGCCCGATTGCGCGACTCCGGCAGCTGCGACGCCGTCATCGCGTAATCCTCCACGATCGCCTCGCGGTCGGCGCCGACCGCGGCGAGCGCCAGCGCGACGCTCACGCCGGTGCGGTCCTTGCCGAGCGTGCAGTGCACGAGCGTCGGCTCCCCCTCGGACAGGATCCGGACCACCTGCACGATGCGGTCCGCTCCGTCCTGGACGATGCGCCGGTACAGGCCGGCGAGACTCACGTCGCCGAGCAGGAACGAGGCCACAGAGCCCGCGAACAGCGGCACGCGGTCGATCCGCAGCCCGGACAGCGCGCACGGCTCCGCGTTGACCTCGCTGTCGTCGCGCAGGTCCACGATGCGGGCGATCCGCGTGGTGAGGAAGTCCTGAGCCTCGGCGCCGACGTGGGCGAGGTTGCCGGAGCGGAACAGCACGCCGTCCCTGATCCGCGAGGTACCCGCGGACATGCCGCCGACATCACGCAGATTCGTGATGCCGGGCACGGCGAGCACGGTCATCCGCGCCCTCCGACCGCTCGCCGCTGCACCATGCGTCCAGCCTAGAGCGTGCCGGAGGTGCGATGCCGTGGCGCGGCCACGCCGCGAACGGACGAGTCCCGACGGTCCGTAGGATGAGAGCCGTCACGGACGGACGGCGAAGGGGCTGACGGGGATGAGCGTGCGGACCGGGCGGAACGGCGTGCTCGACGGAGTGCGCGTCGCCGACTTCTCCCGCGTGCTGGCCGGCCCCTATGCGACGATGGCCCTCGCCGATTTCGGCGCCGACGTGCTCAAGATCGAGCCGCCCACCGGGGACGACACCCGGCACTGGCATCCGCCCGTCGACGCCGACGGCACAGCGACCGACTTCGGCTGCTGGGCTTCGATGCCGTCCGCGCCGCCAATCCCGCGGTGGCGTATTGCTCGATCACGGGATTCGGCACCGGCGCGGGGGCGACGCTCACCGGGTACGACCTGCTCGTCCCGGACGATCGCGAACCCGATCCGCCTCGGCGATGCACCCGCGGCCTACCGCACCCCTCCCCCCGCCCTGAACGACTCCGCGCCCGCCGCCTGGCGCGCCGAAAGGACCTGAGATGACGACCGCTCCCCGCATCGATGCCGTGTTCGATCTCGACGCCCTGCTCACGCCGGAAGAGCGCGACTGGCAGCAGCGCGCGCGGACATTCGCGCAGGAACGGATCCTTCCGGTCATCGAGGAGGATTTCGAGAACGCGTACTTCCGCCGCGAGTTCGTCGGCGATCTCGGCGCTGCGGGCTTCCTCGGCATGCACCTGACCGGATACGGCTGCGCGGGCGCCGGCGCCGTCTCATACGGGCTCGCGTGCCTGGAGCTCGAGGCCGCGGACAGCGGCTGGCGCACCTTCGTCTCGGTGCAGGGGTCGCTCGCGATGAGCGCGATCGCGAAGTACGGCTCCGAGGAGCAGAAGCAGGCCTGGCTGCCGCGCATGGCGGCGGGCGACGCGGTCGGCTGCTTCGCGCTCACCGAGCCGCAGGGCGGCAGCGATCCGGCCGCGATGACGACCACGGCGCGGCGTGACGGCGGCAGCTGGGTGATCGACGGCGCCAAGCGCTGGATCGGGCTCGCCTCGCTCGCCGATGTCGCGGTCGTCTGGGCGCGTGTGGACGACCCGGCGCTCGGTGAGGGCGGACGCGCCGTACGGGGCTTCCTCGTGCCGACGGCGACCCCCGGTTTCACGGCGACCCCGATCGCCGGCAAGCTGTCGATGCGCGCCTCGGTGCAGTGCGACGTCGCGCTCGAGGGCGTCCGGCTGCCCGCGGATGCGATCCTCCCCGGAGCCGAGGGCCTGTCCGGCCCGTTCGGCTGCCTGAACGAGGCCCGGTACGGCATCATCTGGGGCGCGATGGGCGCGGCGCGCAGCTGTCTCGAGGCGGCGCTGGAGCGCTCCACGAGCCGCGAGGTGTTCGGCAAGCCGATCGGCGCCAACCAGCTCACCCAGGCGAAGCTCGCCGACATGCTCGTCGAGGTCGAGAAGGGGATCCTGCTCGCGCTGCATCTCGGACGGCTCAAGGAGCGGGACGCGCTGACTCCCGCGCAGATCTCGGTCGGCAAGCTGAACAGCGTGCGCGAGGCTCTCGCGATCGCGCATCAGGCGCGTTCGATCCTGGCGGGCGACGGCATCACGAACGCCTACCCGGTCATGCGCCACGCAGCCAACCTGGAGTCCGTCCGCACCTATGAAGGCACCGACGAGATCCACCAGCTCGTGATCGGACGCGCCCTCACGGGACTGAGCGCGTTCTGATCCGGATCCGGTCCCTCGAGAACACCTCGCGAATCAGTCCCGGATCGATCTGCTTCACCTCCTGCGTGTGCGGACCACATATTCTTCGCGAACTACGCACTTTTGTTACGCACATTGATCCCTCATTTCGCGCCGACGACTGCACAGGAGCACAATGAGGGCGTGTCCCACGTCGCACCAGAAGAGATCACCGAGTTCTCCTTCCTGGCCGGTCAGGCCCGCACTCTCGGAGTGGCGGTTCCCCCCGTCCAGCGTCTGAGCCTGCCCCTCGCCGATGGCCGCACGCTGAGCGCCCTGCGCTACGGCGACGCACCGATCGAGATCACGCTGCTGCACGGGGCGGGCCTGAACGCGCACACCTGGGACACCACGGTGCTCGCTCTGGGCCGGCCCGCACTCGCGATCGACCTCGCCGGCCACGGCGACTCGTCGTGGCGCGACGACGCCGACTACACCGGCCGCCCTCTCGCCGCCGACGTCATCGAGGCGCTCCGCGCCTGGACCGACCGCCCGCAGGTGCTGGTCGGGCAGTCCCTCGGAGGCCTCACCGCCGCGGCCGTCGCCGCCCGCGCCCCGGAGCTCGTGCGCGAGCTCATCGTCGTCGACATCACTCCCGGCGTCGACCAGAGCGCCGGCCCGGCGGCCCTGCGCGAGTTCTACCGCGTCGTCGACACGGCCACCCGCGACGAGCTCGTGGATCGCGCGCAGCAGTTCGGCTTCGGCGGGTCGCGCGAGGACACCGCGCGCGGCGTCTTCCTCAACACGCGCGTGCGCGCGGACGGACGCGTGGAATGGAAGCACCACTTCGCGCACATCGCCGCACGACTGCTGGACGCACCGCCCGTCGGGTCGGCCGCCGCCGCACCCGGCGCCCCGGCTCCGAAGATCCTCGGCGAACACGGCTGGGCCGACCTCGCGTCGGTCACGGCTCCGATCACGCTCGTCCGCGCCGAGCTCGGCTTCGTGTCCGTCGACGCGGAGCAGGAGTTCCGCACCCGGGTGCCGCAGGCGCGCGTGCTGCACCTCGCGGGAAGCCACAACCTGCAGGAGACGGCGCCCACGGCCCTCGCCGAGATCATCCGCACCGCCGCCGACAGCATCGGCCCCTGAGCCCGTCGGCGGGCTGCGGGGAATGTGACGTCGCGTCTCGCCGTCCGCATCCCGTGTCGAGGCGCCGCCCTAGGCTCGACCGCACAGCACGACCCGCATCACAGCACCGCACGCATCACAGCACCGCACGCATCACAGCACCGCCCGAGAGGATCCCCCGCATGCACCGCACCCGCGCCGCCCTCGCACCGCGCCGACTCCGCGCACCGCGCCGCGGCGCCGTCGCCCTGCTCACCGGTCTGACGGCCGCCGCACTGATGCTGTCCGCCTGCAGCGGCTCCCCCTCGCCCGCCGGAAGCAGTTCCGCCGGCGCCGCCGATGCGAACGCGACCCTCACCGTGGGGCTCGTGCTCGAACCGTCCAGCCTCGACATCCGGCACACGAGCGGCGCCGCACTCGAGCAGGTGCTCGTCGACAACATCTACGAGGGCCTGGTCAGCCGCACCCAGGATGACAAGATCATCGACCGGCTCGCGAAGAGCCACGAGATCTCCTCCGACGGGCTCACCTACACGTTCGTGCTCAACGACGGGATCACGTTCCACAGCGGTGCGAAACTCACCTCCGCCGACGTCGTCGCCTCGCTGCAGACCGCCAAGGACGACAAGACGGTGCAGGGGCACGCCGACCTCGCCGGCGTCGCCTCCATCACGGCGAAGGACGACAAGACCGTCGTGATCACGCTCACCCAGCCGAGCCAGAACTTCCTGTTCAGCCTCACCGGCACGGCGGGGCTCGTGTTCCAGAAGGGCGACACGACCGACCTCCAGGCCGCCGAGAACGGCACCGGCCCGTTCACCCTCACCCAGTGGAAGAAGGGCGACTCGCTCACCTTCGCCCGCAACGACACCTATTGGGGAACGAAGGCGGGGGTGAAGAGCATCGTGTTCGACTACATCCCCGACTTCACCGCCGGGGTGAACGCCGCGCAGAGCGGCACGCTCGACGTGCTCACCGCGGTGGACGCGAACCTCGCCCCGCAGCTGGAGGGGAAGTTCGCCCTCACGAAGGGCCGCACCACCGACAAGGGCACGCTCGCGTTCAACAACGCCAAGGCGCCCCTGAACGACCAGCGCGTGCGCGAGGCCCTGCGCCTCGCCATCGACCACAAGGCGATCATCGCCGCGCGCGGCATCGGCACCACCCTGTACGGCCCCATCCCGCAGCTCGACCCCGGCTACCAGGATCTGTCCAGCACCGCGCCGTACGACCCGGAGAAGGCCAAGGCGCTGCTCAAGGAGGCCGGCCAGGAGAACCTCTCGCTCACCCTCACGATCCCCTCGTTCTACGGGGCCACGGTGCCGCAGCTGCTCACCAGCGACTTCAAGAAGGTCGGGGTGAGACTCACGGTGAACTCGGTCGAGTTCCCGGCCTGGCTCGACGGCGTCTACACCAAGCACGACTACGACCTCAGCTTCGTGCTGCACGTCGAGCCGCGCGACTTCGGCAACTTCGCGAACCCCGACTACTACTTCGGCTACGACAACCCGGAGGTGCAGAAGCTCTACGCGCAGTCGCAGACCGAACTGGACGCGAAGAAGTCGGCCGACCTGCTCTCCCAGGCGGCCGAGATCGTCGCGAAGGACGCTGCCGCGGACTGGCTGTACGAGGATCAGACGCTGACCGCGGTGCGCCCGGGCGTGAACGGATTCCCGAAGGACTCGATCAACTCGCGGCTCGACCTGCGCGGCGTGACCGTCTCGAAGTAGCCTCGGCTCTGTGCTCCGCTATGCGCTCACCCGGGGGGCCCTGCTCATCGCGGGGCTCCTCGTCGCGAGCGCACTGATCTTCCTGGCCCTGCGGGTCTTCCCCGGAGACGTGGCGCAGCTGCTCGCGGGAGACAAGGCGACACCGGCACAGGTCGACGCGATCCGCAAGGCCCTGGGACTGGACCAACCGCTCGTGCTGCAGTATCTGGGCTGGATCGGCGGCGTGCTGCACGGCGATCTCGGCACCTCGCAGCTGAACGGCGCCTCGGTCGCCGCAGAGCTCGCGCAGAAGGCGCAGGTGACCGTGCCGCTGGCCACGCTGTCGCTGCTGGTCGCCCTGCTCATCGCGGTGCCGCTGGGGATCGGATCCGCGATGCTGCGCGGGCGGGCCGCCGGCACCGCCCTGAACGTCGCCGCGCAGGCCGTCGCCGCGGTGCCCGTGGTGTGGGCGGGCATGATGCTCGTCGTGGTGTTCGCGGTGTGGCTGGGCTGGCTGCCCGCGCAGGGCTTCCCCCGCACCGGCTGGGCGGATCCGGGCGCGGCCCTGCAGGCGCTGATCCTCCCCGCGATCACGATCGGCGCGATCGAGGGGGCGCTGCTGCTGCGCTTCGTGCGCAGCGCCACCCTGCAGGCCGCATCGCAGGACTTCGTGCGCACCGCCGCCGCGAAGGGCCTCACCCGCAGCCGCGCCCTGATCCAGCACGGGCTCCCCGCAGTCGGCCTCTCGATCATCACGGTCCTCGGCATCCAGGTCGCGGGCATCATCGTCGGATCCGTCGTGGTCGAGCAGCTGTTCACGCTGCCCGGGATCGGACGCATGCTCGTCGCCGACGTCGGCACCCGCGACCTCGTCAAGGTCCAGGGCGAGCTGCTCGTGCTCACCGGCATGGTGCTCATCATCGGCTTCGTCGTCGACCTCGTGCATCGCGCGCTCGATCCCCGGCAGCGGGAGGCGGACGAATGAGCGCCTCCCCGCGCCCGTCGCACGCGCTGCGCCGCCTCCTCTCCTCCGTCCCCGGGCTGTTCGGGCTGATCGTCGTGGCCGTGATCCTCGTCACCGCGGGCGTGTCGCTGTTCTGGACGCCTTTCGATCCGCGCGCCACCGACGTCGCCTCCCGCTGGCTGGCGCCGAGCTGGCCGCATCTGCTCGGCACGGACCTCACCGGGCGGGACATCCTGAGCCTGATCATGGCCGGGTCCCGCACGACCGTACTCGTCGCCGTCGGGGCGGGCTTGATCGCCACGCTGATCGGGATCGCGCTCGGCGCGCTCGGCGCCCTCACCGCGCGCTGGGTGCGCGAGACGGTGGCCGTGCTCGTCGACGTCCTCATCGCGTTCCCCGTGCTCATCATCGCCATGCTGATCTCGACGGTGCAGGGCGGATCGCTCTGGGTCGTGATCTGGGCCGTCGGGATCGGCTTCGGCGTGAATGTCGCCCGGGTCACCCGCCCCGAGCTGCGCCGCGTGCAGCACAGCGACTTCGTCACCGCCGGGAAGGCGTCCGGCCTGAGCCCGCTGCAGAACCTCGTGCAGCACCTGCTGCCCAACATCGCCCCGGTGTTCATCGTGCAGCTGAGCTGGGCCATGGCCACGGCCGTCCTCGCCGAGGCGGGGCTGTCCTACCTCGGCTTCGGCGCCTCGGTCGTCGATCCGTCCTGGGGGGTCCTGCTCGCCGACCTGCAGCGCTACATCCAGATCCACCCGCTCACCGTGGTGTGGCCGGGGCTCGCGATCACGATCACGGTGCTCGCGTTCAACCTGCTCGGCGACGCGCTGCGCGACGCGACGGATCCCACGCTGCGCACCGGTCGCCGTCCGGCGGGTCGGGCCCGTGCCGGACAGCCGCGCCTGCCGGAGGTGACCGCATGACGCTCGAGGTGACCGACCTCGTCATCGAGGTCGACGGCCGCCCGGTCGTGGACGGCGTCTCCTTCGCCGTGCCGGACGGCGCGCGCGTCGGCCTCATCGGCGAGTCCGGATCCGGCAAGTCGCTCACAGCCCTCGCGCTCATGGGACTCCTGCCCGACGGCGCGACCGCCTCGGGCAGCGTGCGCTGGAACGGCCGCGAGATCCTGAACCTGCCCGACCGCGAACTCGCCAGGATCCGCGGCGACGAGATCGGCATGGTCTTCCAGGAGCCGCAGACGGCGCTCAACCCGATCCGCACGATCGGCCGACAGATCGCGGAGACCATCCGGATCCACACTCGCTCCGATCGTCGTGCCGCGCGCGTCCGTGCCGTCGCCGAGGCCGCGCGCGTCGCGCTGCCGGATCCCGAGCGCATCGTGGACCGCTACCCGCATCAGCTGAGCGGCGGCCAGCGTCAGCGCGCCGCGATCGCGATCGCCCTCGCCGCACGGCCCCGCCTGCTCATCGCGGACGAGCCCACCACAGCCCTCGACGTCACGATCCAGGCCGGCGTGCTGACGCTCCTGCTCTCGCTCGTGGAGTCGGACGGGATGTCGCTCGTGTTCATCACGCACGACCTCGCGGTGCTCGCGCAGGTCGCCACGCACGCCGTGGTTCTCGCCGGCGGCCGCGTGGTCGAATCGGGTCCGCTCGAGACGCTGCTGACGGCGCCGGCCTCGCCGATCACGCAGGGTCTGCTGCGCGATGCGACCGCGACCCTGTGGCGCCCTTCGACGGGCTCAGAGACCGAGGACGAGGGATGACCGAGAACCCGCTGATCCGCGCCCGCGGCCTGCGCCGGGAGTACTTTCGGGGACGGTCCCCGAGCCGGTCGCAGGGCGCCCGGCGCGCCCGCACCGTCGCGCTCGACGACGTGGACCTCGAGGTGACCGCCGGCCGCGCACTCGGGATCATCGGCGAATCCGGATCCGGCAAGTCCACCCTGATCCGGCTGCTGCTGGGACTCGACCGCCCGACGGCGGGGACCGTGCAGGTCGACGGACGTCCGGTCGATGCGGCGGCCTCGGCGCGGGCGCTGCACTGGCTGCGCCGCGAGACGGGGCTCGTGTTCCAGGATCCGTACGCCTCGCTGGATCCCCGGCAGTCGATCGGACGGATCGTGTCGGAGCCGCTGCGGGCGCTGGACATCGACGGGGATCATCGCGCCAGGGTCGGCGAGGTGCTCGCCCAGGTCGGACTCGACCCCGCGTCGGCCTCGCGCCACCCGCACGAGTTCTCGGGCGGCCAGCGGCAGCGCGTGGCGCTGGCCCGGGCGATCGCGCACCGCCCGCGGATCCTCGTCGGCGATGAGCCGCTGTCTGCGCTCGACGTCACCGTGCGCGCGCAGATCCTCGACCTGCTCTGCGAACTCAGCCGCGACGGGATGACTCTCGTGCTCGTCTCGCACGACATCGGCGTGGTGCAGAACCTGTGCCAGGACGTCGCCGTGATGAAGGACGGCCGCATCGTCGAACACGGTCCCACCGCCCGCGTGCTGCACCACCCCGAGCAGGACTACACGAAGCGGCTGCTGGCGGCGATCCCGGTCATCCCCGGGCGCTGAGCGTTCCGCTCTACAGCGACCTCCTGCCCTACGGCAGCTTCTTGCTCTACAGCGACCTCTGCAGGAACAGCACGTCGAGCGTGCGGCCGAACTTCACGCCGACGCCCTTCAGGTGCCCGGCGTCCACGAAGCCGTACCGTCGGTGCAGGGCGATCGATGCGGCCGCGGCCGTCGGCTCGATCACGGCGATGAGCTCGTGCAGCCCCGCCTTCGCCGACGCGTCCAGCAGCGCCTCCAGGAGCGCCTTCCCCCGCCCCCGCCCCGCGGCGTCGGGGCTCAGGTAGATCGTGTTCTCGGCGCTGAACCGGTAGGCCGACTTCGCGCGCCAGTGCTGCGCGTACGCGAAGCCGAGCACGATGCCTTCTGCGTCCTCCGCGACGAGGAACGGCAGCCCGGTCGCGCCGAGCAGGTCGAGCTTGTGCTCCCAGACCGCGAGGTCCGTCTCCTCCTCGTCGAAGGTCACGGTGCTCGTGCGCACGTAGTGGTTGTAGATGTTGCGGATCGCGGCGAGGTCCTCCGCCGCCGCCGGGCGGATCCGCGCGGCGGGCGCGGCCTGCGGTGCCTGGGCCGAGACGCCCTGCTGCGGAACGGTCGGGGTGTCGCTCATGCGATCCTCCAGTCGACGCGGGCGGCGCCCTGCTCCTCGAGCAGCGCGTTGACGCGGGAGAACGGCCGGGATCCGAAGAATCCGCGGCTCGCCGAGAGCGGCGACGGGTGCGCCGACGCCACGACCGGGGTCGCGCCGAGCATGGGCCGCAGGCCTTCGGCGTCGCGGCCCCACAGCACCGCGACGAGCGGGACGTCGCGCGCGACGAGGGCACGGATCGCGAGCTCGGTGACCTTCTCCCAGCCCCAGCCGCGATGCGACGCCGGCGTGCCGGGGCGCACCGTGAGCACCCTGTTCAGCAGCATGACGCCCTGGTCGCTCCACGCCGAGAGGTCGCCGTGCGGGGCCGGTGCGATGCCGAGGTCGGTCTCGAGCTCGCGGTAGATGTTGCCGAGGCTGCGCGGCAGCGGGCGCACGGCCCGGTCCACCGCGAAGGACAGCCCGATCGGATGACCCGGGGTGGGATACGGATCCTGACCGACGATGAGCACCTTCACGTCGGCGAGCGGGCGGGAGAAGGCGCGCAGCACGTTCTCGCCGGCCGGCAGATAGCCCCGGCCGGCCGCCGTCTCCGCACGCAGCCGGTCGCCGAGCTCCGCGACGAGCGGGGCGACAGGGGCGAGCGCCTCGGCCCAGCCCGCATCGAGCTTCCCGTCGGCGGCAAGCTCCGCGAGCGACTTCGGCATCAGAGCGCCGCCCGGTCGCTCGAGACCGTCACGCCCTCGGTTCCGGCGAACACGCGCCAGACGCTGCCCTCGCCGGCGATCCGCAGACCCTCGGCATCTGCGATGAGCACCGTGCTCTCGTCGATCCCGAGCCCGCCGTCGATCGCCCCCGACTCGGTCGCCGCGATCAAGCGGCTGAGCGTGCCCCACTGCGCGACGTGCACGTCGATCGCGACGTCGACCAGGCCGATGCCGGGCACGACCGTGATCTCGTCGAGGTCCTCCGCGGTCTCCTCGGGGGCGACCGGGACCGCACTGATCCGCCAGCCGCCGAGGATCGCCCGCTCCGCGGCGAGCATCGCGCCGGCCGAGAAGCCGAGATAGGGGGTTCCGGCCTGCACCGCGGTGCGGATGACGTCGTACCCGCCCTCGAGCGCAGAGTGATACGCCGGGGTCAGGCCCCCGCCGATGACGATCGCGTCGACGCCGTCGAACACGCCGGGATCCACGACATCGCTCGGCCCCACGGTCACGACCGTGGCGTCGACGGGCGTCGCCCCGTCGGCGGTGAGCGCTGCGAGGAGGTCCTCCGCGTGCGTCGTCGACGCGTCCTCGCGCACGGTCACCACCACGACGGACGCACGCTCGCGTCCCGCCGCCGCGGCGCGAGCCGTCGCCTCCGCGGCGAACGGCGCGTATGCGGCGCGGCCGAACCCGCCGCCGACCAGATGCACGCCCACGCTCAGTCCTCCCCGCGCGGGCGCAGCGGCCCTCGGGCGAGCAGGTGCGCGGCGGCCTGCGCCACCGGGCGGATCACGACCAGGTCGAGGTTCACGTGCGCGGGCGCGTTCAGGGCATAGGCGATCACGTCGGCGACGTCCTCGGCGACCAGCGGCGCCTCGACCCCCGCGTAGACGGCCTCGGCGGCGACCGCATCGCCACCGAGCCGGCGCAGGGTGAACTCCTCGGTGTGCACGAGCCCGGGGGCGATCTCGGTCACCCGGATCGGCTCGCCGTTGAGTTCCTGGCGCAGCACCTGCGGGATCATCGCCTCCGCCGCCTTCGCCGCGTTGTACCCGGATCCGCCCGGATACGCGTCACGGGCCGCGACCGAGGTCAGGAAGAGCAGGTCGGCGTGTCCGCCACCGGCGGCCGCCGCGCGCAGCTGCGGCAGCAGGGCCGCGGTGAGCTGCTGCACGGCGAGCACGTTCGCCTCGAACATCCAGCGCCACTTCTGGGCGGATCCGTCCTCGACCCGGTCGGTGCCGCGGGCGCCGCCGGCGACGTGCACGACCGCGTGCAGCGGGCCGGTCTGCGCGAGGTGCTCCGCGAGCCCCGCGATCTGCTCCGCGTCGGTGAGGTCCGCCGCGAACGCGGTGGAGCCGGTCTCCGCGGCGAGCGCCTGCAGGCGGTCCTCACGACGCGCGACGCCGACCACGTCCCAGCCGCTCACGCGGAGGGCCCGTACCGCGGCCTCGCCGATCCCGGTGCTCGCGCCCGTCACCACGGCACGCCTGATCACAGCATTGTTCGCCATGGCGACAACGCTACGGGATCCGTCTGTGCGTGGCGATGCCCGGCGACCGGGTCCCGATCCGCGGATTTTCGGGCGCCAGGCGTGTTACGTCACATTTCCGGATCCTTGTTGACAGCGCCCGGCTGTTCGTACTCTCGATGCAACGCCCCTGGAGCATCCACCCGGTCCGGGGACGGCATACCTCTTACCTGCTCGACCTGCGACGCGGTTCCCGTGACGCCCCATCCCAAGGAGACACTCATGACCGCCGCGGAGAACTGGCGCTTCGAGACCAAGCAGATCCACTCGGGCGCCGCGCCCGACCCCGTCACCAAGGCGCGCGCCACGCCGATCTACCAGACCACGTCGTACGTGTTCGACAACGCGGACCACGCGGCGAACCTGTTCGCCCTGGCCGAGTTCGGCAACATCTACACCCGGATCCAGAACCCGACGCAGGACGTGCTGGAGCAGCGCCTCGCCGCGCTCGAGGGCGGCACCGGCGCGCTCGTGCTCGCTTCCGGCCAGGCTGCCTCGACCTTCGCGATCCTCAACATCGCGCAGGCCGGCGACCACTTCGTCTCGAGCTCGTCGATCTACGGCGGCACGTACAACCTGTTCAAGTACACGCTCGCCAAGCTCGGCATCGAGGTCACCTTCGTCGAGAACCAGGACGACCTCGAGGAGTGGCGACGCGCCGTGCGCCCGAACACGAAGCTGTTCTTCGCGGAGACCATCGGCAACCCGCAGGTCAACGTGCTCGACATCCGCGGCATCGCCGACATCGCGCACGCCGCCGGCGTGCCCCTGATCGCCGACAACACGATCGCGACCCCGTACCTGATCCGCCCGTTCGAGCACGGCGCCGACATCGTGGTGCACTCGGTCACCAAGTTCCTCGGCGGCCACGGCACCACCATCGGCGGCGCGATCATCGACGGCGGTTCCTTCGCCTGGTCGCAGAACGTGGAGAAGTTCCCGGGCCTCACCGAGCCGGACCCCTCCTACCACGGCGCGTCCTACACCACCGCGGTCGGCGATGGCCTCGCCTACATCATCAAGGCCCGCGTGCAGCTGCTCCGCGACCTCGGCTCGGCCATCGCTCCGCAGAGCGCCTGGAACCTCATCCAGGGCATCGAGACGCTGTCGCTGCGCATCGAGCGCCACGTGCAGAACGCGCAGGAGATCGCCGAGTGGCTGGACGCGCGCGACGACGTCGCCGCGGTCAACTACTCGGGCCTGCCCACCTCGCCCTGGTACGCGGCGGCGAACACCTACGCGCCGAAGGGCGTCGGCGCCGTGCTGTCCTTCGAGCTGAAGGGCGGCGTCGAGGCCGGCCGCGAGTTCGTGAACAACCTCGAGCTGTTCAGCCACCTCGCCAACATCGGCGACGTGCGCTCGCTGGTCATCCACCCCGCCTCCACCACGCACGCCCAGCTCACCCCGGAGCAGCAGCTCACCGCGGGCGTCACCCCGGGCCTGGTGCGCCTGTCGGTGGGACTGGAGAACATCGACGATCTGAAGGCCGACCTCGATCAGGCCCTCGCCGCGGCGCGCAAGGTGACCGAGGCCGCCCGCGCCTGACCGCGCCCGCCGTTCACCGCACCGGAATGCCCCGGGTCTTCGGATCCGGGGCATTCCCGCGTCCCTGCGGAATCGGCTGCCCCGTCGCTGCTGCGCGAGTCCCTGTCGCGCTGTCGCTGCGCCGCTGCGCCGGCTCGGCCTGTTCACCCCCCTCCACCGCCAATACCCCCACTGGCCGGCGCCGATACGGGGAGGTAATGCCGCTCCGGAGGGGTGAACGCGCGCCGAATCGACGCAGGCCGCCGGGCGTGCGATCGTCCTCCACAGCCCGCGCAGGGCCGCGTTCGTGCACGGAGTACGTGCGCGCGCCCCAGGGATGCCAGCCCCGCGCCCAAGCTGGGTTCATGGGCACGTCCATCACGATCGCTCGCGCGAGGGAGATCCTCCTCTCTCGAGAGGAGCTTCTCCTCGCAGGATGCAGCGAGCGGCAGATCCGCACACGGGTCGCCGAGGGCACACTCGTGCGGATTCGGCGCGATCGATACGCTTTGACCGCTGATCTCACCGCCCTCTGGCCGGAAGACCGCCATCTGATCGACGTGGTCGCGATGCATCTGAACGGACGCGGATCCGATCCGGTCTTCTGGGGTCCTTCCGCCGCGGTGCTGCACAGGCTCCCGCTCTATCGGCTGAATCCGAAACACGTGCACACAGCGGTGCTCGGATCACGGCACGCGCGCACGAGAGCCGGCGTCGTCCAGCATGATGTCCTCCTGCCGGAGGACGACATCACGCAGGTCGAAGGGATCCGGTGCACGTCGCTCGACCGCACGATCCTCGACCTCGCCTGCACCGCGACCCCGGAAGCAGCGGTCGGTGTCGCCGATGCGGCGCTGCGTCGGGAGTGCGTCGATGGGCACCATCATGACGAGCAGCACGCCGAGCAGTGGCACTCCCGCATGTCGGAACGCGCCCAGCAGAGCCGCCTGCATGGGATCCGCCGGGCCAGGAACCTGATCGCATTCGCCGACGGGCGCGCCCAGCTACCCGGGGAGAGCGTCAGCCGCCTGCAGCTGCATCGACTGGGTTTCCGCGACATGATGCTGCAGGTGCACATCGTCGGCGCCGCAGGCAACGACTACTGGCTGGACTTCGGCTTTCCCGGATCCCGGGTCTTCGGCGAGTTCGACGGTCAGGCCAAATACCTCGACGACGACCTGCGCGGAGGTCGTGCTCTGGCGCAGGTCCTGCTCGACGAGAAACGGCGCGAAGACGATGTCCGCGGTGTCACGGGGTGGCGCTTCGCTCGCTGGGAGGACCGGCACATCCGCACCGCGGAGACGCTCGGCCGACGCCTCTCCGCCTTCGGCCTGCGGCCGGCAGCATGAGGCGCGCAGTCAGCGGGCGCCTGCGGTCAGCGGAGTTGCGCGCACGATCCGCGTGGTGCGCGTGAGAGCCCGTTCACGTTCACCCCCTGATACCGCCACTACCCCCACTCGGCGACGCCGGTGGAGGGAGGTAGTGACGGCACGAGGGGGTGAACAGCATGCGTCCGCGCGGCACTCCGGATCCGTAACCTTCCCCCGCTTCGGATCGCCACCCGGGAGAATGGATCCATGGACTGGCAGACGACCTCGGAGGACACGGTGCCCTCGGCGCGCGTGTCGGAGGCGGATGCCCGCCTGCTGCGCGCGCGTCCCCCGGCCACCGGCGCCTGGCGCGACGGGGATCCGGCCGGAGACCGCCGGTTCGAGGCGTTCGGGCCGTTCCGCACCGAGGGCGGCGCCGAACTGCCGCTGATCCGCGTCGCGTATGAGAGCTGGGGGCGCCTGAACGCGGCGCGCGACAACGCCATCCTGATCCTGCACGCCCTCACCGGCGACAGCCACGTGGTCGGCCAGGCGGGGCATGGGCATGCGACCAGCGGCTGGTGGGGCGAGATCGTCGGCCCCGGCTGCGCGATCGACACCGACGAGTGGTTCGTGATCGCCCCGAACATGCTCGGCGGGTGCCAGGGATCCACGGGGCCGGCGAGCATCGCCCCGGACGGCTACGAGTGGGCCTCCCGCTTCCCGTACCTCACGATCCGCGACCAGGTCGCCGCGCAGGTGCTGCTGGCGGACGCCCTCGGCATCGACCGGTGGGGGGCGGTGATCGGCGGATCCATGGGCGGCATGCACGCCCTGGAATGGGCCGTGGGCCACCCCGAGCGCGTCGAACGGCTCGCGATCCTGTCCTCTCCCCCGGTCACCACCGCCGATCAGCTCGCGCTGAACTTCGTGCAGCTGGAGACGGTGCGGATGGATCCGCGCTTCGCCGGCGGCGAGTACTACGACGCGCCGGTCGGCGAGGGACCGCACCGCGGGCTCGCCCTGGCGCGGCGCATGGCGCTGCTGAACTACCGCAGCCCGATCGAACTGAACCAGCGGTTCCAGCGATCCTGGCAGTCCGATGTGTCGCCGCTCGGCCAGGGCGGCCGCTATGCGGTGGAGAGCTACCTCGACTTCCACGGCAACAAGTTCACCCGGCGTTTCGACGCGAACAGCTACCTCACGCTCGTCGAGGCGATGAACTCGCACGACATCGGGCGCGATCGCGGCGGCGTCGAGGACGCGCTGAGGCGAGTGACCGCGACCGCGCTCGTGCTCGGGATCAACACCGACCGGCTGTTCCCCGTGGACGGCCAGCACCGCATCGCCCGCGGCATCCCGCACACGCTGGACGGGAACGAGGCCGTGGTGCTCGCGAGCGACTTCGGCCACGACGGCTTCCTCATCGAGACGGACGAGGTCGGCGCGCACCTGCGGCGTCTGCTCCGGGCCTGAGACCCATCAGGAACGTTCGAGGCGCCAGGGCGGATCCTCGGCGACCAGCCGCTCCCGGGCTCCCCCGCCTGCGCCGGCCAGCTCGTCGCCGTCCCAGTAGAAGATCGTGCCCGTTTCCGTGCGCTGGAAACGGGTGCGGAACACCGGCGGATCCGCGCGCCGCGTGAGGGCATCCTCGACGTCCGTCGCCTCTCGCAGCTCGTCCAGGGTTCGCCAGGTCGGCGGCATGAGCGTGAGCCGCCCGTCATCGCGCGCGGCGAGCGCCGCGGCGGGTGCGCACCACCGCGTCTCGACGACCTCCTCCGGAGAGGCATGGATCTCCCCGCCCGGGTCCGCCGCGAGGAAGAACCAGGTGCGCACCCGCTTCGGGATCCCCGGCGGCGGCACCCAGCACGACAACGGCACCATCCGCCCGATTTCCAGCCCGACTTCCTCGCCCGTCTCGCGCACCGCGGCGCGACGCGCGTCCTCCCGCTCATCGGCGCCGGGGCGGCGATCGCCGGGCTCGATCATGCCGCCGGGGAAGACCCACGCGCCCGCGAACGAGCCGCGGTCAGGACGACGCAGCAGCAGCGCCTCGACGCCGTCCGCACCGTCGCGGAGGATCACCGCGGTGCCCGCGACGGGCAGGTCGTCCTCGCTGGAGCTCATCCGCCCATGCTAGGCGCGCTCGGCCCCGTCTATCCGATGCGGCCCGGTGCAATGGCCTGCTCCGGGGCAGTGGCAGGGAGGCGACCGCATGACGCTGATCCTGCCGTGTGCGTCCGACATCCGGGATCCGGCTGGTCCGGCAGGCCCGACCCACCGGATCCGGGCCCCACGGCCTTCGGAACGACTACACCAGGTCGCGCACGCGCACGGATCCGGTCTCGGTGTGGAAGCGGCGCTGCACGGCGTAGGACGCGAGCGCGATCCCGAGCCCGATGACCGCGAGTCCCGCACCGACCCAGGACGGCGCGGCGAAGCCCCAGCCCCACGCGATCACGAGGCCGCCGAGGAATGCGCCCAGGCTGTTGCCGATGTTCAGGGCGGAGTGGTTCAGCGCCGCAGCGATCGACTGGTTGTCGCCGGCGACCTCCATCAGGCGGGTCTGGATCGCCGGACTCAGGATCGACGAGATCAGCGCGACGACGAACGACAGCGGCACGAGCAGCCAGATCGAGAAGGACAGCAGCGCGAGGAGCACGAGCACCCCCGCCATCGCGGCGAGCCCGACCAGCAGCGTGAGCCGCAGGTTGCGGTCGCCGAAGACGCCGCCGAGCAGGTTGCCGACGGTCATGCCCAGGCCGAACACGATCAGCGTGATCGGCACCATCCACTGCGGGGCGCCCGCACGCTCCGTGATCATCGGCGCGATGTAGCTGTACAGCGCGAAGAAACCGCCGAAACCGATCGCGCCGGTCGCGACCGCGAACCAGACCTGCGGACGGCGGAAGACGCGCAGCTCGGCCCGGAAGGTGCGCCCCGGATCCCCCTCGTGCTCCGGAACGAACAGCGCGATGCAGACCGTGGCCACGGCGAACACGATCGTGACCACGAGGAACGCGCTGCGCCAGCCGACGTGCTGGCCGAGATAGGTGCCCGCAGGCACGCCGACCACGTTCGCGATGGTGAGTCCGGTGAGGATGAAGGCGACACCCTTCGCCCGGTTGCCGGGTCCCAGCACATCGGCGGCCACGAGCGCGCCGATGCCGAAGTAGGCGCCGTGCGGCAGACCTGCGATGAAGCGGGCGAGCCCGACCGTCTCGAAGGTGGGCAGCACCACGGCGAGGCCGTTGCCCAGGGTGAGCGCGATCGCGAGGCCGATCATGACCCGGTGGCGCGGGAACCGGGCGACCAGACCCGCGATCGTGGGGGCGCCGACGACGACGCCGAGCGCGTACAGGGAGACCAGGATCCCGGCGCGGCCGATGGCCTCGTCCGGGTTCTGCGCCCACAGCTGCGGCAGCAGGTCCTGCGCGATGTTCGGGAGCAGCCCCATGGCGACGAACTCGGTCATGCCGATGCCGAAGCTGCCGATGGCGAGTGAGAGGAGCGCCCGCATCGCCGCACCCCTCGAGAGGCTCGAGGGTTTCATCCGTCCAGTTTAGAGGGTGCCGGCCTCATCGATCGCGCGCTCCAGGCGCTCCACCTTGGCGTCGATCTCGCCCGAGTACCCCGGACGGATATCCGCCTTGAGCACGAGCGACACCCGGGATCCGTATGGCATCACGGCCTCGGTGGCGCGCTTGACCACGTCCATCACCGTGTCCCAGTCGGGACCCTCGATCTCGGTGAACATGCTCGTGGTGCGATGCGCGAGCCCGGAGGCGCGCACCACGGCGACGGCGGCCGCCACCGCATCATGCACGGACGCGTCGCCGGCCTCGGGACGGTCGGGGGCGGATCCGCCCGACGGTGAACCGGACGGGGCGACGGAGAAGGCGACGAGCATCAGGACCTCCGGGTTTCGATGCGGTGGACGGCACGGCGCACGGGTGTGCGCACGATGGCCCGGATCGCGACGACGCAGATCGCCACGACCAGGATGTTGCGGGCGCTCAGCAGCACGACCGCGAAGAGCTCGGCGCGCAGCAGGTGGTCGTACGCGACGGGGTAGACCAGCTGCGTGAGCACGAAGTCGACGAGCACCAGAACCACCGGCACCCGTGCGCGCGGGCCGTCGAACAGCAGCCACAGCACGACGGGCACGAGCATCCACACCTGGAACTGCGGGGAGCCCACCTTGTTGCCCGCGATCAGCACCGCGACCAGCGCCAGCGCGGTGGCGGGAAGGAGCCGCCGGGCGGAAGCGCCGGCGCGCAGCTTCCAGAGTCCGAGCGCCACGACCGCGAGCACGCCCAGCACCATGAGCGGGGTGAGCAGCGCGGCGACGAGGTCCACGCCCGGCCCCGCCAGCTGGAAGGTGAGGATCTGACGGTCGTACTCGATGCGCGTGACGCCGATCTGGGTCAGCCACAGCAGCGGCGTCGCGCCGACCGCCTCGATCTGCAGCCCGCGGCCGCTCATCTGGCTGAGGAATCCGAGCAGGTTCGCGGATCCGCCCAGCAGCACCAGACCCAGCACCACCACGAACGTCACGATCGCGGCGGACGCGATCATGCGGATCCGTCCGCGCAGCAGGGCGAGGGCCGCGACGAACAGCGCCCCCGGCCAGATCTTGATCCAGGCGCCGATGGTGAACAGCGCCCCCGCGATCGCGGGACGGGCGAACAGCCACAGCCCGCCGAGCACCGCGAGCGGCACGGTGATCGCGTCGATGCGGAACATCGCGATCGGCCCCAGTGCTGTCAGCGCCAGGACCCAGAACCACGCCGCACGCCGCCGGCTGCGGCTGCGCCGCGCACGGGCTCCGCGCAGCAGCGCGGCGAACCCGATCGCGTCCAGGACCGTGACCAGGATCGCCCAGGCGACGACGTAGCTGGCGGATCCGACCGCATACGGACCGGCGATCAGCGGGTGGATCAGCTGCGAGAAGCCCTGCGCGATGAGCATCGGCACGAGAGCGAGCTGCGGATACACCCAGCTCTCGGTGATGCCGACGATCGCCCCGCCCTCGAGAGCGGTGCGCGACCAGGGCTCGTACACGTAGACCGTGTCGCCCATCGCGAGTGCGGGCAAGAACCAGCCGACGGTCGCCGCATAGACGTGCGCGACCACGAAGCCCAGCCACAGCGCGACGAGGGGCACGGTGGACGGCGCCGCCGCGGAGGTCGCGGAGCGCCCCGTCGACGGGGCGATCCCCGCCCGATCAGGAAGGCTCATGCGTCCCCTGCCTCGCCGTGCCGCCCGTCGTCCAGCGCCTGCGCGTACGCCCGCGGCAGAGCCTCGGCCACATCCAGCGCGGTGATCGGCCGCCCCGGAGCCGCCGCATCGACGCCGGCCGCGATCCGCCCTGCTCTGCCGTGCAGCCAGGTCGCCGCGGCGGCGAGCTCGGCGAGCGGGGTCGGACCGCCCGCTGCACGGTCCGCCGCGGTGACCGCCCCGATCGCGCCGGCCAGCACGTCGCCGGTGCCGGCCGTCGCAAGCCAGGACGTGCCCGCGTCGACCGCGAGCACCTCCGCACCGTCGGAGATCAGCGTGGTGGCGCCCTTGAGCAGCACCACGCCGCCCACGGCCCCCGCGGTCTCGCGCACGGCCTGAGCGCGCGCCGACGGATCCCGCAGCGCCTCGGGACCGAGCTCGACGAGCTCCAGCCCGCGTCGCAGCACCGCGAACTCGCGCTCATGCGGCGTCGCGACGACCGGCGCCGCCGCTGCGGGCAGAAGCGCGAGCGCCCCCGCATCGACGACGACGGGACGGGTGTCATCCAGCGGCTGCCCGGAGCCGGAGCCGGGATCGGCGGGCCCGCGGTCGTCGTGGCCGGATCCGATCACCCATGCATCCGGGCGGAGTGTCCGCTCGCCGGGCTCGATGACGACGGTCTCCGGACGGCGTGCGAGCACGAGATCCGCGGCCCGGCGCGGCCCCTGGTAGACGACATAGCCGGCGCCGGCGCGCCACGCGCCCTCGACTCCGAGCACGGCCGCGCCGGGGAAGGCGTCGGACCCGGTCCGCAGCGCGACGACCCCGCGGGTGCGCTTGTCAGAATCCGCGCCGGGGATCCGCAGCACCCGGCGGGTGTCGGCGGCGGACCAGAGCCGCACGGAGCCGGCGAGGAAAGGGACCATGAGACAACGCTACTGGGCACGGGCTGTGCGCACCGTCAGGTGCCGCCCCCGGGCCGGCCCCCGCCGCTCCCCGGGCCGGTAGCGTCGAACCGTGAGTCTCCTCTTCTCCCCGCTGACCATCCGCTCCCTCACCCTGCGCAACCGCCTGTGGGTCTCCCCCATGTGCATGTACAGCGCCGTCGACGGCGTGCCGCAGGAGTGGCACCATGCGCACCTCGCGCAGTTCGCGTCGGGAGGCGCGGGCCTCATCGTCGCGGAGGCCACCGCGGTGGTGCCGGAGGGCCGGATCTCCCCGCGGGACACCGGCCTGTGGAACGACGCACAGCGCGACGCGTGGGCCCCGATCGTCGACGCGGCGCACGCGCGCGGAGCCGGGATCGGGGTGCAGCTCGCGCACGCCGGGCGCAAGGCCTCCACCTGGTGGCCCTGGGCGGAGCGCAGCGGATCGGTCCCCGCAGCGGATGGCGGCTGGGGCACCGTGGCGCCCTCGGCGATCGCCTTCGACGGCTTCACCGAGCCGGCCGCCCTCGACGAGGCCGGGATCGCCGGCGTCGTCGAGGCCTTCGCGGCGGCGGCCGGCCGGGCGCTGGACGCCGGCTTCGACGTGCTGGAGATCCACGGTGCGCACGGCTACCTGCTGCACCAGTTCCTCTCCCCGCTCAGCAACCACCGCGAGGACGCCTACGGCGGCTCCCTGCAGAACCGCGCCCGCCTGCTGCTCGAGGTCACCGATGCGGTGCGCCGGGTCGCGGGCGAGGATGTCCCGGTGTTCGTGCGGATCTCGGCCACCGATCATGCGCCGGGCGGCTTCACGCCCGAGGAGGCCGCGCAGGTCTCGGACTGGGCGGTCGCACGCGGCGCCGACCTGATCGACGTCTCCAGCGGCGGGCTCGTCGCCCATCAGCGCATCGACGTGCACCCGGGCTACCAGGTGCCGCTCGCCGCGACGGTGCGCCAGGGCGGCCGGATTCCCTCCTCCGCCGTGGGCCTGCTGACCGACGGCGCCCAGGCCGAGGCGGTGCTCGCCGAGGGCGCGGCGGACGCGATCTTCGCCGGACGGGAATGGCTGCGCGACCCGCACTTCGGGCTGCGCGCCGCGCACGAGCTCGGCGCGGAGGTCGCCTGGCCCGATCAGTACCTGCGTGCCCGCTGGCGCTGAGCGTCCTCGGGGCGCCCGATCAGCGCCCGAAACCGCGTCGGGTGATGTCGCGCACCTCGCCCACGAGCTCCTCGATGATGTCCTCCAGGAACAGGATCGCCGTGGTCCGGCCGTCCGCGTCGCGCACCTGGGCGAGGTGACGGCCCGCGCGGCGCATGATCGCGAGTGCGTCCTCGAGGTCGGTGTCCTCCTGCATGGGCACCATCTGATGGATCCGTTTCGGCGGGATCGGCTTGTCGGCGTAGTCGCCGGCGTCCGGTCCCTCCGCCGAGCGGATCACGTCCTTGAGGTGCACGTATCCCACCGGTACGCCCTGCGCATCGACCATCACGTAGCGGGAGAACCCGTGCTTGGCGACGGCTCGCTCCACGTCGTCCGGCGTCGCGCCGAGCGGCAGCGTCACGAGAGTGGCGAGCGGCACGGCGATGTCGCGCGCATCCTTGTCGGTGAACTCGACCACGGCGCTGACGGTGCCCGCGGAGTCGGCGAGCACGCCCTCCCGCCGGGACTGGTCCACGATCGTGGCGACCTCGTCGAGGGTGAAGGTCGAGGCGGCCTCGTCCTTCGGCTCCACGCGGAACAGCCGCACGACGCCGTTGGCCGTGGCGTTCAGCGCCCGGATCACCGGGTAGAACACCTTCGAGATCCACACGAGCGGCGTCGCGAGGATCAGCACGGCCCGGTCGGGCACGGAGAACGCGAGGTTCTTCGGCACCATCTCGCCGAAGACCACGTGCAGGAACGACACGATGATCAGGGTGATGATGAACGCGATCGCGTCCACCGCCGCCGCGGCCAGCCCGAGCGCGCTCAGCGGCGCCGCGAGCAGATGGTGCATCGCGGGCTCCGAGACGTTCAGGATCAGCAGCGAGCACACGGTGATGCCCAGTTGCGAGGTCGCCAGCATGAGCGTGGCGTGCTCCATCGCGTACAGCGCCGTGCGCGCGGAGCGGGATCCGCGCTCGGCGAGCGGCTCGACCTGCGAGCGACGTGCGGAGATCACCGCGAACTCCGCCGCGACGAAGAACGCGTTGAAGGCGAGCAGCACGAACAGCCATGCGATTCCGGCACCGTCGTTCATCAGATCAGCACCGTCGTTCATCGCTCGCCCCCTTCCTCGGTCAGTGCTTCAGGGACGAAACGGATCCGATCCACCCTGCGCCCCTGCATGCGCATGACGTGCAGGGTGCCGCCCGGCACGGGCACCTCGTCGCCGGCCCTGGGCAGGCGCTCCAGCAGGCTCATCACATAGCCGCCGACGGTGTCGTACACGTCACCCTCCGGCACCTCGATGCCGGTGCTCGCCCGCAGCTCGTCGGGGCGCAGCTCGGCCGGGAACGTGATCCCGTCGGCGCCCTTCACGACGCCGGTCCTGCTGCGGTCGTGCTCATCGGACACCTCGCCGACGATCTCCTCCACGAGGTCCTCGAGGGTCACGATCCCGGCGGTGCCGCCGTACTCGTCCACGACGATGGCGAGCTGGTAGCCGCCGCCGCGAAGCTCCGCCACGAGTGCGTCCAGGTGCACCGTCTCCGGCACGCGCAGCGGCTCGGATGCGAGCGCCCCCACCGGCACCTCGGTACGGCGTTCGCGGGGCACCGACACGGCTGCCTTGAGATGGACCACGCCGGTGATGTCGTCGAGGTCCTCGTCGTAGACGGGGAATCGGCTGTGCCCGGTGCGCCGGGCCATCCGGATCACGTCGTCGGCGATGTCGTCCGCCGCAAGCGCGTGCATGCTCGGGCGCGGGGTCATCACGTCTGCGGCCGTGAGCCGGGCGAAGCCCAGGCTGCGGTCCAGCAGCGTCGCGGTGTCCTCCTCGAGCAGGCCGGCGCTCGCCGAGCGGCGCACCAGCGAGCTGAGCTCCTCCGCGGAACGCGCGCCGCTGAGCTCCTCCTTCGGCTCGATGCCCATCGCCCGCAGCACCGCGTTCGCGGATCCGTTCAGGAGCATCACGATCGGGCGGAACACCCACGTGAACGCGGTCTGGAACGGGACCACGACCTTGGCCGTGGCCACGGGCAGCGCCATCGCGAAGTTCTTCGGCACGAGCTCGCCGAGGATCATCGACAGCATCGTGGCCACCAGCATCGCGATGATGACGGCGATCGTCGCCGTGACCGGATCCGGGATCCCCCACGAACTCAGCACGGGGCGCAGCAGGTTCGACAGGGCCGGTTCCATGGTGAAACCGGTGAGGAGGGTGGTCAGCGTGATGCCGAGCTGCGCCGACGACAGGTGCGTCGAGGTGATCTTGAGCGCCGCGATGGTCATGCCCAGGCGGGTCTCCCCGCGATCCCGGCGCGCCTCCAGATCGGCGCGATCGAGATTGACCAGTGCGAACTCGCTGGCGACGAACAGTCCCGTCCCCACGATGAGCAGAAGCCCCACGCCCAACCAGATGTAGTCCATCACGGTGTCACCTCCGCAGAAGCGGAGACCGGGCAGTGGGGCGAGGTACTACAAGAGGGAGGGTCGTCCATGGTGCGCTCGATTCTACTGGCACCCGACATCGGCGAAACTGAGGGAACGCCCCGGCCGGACCCGCGCGTCCGGCCCGATGCGGCAGCCGCCGCGCTCACCAGCTGACCGGGAGCGCCTTGCCCTCCTCGTAACCCGCCGCGGACTGCAGCCCGACCAGCGCGCGTTCGTGGAACTGCGGCACCGACGCCGCTCCGGCATACGTGAACGAGGAGCGCACCCCCGAGGTGATCATGTCGAGCAGGTCCTCCACACCCGGGCGCAGCGGATCCAGGTAGATCTTCGACGACGAGATCCCCTCGGCGAACAGCTCCTTGCGGGCGCGCTCGTAGGCGTCCAGGCGGCCGAACCGCGCCTGCACGGCCTTGGTCGAGGCCATACCCCAGGATTCCTTGTAGATGCGGCCCTCCGCGTCGGACTGCAGCTCGCCCGGCGCCTCGATCGTGCCGGCGAACCAGGATCCGATCATCACCGACGCGGCTCCGGCGGCGAGCGCGAGCGCGACGTCGCGCGGATAGCGCACTCCCCCGTCCGCCCACACGTGCGCGCCGAGCTCCGCGGCGGCCTGCGCGGTCTCGAGCACCGCCGAGAACTGCGGGCGCCCGACCGCCGTCATCATGCGCGTGGTGCACATCGCCCCTGGCCCCACGCCGACCTTGAGGATCGACGCGCCGGCGGAGACCAGGTCGCGCACGCCGTCCGCGGTGACGATGTTGCCGGCCACGATCGGGATGCCCAGTTCGAGGGCGGCCACGGCGTGCAGGGCCCGCAGCATCCCCTCCTGGTGGCCGTGCGCGGTGTCGACCACGAGCACGTCGACGCCGGCGGCCGCGAGTGCTCTGGCCTTGGCTGCCACGTCGCCGTTGATGCCGACGGCCGCAGCCACCGCCAGGCGCCCGGATGCGTCGACCGCGGGGCGGTAGAGAGTGGAGCGCAGTGCTCCGCGCGCGGTCTGGGTGCCGACCAGGTGCCCGTGCTGCAGCACGCAGGCCATCTCCGCATCGACCGCCGTGATCGCGTCGAAGGCCGCCCGCGGGTCGGTGAGGTCCTCCGCATCCAGCGACGGCGAATCGGCGCGGACCAGGTCGCCCAGCTGGGCGTCGCGCAGGGCCGTCGCGAGGCGTGCGGCCGGCAGGATCCCATGGATCGCCTCGGCGAGCAGCCCCTCAGGACCCTGCGGCGCGTCGGCGACGACGATGCCGTGCCCCTCGGTGGCGGGCAGCAGGCGCAGCGCGTCCTCCACGGTCGCACGCGGAGAGAGCACCAGCGGGGTGTCCCAGGACACCGGCTGGCGCTTGACCCAGCGGATCGCCTCGTCCAGCTCCTGCAGGGGCATGTCCTGCGGGAGCACGCCGATGCCGCCGCGTCGCGCGAGGGTCGCGGCGAGGCGCGGTCCGGTCACCGAGTTCATGTTCGAGGACACCAGCGGGATGGTCGCCGGGGTGCCGTCGCGAGGTGCGAGATCGACTTGCAGCCGGCTCGTCACGTCCGAGTGGCGCGGCACCAGGAACACGTCGGAATAGGTCAGATCGACCATGGGGAGTTCGCCGGAGAACTGCATGATCTCAGGGTAGCCGTCCGATCCAGGATCGGCCCGGTGCCACGTCGGCCGGACCACGCTGCGGGGCCGGGTGCCGAGAGGCACCGGGAAGGACCCGCGGACCCGCCGACCCGCCGCCTCGAGGCCCGCGCAGCATCCGGGACACGTTAGGCTTGACACCCGGATGAGTGGCCATACCCGGAGACCACCGGGGACGGATCCCACCGATTCAGCGATGAAAGAGGGCGATCGAGCGTGTCGAGCCAGGTGACCGGCGTCGGTCCTGTGGGAGAGGGAGAGTTCGGAGCCAATTCCTGGCTCGTCGACGAGCTGTACGAGCAGTTCAAGGTCGACCGCAACTCCGTCGACAAGGAGTGGTGGCCGGTTCTCGAGAACTATCACCCGTCTCAGCCCGCGGCGGCGCCTGCTGCTGCCCCCGCGGCCGCGCCGTCCGCAGCTCCCGCCGCCGCCCCGGCCGCGCACCCCGTCACCGCGCCGATCCCGGTGATCGGTCAGCAGCCGGTGGCACGCACGACCACGAAGCCCGCCCGCCAGGCCCCGATCCCCGCGCAGGCGCAGGACCGCGCCACCGCCGAGGCCGGCACCGAGCAGCATGAGGACCTCGTCACACCGCTGCGCGGCATGCCGAAGACCCTTGCGGCGAACATGGACGAGTCGCTCACCGTGCCCACCGCGACGAGCGTGCGCACCGTGCCGGCGAAGCTGATGATCGACAACCGGATCGTCATCAACAACCACATGTCCCGCACCCGCGGCGGCAAGGTGTCGTTCACGCACCTCATCGGCTGGGCGCTGATCCGCGCGCTCAAGGAGTTCCCGAGCCAGAACGTCTACTACGCCGAGGTGGACGGCAAGCCCAGCGTGGTCGCGCCCGCACACGTGAACCTCGGCATCGCGATCGACGTGCCGAAGCCGGACGGCACGCGTGCGCTGCTCGTGCCGAGCATCAAGCGCGCCGATACCCTCACGTTCAGCGAGTACCTCTCCGCCTACGAGGACCTCATCGTCCGCGCCCGCGGCAACAAGCTCACCGCCGGCGACTTCCAGGGCACCACGCTCTCGCTGACCAACCCGGGCGGAATCGGCACCGTGCACTCGGTGCCGCGGCTGATGAAGGGGCAGGGCTGCATCATCGGCGCCGGCGCCCTCGAGTACCCGGCCGAGTTCCAGGGCTCCAGCCAGAAGACCATCGACGTGCTCGGCATCGGCAAGACGATCACGCTCACCAGCACCTACGACCACCGCGTCATCCAGGGCGCCGGATCCGGCGAGTTCCTGAAGAAGGTGCACGAACTGCTCATCGGCGAGCGCGACTTCTACGACGACATCTTCCGCGCCCTGCGGATCCCGTATGCGCCGATCCGCTGGAACAAGGACATCGCGGTCGACCTCGCCGAGCGCATCGACAAGACGGCGCGCGTGCAGGAGCTGATCAACTCCTACCGGGTGCGCGGTCACCTGATGGCCGACATCGACCCGCTGGAGTATGTGCAGCGCACGCACCCCGACCTCGAGATCGAGACCCACGGGCTGACCTTCTGGGATCTGGATCGCGAGTTCGTCACGAACGGCTTCGGCGGCCAGCGCCAGCTGAAGCTGCGCGACATCCTGGGCGTGCTCCGCGACTCGTACTGCCGCACGATCGGCATCGAGTACATGCACATCCAGGATCCGGAACAGCGCCGCTGGTTCCAGGACAAGGTCGAGGTCAAGTACGTCAAGCCCGGCCACGACGAGCAGCTGCGCGTGCTCAGCAAGCTGAACGAGGCGGAGGCCTTCGAGACCTTCCTGCAGACCAAGTACGTCGGTCAGAAGCGCTTCTCGCTCGAGGGCGCGGAGTCGCTGGTGCCGCTGCTGGACGAGATCCTGCAGGGCGCGGCGGGCGCCGGCCTCGACGGCGCCGCGATCGGCATGGCGCACCGCGGCCGCCTGAACGTGCTCGCGAACATCGCGGGCAAGACCTACGGCCAGGTGTTCCGCGAGTTCGAGGGATCCATGCAGCCGGGCAACCAGCGCGGATCCGGCGACGTGAAGTACCACCTGGGCAAGGAGGGCACCTTCATCGCCGATGACGGCGCCGAACTGCCCATCCTCCTCGCCGCGAACCCCTCGCACCTGGAGACGGTCGACGGCGTGCTCGAGGGCATCACCCGCGCCAAGCAGGACCGCAAGCCCATCGGCACCTTCACCTGGCTGCCGATCCTCGTGCACGGCGATGCGGCCTTCGCCGGTCAGGGCGTCGTCGTGGAGACCCTGCAGATGTCGCAGCTGCGCGGCTACCGCACCGGTGGCACGGTGCATGTCGTCGTGAACAACCAGGTCGGCTTCACCACGCTGCCCAACGACTCGCGCACCTCGGTGTACGCGACCGACGTCGCCAAGACCATCCAGGCGCCGATCCTGCACGTGAACGGCGACGACCCCGAGGCCGTGGTGCACGTGGCCCAGCTCGCGTTCGAGTACCGCGAGCGGTTCCACCGCGACATCGTGATCGACCTGGTCTGCTACCGCCGCCGCGGGCACAACGAGGGTGACGACCCGTCGATGACGCAGCCGCTGATGACCGACCTGATCCAGGCGAAGCGCTCGGTGCGCAGCCTCTACACCGACGCTCTGGTCGGCCGTGGCGACATCACCCAGGAGGAGTACGACCAGGCCAAGGCCGACTTCCAGAACCGCCTGGAGATCGCCTTCGCCGAGACGCACGCGGCCGAGACCGGTGCCACGCCGATCGCCCCCGACCTCGCGCCGATGGACGACCAGGTCGGAACGCTCGACTTCTCCGGCGTGCCGCTCGAGGTCGTGCACCTCATCGGCGATGCGCACGCGAACAAGCCCGAGGGCTTCACGGT
>JAFDWK010000044.1:46422-46650 GCA_018268515.1 Actinomycetota bacterium
CGCGTCGACATGAGCCGCAACGGCTCGATCGACTGGGGCTTCGGCGAGCTGCTCGCGTTCGGGTCGCTGCTGGTCGAGGGCATCCCGGTGCGCCTCGCCGGCCAGGACTCGCGCCGCGGCACCTTCGTGCAGCGGCACGCCGTGCTGCACGACCGCGCGAACGGCCAGGAGTGGCTGCCGCTGGCGAACCTCTCCGACAACCAGGCCCGGTTCTTCGTCTACGACTCG
>JAFDWK010000044.1:46703-64322 GCA_018268515.1 Actinomycetota bacterium
CGCCCCGAAGCCCTGGTGCTCTGGGAGGCGCAGTTCGGCGACTTCGTGAACGGCGCGCAGTCGGTCATCGACGAGTACATCTCCGCGGCCGAGCAGAAGTGGGGCCAGCAGTCGAGCGTCGTGCTGCTGCTGCCGCACGGCTACGAGGGCCAGGGACCGGATCACTCCTCCGCGCGGATGGAGCGCTTCCTGCAGCTGTGCGCGCAGGACAACATGACCGTCGCCCGCCCGTCCACGCCGGCGAGCTACTTCCACCTGCTGCGCCGTCAGGCCTACGCGCGTCCGCGCAAGCCGCTCATCGTGTTCACCCCGAAGGCGATGCTGCGCCTGCGCGGCGCGACGAGCCCGGTCGAGGACTTCACGCGGGGCAAGTTCGAAGCAGTCATCGACGACACCCGCGAGCTGGACCGCAACGCCGTCAAGCGCGTGATCTTCCACTCCGGCAAGGTGCACTGGGATCTCGCGAGCGAGCTCGAGAAGAACCCGAATCCCGAGATCGCGCTGGTGCGCGTCGAGCAGCTGTACCCGGTGCCGCTGCGGGCGCTGAAGACCGTCGCCGACACCTACCCGAACGCGGAGATCGTCTGGGTGCAGGAGGAGCCGGAGAACCAGGGCGCGTGGCCGTTCCTCGCCCTGCACTTCCAGACCGTTCCCGGACCGCGCGTCGTGCGGCCGATCACGCGCCCGGCCTCGGCCGCGCCGTCGACCGGATCCTCGAAGGTGCACGCCGCGGAGCAGGCCGACCTGATTCGCCGGGCGCTGACCCTCTGAGCCGCCCGCTCAGCCGATCGACGCGGTGTCCCGGTTCTCCGGGGCACCGCGTCGTCGTTGCCGCACCCGGCGCACGCCGAGCGCGGCGAAGGCACCGGCCAGCGGCACGGCGAGCAGCGTGTTGTCGCCGACCGCGACGAGGTCGGCCGGCCCCGCCGTCTTCGCGGCGAGCCCGAGTCCGGAGGGTGCGCTCACCGCCCGGGCGGCGTCGTCCGACCCCTCGACGGGGCGCAATGCCGTCATGCCCCCACCGCAATGAGGGGCCGGACATTCAGTACCAGATGGTCAGGGCGGGGGCGACGGGCGTGCCGAAGGCGTTCTCGATCGCGGCCGCGGCCTCCTCCGAGGCCGAGATCCGGCCCGCCGCGCGCAGCGCCGGCGCGCTCACCCCGCCGAGGTACAAGGACGACAGCGCGTCGACGCCCAGCTCGACGTCGGGCGCATCCGTGCCGGCGTCGACGACCGCGTTCCCCTCCGCATCGATCCGCAGCCGCCAGGATCCCTCGGCGAATCCGAGCGGATCCGACACCCGCAGCACGAGATCGAGCGGGGCGCGGTAGGAGCGCGCGGCGAGCACGGCGGGCACGTCGAGGATCCGCAGCCAGCCGTGATCGTGCACGATGTTCTGCACCGCGCGCTGGTTCGCGACGAGCCAGGGCAGCGGGTCGTCGACCGGGCGGAGATCCGCGTGCACGGTGCGGACCAGATCGTGGTTGACGGCGAAGGCCCAGAGCGCGCGCAGCGCCTGAGGCGTCTCGGCGTCGAGGTGGCGCACCGCGAGGTCGGCGCCGAACTCCTCGGCGAGCTCGTCAAGGGTGTAGGCGAGCACGCCGCGGCTGACCCCGTCGGCGTCGACGGCGCGCACGCCGCGCACGGCTCGGGACTTCTCGTCGCGAGGCGTGAGTCCCGCCATCCGGCGCCAGCGCAGCGGCCAGCCGGGGATGTCGCCCGCCCGCTCCCGGCGGGTCCGCTCGTGCACCTCGTCGAGCGCCGCCATCAGCGCGTCCGGCTCGAGGTACTCGATCGTCACGGCGCCGTCCGCGACGGGCTGGGAGACGCCGCCGGCGCGACGGGCGTCGACGGTCATGCGCGACATCGGGATGGCCGCGCCGAACCCGTAGCGCCCGTAGATCGTCGCCTCGGTGACGGTGAGCCCCGCGAGGGGAACCCCCGCGGCGGCCGCCGCGCGCAGCTCCCCCTCCAGCAGGTTCCGGGCGATGCCGCGACGGCGGTGGGTCGCGGAGACCGTGACCGCGCTGATCGCCCACATCGGCAGGTGGGTGCCTGCGCGACCGGGCACGGTCATCGGCGTCATCCAGGCGCTCACCGTCGCGACCGGCAGCTCGACGCCCGGCGCGTGGACGCCGACGTTGCGCCGCTCGGCCATCATCTCGCCCGTGAGCCGGATCGTCTCGTCGTCGGGATCCTTGTCCAGGAATCCGCGCGCGTCCGCACGGGCGAATCCGCGCAGCTGCGCCGGATCCGTCATGTCGACGACGCGGTAGTCGAGGTGCGAGGCGCTCAGGCGCTCCTGCGAGAGCGGGTCGACGGGGACGTCACGGGCGTCGAGGTCTGCCATGCCCCCAGCCTAACCACGCCGGCCGACCGACCGAGCGGAGGGCCGGCCGAGCGACGGCCGAGGCACGTCGCGTCAGTGGGCGCTCGCCTGCACGGCGCGCAGGCGCGCCATCACCTGATCGCGCAGCTCTTCGGGCGCGCTCTCCTTGCACGCCCGCGAGACGACCTCGGTCAGCGTCGTCGCGACCAGGGCCTCCTCCGCGCAGGACGGGCAGTTCTCGAGATGCTCGCGGATGTCGGAGTGCTCCGTCTTGCACATCTCGTTGCGGAGGTACTCCTCCAGGTCCTGCCGCGCCTTCGCGCATCCGCAGTCGGTCATTTCGTGCTCCTCGTGCTTGCCGCGGCGATCCCTCGCTCGGCGGCGTAGTCCGCCAGCAGCTCCCGCAGCATGCGGCGCCCGCGGTGCAGGCGGCTCATGACGGTGCCGATGGGGGTCTTCATGATGTCGGCGATCTCCTGATAGGCGAAGCCCTCGACGTCGGCGAGGTACACCGCCAGCCGGAAGTCCTCCGGGACCGCCTGCAGCGCCTCCTTGACGACCGAGGCGGGCATCCGGTCGATCGCTTCCGCCTCGGCGGAACGGCTGTGCGAGGCGGTGGTCGACTCGGCGCCGCCGAGCTGCCAGTCCTCGAGTTCGTCGATCGTGCCCTGATACGGCTCGCGCTGCTTCTTGCGATAGATGTTGATGTAGGTGTTCGTCAGGATCCGGTACAGCCACGCCTTCAGGTTGGTGCCCTGCGTGAAGCTCGCCCACGAGGCGAACGCCTTCACGAACGTCTCCTGCACGAGATCAGCGGCGTCGGCCGGATTGCGCGTCATGCGCATGGCGGCGGCGTAGAGCTGATCCATGAAGGGGATCGCCTGCTCCTCGAATTCCCGGCGCGCGGAACTGTCCGCGTCCGGCTGCGCGTCCCGCGGTGCCTGATCGTTCATCGCCAGCCAGTCTAGGCCGAAGACATCGTCGGGCACTCGTTCGAGCGTCGCCAGCATAGGTCGTCCTTCTCCGTCTTTGCGCCCTCCGTTACCGGAGGCCTTCAGTAGGGTAGAAACCGATGAGCGCTTCGACGTATTCCCCCGCACCGCGCGGCCGCTGGTCCGCGCCGCTCGCCGCCGGCGCACTGGATGCGAGACTGCGCGTGCCGGGGTCCAAGTCGCTCACGAACCGGGAGCTGGTGCTCGCCGCGATCGCGGATGGACCGGGCCTGGTCACCGCCCCCCTGCACTCCGACGATTCGGCCCGGATGGTCGATGCCCTCCGCGCGCTCGGCGTGGGCGTCGAGGAGCAGCGCGGCAGCGGCGGCTTCGGCCCCGACCTCCGGATCACCCCTGCTCGGCTCACCGGCGACACCACCGTCGACTGCGGCCAGGCCGGAACCGTGATGCGCTTCATCGCCCCGCTCGCGGGTCTCGCCCACGGCGATGTCCACCTCACCGCGCACGAGACCGCGCTGCACCGGCCCATGGGCGCCATGATCCACGCACTGCGCGATCTCGGCGTGGACATCGAGGACAACGGCAGCTGGTCGCTGCCGTTCACGATCCGCGGACGCGGGCACATCCGCGGCGGTCGCGTGGAGATCGACGCCTCCGCGTCCAGTCAGTTCGTCTCCGGCCTGCTACTCGCCGCCCCCCGCTTCGATGTGGGCCTGCACCTGGTGCACACCGGCGAGCGACTGCCGAGCATGCCGCATATCGACATGACCGTGGAGGCCCTCACCCGCCGTGGGATCAAGGTCTCCCGGCCGGCCCCCGGCGAGTGGATGGTCGAGGCCGGCACCCCGCGATCGCGCGAGACCGCGATCGAGCCGGATCTGTCCAACGCCGCGCCGTTCCTCGCCGCAGCGCTGGTCGCCGGCGGCGAGGTCTCCGTCGTGGGCTGGCCGACCCGGTCCACTCAGCCCGGCGCGCTGCTGCCGGAACTGCTCGAGCCGCTCGGCGCCGAGGTGCATCGCTCGCCCGGCGGCGTGCTGAGGGTGCGCGGCACCGGGCGCGTCCACGGCGCCGACCTCGACCTGTCGGCCGCGGGCGAGCTCGCCCCGACGTTCGTGGGCCTCGCCGCGCTCGCCGAGGCTCCCACCACCATCACCGGCATCGGCCACATCCGCCTGCACGAGACCGACCGGATCGCCGCCCTCGCCGGCAACCTGCGCGCCCTCGGCGGCGAGGCGGAGGAGCTCGAGGACGGGATCCGGATCCACCCGGTGGCGCTGCGCGGCGGCGCCTGGCCCGCGCACCATGATCACCGGATGGCCACCACGGGAGCCCTGATCGGGCTGCGGGTGCCCGGCGTGGAGATCGACGAGATCGGCACCACGGCGAAGACGCTGCCCGAGTTCACCCAGCTGTGGGAGCGCATGCTGTCCGCCGACGCCTCCGGGAGCGCGCCCGCGTGAGCTGGCTGGACGACGACGGCGACGACGAGCTCGACGACTTCGACGAGTCCCAGATCCGGGTGCGCCCGAATCCGAAGGCCAACCGTCCGCGCACGAAGCGCCGCCCCGCGCACCGCGACGCCGAGATCGGTCGCGTCCTGGGCGTCGACCGCGGGCGCTACGCCGTCCTCATCGGCGAGGGCGGCGACGACGAGCGCACCATCACCGCGGCGCGCGCCCGGGAGCTGAGGCGCACCCCCATCGTCACGGGCGATGCGGCACGCGTCGTCGGCGACACCTCCGGCGAGGAGGGCACCCTCGCCCGCATCGTCGGGATCCTCGAGCGCACCTCGCTGCTGCGCCGCAGCGCCGACGACACCGACCAGGTGGAGCGGGTCATCGTCGCCAACGCCGACCAGATGCTGATCGTGGTCGCCGCCGCAGACCCGGAGCCGCGCGAGCGCCTCGTGGACCGCTATCTGGTCGCCGCGCTCGATGCCGGGATCCGCCCGATGCTGGTGGTCACCAAGACGGATCTGGCGGATCCGTCCGCGTTCCTGAAGCATTTCGAGGGTCTTGATCTGCAGGTGTTCACGAGCGCCCGCCGCGCATCGGACGACGCCGGCGGGATGCCGATCGACGAGATCGGCGCCGCCCTGGTCGGGCATTCCACCGTGTTCGTCGGGCACTCCGGCGTCGGAAAGTCCACGCTCGTGAACGCGCTCGTTCCCGGCGCCGGGCGCGCCACCGGTCACGTGAACGAGGTCACCGGCCGCGGTCGGCACACCTCCTCCTCGACGGTGTCGCTGCGCTACGTCGCCCCAGCCCCGGCTCCCGGGCCCGAGGCCGGATCGGGCTGGGTGATCGACACCCCGGGCGTGCGCTCCTTCGGCCTCGGCCACGTGGATCCGCAGAACATCCTGGCGGCGTTCACTGAACTCGCCGCGATCGCCGAGGACTGCCCGCGCGGCTGCACGCACCGCGCGGACGCGGAGGACTGCGCCTTGAACGAGGCCGCTGCTGACGGCGCACTCGGCGAGGCCGGCATCGCCCGCCTGGAGTCGTTGCAGCGGCTGCTGGCGACGTTCGCGGACAAGCTCTGACGACGTTCGCGGGCAAGCCCCGCTCCGGCTCCCCGGGCGGATCCGCTCACGCGCATGCGGGTAGCCTGGACGGGTGACTGCGCAGCGCCTCGAACCAGGATCCCCCGCCCCCGACTTCACCCTGCCGGACCAGGACGGCCGCCCCGTCTCACTGCACGACCTGCGCGGCAGGAAGGTCATCCTGTACTTCTACCCGGCGGCGATGACTCCGGGTTGCACCACCGAGGCCTGCGACTTCCGGGACAGCCTGTCGTCGCTGCAGGGGGCCGGGTATGCGGTGCTGGGTGTCTCCCGCGATGACGTCGCGAAGCTCACGCAGTTCGCCGAGCGCGACGGCCTCACCTTCCCGCTGCTCAGCGACGCCGACCTCGCCGTGCACCAGGCGTACGGCGTGTGGGGCGAGAAGAAGAACTACGGCAAGGTGATCCAGGGTGTGATCCGATCGACCTTCATCATCGACGAGCAGGGCGTCATCGCGCACGCGCTGTACAACGTCAAGGCCACCGGGCACGTGGCCCGGATCCGCAAGGTGGTCGGGCTGGCCGCCTGACGCTGCGGCGCCGGGTCCGTCGGCGCGCTACCCGCCTGCGCCGTCCGCGCCACGGGTCTCGCCGTCGCGCCGGCGCGCCTCCGCGGCCGCGCGGCGCGCCTCGAGGATCAGCAGCACACCGCCCAGCGCACCGGGGATCACGAGGCCGAGCACGAACGCGGCCGGGAAGGGCTGCGCGCCGATCGCGCTCAGGCCGGTCGCGATGCCGAGGATCTGCACCACCAGCCCGCCGCTGCGCCCGAACGACTTCCCGCGCAGCACGGCGACGGCGAGGCCGGCGATCCCCACCGCGCCGATCGCGCTGAGGCCGATGAGCCCCCACGCCGCGGGCAGTGACGACGCGGCTCCCGAGCTCAGCCCGAAGACCTCGATCAGCGTGATCACGAGGAGCGCGCCGGCCTCCAGGAAGAGCAGGGCCGCTGCGGCGATGGTCAGTCTCGACGTGCGCATGAACAGGGCTCCTGGGGTCTCGACGGGCTGCGGCGTTTCCTCGCGGTTCTCCTCCGATTCACCCGGAGTGCAGAAAATCCTTGATCGTTCGCCTTTCATGTAAGAGAATAGATCACAGCCATGTGCTCCCACAGCGGCGTGGGGCGAGCATCCGCTCGCATCACCGATGGGCGTCGAACCCCCGAACGCCGCCTACGAATTCCGGGCTCGTGAGCCTCGCGCGCCCATGACATTTCCACACCGAGGAGCCCCCATGGATTGGCGCGACAAGGCCGCCTGTCTCACCGTCGACCCCGAACTGTTCTTCCCCGTCGGGAACACCGGTCCGGCCGTCGATCAGATCGAGAAGGCGAAGGCCGTGTGCGCCCGGTGCACCGTCACCGAGATCTGCCTGCAGTACGCCCTGGAGACCAGCCAGGACTCGGGCGTGTGGGGTGGCCTCAGCGAGGACGAGCGCCGCGCCCTGAAGCGCCGCGCCGCCCGCGCCCGCCGCGCCGGCTGACCCCGGGGCCGACTGCCACTCTCCCCGCCGGTCATCCCATCCGGTCCCCTCGCAGCAGTGGAGCCCGGTTCCTTGACGGGAACCGGGCTCCACTTTCCTCATCCCCTCACCAGGGGTCTTTGGTCCTCAGGCAGCGGTTCTGAGGCGCAGTCCCGTCTGGGTGTCGAAGCAATGCAGACGCGCACGTTCCGTCCCAATGACTACCGGTGCTCCGACGGCAAGCGAACCGAAGCCGGGGACCCGCGCCATGAAGGTCGCCTCCCCCACGCTGAGCAGCACATCCGAGACGTTGCCGAGCGGCTCAACCCCGATCACTGCGCCATGCGGCTGTTCGCCCTGTTGCGGCGACCTCAGGTCGCATTCCTCCGGTCGGATTCCCACCCGCACCTCCTCGGACTCCAGCGCCCCCAGCTCCAGGACGAAGGACGTGCCCGGCAGCGCATAGCGCCCCTGCTCTGTCCGTACGACGGTGAAGATGTTCATCCGCGGCTTGCCGACGAAGGACGCGACGAATTCGGTAGCCGGCTCGTGGTATACCTCGAACGGGCTGCCGTACTGCTCCAGGCGGCCTCGGCTCATCACCGCGATCCGATCGGAGAGGGTCATCGCCTCCTCCTGATCATGGGTCACGTAGACGCTCGTCGCCCCCAGGTCGCGGTGCAGGATCTTCAGCTCGCTGCGCGTCTGATCCCGCAGCAGAGCATCCAGGTTCGATAGCGGCTCGTCGAAGAGGAAGACCGCGGGACGGCGTGCGATCGCCCGTGCCAGGGCGACGCGCTGACGCTGCCCGCCGGACAGCTTCTTCGGCTTGGCGTCCAGCACATGCGCGATGTCCAGCCGCTTGGCGGCATCGCGCACCCGCCGGTCGATCTCGTCCTTGGGCACCTTGCGCATCCGCAGCCCGAACGCGATGTTCTCGTACACGCTCATGTGCGGGTAAAGCGCGTAGTCCTGGAAGACGAACGCGAGGTCGCGCTTGTCGGGGTCCAGGTCGTCGACCCGGCGCCCGTCGATGAGGATCTCCCCCGAGGAGATGTCCTCGAGTCCCGCGATCATGTTGAGGGTCGTGGTCTTGCCGCATCCGGAGGGACCGAGCAGCGAGACGAAGTGCCCGTCCTCGATCACGTAGCTCAAGTCGGAGACCGCCTTCCTCGCCTCCTGCCCGCGCTTCGGACGCCCATACGCCTTGGCCACGTCCAACAGTTCGATCTGTGCCATGATCAGCCTTTCACCGCTCCCTCGGTCATCCCACGGATGATCCATTTCTGCGCGACCAGGGTGAGGATCAGCACGGGCACCGCCGTGATCACTCCCGCCGTCGCGGCCGACGTGTAGTCCATCGCGAACAGCCCCTGGAACGCCGCCGTCTTCACCGGCAGTGTCACCGCGGTGTTCGAGGTGAGCACCTTCGCGAGGAAGAAGTCGCTCCAGCTCGTGATGAACGCGAGGATCGCCGTCGCCGCCATGCCGGGGGCGGCGAGCGGGAATGCGATCCGGTACATGATCTGCAGCCGGTTGCATCCGTCGATCCGGGCCGCCCGTTCCAGGCTCGGCGGGATGTCCTCGAAGAACCCCACGAGCATCCAGATCACCAGCGGCAGGATGAACGCCGTGTAGGTGACGATGAGCCCGAGCAGCTGGTCGTAGAGCCCCACCGAGCGCAGCAGGATGAACAGCGGCACCGCGAGCACGATCACCGGGATCGCCTGCACCGTCATCATGCCGAGCAGCAGCGGCTGCCGCCCCCGGAACTTGAACCGCGCGATCGCGTAGGCGCACGACGCCCCTACCGCCATGCAGATGATCGTCGTCGACAGCCCGACGATCGCGGAGTTCGCCATCGGGGTCAGGAAGGAGCCGTCCGACAGCAGCCGGAGGTAGGAGTCCGGCGTGATCCGGGACGGCGACAGGTCCGGGGACGAGCCCTGCAGCGCCGTGGCCGGATACACGCTGAACACGAACATCCACAGGAACGGCGCCAGGAAGAACGCCATCACGAGCACGACGAGGATCGCGCACAGGATCGCAGTGATGCGCCGGCGGCCCCGGCGGGTGACCCTGCGGCTCCGCGGCCGCGCAGCGGTCACGAGCGCGGTGTCGGGCATCTCATGCATCCGCTTCCCTCCTCTTCCTGCTGAACCCGCCGAAGACGAGGATCCAGAACACGGCGACCGCCAGCACCAGGATCATGATCCCCACCGCCATCGCCGACCCGTACCCGCGATCCAGATTGCTGAAGTTGACCAGATACGCGAGGAAGTTGATCGTGGTGGTGCCCTCGGCGGGCCCGCCGGATCCGCCTGTGAGCACGTAGATCGTGTCGAACACCTTGAGCGACCACATCGACTGCACGATCAGCGCGAACATCAGCGCGGCGCGCATGTTCGGCAGCGTGATCCGCCAGAAGGTGCTCCACGCCCCGGCGCCGTCGATGGCGGCAGCGCGATAAAGGTTGGCCGGGATGCCCTGCAGCGCCGCCAGCATCAGCAGGCACAGGAACGGCAGCAGCTTCCACGTCTCCGCGAAGATGAGGATGTTCATGGCCATGGCTGGATCGGACAGGAACTGCACGTTGGTCTTGATCAGCCCCAGGCCGCGGAGCACCGTGTTGGCGATCCCGGTGCTCCCGTCGAAGATGAGCTTCCACATGATGCCGTTCACCACCGGCGGCACCGCCCACGGCACCAGCAGCAGCACGCGTGCGAGCGTACGTCCCCGGAACTCCCGGTTCAGCAAGACAGCGATACCCACAGCGAGCGCGACACCGCCGAGCACCGTGATGATCGAGAAGTATGCCGTACGCTCCAGCGCGCGCTGGACCGCGGGATCGGTCACCAGCTGGCCGTAGTTCGCCAGGCCGACGAAGGGATGCTGCGCGCCCAGCTTGTCGTTCCACTCCTGGAACGACATGTACACGGCGTATCCCATCGGATAGCCGAGCAGCATCAGGACGATGAGCACCGCCGGCGCGATCATCGTCGCTCCGAAGCGCAGATCCCGCCTCCGGCTCCTCTCCGCAAAGTTCACAGCCATGGCCACGCACCTACTTCAGGTACTTCTTGACAAGGTCCTCGGCGGTCTTCTGCGCCGCGGTCAGCGCGTCCTTCGGCGAGGTCTTGCCGTTCATCGCGTTGATGAGCTGGACCGAGAGCGCCTGGTCCAGCTCATTGGACCAGGGCGTCCCGTAACGCTTGGTGACGTACTGCGTGGACTCCTTGTAAGTGGAGAGGATCGGCAGCGCCTTCTGCGCGGCCGGCTCGTCCAGCACCGTCTTCGAGACCGGGAACCATCCCTCCTTCTTAACGATGTCCATCTGCACGTCGCCCGTCGTGACGAACTGCAGCCACGCGAGCGCGGCCTCCTTGTTCTTCGAGAACTTGTTGATCGCGAACCCTTCGGAGCCGTCGATCGATGCCGAGCGGACCGAGATGCCGGGGATGAGCCCGTTGCCGACCGTCGCCGCCGATGTCTTCGCCGCGCCTGCGGTGGCGACGGCGTACTGGAACGGCCAGTTGAAGACCATGCCGGTGTTGCCCCGCGCGAACAGGTCGGCGAGGTCGGAGGCGTTGGTGATCTGCAGGGACGAGGGATCCATAACCTTGTGCACCTGCAGCAGGTCGACGAGCTTGGACAGCGCCTCGACGCCGGCGTCGCTCGCGAAGGTCGGCTTGTAGTCGGCGTCGTACATCTCGCCGCCGTTAAGTAGCAGCATCCGGAGGAAGTTCTGATAGGCGCCGGCCGGGTTCCCCATGTCGCAGGCGTAGCCGTAGCGGTCCCCCGTGGTCAGCTTTTTCGCCGTGGCGACGAACTCGTCCCAGTTCTGCGGACCGGCATCGGGGTCCAGGCCCGCCTGCTGATACAGTTCCTTGTTCCAGAACATGGTCTGGACGCTGACGAACTTCGGCAGTCCATAGACTTTGCCCCGCCAGGACACCGCGTCCAGCGCCGGCTGGATCAGGTCCTTGGGCACCGCCGACGCGTCCAGCTCCTCCAGCCAGCCCGCCTGGCCGAACTCTGCCGACCATCCGGCCCACGTCATCACGACGTCGAACGAGGAGTCTTGCGCTGCGAACATGGTGGCCATCTTGTCGTGCAGGTCGTTGAAGTTGCCCTGCTGGTAGGTGACGACCTTGATCCCGGTCTTCTTCTCGAATGCCGCGATCGCGCTGGCTTTGAACACGTTGTTGGTGTTGTCGTCTAGGATGCTGATCTGCCCCGACGGCTTGGCGCCCGGGGTGAGCGGCGCGTCTCCGCTCTGCGATGAGGTGGGCGCGCAGCCGGCGAGCGCGACCGCGCCGACGGCGAAGCCGCCGAGCTGGAGGATCTGCCGGCGTGAGAGGCCGGTTCCGGCCGAGAGGGAAGAGTTCATTTCCGTGCTCCTTCTTTGGAGGTGGGTGTTCTTCAGGGGGGATGATGACGATGTCAGTCGGCGATCTCGACGACCCGGCCGGTCTCGAGAGAGGTGTGCACGGCGGCGATGGCCTCGGTGATCAGGAGCCCGTCCGCAAGACCAGGCACGTCGACGTCCTCGCCGCGAACGAGGCGGACGAAGTCGCGCACCATGTCGATCGGCACGCCTTCGATCCGCCCACCATGCTCATGCACCCCGTACTGGGGCCAGTGCGCGCCGTCGGCGTCGTACCTCAGCACACCGTTGTTCGACCCGTCGATGTGCACGAGTTCGGACGCCGTCTGGATCTCGTAGCGGAAGTCGAACACCGCCGGCATCGACTCCGGCAGGATCCAGGAGGAGTTCAGGCTCACGTGCGAGCCGTCGGCCATCGTGAACAGCGCGGTGACCCGGTCCCAGGTGTCCACGCCGGCCTCGGGGAGCACCGTGCGCGCACCGACGGCGTACACGGCGACCGGACGCGTGCGGCCGATCCAGCAGGCGAGGTCCAGCGTGTGGGGCATGAGGAACCAGGCCGGCGAGCTGAGCCCCGCCCAGGACAGCATCCGGGTGGGGACGTGGATCGTGTCGTTGAGGTGGACGATCTGGGCGGTGACGCGGGACTCCGCGGCCGAGCCCAGAAGCTCGCGCGCGGAGGCGAAGCGGATGTTCCAGCGGTTCTCGAAACCAACCATGACCCGCACCCCCGCCTCCCCCGCGGCGGCGGCGATCGCCTCGGCATCGTCCGTTCCCGTCGCGAGAGGCTTCTCGATCATCAGATCCAGCCCCGCGCGAGCGCATTGGACCGCGGCCTCGCGATGCGCGAAGTCCGGCGTCGCGATCACCGCGGCCGTGAGCTCCGGGTGGGCCGCGAGCATCTCCGCCACGTCGGCGTAGCCGGGAACCCCCAGCGCCCGCGCCGCCGACTCGCAGACGGGAGCGCTCCGATCGCAGATCGCCACGACCTCGGCGGCGGCGTCCTCCTGCAGCGCTCGCGCAAACATGCCTCCGCGGATCCCTCCACCGACCACACCGACCCGCACGGACCGACTCTGGTTCACTGCCTACCCCACTTCATCATGGTGTTCCTTTTACTCCGCCTTGGAGGTATGTATGACTCTAAACCATACTTACTTGATCGTAAACTCTCAATGTGCCGGAAGCTGCCGGCCGCTCCGACCGAAAGGTGAATGCCGATGGCCGCGTCGCCCGCACCTCAGCCGAAGGACGGTCTGTCCCGTCGCCCTTCGCGACGTCGTCTGATCACGACCACCGCCATCGGCGAGACGAATCGCGGACGCGTCCTGGAGACCCTGCACCGGCTGGGGCCGAGCAGCCGCGCCGAACTCGCGCGCCGCCTGGGCGTGAACCGCGCCACGATCGCCACGATCCTGCAGCCGCTGCTCGAGTCGGGAACGCTCGTGGAAGGCGATCCCATCGCGCCGTCAGAGGCCGGAGGAAAGCCCGCCCGGCCGCTGTGGTTCCGCAGTAACGGCCCGTCGCTCGGTGCGGTGCGCCTCTCCCCCGACTTCGTGACGGCGGCCCGCATCGCCTTCGACGGCTCGATCCGCCAGCAGAGGACGAAGACGTACGATCGCGGCGCCCCCGTCGAGAAGATCGTCCGCGCGCTGCGGAGCGTGACCGACGGCTGCTTCGCCGCCGCCGACCTGGTCGGCATCGGAGTGGCGGCCGCGGGCATGGTCGACACCCGGACGGGCAGCATCATCTCCATGCATCTCACTCCGGGGCTGAACGGCCTGCCCGTGGTCTCGATCCTCGAGGAGCGCTTCGGCGTCCCCACGCTCGTCGATCACCATCCGCGGGTGCAGGCGCTCGGCGACCGATGGTTCGGGCTCGGCCGGGACATCCAGGATTTCGCCTCGGTGTACACCGGCGAGGCGCTGGGCTTCGGGATCGTGTACGGCGGGGAGGTCGTGCGAGGGCAGGACGGTGCCGGCGGCGAATCGGGTCACACCATCGTGCAACTGGACGGAGAGCTGTGCCGATGCGGTCGGCGTGGCTGCTGGGAGACTGTGGCGACGCTCGGCTGGCTGCGCGAGCGCGCGGCCGCACTCGGACTCGAGGGAGCCGCGCTGATGGACGCCCGGAGACTCGCCGCCCTCGCCGATGGTGGAAGCGAGGCCGCAGCCGATCTGCGTGACCTGTATGCGCGGAACCTCGCGATCGGGATCGCGAACAACGAGCAGGTCCTCGCCCCCGGCCACTACATCCTGCACGGCGATGTCTGCACTGGCGGACCGGCCCTGCAGGCGGCCCTGCGCTCCTGGGTCGACCGGCTCGCGCCGGAGCGGGGCCGAACGCCCTCTGTGGAGTTCGCTCCGGATCCCGACGAGATCACGTTGCTGGGTGGAGCGGGACTTGTGCTTTCCTCGACGTTCAGCACTCGCGCCTGATCCTCGCCCAGCCTTCGGCGATGACGCCGCAGGGATGCCGCGCGCCTCAGCTCTTCATCCAGCGCATCGGGATGTCGATCGTGACGACGGTGCCCTCGCCCTCACTGCCCTCCCAGACGATCGTGCCGCCGAGCTCGCCCTGGATGAGGGTGCGGATGATCTGCGTGCCGAGGCCCTGACCGATCCGCCCTTCAGGCAGACCGTGCCCGGTGTCGCTGACGATCACGCGCAGGTTCTCGTCGGTGCGCTGCGCCTCGATGGTGACCGTGCCCTCCTGACCGGCCAGCCCGTGCTCCACGGCGTTCGTGACGACCTCGGTGAGGGCGAGGGCGAGGGGTGTCGCGTAGTCGCTCGGGAGCACCCCGAAACGGCCGGTCGACTGCGTGCGCGCACGGGTGTTCGGGGCCGAGGCGACCTCGGCGACGAGCTTCAGCACGCGGGCGAAGACCTCGTCGAAGTCGACCTTCTGTGCGAGCCCCCCGGCGAGGGTGTCGTGCACCACGGCGATCGACTCGACCCGGCGCATCGCCTGCGTGAGCGCGTCCCGCGCCTCCTCCGAGTGCGTGCGACGCGCCTGGATCCGCAGCAGCGACGCGACCGTCTGCAGGTTGTTCTTCACCCGGTGGTGGATCTCGCGGATCGTCGCGTCTTTGGTGATGAGCTCCTGCTCCTGGTGCCGCAGCTCGGAGACGTCGCGGCACAGCACGATCGCGCCGATCCTGGTGCCGTGATCCTTGAGCGGGATCGCCCGCAGCGACACCGTCACCCCGCGCGCCTCGACATCCGTGCGCCAGGGCGCGCGTCCCGTCACGACGACGGGAAGCGACTCGTCCACCTGCCGCGACGGCGGGATGATCCGCGTGGTCACCTCGACCAGCGACTCCCCCTCGAGCTCCTCGTCGAAGCCCATCCGGTTGAACGCGCTCAGGGCGTTCGGGCTGGCGAAGGTGACGATCCCGTCGACGTCGATGCGGATCAGTCCATCCGAGGCGCGCGGAGCACCGCGGCGGGGCGAGGTCGGCGCGGACAGGTCGGGGAACCCCCCGACCGAGATCATGCCGAACAGGTCGTCGGCGGCCTCGTTGAACGTGATCTGCTGGCGGGAGGGCGTGCGCGCCTCCCCGAGGTTCGTGTGCCGGGTGAGCACCCCGATCGGGCGGGCGCGCTCGCCGTCCTTGACACGGGAGCGCACGATCGGCACCGCCCTGACCCTGGTCGGCGTCTCCTCGAACCAGTCGGGGTTGGAGGAGTCGACGATCTCGGCCGTGTCGAACGCACCCTGCACCTGGGTGCGCCACTGCGGACGCACCCGCTCGCCGACGATGTCGCGGTAGAACAGGGTCGCCGCGCCGCTCGGGCGCGTGTGCGCGACCGCGATGAAGGATCCGTCGGCCGTCGCGATCCAGATCACGATGTCCGCGGAGGCGAGATCGGCGAGCAGCTGGCCGTCCCCCGCGAGTCGATGCAGCCATTCGACGTCTTCGTCGGCGAGGCAGCCCTGAGCCTGGGCGAGGTCACTGAGTGTCGACACCCTGTAAGCCTAGGCCGTATCCCCGGCCGCGCCCGCGCGGCATTGTTCAGAGGATGACGAGCATGGTTCAGAGCATCGCGAGCGTGGTCGCCCGCCAGCGCCGGTCCATCCCCTCGAGTCGCACCGCGACCGCCCTCGCCCGTCCCGGTGTCTGCACGATGAGCGTCGCCTCCACGATGCCGTCCGCGGGTGCGGTCACGTGCGTGGACAGGATCCGGAAGACCGGCCGGGCCGGTGCCACGCCGCGGGCGCTGCGGGCACGTGCCGACAGACTCGCACGGGTGGTGAGCACCAGGAAGGCCTCCTCCGTGAACCACCTCGCGAGCTGATCCGCCTCGCGCACGCCCGCCAGCACCTCGAGGACGCCGCGCGTGAGGCTCTGCAGCAGCGGCGTGGGATCCGGAAGCTCCGCGGCGGACGTCGGCTGCGGCGCGAAGTCCTCGAGTGTCATCATCGGCGTTCTCCCCCTCGAGATTCGGATGGCGTGACTGGCATTCGAGCACATCCGAGGGCGCCGTGGGGCGGATCCCGCCAGGAATGTGGATAACCCGTATGTCCGGATCCGCCGTTCCCGTACCCTCTACGGCATGGAATGGGATCGGCTGTTCGAGGACCTCGAGGACCAGATCGCCTCAGGCTGGGAGGCGGAGCGCGCCGCCCTGGACGCGGAGACGGAACGGCTGCGGATCGCCCGGCTGGACCTGCGCAGCCGGCTGGGCGTGCTCGTCGACGAGGGCAGCACGGTCGCCGCGGTGCTCACCGATTCCACCCGGGTACGGGGGCGCCTGCGCGCCGTCGGCGCGGACTGGGCCGCGGTGCAGCCGCAGGACGCTCCGGGGCTCGTGCTGCTGCCGGCGCATGCGGTGGAGCTGTGGGCGCTGGACCACGGCGCGCTGCTGGCGAGCAGTGCGGTGACGGAGCCGCTGAATCCGCTGCGGGAGCGGATGACGTTCGGCTTCGTGGTGCGGGATCTCGCGCGTCGCCGCAGCGGGGTCACGCTGCACACCCGGTCCGGCACCGTCCTGGCCGGCACGATCGACCGCGCCGGGGCGGACCATCTCGACCTCGCCCTGCATGACGCGGGCGCTCCGCGCCGGGCGCGCGCCGTCACCGGGTTCCGCCTCGTGCCGTTCGCCTCGGTGCTGTCCATCGGCACGGATGCACCAGCGCCCGGCATGCTCTGAGCGGAAGCAGGTGCGCGCTGCACGCGGATCGGTCCGCGGCGGCGCTCACTCGCCGAGGCGGACCGGCGGCCCCCACAGTTCGGGGAAGCTCGCGGCGTTGGCCTGCCGCCACAGCGCCCTGCGCCGCGCATCCTCCGCCTGGTCTGCGAGATACTCCGCGATCGAGGCCTCCTCGACCCGCCACGCGGCCGGGGATCCCAGCCGGGCGCCGCGGAGGCCGCCCTGCAGGATGAGCTCGACGATCTCGTCCACCTGCACTCCGAGGAGCTCGGCGACCTGGGCCGGGGCGAGGTAGCGCGGTGCAGGCATGGATGCGTCGGGCATGTCCCCATTGTCCTCCGCGCCGGGGCCTGCGGCGCAGCGGTCCTAGACCTGTGGATAACTTCGACGGGGCGGATCCGGATTCTGTGACCATGAGCACATGAGCACCGCACGCGCCGCCCGCCGGCCCTGGACCGATCTGCGCTTCTTCATCGGCCTCGCCCTGATCGTCCTGTCGGTCGCGGGCGTGTGGCTGATCGTCGGCGCGGCGAAGCAGACCAGCCCGGCACTGCAGGCCGTGCGCACGATCGTGCCCGGAGAGCCGCTGACCTCCGCGGACGTGCGGGTCGTCGACGTCGTGCTGGGCACGGTCGGTGCGGGCTACCTCACCCCGGGCACGCTCGAGCCGGGGCTGATCGCGACGCGCACGATCGCGGAGGGCGAGCTCGTGCCGACGACCGCGGCGGCGGACGCGGACGACGGGCGCACCACCGCGGTCGTGGTGCGCAGCAC
>JAFDWK010000044.1:64367-70963 GCA_018268515.1 Actinomycetota bacterium
CTCTCCGGGGGCAAGGGCTTCGAGGAACCGCGCGTGCTGCTCCCGGAGGCCACGGTCGCGTCGGTCGACCGTGATGACGGTCCGTTGTCGGCGAAGAGCACCACGCTGGAGCTCGTGGTCAGCCGCGCCAAGGTCGGCGAGGTCCTCGCAGCCCTGACCGGCGGTTCGTCGCTGTCCGTGGTGCCGGTCGGGGCGCGGTCATGACGGGCATCGTGCTCGCGCTCGCCCCGGAGCGCGCCGAGGCGATCGCCGACGAGCTCGAGCTCGCCGGGATCGAGGTGATCGCGCGGATGGCACCCGAGCAGGCGTCGCATCTGGCGGCGCATGCGGAGGAGCTGCGCGACGCGGACGCCCTGCTGATCCCGGCGGAACGGGCGTGGCTCAGCGGCGCGCTGCGCGGCGCGTGCGATCGCGCCGGCGTGCGGATCCTGACCCTGGGCGACGGCCCCGCGGCCGCCCGCGTCGCGCAGCGGCACGGGCTGTCCGCCCCGCTGCCCGCCGACGCGAGCGGCTGGGATGTCGCGGACGCGCTGCTGGCGAACGCCCTGACGCCGGCGGACGGATCCGGCGCGGCCGGAGAGCGGGACGAGAGCGCTGCGGCGGAGCGCGCGTCGAACCGGCTGATCACCGTGTGGGGACCGCACGGTGCTCCGGGGCGCAGCACCGTGGCGGTGCAGCTGGCCGCACTCCTGGCCGCGCCGGATCGGGGGGTGGCACTGGTCGATGCGGACACGCACGCCCCGGCGATCGCCCTCCTGCTCGGCCTCACCGACGACGGTCCCGGCATCGCCGCAGCATGCCGCAGAGCCGAACTCGGACTCCTCGACGGGGCCGAGCTCAGCCGGCTGTCCAGCCCTGTCGAATCCGCCGGCGGCGGCCTCGACGTGCTGGTGGGGATCAACCGGCCCTCACGATGGCCGGAGTTGTCCGAGACCCGCCTGCAGGCCGCACTGGACGCGTGCCGGCGCTGGAGCACGGTCACGGTGGTCGACGTCGCGGCCCCGCTCGAGGCGGATGAGGAGATCATCAGCGACCTGGAGGGTCCGCGCCGCAACGCCGCGACGCTTACCGCGCTGCGCAGCGCCGACCGCATCGTCGCGGTCGCCTCCGCCGACCCGCTGGGCATCGCCCGGTTCGTGCGCGGCTACTCCGAGCTGCGCGCCGAGATCGGCGACACGCCCGTCACGGTCGCCGTGAACCGGGTGCGCCCCGGTCCGCTCGGCATCGACGCACGAGGCCAGATCCGCCGCGCCCTGGACCGCTTCTCCGGGATCCGCGATGTGCACTTCCTGCCGCACGATCAGCGCGCGCTGGATGCCGCCGCGCTGCACGCCCGGCCCGTGGCCGACGTCTCCGGACGCTCCCCGTTCACGGCCGCCGTGCGGGGGCTCGCCGGCTCACTGCTGCGCGACGAGCAGGGCCCCGCCACGACCCGGCGTGCACGCCGCCGGGCCACCCCCGCCGCGGTCTGAGCGACGACGGGCGGCACGGGCAGTGGGACGGCTACTGCTTGTAGCTCGCCAGGAAGTTGCCGAGGCGCTCGATCGCCTCGGTGATCACGCGCGGCTCGGGCAGCGTCACGACGCGCAGGTGATCCGGCGTCGCCCAGTTGAAGCCGGTGCCCTGCACGAGCAGGATCCGCTCGGCCACCAGGAGGTCGTAGATGAGCTTCGCGTCGTCGTGGATCTCGTGCACGTCCGGATCCAGTCTCGGGAACGCGTACAGCGCACCGGTCGGCTTCACGCAGCTGACGCCCGGGATCGCGGACAGCCCTTCCCAGGCGGCGTCGCGCTGCAGATGCAGGCGGCCGCTCGGAGCGATCAGCGCCTCGATCGACTGCACGCCGCCGAGCGCGGCCTGCACCGCGTGCTGCGCCGGTACATTCGGGCAGAGCCGGGTGGAGGCGAGCAGCGTGATGCCCTCGATGAACCCCTTGGCGTGCTGTCGCGGGCCGGTGATGACGAGCCAGCCCGACCGGTATCCGGCCACGCGGTACGTCTTGGAGAGGCCGTTGAAGGTCAGGCACAGCAGGTCGGGCGCGAGCGTCGCGGTGGGGATGTGCTGGGCGTCATCGAACAGGATCCGGTCGTAGATCTCGTCCGACAGCAGCAGCAGATCGTTCTCCCGTGCCACCTGGACGATGCCCTGCAGCACCTCGCGGGAGTACACGGCACCGGTGGGGTTGTTCGGGTTGATGATGACGATGGCCTTGGTGCGCGGGGTCACCTTGGAGCGCAGATCCTCCAGATCCGGATTCCAGCCGTTCTCCTCATCGCACAGGTAGTGCACCGGGGTTCCGCCGGCGAGGCTGGTCATCGCGGTCCACAGCGGATAGTCCGGCGCGGGGATGAGCACCTCGTCGCCCTCGTCCAGCAGCGCCTGCATGGTCATCGTGATGAGCTCGGAGACCCCGTTGCCGAGGTAGACGTCCTCGGGGTCGACGAGCGGGAAGCCGTCGACCTGCTCGTAGCGGCTGACCACGGCACGGCGTGCGGAGATGATGCCCTTGCTCTCGCTGTAGCCGTGTGCGGTCGGCAGGGTTGCGAGCATGTCGCGCACGATCTGCTGCGGGGCCTCGAAGCCGAAGATGGCGGGATTGCCGGTGTTCAGCTTGAGCACCGAGTGACCTGCCGCCTCCAGCCGCGTCGCCTCGACGAGTGCGCTGCCGCGGATCTCGTACAGGACGTTCTTCAGCTTGGACGACTGGTCGAAGGTTCTCGGTGTCATCGGCCAAGATTACCGCCCGCAGGAGAGCCTCTCGTGCACGCGCCAGCGCCGCAGGCCGGCGCCGGATCCCGCACGGACCGCCCGGCGATCGCGACCGGCGGGCGGCAGCGGCTGCCGCCCGCCGTCTGCGCGACGAGACGCGGAAGGCCGGCACCCCGATCGGGTGCCGGCCTTCCACATCTGCTCGGAGCGCTCCGGATCTACTTCCGCTTGCTCTGCGCCCGGCGCTCGGCACGATTCGCCGGCGCAGCATCACCGCCGTCGACGCGCTGGCCGAAGGCTCCGCGGGCGGCGGGCTCCTCGGCCTCGGCGTTCTCGGACTGTGCGCGCGCAGCGGCCTGACGCAGGCGATCCGTGGCCGCCTGCTGCACCTGGCCGCGGTCGTTGCGCACCTCGACGTCGCCGGCGTCGTTGGGCGCGGAGTACTCCAGGCGCTGGTCTCCCGCCGACTCGACGAGCCCCTTGGCCTCGACCTCGGTGAGTCCCTCGGATCCGGCCTGACGCACCTCGACCTCGAGGTTGTAGAGGTAGCCGACCGACTCCTCCTTGATCTGGCCCATCATCGCCTGGAACATCGCGTAGCCTTCGCGCTGGTACTCGACCAGCGGGTCGCGCTGCGCCATCGCGCGCAGGCCGATGCCGTCCTTCAGGTAGTCCATCTCGTAGAGGTGGTCCCGCCAGCGGCGGTCGAGCACCTGCAGCACCACGCGACGCTCCAGCTCGCGCGTGGCCGCGTCGCCCAGCGCGGTCTCGCGCTTCTCGTAGGCGACCATGGCGTCCGAGACGAGCTCGCGCTTGAGCCCCTCCGCGGTGATGCCGCCCTTGCGCCCGCCGGCCTCGGCGACGACCTCGTCGATCGTGACGTCGACCGGGTACAGGGTCTTCAGCTCGGTCCAGAGGCTGTCGAAGTCCCAGCTCTCGGTGTGCCCCTCGGAGGTGTGGTCGTCGACGACCGCGCCGATCGCGTCCTCCACGAAGTGCTTCACCCGGTCCGCGATGTCGTCGCCCTCCAGGATGTGCCGGCGGTCGGTGTAGATCGCCTCGCGCTGACGGTTCAGCACGTCGTCGTACTTCAGGACGTTCTTGCGCATCTCGGCGTTGCGCGCCTCGACCTGGCTCTGCGCGCTGCGGATCGCCCGGGTGACAAGGCCCGACTCGATCGGCATATCCTCGGGGAAGTTCGTGCGCGCGAGGATCGCCTCCGCGGCGCCCTGCTGGAACAGTCGCATGAGGTCGTCGGTGAGGCTCAGGTAGAAGCGGCTCTCGCCGGGGTCGCCCTGACGGCCGGAGCGTCCGCGCAGCTGGTTGTCGATGCGGCGCGATTCGTGCCGCTCGGTGCCGAGCACGTACAGGCCGCCGGCGTCGACGACCTTGGAGCCCTCTGTGGCGACCTTGTCCTTCATCGCCTCGTAGGTCTCATCCCAGGCCTGCTCGTACTCCTCCGGCGTCTCGACCGGATCCAGGCCCTTCGACTTCAGCTCCTGCACGGCGAGGAACTCCGCGTTGCCGCCGAGCATGATGTCGGTGCCGCGGCCGGCCATGTTGGTGGCGACGGTCACCGCGCCCAGACGTCCCGCGCGGGCGACGATCTCGGCCTCGCGGGCGTGGTTCTTGGCGTTCAGGACCTCGTGCTTGATGCCCTTCTTGCTCAGCAGCCGGGAGAGGTACTCGCTCTTCTCGACGCTCACGGTGCCGACCAGCACCGGCTGTCCGTTCTCGTGCCGGACCGCGATGTCCTCCACGACCTGTGCGAACTTGGCCGTCTCGTTCTTGTAGACGAGGTCGGGCTTGTCCTGGCGGATCATCGGCTTGTTCGTCGGGATCGGCACGACGCCCAGCTTGTAGGTCGACATGAACTCGGCGGCCTCGGTGTCGGCCGTACCGGTCATGCCGGCGAGCTTGTCGTACAGGCGGAAGTAGTTCTGCAGGGTGACCGTGGCGAGGGTCTGGTTCTCGGCCTTGACCGGCACGTTCTCCTTGGCCTCGATCGCCTGGTGGATGCCCTCGTTGTAACGGCGTCCGACCAGGATGCGGCCGGTGTGCTCGTCGACGATCATGACCTCGTCGTTCATGACGACGTAGTCGGTGTCGCGCTTGAACAGCGCGAGAGCCTTGATCGAGTTGTTCAGGAAGGAGATCAGCGGGGTGTTCGCCGACTCGTACAGGTTGTCGATGCCGAGGTAATCCTCGACCTTCTCGATGCCGGGCTCGAGCACGCCCACGGTGCGCTTCTTCTCGTCGACCTCGTAGTCCTCGCCGGCCTCGAGGGTGCGGGCGATCTTCGCGAACTCGGCGAACCAGCGGTTGGCTTCGCCCGAGGACGGGCCGGAGATGATCAGCGGCGTGCGGGCCTCGTCGATGAGGATGGAGTCGACCTCGTCGACGATCGCGAAGAAGTGCCCGCGCTGGACGAGGTCCTCCTTACGCCACGCCATGTTGTCGCGCAGGTAGTCGAAGCCGAACTCGTTGTTCGTGCCGTAGGTGATGTCGGCGTTGTACTGCTCGCGGCGCACCTCGGGTGTCTGGCCGGAGACGATCACGCCGGTGGTCATACCGAGCGCGCGGTAGACGCGGCCCATGAGCTCGGACTGGTAGGTCGCGAGGAAGTCGTTCACCGTGATGACGTGCACGCCCTGGCCTGCGATCGCGTTGAGGTAGGACGGGAAGGTCGCGACGAGGGTCTTGCCCTCACCGGTCTTCATCTCCGCGATGTTGCCCTCGTGCAGGGCTGCGCCACCCATGATCTGCACGTCGTAGGCGCGCATGCCCAGGGTGCGCTTCGCGGCCTCGCGGACGGCGGCGAACGCCTCCGGCATCAGCTGGTCGAGCGTCTCGCCCTTCTCGTACCGCGCGCGCAGCTCGGCGGTCTCGTTGCGGAGATCCTCGTCGCTGAGCTTCGCGAAGTCGTCCTCGAGGGCGTTGACGGCCTTGACGACGCCGTTCAGGCGGCGCAGGATCCGTCCCTCGCCCGCGCGCAGCAGCTTCTCAAGAGGATTCGCCACGGATTCCATCTCCCTAGGGGTCTGTGCCCGATCAGTTTCGGGGCTCACGCGCGTCGCGCGCACGGCATACGCACCCATGTTACCGGGCCGTGACCTGTCCATTCTCTGCGCGGATCCCGGGTGCCGTCTGGGCGGATCCTCTGTCGTGTCTGGGCGCATCGCTTGCTGCGTCTGGGCGAATCATCCGAGCGCATCGCGTGCGTGCATCGGGCCCCGAGGGACGGCTTCCGATGACCGACGAGGCGGTCGGCGACCGCGACCATCAGACCGGCCGGTCGATATCGACGTCGGGTCCTCGGCGCCCCGATCAGGCGGCCGGCTTCTGCCGCTCTCCGAACGGCGCCGGTTCGGGGTCTGGATCAGAACGGCGCCGAGTCCCGATCGGGTTCCGGGGGCGGATCCGGGTCGGCGGTGGTGAAGGTGACGGGTGGGGGTGGTTTGTCGATGTAGGTGGCGCCGGTGGGGCTGGTCCATTCCAGCACCCCGGCGCCGAGTTGGGTCACGGTCCACGCGGTCTGGTGTTTCAGGACGTGGTGTCTGCGGCAGAGCCCGCCGAGGTTGCCTTCCTCGGTGGCCCCGCCGTATGCGGCGTCGATGGTGTGGTCGAGGTCCTGGGCGACCGGGGGCAGCCCGCAGGCGAAGAATCGGCAGCGGGAGTCTCTCGCGTGCAGGAGGCGGCGGAGGTCCGCGTTGGGCCGGTAGTGGTCGACGGCGAGGATCGCCCCGGTGACCGGATGCGTGAGCACCCGCTCCCACGCGATCACCCCGCCGGCGAGGATCCGGGCGGTGTCCGTATCGATCGGCTGCCCGCCGGCGAGTTCGCCGGGCTGCTCGGTGCGGACACCGAACGCCGCACCGGACCCGGCG
>JAFDWK010000045.1:0-7096 GCA_018268515.1 Actinomycetota bacterium
GTACGGGGTCTGATCGCGCATCGGGCGTATCATCTGAATGAGCATCATCTGATGCGCACTGTGATTCGGAGTCGACATGCGCACGACCGTGACCCTCGATGACGACCTGCTCGAACGGGCCGCCGCACTCACCGGCATCAGCGAGCGCGCGGCACTGCTGCGTTCCGGGCTGGAGGCTCTGATCCGGATCGAATCGGGCCGGCGTCTCGCCGCGCTCGGCGGCTCGGATCCCGTTGCGGCCGCGGCGCCGCGCGGTCGACGCACCGCCGCATGATCCTCGTCGACACATCGATCTGGATCGATCATCTGCATCGTGCGGATCGGACGTTGACGACCCTGCTCGAGCAGGACGAATGCGCGGCGCACGAGTACGTGATCGAGGAACTCGCCCTGGGCTCGATGGCGCAGCGCACAGAAGTGCTCTCGCTCCTCGGGAACCTCCACCGCCTGCCGCGCCTCACGCACGGAGAGCTGCTCACCCTTGTAGGGCGGCACGCGCTGCAGAGCCGCGGTCTGAGCGTCGTGGATGTGCATCTGCTCGGATCTGTTCTGATCTCGCCCGGTGCAGCCCTCTGGACGCGTGACAAGCGCCTCCTCTCCGCTTGTCACGATGTCGGGGTCGCGACGTTCGGAGGGTGACCCGTGGACATTTCAGTTAACGATCGCTAATCTGAATCACGAGTCCCGTCGTCGCCCAATGGAGGGTGCTGTGTCCGAATCATCCGCGCCGAGCGCCCCCGCGCCGACCTACCGGGAGCTCGTCGACCAGCTGCGCGCGCGCCGCGCCGAGGCCGCCCTGGGCGGGCCGGAGAAGTCCCGCCTCCGCCATATCGAGCGCGGCAAGCTCCTCGCCCGGGACAGGGTCGACCGCCTGCTCGACGTCGGCAGCCCCTTCCTCGAGGTCGCACCCCTCGCGGGCTACGGGCTGTACGGCGGCGACGCGCCGTCCGGCGGCGTGGTCGCGGGGATCGGGCTCGTGCACGGGCGGCACGTGATGGTGGTCGCGAACGACGCCACGGTCAAGGGCGGCACCTACTACCCGATCACGGTCAAGAAGCACCTGCGCGCACAGGAGATCGCGGCGGAGAACCAGCTGCCCTGCATCTACCTCGTCGACTCGGGCGGCGCGTTCCTGCCGATGCAGGACGAGGTGTTCCCCGATCGCGACCATTTCGGCCGCATCTTCTACAACCAGGCCCGGATGTCGCGCGACGGCATCCCGCAGATCGCCGCGGTCATGGGTTCGAGCACCGCGGGCGGCGCGTACGTCCCGGCGATGAGCGACGAGACCGTGATCGTGCGCAACCAGGGCACGATCTTCCTGGGCGGCCCTCCTCTCGTGAAGGCGGCGACCGGCGAGGTCGTCACCGCGGAGGATCTCGGCGGCGGCGAGGTGCACACCCGGATCTCGGGCGTCGCCGACCACCTCGCCGAGAACGACGAGCACGCGCTGCAGATCGTCCGGGACATCGTGGCGACGCTGCCCCCGTCCCCGGCTTTGCCCGACCCTACCGCCGCGGCCGCGGAACCCCCGGCCGTCGACCTGCTCGACGTGGTCCCGGTCGAGCTGACCGTGCCCTACGACGCGCGCGAGATCATCCGCGGCATCGTCGACGGCGGCGCTTTCACCGAGTTCAAGCCGGAGTACGGCACCACCCTGGTGACCGCGTTCGCGCACATCCACGGCCACCGCGTGGGGATCATCGCGAACAACGGCGTGCTCTTCGGAGAGTCCGCGCTCAAGGGCGCGCACTTCATCCAGCTCTGCGAGCAGCGCCGCACGCCGCTGCTGTTCCTGCAGAACATCACCGGCTTCATGGTCGGCCGCGAGTACGAGGCGGGCGGCATCGCGAAGCACGGCGCGAAGATGGTGAACGCCGTCGCGACCGCGTCGGTGCCCAAGCTCACGGTCGTCGTGGGCGGATCCTTCGGCGCCGGCACCTACTCGATGTGCGGGCGGGCGTACTCGCCGCGCTTCCTCTGGCTCTGGCCCGGCGCCCGCGTGTCGGTCATGGGCGGGCCGCAGGCCGCGTCGGTGCTATCGACCGTGCGCCGCGATCAGATCGAGGCCGCGGGCGGATCCTGGTCCGCCGAAGAGGAGGCCGAGTTCCAGGTGCCGATCCGCGCCGCGTACGACGAGCAGGGCAGCCCCTACTACTCCACCGCCCGGCTGTGGGACGACGGGATCATCGAGCCCGGCCAGACCCGCGATGTGCTGGGCCTCGCGCTCGACGTCGTGATGCGGGCGCCCTCGACCGACGCGCCCGCCACCAGCGGAGCGGCAGACCAGCGCCGATTCGGCGTCTTCCGGATGTGAGTGAGATGCGTCATACCGACCCCGTCGACCTGTTCGACACCGTCCTCATCGCCAACCGCGGCGAGATCGCCTGCCGCATCATCGCGACGCTGCGCCGGCTCGGGATCCGCTCGGTCGCCGTGTACAGCGACGCCGACGCCGGATCCCGCCACGTCGCCCTCGCGGACGTCGCGGTGCGGATCGGCCCCGCCCCCGCGGCGCAGAGCTATCTGAACATCGACGCCGTGCTGGATGCGGCGCGGGCGACCGGCGCGAAGGCGATCCATCCTGGCTACGGCTTCCTCGCCGAGAACGCCGCCTTCGCGCAGGCGTGCGCCGACGCCGGCATCGTGTTCATCGGGCCGACCGCGGACGCGATCCGCACGATGGGCGACAAGATCGCGGCCAAGCTCGCGGTCGCCGAGCGCGACGTGCCCACGGTGCCGGGGATCGTGCGCCCCGGCCTCAGCGACGCCGACCTCATCGCCGCGGCACCGGGGATCGGCTACCCGCTGCTCATCAAGCCCTCGGCGGGCGGCGGCGGCAAGGGCATGCACGTCGTCGAGGACGAGGCGCACCTCGCCGACGCGATCGCCGCCGCCCGACGGGAGGCGAGCGCGAGCTTTGGCGACGACGCCCTGTTCCTGGAGCGCTACCTCACCACCCCGCGGCACATCGAGGTGCAGATCCTCGCCGATGCGCACGGGAACGTGATCCACCTCGGCGAGCGCGAGTGCTCGCTGCAGCGGCGGCACCAGAAGGTGATCGAGGAGGCGCCGTCACCGTTGCTCGAGATGCTTCCCGGGGCGCAGGGCGCGGCCACGCGCGCGGCGATCGGCGCGGCCGCCTGCGAGACCGCCCGCAGCGTCGACTACCGCGGCGCGGGCACCGTCGAGTTCGTCGTCGAGGCCTCCACGCCCGCTTCCGAAACCGGCACCGTCGAGTTCTTCTTCATGGAGATGAACACGCGCCTGCAGGTGGAGCACCCCGTGACCGAGGAGGTCACCGGGCTCGACCTCGTCGAGCAGCAGCTGCTCATCGCCGCAGGCCACGCGCTGCGCCTCACCCAGGACGACGTCGCGCTGCGCGGGCACAGCATCGAGGCCCGCGTGTACGCCGAGGATCCGGCCTCCGGGTTCCTGCCCACCGGCGGGCGCGTGCAGCGCGTGATCCATCCCCTCGGCGAGGGGATCCGGGTCGATACGGCCCTCACCGACGGCCTGGACGTGTCGATCGACTACGACCCCATGCTCGCCAAGGTCATCGCGCACGGCGCCGATCGCGACGAGGCCCGGCGGCGCCTGGTGCGCGCGCTCGACGAGAGCGCCGTGTTCGGCTTCCCGACGAACGTGGAGTTCGTGCGCGCACTGCTCGAGCTGCCGGAGGTGGTGGCCGGCGACCTGGACACCGACCTCATCGCCCGCCGCTTCGACGACCTCGCGTTCGCCGACGCCGATGACCGCGTGTTCGCAGAGGCGGCTCTGCTGCTCGACGCCGCTCGCGACGCCGAGGCCGCAACCGTGTCGGGCCCCTGGGCCCGGCGCGACGGCTGGCGCCTCGGTCCCCCCGCTCCGCGCCGCTACCGGCTGGTGTGCGGCGCGCGCCGTGCCGAGGTTCTCGTGACCGGATCCGGATCCGTCCTGTCGGTCGCGGTCGACGGATCCGACCCCGTGACGGCCGCGCTGCGCGCGGACGAGACCACCGGACGCACGATCACGATCGACGGCGTCACCCGCACGATCGCCGCCCTCGCGACCGGATCCGACCGCGTCGCGATCGCGCACGCCGGCGCGGTCTTCGACGTCGCCGTGGACCGGATCGCGCATGCCGGGGCGTCGGCGGCGGAGAGCCGGCCGCACCTGGACTCCCCCATGCCGGGGACGGTCGTGCTCGTGCACGCGGCCGACGGGGCGCACGTCGACGAGGGCGAGCCCGTGCTCGTCGTCGAGGCGATGAAGATGGAGCACGTGCTGCGCGCGGGCGTCGCCGGCACGGTCGCGCTGCATGTCGTGCAGGGCGCCACCGTGACGCGCGGACAGACCCTGGCGATGATCACCCCCGACACGGCGGAGACGGCCTCCGCGGCGTCGAGCGGCGGGCGGGAGACGGCATGAGCGGGAAGCGCATCGAGCAGCGGGGACTCTACTTCGAGGAGTTCGAGGAGGGCGCGGTCTACCTGCACCGCCCCGGACGCACCGTCACTGAAGCCGACAACGTGCTGTTCACGACGCTGACCATGAACACCCAGTCGCTGCACCTGGATGCGGCCTGGAGCGCCGGCACCGAGTTCGGCGAGCGTCTGGTGAACAGCATGTTCACGCTGTCCACGGTGGTGGGGCTCTCGGTCGCGCAGCTCACGATGGGCACGATCGTGGCGAACCTCGGCTTCTCCGACGTCTCCTTCCCCGCGCCGGTGCGCATCGGCGACACGCTCTACGCGGAGACGCTGATCGTGTCGAAGCGGCTGTCATCGTCGCGGCCGGGGCAGGGCATCGTGCAGTTCGCGCACACCGGCCGCAACCAGGACGGCACGGTCGTCGCCCTCGCCACCCGGTCCACCCTCATGCAGTGCCTCCCCTCGGAGGGGGCGCGATGAGCGCGATCTCCGGGCCCGCGCTGCTGTTCTGCCCCGCGGATCGCGACGACCGATATGCCAAGGCCCTCGCCGCCGCCGACGCGGTGATCCTCGACCTCGAGGACGCGGTCGCCCCGGCCGACAAGCCGGACGCGCGCGCGAAGGTGACCGCCTCGGGTCTGGATCCGCTGCGCACGATCGTGCGGGTGAACCCCGCGAGCACTCCCGATCACGCGCTCGATCTCGCCGCTCTCGCAGGCACCGGCTATCGCACCGTGATGCTGGCGAAGGCCGAGTCCGCCGCCGACCTCGACGCGCTGCACGCTGCCGGCCTGCAAGTGCTCGCGCTCTGCGAGACGGCGCGCGGCGTCGTGCACGCCGAGGAGATCGCCGCGCATCCCGCGACCATCGGACTGATGTGGGGCGCGGAGGACCTGGTCGCGAGCATGGCGGGCCGGTCGAGCCGGTTCACCGCGGGCGCGCATGCGGGCCGCTATCGCGACGTCGCCCGGCACGCCCGTTCCCGGGTGCTGCTGGCGGCGAAGGCGTTCGGGAAGGCCGCTATCGACGCGGTGCACCTCGACATCGCCGACCTCGACGGCCTGCGCGCCGAGGCCCTGGACGCCGCCGCGAGCGGCTTCGACGCGACCGCGTGCATCCACCCCGGCCAGGTCGCCGTGATCCGCGAGGGCTATGCCGCGACACCCGCCGAACGGGACTGGGCCGAGCGCGTGCTCGCCGAGGCCGAAGGCCAGGGCGGGGTGTTCCGGTTCGAGGGCCGCATGGTCGACGAGCCGGTGCTGCGCCAGGCCAGGGCGATCCTCGGGCGGTGATCCACGGTCCGGCAGCCCGGCTGCCGGACGCGTGCCCCTGCCCCCGAACTCAGTCCGCGGCGCCCTCCGCCGCCAGGTGCCGCTCGGCCTCGGCGGCGAGCTCCCCGAGCACGAGCTCGCCGGTGTCGGCGTCGTAGTCATAGAGCTCGCCGTAGCGGCCCCAGTCGATCGCGATGTCGAGCTGGCGACGGGCGTCATCCGCCGTATAGCCGCGGCGCAGCAGATCCAGGAAGAAATCGTCGCGCAGGGCGCCGTCGTCGCTGTTCTCCAGCGCCTTCACGATCGTGCGGATGAGCGGCACGTTCTGCACCGCCCGCGCCGCGAACAGCTCCTTGCTGGTCTGGATGTCGGCGGTGAGCCACTCCCGGCCGCCGTCGCTGAGGAACGCCTGCGCACCCTCCACCTCGAGCAATCCGAGCAGCTGTGCGGCGTCGACGAGCGGCAGCAGATCGTCCACCTCGAACGACAGCTCATCGGCGAGGTCGGGCAGGTCCGTCTGCCCGTTGTGCGCGTGCACGATCTCGATGAGGCCCGCCAGCCCGCCGACTGTGATGTCCGGCAGCGGGTGGCTGAGCGGGGTCGGTGCGGGCACCACCGACGAGGCCGGCACCCGCTCGGTGTCGGTGAGCATCGCGTAGAGCGCGTCGATCGTGGTCTCGAAGGTGGGGCTGCGGCGATCGCGCGGCCGGGGCAGCAGGATCGGCACCTCGCCCTTGATGTGACCGGGGTTGGATCCCAGCACGATCACCCGGTCGGCGAGCAGCACCGCCTCCTCGATGTTGTGCGTGACGATGCAGATGCATGAGGTCGGGAATTCGGGCTGGGCCCACAGCGACATGATCTCATTGCGCAGGTTCTCCGCGGTCAGCACGTCGAGCGCCGAGAACGGCTCGTCCATGAGCAGCGCGTCGGGGCGCAGCACCAGGGCGCGGGCGAAGCCGACGCGCTGCCGCATCCCGCCGGAGAGCTCCCGGGGATAGGCCGACTCGAACCCGTCCAGGCCGATCACGTCGATCGCGGCGAGCGCGCGCTCCCGGCGCTCCGCCGCCGGCACCCCGCGCGCCTCGAGCCCCAGCTCGACGTTGGCCTGCACGGTCAGCCACGGCATGAGCGCGAACGACTGGAACACCATCCCCACGCCCGGGTTCGCGCCGTCCAGCCGCTCGCCGCGGTAGCGCACCTCCCCCGTCGTCGGGGCGATGAGACCCGCCATGGTGCGCAGCAGCGTGGACTTGCCGGATCCCGACTTGCCGAGCAGCGCGACGATCTCGCCCTTGCGCAGCGTGAGAGAGATCGCGGACAGCACGTTCAGGGTGGTGCCGTCGGCGGAGGGGAACGACTTCGTCACGCGGTCGATGTCGATCAGCGGTGCGCCGACCTCCAGCGCGGCGG
>JAFDWK010000045.1:7145-19042 GCA_018268515.1 Actinomycetota bacterium
CAGGTCAGGTCAGGTCAGGGAGAAGCGGGTCTCAGCGAGCCGGTACAGCCGCCGCCAGAACAGCCGGTTGATGCCGACGACGAACAGGGTCATCACGATCACGCCGACGAAAGTGCGGGCGAAATCGCCGGCCGAGGTGGCGTTCGCGATGTAGGCGCCGAGGCCCGTCGCGGTGAGCGTGGTGTGCCCGTAGCTCACCACCTCCGACACGATGGACGCGTTCCAGGCGCCACCGGCCGCAGTGATGCCGCCGGTCACCCAGGAGGCGAACACGGCCGGCAGGATCATCCGCTTCCAGCGCAGCCAGCGGCTCACGCCGAGGTTCACGGAGGCCTCGCGGAGGTCGGCAGGGATGGCCGAGGCGCCCGCGATGACGTTGAACAGGATGTACCACTGCGCGCCGAGCGCCATCAGGAAGATGCCGCCGATGTCGAGGCTGACGCCGGTCTTGATCAGCAGCAGCGTGACGAACGGGAAGAGGAAGTTCGCCGGGAAGCTGGCGAGCACCTGGACCACGGGCTGCGCGAAGCGGGTGACCCGAGGGTTCATGCCGATCCACACCCCGATCGGCACCCAGATCAGCGTTGCCACGATGATCAGCACGATGACGCGGGCGAAAGTGACGAACCCGAGCAGCAGCGCCTTGCCGAACTCCGCGAGGCCGACCGCGCCCTGGATGTAGATCAGCATCTCGATCACGCCCCACAGCACGAGTGCGCCGATCACGACACCGAAGACGATGTCGCCGGCCCGGCGCCGTCCCGCATTCACGAGCAGCGGACGGTCGGCGACGCCGAACGGCCGGGTGAGCGCGTCGAGCCCGCGTCCGACCGGGCGCAGCACGACCCCGAGGTAGCGGGAGGCGCCCGAGTGCCGCAGCACGCTCAGCGTGATGCTGCGCTGCACGACGGTCGCCGAGGTGTCACCGATGCGGAACTTCTCCGCCCACGCCGTCAGCGGGCGCCAGAACAGCGTGTTGACACCGATCACCATGAGCACCATCACCCCGATCGCGAGCAGGATCGCGGGGATGTTCTGCTGGTCGGTCGCGGCGGCGACGTAGGATCCGATCCCCGGCAGCGCATAGGTGTGATTGTTCACCGAGATCACCTCGGAGGCGACCAGGAAGAACCAGTCGCCGCCGAAGCTCATCATCCCGTTCCACACCAGCGGGATCATGCCGCTGGGCACGTCGAGCGTCCAGAAGCGCTGCCATTTGGTCAGCCGCAGCAGCCGGGCGGCCTCGTCGAGCTCGCGCGGCTGGGTCGTCAGGGAGCTGTAGAACGCGAAGGTCATGTTCCACGCCTGGCTGGTGAAGATCGCGAACACCGAGGCGCATTCCACGCCGAGCATGGATCCGGGGAACAGCACCAGCCAGATCGACAGGGTGACCGAGAGGAATGCGAGCACCGGCACGGACTGCAGGATGTCCAGCAGCGGGATGAGCACCTTCTCCGCCCGGCGCGAGCGCGCCGCCGCTGTCGCGTACACGAAGGTGAACAGCAGCGAGACGAGGAGCGCGACGAACATGCGCAGCAGCGAGCGCGCCGCGTAGTAGGGCAGGTTCGCCGGATCCGTGGAGACGCTCGAGGCGGCGTTCGCCGGGTTGAACGGCGCCCCCACTCCCTCCGCGAGACGGATGAGCAGGAAGAGCAGGACGGCGAAGCCGACCAGCACGACGGCGTCGGCCGCGAGCCGGGTGCGGGAGCGCGCGCCGACGGAGGTGTGGCCGGCGAACGGGCGGAGGATCGTCATGGCGGGCTCCATGAGAAGAGCGCGTCCGGCGGGTCAGCCGGTTGCTGCCGGAGGGCAGACCAGCGCCGTGCCGGCGAGCGCGCGCGGGAGGAGAGGATGGGGCCGATGATCAGGATGACTCATCGTCATCACCTCCTCGGCAGAACGCTGCTCGGCCCGATGCCGGACCATGTCGTACGATAGTCTCACTCAACTGCTTGCGCAAATGAATGGATGGTGAGTCGCTCGTGAACGAGCCGAACCGGATCGTCGCCACACCGGAGCGCCTCGGGGCCGCGGCGGGCACCTTCGATCTGCTCTCCGTCCCCGGCCGCCTGCACATCGTGTGGCTGCTCGCGGCGGGCGAGAGCGACGTGACCTCCCTCGCCGAACGCACCGGCGCGACCATCCCCGCGACGAGCCAGCAGCTCGCCAAGCTGCGCGCGGCCGGCGTCGTGTCGGCCCGCCGGGACGGGCGCAGGCAGCTGTACCGGGTCGACGACCCGCACATCGTGACCCTGGTCGAGACGGTCTTCGAGCACATCGCCGCCGACGGCACCCTCGCGCAGGCGTCGGACGAACGGCGCCCGCCCCGGCGCCCCCGGTTCCAGCCGGCCTGAGCCCCCTCGGGTTCGCCCGCCCGGATCCGCTCCCGTCGCAAAAGATGCCGTTCTGAGCGCCGGATAGCGGCATCTTTTGCGACGGGAGCAGTGAGGACGGATCCATACTTCATTCACTTGCGCAATCAATTGAATGTTGATACCGTCATCCTGACGCGATGACCCGTGCCGATGCGGCGCGCATCGCGCGGCGCGACCGTCCGCACATCAGCGGCCGGTCGACCGTGTGCGCACGCACGCGATCCGGAACCCGACCGACGGAGGTGACCACCATGCCTGACAGTGACAGTCGATTGACCCGCCCCGGCGGGACGGGACCCCGACGACTCGGCCTGGTCGGGGACGTCGTGCCGGGATCCTCCCGAAGCCCACCCGCTCTTCGCGACGAACCGCCCTCCCTGCTGACCTGCTGAGGAGCGGCGCCCTGCGTCGCGCCCTCATCGTTAGGCAGATCATGCGCGCATTCCGCGTCAACGACCAGGTGCTCACCCTCCCCGACACCGCCCGCTCCCCGCGCCCCGGGACGAAGAAGCGCGGCGAATCCACCACGGCCCTCAGCACGGCGCAGCAGCGGATCCTCGTCGACTCCGCAGCCCAGCCCGCCGTGCACACCCTGCGCGCGTTCACCAGCGACATCGACGGCATCGACGAGCGCGCCGTCGAGGAGCGCCGCGCCCGCTACGGCACGAACGAGGTCCGGCACGACAAGCCGGCGCCCGCCGTCGTGCAGCTGCTCAAGACGTTCCTGAACCCCTTCATCCTGATCCTGCTGTTCCTCGCCGGGGTCATGCTGTGCACCGACGTGATCTTCGCCGATCCCGCCGACGGCCCCGACTACACCGGCGTGAGCACGATCGGCGCGATGGTGCTGGTCAGCGTCCTGCTGCGGTTCTGGCAGGAGTACCGCTCCTCGCGCGCCGCCGAGCACCTCAAGGCCATGGTCCGCACGACCGCCGCCGTCACCCGCCGCATCGACGGCCGTCCCGTCACGGGCGAGCTGCCCATCGAGCAGATCGTGCGCGGCGACATCGTGCAGCTCGCGGCGGGCGACATGATCCCCGCCGACGTGCGGTTCCTGCGCACGAAGGACCTGCAGATCAACCAGGCGATGCTCACCGGCGAGGCGATGCCGGCCGAGAAGACGCACGAGGCCGACAAGACCGCGACCGGCCCGTCGATCGTCGACGCCGCCAACCTCGGCTTCATGGGCACCTCCGTCGTCTCCGGATCCGGAACGGCGATCGTCATCGGCACCGGGCGGCTCAGCTGCTTCGGCAGCATGTCGTCCGCGATCGTCGGCGCCCGCCCCGAGACCGCGTTCGACCAGGGCATCAAGAAGGTCACCTTCACCCTGATCAAGTTCATGCTCGTCATGGTGCCGGTGGTGTTCATCGTGAACGGTCTCACCAAGGACTGGACCAGCGCCGTCCTCTTCGGCGTCACCACCGCGGTCGGCCTGACCCCCGAGATGCTGCCCCTCGTCGTGACCGCGAACCTGGCCAAGGGTGCGAAGTTCATGGCCCGGCGCAAGGTGATCGTGAAGCGCCTGAACAGCATCCAGAGAACCTCGGCGCGATGGACGTGCTGGCCACCGACAAGACCGGCACCCTGACCGAGGACCGCATCGTGCTCGAGCAGCACCTGGACACCTCGGGCGCCCGTTCCGAGAGCACGCTGCGGTACGCGGCGGCGAACGCGCACTTCCAGACCGGGCTGCGCAACCTGCTGGACGGCGCGGTGCTCACCGCGGCCGGACCGACGATGCTCGACGAGGTGCGCCGCGACTTCTCCCTCGTCGACGAGATGCCGTTCGACTTCGTGCGGCGGCGGATGTCGGTCGTGGTCAGCGACGGCTTCGGGCAGACGATCATCACGAAGGGCGCCGCCGAGGAGCTGCTCGACCGGTGCACGAACGAGCTGCGCGCCGGCGAGGAGAACGGGCTGACCGCCGACCGCCGTGCCGAGCTGGACGCGCTGGTCGCCGCGCAGAACGAGCTCGGCATGCGGGTGCTCGCCGTCGCAGTGCGCTCGGTCGCACCCGACGACGAGGGCCGGTTCCCCGGCTACTCCGCCGAGGACGAGCACGACATGACGCTGGTGGGCTTCCTCAGCTTCCTGGATCCGCCCAAGGCCACGGCGGGGGCGGCGATCGCGAACCTGCGCGGACGCGGCGTCGAGGTGAAGGTCATCACCGGCGACAACCCGCTCGTGGCGGCGACCGTCTGCCGCGAGATCGGCATGACCCCGGGGCGGATCGTGCTCGGGCCCGAGATCGACGAGCTCTCCCTGCGCGAGCTCGGCGAGCTCGCCGACGAGACCACGGTGTTCGCGAAGACGAACCCCGCGCAGAAGGCGCGCATCGTCGAGGCGATGCGCGAGCACGGGCACACCGTCGGGTTCATGGGCGACGGCATCAACGACGCCCCTGCCCTCCGCACCGCGGATGTCGGCATCTCGGTGGACACCGCCGTCGACATCGCCAAGGAGTCGGCCGACATCATCCTGCTGGAGAAGGACCTGAACGTGCTCGACGGCGGCGTGGTGGAGGGACGGCGGACGTTCGTCAACACGATGAAGTACATCACCATGACCGCGTCCTCGAACTTCGGCAACATGTTCTCGGTGCTCGTGGCCAGCGCCATGCTGCCGTTCCTGCCGATGATCCCGCTCGTCGTGCTGGTGCAGAACCTCGCCTACGACCTGTCCATGCTGACCCTGCCCTGGGACAAGGTGGACGAGCGCGACATCGAGCGCCCCCGGAAGTGGGAGACGAAGACGCTGTCCCGGTTCATGATCCTCATCGGACCGACCTCGTCGATCTTCGACATCACCACCTACCTGCTGATGTGGTTCGTGTTCCAGGCGAACAGCCCCGCGCACGCCGCCCTGTTCCAGTCCGGCTGGTTCATCGAGTCGATCATCTCGCAGACCCTGATCGTGCACCTGCTGCGCACCAAGCGGCTCCCGTTCATCCAGTCGCGCGCGGGCCTTCCCGTGCTGCTCGCGACCGGCGCGGTCAGCCTGTTCGGTCTCGTGCTGCCGTTCACCGGCTGGGGCCACGTGCTCGGCCTGGTCTCGCTGCCGTGGACCTACTTCCCCTGGCTGGTGCTGACCCTCGCGGCCTACTGCCTCGTGGTCCAGCTGGCCAAGAAGGCGTTCATCCGCCGCTTCGGCGCCTGGATCTGATCACGGCGCGCGTTCCCGCTCGCATCGAAACGGCCCTCCGGCGACCCCCGCGATCGCCGGAGGGCCCCGCATGTCTGGAGAAACCATGATCGACACCCTCGACGTCGCCCTCCGCCTGGGCGCGGGGCTCGGCTTCGGTGCGCTCATCGGTGATCCTCGCGAACGTGCTGCTGCGCCCCGTCGGGCGCGTGCTCGACCGGCGCGGGGGCACGGCCGGCCGGGAGAAGAACACCGAGGTCGAGTACACGTTCGAGGTGCGCTGCGCGCGGGAGCACGAGGTCGACGTGCGTGCGGTCGTGTTCGACGCCGTGCACCGGCCCGACCTCACCGTGCGGTCGGTGGCGGCCGCCGATCTGCCCGATGAGATCGTGGTGATCACCGCGATCGCCGTCAGCCCCGAGCGCGACGATCACCAGATCGAGCTCGCGATCGCCGACGTCATCCGCACCCCCGAGGTGCTCGGCGTGCGGTGGACCGCGCAGGATCTCAGCCCCGTCGACCGACCCCGTCGACTGACCCCGTCGACTGACCCCGTCGACTGACCCCGTCGATTGACACCCCGTCGACTGCGACGCCTCGACCGCGCCGTCAGCCGATCAGCACCCGCCGTGCGGCCGCGGAGAGCACCCCGCGCTCGTCGGCCGAGGCGAGCTTCTCGGTGCTGTGCGCGGTCGAGTTCAGCAGCCCGAACACCGCGTGCATCGCCACCTGGCGATCCGCCGGGGTGACCTCGGGACGGATCCGGGCGACGACCTCGGCCCACAGGTCGAGATACTGCCGCTGCAGTTTGCGCACCTGCCGGTTGGCGGCCTTCGGCAGCGTGCCCAGCTCGCGGTCCTGCACCCGGATCACGTCACGATGCGCGAGCGCGAACGTGACGTGGAAGTCGATGAGATCATCCAGCAGCTCCCGATCCGAGGCGTGCGGGGCCGCGACGATCTCGGATCCGCCGTGCAGCAGGAACTCGCTGGTGCCGAGGAGGATCTCCTCGAGCATCGCGTCCTTGCTGGGGAAGTGCCGGTACAGCGCGGGGCCGCTCACGCCGACCGCGGTGCCGAGCTCCCCGATCGAGACCGCGTGGAAGCCGCGGTCTGCGAAGAGCCGCGCCGCGGCGTCGAGAAAGCGCTGTCGGGTGCGCGCCTTCCCCTGCGCCCTTGCGGTGGTCATCCGGCAAGGATAGCGATCCTGGACAGTCGAGTGAGCGCCCGCTAACATATATTTCAGTTATCGATCGTTCACCGAGGAGCCGATCCATGCCCGAGCAGATCCCATCCGAGCTCCCGGAGGAGTACCGCGAGCTCTCCGCGACCGTCCGGGACTTCGCCGAGCAGGTGGTCGCCCCCGTGTCGGCGCAGCACGATCGCGAGCACAGCTTCCCGTACGAGGTGGTCGCGGGCATGGCGGAGCTGGGCCTGTTCGGCCTGCCCTTCCCCGAAGAGTACGGCGGGATGGGCGGCGACTACTTCGCGCTCTGCCTCGCCCTGGAGGAGCTCGCGAAGGTCGATCAGAGCGTCGCGATCACCCTCGAGGCCGGCGTCTCGCTCGGCGCGATGCCGATCTTCCGGTTCGGCACCGAGGAGCAGAAGCAGCGCTGGCTGCCATCGCTGGCCGCCGGGACTCGGCTCGGAGGGTTCGGCCTCACCGAACCCGACGCCGGCAGCGACGCCGGCCGCACCCGCACCACCGCGCGCCTGGAGGGCGGCGAGTGGGTGATCAACGGCTCGAAGCAGTTCATCACGAACTCCGGCACCGACATCACCGCGTTCGTGACCGTCACCGCGGTGACCGGCGAGACCGAGCGCGGCAAGGAGATCTCGACGATCATCGTGCCGTCGGGAACGCCCGGCTTCACCGTCGCACCGCCGTACGACAAGGTCGGCTGGAACGCGTCCGACACGCACGGCCTGTCCTTCGACGACGTGCACGTGCCCGAGGCGAACCTGCTCGGCGAGCGCGGGCGCGGCTACGCGAACTTCCTGCGGATCCTGGACGAGGGGCGGATCGCGATCGCGGCCCTGGCGGTCGGGGCGGCGCAGGGCTGCGTCGACGACGCCGTGCGCTATGCGAAGGAGCGCCAGGCGTTCGGCACGCACATCGGCGGCCATCAGGCCATCGCGTTCAAGATCGCGCGGATGGAGGCCCGCGCGCAGGTCGCCCGCCGCGCCTACTACCACGCGGCTGCGCTCATGCTCGCGGGCAAGCCCTTCAAGCAGGAGGCGGCGATCGCCAAGCTCACCGCGAGCGACGCCGCGATGGACAACGCGCGCGACGCCACCCAGGTGTTCGGCGGCAACGGCTTCATGAACGAGTACCGCGTCGCCAGGCACTACCGCGACTCGAAGATCCTCGAGGTCGGCGAGGGCACGACCGAGGTGCAGCTCATGCTGATCGCCCGCAGCCTCGGGCTGTAGCCCGGCTGCACTTCTACACCCGCGACACCTGACGACAAGAATCTGCCCGAATTCGGGCAGATTCTTGTCATTCGTCGGATCGGATCCGCATACTCGTCTCATGACCGACGATGACCTGATCCAGCGGATCGTGGCATCGACCGGTCTGCCGGCGAGCGTCGCCGCGCGGGTCGTCGACGACGTCCTCGCCTGGTACGACGAGCCCGTCGACGTCTTCGTGCGGCGCCGCCATGCCGAGCTCCAGCTCTACGGCACCCGCAACGCGGAGGCCTTCGCGCTCATCGCCGCGGAGCTGCGCGACCGTCGTGTCGCGGCCCCGGAGCTCTCCGAGCGGCAACTGCGCCGCATCGTCTACGGCTGAGCCCGAACCTGCCCCCTTCCCCCTACTCCTGAGGAGCCCACCATGTGCGGAATCGTCGGATACATCGGCCACCAGGCCGCCGCCCCCGTCCTCATCGAAGGCCTCACCCGCCTCGAGTACCGCGGCTACGACTCGGCCGGCATCGCCGTGCTCGCAAGCAAGGGCACGACCTCGATCCGGCGCGTCGGACGGGTGCGCGAGCTCGAAGCCGCACTCCCGAAGCGCCTCACCGGCACGGTCGGGATCGGCCACACCCGCTGGGCGACGCACGGTCCCGCCGCCGAGCAGAATGCGCACCCCCAGCGCAGCCAGGACGGCCGGATCAGCGTCGTGCACAACGGCATCATCGACAACGCGGCGGCCCTGCGCGCACAGCTCACGCAGTCCGGCATCGAGCTGCAGAGCGACACCGACACCGAGGTCATCGCGCACCTCATCGCCCAGGCGGATGCGGAGACTCTCGAGGAGGCGGTCCTCACCGCCCTCGCCCGGATCACCGGCACCTACGCCCTCGCGGTGCTGGACGAGCGGCACCCGGAGCGGATCGTCCTCGCGCGCAGCGGATCCCCGCTGATCATCGGCATCGGCGACAAGGAGATGCTCGTGGCCAGCGACGTGGCAGCCCTCGTGCGGCACACCGATCGGGTCGTGCATCTGAACGACGGCGAGCTGGCGACCGTGACCGCGACCGGATTCCGGACCTTCGACCGCGGCAACAGCCCCACCAGCTCGGAGCCGGTCGAGATCAGCGTCGCGGCCGAGGACCTCGAGCTCAGCGGCTACCAGCACTACATGCTCAAGGAGATCCACGAGCAGCCCGAAGCCGCCGCGATGGTCCTGCGCGGCCGGCTCGACGAGCGGTTCGCCACGGCCCGCCTGGACGGGCTCGGCCTGGACCCGCGGGAGCTCCGCAGCTTCCGCCGCATCAAGATCCTGGGCTGCGGATCCGCCTACTACGTCGGTCAGCTGGGCGCGCAGCTCATCGAGGATCTGGCGCGGATCCCGGCCGATGCCGAGGCCGCCTCCGAGTTCCGGTACCGCCGGCCCATCATCGAGTCGGACACGCTCTACGTCGCCGTGAGCCAGAGCGGCGAGACCGCCGACACGGCCTTCGCGGTCGAGGAGATCAAGCGCAAGGGCGGCCGCGTGATCGGCGTCGTCAACGTCGTGGGCTCGACCATCGCCCGCACGGTCGACGGCGGGATCTACCTGCACGCGGGTCCGGAGATCGCGGTCGCCTCGACCAAGGCGCTCACGAACATGGCGCTCTCCTTCGCCCTGCTCGCGCTGCACCTCGGACGCCTGCACGACCTGTCGCACGCGGACGGCCAGCGGATCCTGCGCGGACTGCAGCGCATCCCCGAGCAGATCCGGGAGATCCTCGAGGACGCGGATCCGATCGCGACCGTAGCCGAGGACATCGCGAAGGCCAAGAGCGCCTTCTACATCGGTCGGGTGCGCGGGTTCCCGGTCGCGCGCGAGGGCGCGCAGAAGCTCAAGGAGATCAGCTACATCCACGCGGAGGCCTACCAGACGAGCGAGCTCAAGCACGGCCCGCTCGCCCTGATCGACCCGCACATGCCGACGGTCGCGCTCATCCCGGAGGACGAGCTGACCGACCGCAACCTCGCCGCCGCCGAGCAGATCCTGGCACGCAAGGGACCGCTGATCGCGATCACGCACGCCGGGGTCGATCTCGCGCATCTGGACGCCAGGACGATCGTCGTGCCGAAGAACGAGCCCGAGCTGGATCCGATCCTGCTGACCATCCCGACCCAGCTGCTCGCCTACCAGGCGGCGGTGCGCCTCGGGCACGACGTGGACAAGCCCCGCAACCTGGCGAAGTCCGTCACCGTGGAGTGAGCAGTCCCCGCCGCCGTCGCGCCCCCACCCGCACTCGACGGCCCTGAGGGCGCGCGCTCGGGGGACAATGGCTTCATGAGCAGCAGAGATGCGGTCATCGTCGCCGCGCGTCGCACCGCGGTCGGCATCGGCAAGCCGGAGCGCGGCGTCTTCAGCGGCGTGCACCCGGTCGACCTCTCCACGCACCCGATCCGGGCCGTGCTGGCCGACACGGACGTGGATCCGGCCCTCGTCGACGACGTCGTGTGGGGCTGCGTGTCGCAGGTCGGCGAGCAGTCCTTCAACGTGGGCCGCAACGCCGCCCTCGCCGCGGGTCTGCCCGAGCATGTGCCGGGGATGACGATCGATCGCCAGTGCGGGTCGTCGCAGCAGGCGATCCAGAGCGCCGCCGCCGCGATCATCGCCGGCCACGCCGACATCGTGGTGGCCGGCGGGGTCGAGGTGATGTCCCGCGTGCCGATGTTCTCCAGCGTCGGTTCGGTCAACGGCATCGCCCCGGATCCCTACGGCCGGCTCATGCACAAGCGTTTCCCGGATCTGGGCAACCAGGGCGTGGGTGCCGAGCTCATCGCCCGGAAGTGGGGCCTCACCCGCACCCAGCTGGACGAGTTCTCCGTCCGCTCGCACCAGAAGGCCGCCGCGGCGACCGCTGCCGGGCTGTTCGCGGACGAGATCGTCCCCGTGGAGACGGCCACGGGAACGGTCACGACCGATCAGGGCATCCGCGCGGATTCCACGGTCGAGCGGCTGGCGACCCTGCCGACGCCGTTCCTGGACGGCGGCGTGGTGACGGCCGGCAGCGCGTCGCAGATCTCCGACGGCGCCGCCGCCGTGCTCATGATGACGAGCGCGCGCGCCGCCGAGCTCGGACTCAGCCCAATCGCCCGCGTGCACAGCGTCGCAGTCGTCGGGTCGGATCCGATCCTCATGCTCACCGGGCCGATCCCCGCCACGGAGAAGGTCCTCGCCCGCGCCGGCCTCAGCATCGCCGACATCGGAGCCTTCGAGGTCAACGAGGCGTTCGCCCCGGTCGTGCTCGCGTGGCTCGCCGAGACCGGCGCGGATCCGGATCTCGTCAACCCGCGCGGAGGGGCGATCGCCCTCGGGCATCCGCTGGGCGGGTCCGGTGCGCGCCTGACCGCGACCCTGCTGCACCACATGCGGCAGAACGGGATCCGCTACGGCTTGCAGACGATGTGCGAGGGCGGCGGCATGGCCAACGCGACGGTGTACGAGCTGGTCTAGCCGGAGCGCGCCCTTCGTCTCGCCTCCGGCTCGCTCAGGGACCGGAGGAGACCAGCAACCACCCCTACCGGTTCCTGAGCGAGCGCAGCGAGCCGAGGGACGCCCCTCCTCGCGCAGGGACCGGATGCGTCAGGACTCGATCACGCTCGGGCCCTCCGGTGTCGCGCGCACGGTGAGCTGGGCCGGGATCTGCTCCTGCATGGCCTCGACGTGGCTGATGACGCCGACCGTGCGGCCTCCGGCGCGCAGCTCGTCGAGCGTGCGCATCGCCACCTCGAGCGTCTCACCGTCGAGGGATCCGAAGCCCTCGTCGATGAACAGGGTGTCCAGCTCGATGCCACCGGCGCGGGCCGTGACGACCTCGGCGAGCCCGAGCGCGAGCGCGAGCGAGCCGAGGAAGGTCTCCCCGCCCGACAGCGACTGCGCCGGCCGCGTCTGCCCGGTGAACGCGTCGAACACGACGATGCCGAGACCGGA
>JAFDWK010000045.1:19065-22923 GCA_018268515.1 Actinomycetota bacterium
CATGTCCGCGAGGCGCAGATTCGCCGCCGTCACGATCTCCTCCAGCTCGGCCGCGAGCACGAAGGTCTCGAGGTTCATCCGGTAGGTGTTCGCCCCGCGCCCGGCGACGGCGTCGGCGAGTTGCCGCAGGGTCTCGTGCTCCTCGGCGGCCGCAGCCCCGCGCGCGTGTTCCGCGGCCGCGGATTCGAGCAGGGATCCGAGCTGCGCGGCGGTCACTCCGGCCCGGCTGGCCTCGTCCACGGCCGTCGTCCAGGCCGCTCGCGCCGCGGATTCCGCTGCCTCGTGCGGTGCGAGGTCGATCGGCTCATCGGGGAGCGTGCGCAGCTCGAGGTCGAGGAGGATCGCGCGCTCCTTCGCACGCTCGGCGGCGTGCGCGGCGATCCGTTCGTCGAGCACGGCCTGGTCGGCGGGGCTGCGCAGAGCGGATCCCGCGGCGGTCGCGTCGTCGAAGGGGGACGCGGCCAGCGCCTCCCGCTGTTCGACGAGCGCGGCGGACGCGGCCTCGGCACGGGTATCGCGCTCCTCGAGCGCCGCGGCAAGAGTCTGGGCTGCGGCGATCCGCGCGGCCGCATCGGCCACGCGCGCGGCCACCGTGGCGAACGCGCCGCGCGCCTGTGCGACGGACTCCCGGGCGGACGCCAGCGACTGCCGGGCGAGGGCCAGGCGCTCGCTCGCCTCGGCGTGACGCGCGGACAGCGCTGCGATCTCCGCCTCGAGCCCGTCCGCCGTCGCCTGTCTCTCGGTGACGCGCCGCTCGGCGTCTGCAGCGGCCACCTGAGCCGCGACGGCGGCGTCCCGTTCCGCGCCGGCGTCGGCGAGTTCGGCTTCCGCGCCCTCGACCGTGCGCCCGTCGGCGCGGGCCGCGGCGGCGGCGAGGGCGGCGTCCACGGCCGCCAGGGCGCTTGTGGCGAGGCGCACCTGCTCCGTGGAGCGCTCCCGTGCCTCGGTGGCCTCGGCCACATCTTCCGCGGAGACCGGATCCGCGTGCGCGGCCGGTGCCGGATGCTCGGTGGAGCCGCAGACGCTGCAGGCCTCTCCGGGGATGAGGGCCTCGGCGAGTTCGCCGGCCATCCCGGCCTCGCGACGACGGCGCAGGTCCGCGGCGTGCGCGAAAGCGGCCGCCGCATCCTGCTCCCGATCGGCGACGGTGCGTTCGGCCGCGGTCCTCTCCGCGGTTCGTGCCACGACTTCTCGGGCGCCTGCGAGCCGCGCGGCGGCCGCGGTCACGACGGTCTCGAGGTCGGCGACGCGATCGGCCCGACGGCGCAGGTCATCGCGCTCCGCCGTCAGCGCCTCGATCACGGCGGGCAGGGCGGCGCGCTCCTGCTCGCGACCGGCACGCTCCGCGGCTGCGGCCTCCGCCTCGCTCTCGGCGGTGGTCACCGCGGTCTCGCAGGCCGGGAGTTGCGCCTCGGCCGCCGCGGCCTGCTGCCAGGCACCGCTGGAGCGGGTGAGGCCGGATGCCCGCTCCCGCAGCGCCTCCGCGGAGGCGCTCCCGGGCGCCTGGTCGTCGTCCGCGGTGAGCGCCCGCCACCGTTCCTCGGCCTCGGTGACGGCCGCCCCCGCTGCCGCGGAGGCGTCTGCGGCGCGCTCCGCGGTGCTCAGCACGTGCCGCAGTGCCTCGGCGGCCCTGGCGTCATCGAGCGTGCGCCGATCGGCGGCGATCCGTTCGGCCACCGCATCGAGGGCGGCGAGTGCGGCGCGCGCGCGATCGCGCTCCGCCTGCACCTGTCGTTCCTCGCGTGCGGTCGCGAGCGACGCACTCGCGGCACGGTGGGCGGTCTCCGCCTGATCCCGCTCCTGTCCCCGCTGCTCGTGGCGGTAGTCGGCGCGTGCCGTGGCCCGCCGCAAGGCCTCCAGGCGTCCGTCGAGAGAAGGATCGGGCCCGTCGGACGCCGTCCGCTCACCCTCCGATCCCCCCGGATCCGCGCCGTGCAGAGCGTTCTCCGCGACGAGCTTCTCGGCCTGTTCGATGCGGGCGATCACGGTCGCGCGCCCCTCGCCCAGCGCCTGCTCGGACGCGCGGCGGCGCTCGTCGAAGCGCGCCTGATAGTCCTCGAACCGGCCGGTGCCGAAGAGCCGCCGCAGCAGCGCCTGACGCTCCCGGCTGTCGGCGAGCAGGAACCGGGCGAAGCGCCCCTGCGCGAGCAGGATCACCTGCAGGAACTGCTGCAGGTTCAGCTGCAGGATCTCGTCCAGGGCGTGCGCGACGTCGACCTCACGCGCCGCACGGCCGATCCACTCCCCCGCGACGAACTCCTCCAGCGCCACCGACGACGCCTGCTTGGTCAGGCCGCCGCCGCGCTTCGCGGGGCGCTGATACTCGGGTGATCGCGTCACCCGGTATCGCCCGGAGACGGTGCTGAACTCGACCACGACCTCGGTCGGATCCGCCGGCTCGCAGTGATCGCTGCGCAGGCGCTTCTCCCCACCCTCGTAGCGCGGCACATTGCCGTAGAGCCCGAAGCAGACGGCGTCGAGGATGCTGGACTTGCCCGCGCCGGTGCGCCCTCCGATCAGGAAGACGCCGTCGTCGGCGAACGCGTCGAAGTCGATCCTCTGCCGTCTCAAAAACGGCCCGAATCCCTCGATCTCGAGTCGATGCAGGCGCACTAGACGAGCGCCTCGGCGAGCGTGCGGTCGTCGAGCACCTCACGGATCAGCTCCTGCTCACGCGGCGTCGCCCCCGCGCCGCCTCGGACATGCGCGAGGAAGGCATCGATGCGCTCCTCGTCGGTCACCGCCGCGCGCAGGCGCTCGCTGTACGAACGCTCCTCGGCGGAGGCCGCCCGCACCGGCTCATGCTGCACGAGCGCGCAGAACGGGTACTTCTCCCGCAGTCGGCGCATGGGCTCGGTCTGCGGGAGGTCGTCGGTGTAGACCGCGCACACCCAGTCGTCGACGTGTGCGGCCACGTTCTCGGCCGAGAGGATCTCGTCGAAGGATCCGGTCAGCGTCACCAGACGGCGCGGCACCGGAAGCTCCAGCCACTGCGCGTCGACCGTACCGTCGGCGGCGAGGTCGATGAGCCAGGACCCGCGCGGCTTGTGCTGCTCGCCGAAGCTGTAGTGCAGAGGAGCCCCGGCGTACCGCACCCGTTCGGTGAGCGCCTGACGCCCGTGGATATGACCGAGAGCGACGTAGTCGGCGCCGTCGAACACCGACACCGGCACCATGTCGATGCCGCCTTGGCGGATCTCGCGCTCGAGCCCCGTGGTCGCGTCGACTCCGGCGGCGAAGCAGTGCGCGATCACGACCGAGCGCCCGGGGTGCTCGGCCGTCCCCGCGCGGACCAGCCCCATCGCGTGCGCGAGGGTCTGCGCCTGGGTGCGCAGCGGACGTCCGTCGGCGCCGGCCCCCGCGTCGGCGTCCGTGGACTTCTGAAAGGCGATGTGCTGCCGCACGATCGCCGGCTCGAGATAGGGGATCCCGAAGAACTGCACCGGCCCGTCGGCATCCTCGATCGTGATCGGCTCGCCGACGGTGCGCGGATCGGTGACGACGTGGATCCCGTCGCGCAGCAGGCGGGCCTGGAAGCCCAGCCGGGCTGCCGAGTCGTGGTTGCCGCTGGTGACGATCACGCGGGCACCGGTGGCGTGCAGGGCGACGAGCGTGTCGGTGAGCAGCGTGTAGGCCGCAGCGGCAGGGGTCGCGGAGTCGAACACGTCGCCCGCGACGACGACCACGTCGACCCCGTTCTCCTGCACCTGCGCGACCAGCGCGGCGAGCACCTCGGCGAGGGCTTCCAGGGTGGAGTGCCCGTGGAACGTCCGGCCGATGTGCCAGTCCGAGGTGTGCAGGATCTTCATGCCCTCCACGCTACGGATGGGGTCGGACATTGCGCCCGAGGCGTGCCGG
>JAFDWK010000046.1:0-7567 GCA_018268515.1 Actinomycetota bacterium
AAGAACGAGAAGGTCAAGGTCCTGGGCAACGGCGACATCGCCGTGGCGCTGACCGTGTCCGTCGACAAGGTCTCCAGCTCTGCAGAGCAGAAGATCGTCGCCGCGGGCGGATCCATCAAGGCCTGATCCATCAAGGCCTGATCCATCAAGGCCTGATCCATCGAGTAAGGCCCGTCGAGGGGGGCCGGAGATTTCTCCGGCCCCTCTTGCGTTACCCTGGGTAACTGACTGTCCCTCGTCGGGCGTCATCCCCTTCAGGAAGGCAAGCTTTTGTTCAGCGCCATCGCGCGGATCTTCCGCACGCCGGATCTTCGACGCAAGATCGGCTTCACGATCGCGATCATCGCGATCTACCGCCTCGGATCCACCGTGCCCGCTCCGTTCGTGAGCTTCCCGAACGTCACCGAGTGCCTCGCGCAGAACAGCGGCACCGAGGGACTGCTCGGGCTCGTCAACCTGTTCTCCGGCGGCGCGCTGCTGAAGCTGTCGATCTTCGCGCTCGGCGTGATGCCCTACATCACCGCGTCGATCATCACGCAGCTGCTGCGCGTGGTCATCCCGCACTTCGAGGCGCTGCACAAGGAAGGGCAGGCCGGTCAGGCCAAGCTCACCCAGTACACCCGCTACGTCACGATCGCCCTCGCGCTGCTGCAGTCGACCACGCTGGTCACCGTCGCCCGCACTGGTCAGCTGTTCGGCCAGACCGGCGTCGCCGCGTGCAACCAGCTGCTGACCAACGACGTGTGGTGGGCGCAGCTGCTGCTCATCATCACGCTCACCGCCGGCACGGGCCTGATCATGTGGTTCGCCGAGCTCGTCACCGAGAAGGGCATCGGCAACGGCATGTCGCTGCTGATCTTCACCTCGATCGCGGCGACCTTCCCCGGTGCCATGTGGGCGATCTGGCAGACCAAGGGCTTCGAGGTCTTCCTGCTCGTGCTGGTCATGGGCATCATCGTGATGACGCTCGTGGTCTTCATCGAGCAGTCGCAGCGTCGCATCCCGGTGCAGTACGCCAAGCGCATGGTCGGCCGCCGCACGTACGGCGGCACCAACACCTACATCCCGATCAAGGTCAACATGGCCGGCGTGATCCCGGTCATCTTCGCCTCGTCGCTGCTGTACATCCCGATGCTGGTCGCGCAGTTCAACATCCCGCAGGACGGCAAGACGCCGCCGGCGTGGGCGACCTGGATCATGACGTACTTCGTCAAGGGCGACCACCCGATCTACATGCTGACGTACTTCCTGCTGATCATCGGGTTCACCTACTTCTACGTGGCGATCACGTTCAACCCGACCGAGGTCGCCGACAACATGAAGAAGTACGGCGGCTTCATCCCCGGCATCCGCGCGGGCCGTCCCACGGCCGAGTACCTCGACTACGTGCTCACCCGCATTACGCTGCCCGGATCCCTCTACCTCGGTCTCATCGCGCTGATCCCGCTGATCGCCCTGGCCACCGTCGGCGCGAACCAGAACTTCCCGTTCGGCGGCGCCTCGATCCTCATCATCGTCGGCGTGGGTCTGGAGACGGTCAAGCAGATCGACGCACAGCTGCAGCAGCGACACTACGAAGGGCTCCTACGATGACGGCATCCGCAACCTCCACCGCACGCCTCCTGATCGTGGGCCCGCAGGGCTCCGGCAAGGGCACGCAGGGGGTGCGGATCGCCGAGGCGTACGGCGTCCCGGTCGTCTCCACGGGCGACATCTTCCGCGCCAACATCAAGGAGGGCACGCCCCTCGGCAAGCAGGTCACCGCGATCCTCGACGCCGGCGACCTGGTCTCTGACGAGCTGACGGGGGCGCTCGTGCGCGACCGCCTCTCGCAGCCCGACGCAGAGCCCGGGTTCCTCCTCGACGGCTATCCCCGCAACGCGACGCAGGTGCAGCACCTGGACGCGTTCCTGGGCGAGCAGGGCACCGCTCTCGACGCCGTGATCCTGCTCGACGTGCCGCGGGAGGAGAGCATCGCTCGCCTCACGCTGCGCGCCACCGAGCAGGGTCGCACCGACGACACCCCCGAGGCCATCGCGCACCGTCTGGACATCTACGAAGCCCAGACCGCGCCGATCCTCGACGCGTACGGCACGCGCGGCATCGTCGACACGATCGACGGCGTCGGCAGCCTCGACGAGATCACCGCGCGGGTGTTCGCGGCGCTGGAGGCGCGCGGGCTCGTGCGCACGGCTGCGGTCTGATGCGGGAGTCTCGGACGGGGGCCTCGGGTTTCGCGGCCTCCTGGTCCGGCCGTCTGCTCGAGGCCTCGACCTTCGCGGCTTCCTGGCCCGGCCACCTGCCCGAGGACGGCTGACATGGCGTTCCGCCGCTCCATCTACAAGAGCCGTGCGCAGCTCGAGGCGATGATCGAGCCCGGGCTCATCACCGCCGCGGCCCTCGCCGCCGTGCGCGACGCCGTGCGCCCCGGCATCACGACGGGCGAGCTCGACGCGATCGCCGACCGCGTGATCGCCGACCGCGGCGCCGAGTCGAACTTCAAGCTCGTGCGGGGCTACCGGCACACCACCTGCATCTCGGTCAACGACCAGGTCGTGCACGGGATCCCCGGATCCCGTGTGCTGCAGCCGGGAGACATCGTCTCGATCGACTGCGGTGCGCAGTTCCGCGGCTGGAACGGCGACAGCGCGATCTCGGTCATCGTGCCGGGCTCGGTGGACGCCGCGCCTGTGGACGCCACCGCCGTGGACGCTACCGCCGTGGGCTCCGTGCTTGTGGATGCCACCGTCGTGGACGCACGTCGGGCCCTGTCCGACGTGACCGAGGGATCCATGTGGGCCGGCATCGCCGCGATGGCGTCGGCTCGTCATCTCGGAGACATCTCCGCCGCGATCGAGGACCACATCCTCGGCGCCGGTCCGTCGTCCGTCTCGGGCAAGCCGTACGGGATCCTGCGCGAGTACGTCGGCCACGGCATCGGGCGCAAGATGCACGAGGCGCCCAGCCTGTTCAACTACCGCACGCCCGACCGCGGCGCCGAGGTCCGCCCGGGCCTGGTGCTGGCCATCGAGCCGATGGTCACGGCCGGATCCGATCAGACGTACGTCGAGGACGACGACTGGACCGTCACCACGGCGGACGGATCCGACGGCTCGCACTGGGAGCACAGCGTCGCCCTGCACGACGACGGCATCTGGGTGCTGACCGCTGCCGACGGCGGTGCGGCGGGCCTTGCGCCCTACGGCATCACGCCCGCCCCGATCGCCTAGCGCCCGCCTTCGAACGGAGCCGGGCTCGCCTTCGAGCGGAGCTGGGCTCGCCTTCGCGAGGGTCGGGGCAGGCGCTGATCTGGACTCGCCTTCGCGAGGTCGGCACAGGCGCTGATCTGGACTCGCATGGCCGGTGCGTCGTCCGCGTGGCACCGGTGGCGCCGGGCTTTGGCGCTGTCCGGCGCCCGGCTCTGGCGCTGTCTGGCGCCCGTACGGCGTCCGACCTGGCGCCCGTACGGCGTCCGACCTGGCGCCCGGCTCTGGCGCTGTCTGGCGCTCGGCTTTGGCGCTGTCTGGCGCCCGTGCGGTGTCCGACCTGGCGCCCGTGCGGCGTCCGACCTGGCGCCCGGCTTTGGTGCTGTCCGGCGCCGGGCTTTGGCGCTGTCTGGTGCTCGGCTTTGGCGCTGTCTGGTGCCCGTGCGGTGTCCGACCTGGCGCGGCTCTGGCGCGGCTTCGGCCCGGTTCTGGCGCTGTCTGGCGCCCGGCTCTGGCGCGGCTTCGGCCCGGTTCTGGCGCTGTCTGGTGCTCGGCTTTGGCGCTGTCTGGCGCTCGGCTTTGGCGCTGTCTGGCGCCCGTGCGGCGTCCGACCTGGCGCGGCTCGTGCAGATCCCGGCGTGGACTCGACCTTGCGCGGCTGGTGTGGTGCCCGGCGTCGCTCGTCTGGCTCTCGCGTGGCTCGTCTGGCTCTCGCGTGGCTCGCATGGCACGCGGAGCGCCTGCACCCGGCCGGCCCCGGTCCGGCCCCGGTCCGGCCCCGGTCCGGCTTCGGCCCGGTTCCGGACTGGTCCCGCGCTTGTCGTGCAGTTTCCGCGAGAAACCAGATCCAGCGTGAAACACCATGTCCGGGGTGGTGTCTCATGCAGGATCTGGTTTCTCACTGCAGCTCGTGCGGTCTGGGTATCGCAACTCGCCGGCCTCGGCATGACGAACGTTCGCAGCGATGCTCGCGGATCTCGTGTGCGAGGTCGGCATGCCTCCGCCATGGGTGAAGAACCATTTATCGCGCGAAACACCACGTCTGGCGTGGTGTTTCATGCAGAGTCTGGTTTCTCGCGCTCACGCAGCGCAGCTCGCGGCCGTCTGCGGAACGTCGCGAGCATGGCGGGCTGAGGCGACCGCACGAGCGGCACACCCGCTGAGGACAGCGCTCGATGCAAGGGCGTGAGTCGCCAGACGTCCCCGAGATCCCAACGCGCGAACGGATGCCCGTGCCGGCGCAGACGATCCTCACGCCGTTTCTCGTCCTTGAGGTGCGCGGCGGCCTTCACGGGGTCATCGAGGTCGTACTTGCCCCATCCGTCGCTTTCGCCGATCGCGCGGACCGACGGGAAGTAGAAGTCGACACGATCGTCGGCATGCTCGTAGTGGAACTCCTGCTGAAGCTCAGGATCCTCGAAGCCGGACCACTCGATCGCGGCGCGACTGAGGCTCTCGCCCGGAGACTCCGAGCGCCCGTCCGCTCGTTGCCAGATCCAGCGCTGCTGGGCGGATCCGCGCGTCGTCTGCTGTACCGAGGCGCGTGCGCGCAGCTCTGACAGGTCAAGCGGGCCTCCCTGCCTCCGAGAGATCGCTGCGTCGACGACTGCCAGCGCCTCGGCCGGCGGGAGCACGCGGCTGAGATCGACGACCGTGTCGGCCAGTGACGTGCTCAGCAGCGGCCCCTGCCGCTCCACCGCGCGCTCGTCGCTGCTCGTGTGCACGCAGACATCACCGAAGCGCCTCGAGCGACTGCGATCAGGGTCGAACACGTGGATGTCCCGTGGCTCTCCGAAGCAGGGAAGGCCCCAGACGACCGCTGCCGATTCCAAGCAGAGGGCGGCATCGGGGTGTGCTCGCGCGAAGGCGTGCACGCGCGCGGCATAGCGCTCCCACGGCTTGAGGCGCAGGTAGGCGGCCCGCGCGACATAGATGCCGGACCGCACCCGGACGTGCGTTGTGACGGTGACGCGGATCCCCAGCCCGCGGCTCTCCGTCGATGTCAGCAGAGGGAGGGGAGCGCGCAGCGCGGCTCGGTCGGAGAGCAAGATCGGCATGATCGCATCGTGCGCTCCGCAGAGGCGATGGAACGGACGTATCACGCAATCCGTGGACAACTTCAGCCCCCTTGCGTCTGGGCGGACCGATCGGACCCGGCGCGAGAAACCAGATCCTGCGCGAAACATCATGTCTGACGTGGTGTCTCGCGCAGAACGTGGTGTCTCGCGGGGGAGTACACGGGGAGCCGGAGGGTGACGTGGGCGCCGCGGTACGAGGTCGGCTCGCCAGCGCTCCCACGGACCTCAAAGGCTTCGCACGGCACAATGGGAAGACACAGCTGAGCGGATCCGGCACGCGGGTCTGGACAAGGAGACATACACATGGCCGCTGCCAAGGGCAGGACCAACGGGTTCGCCATCGGAATCACCGCCGCCGTCGTCGCCGTGCTCATCGCACTGGTGGGCGTCGTCGTGTGGCTGAACAACAAGGCGACGGATCCGGGTGCCGTACCGAAGAGCGCGATCATCAACTCCGACACCGGCGCCGTCACCACGGGGACCGGCAAGGACAAGGTCGCGCTGTTCGTCGACTTCCAGTGCCCCATCTGCAAGACCTTCGAAGGCCAGTACGGCTCGCAGCTCCAGGCGCTCGCCAAGGAGAACAAGATCACGCTCGAGTACCACCCGATCGCGATCCTCGACCGCTACTCGCAGGGCACGAACTACTCCTCCCGTGCCGCCGCCGCCGCGTACAGCGTCGCGCAGGAGAACCCGGACAAGTTCCTCGACTACCTCAACCTCCTGTTCGACAAGCAGCCCACCGAGAACACCCCCGGTCTCACGGACCAGCAGCTGATCGACTACGCGAAGCAGGTCGGCGCCGACAAGGCCGAGGCGACCATCAAGGCGAACACCTTCTTCAAGTTCCCGACCGCGCAGGCCACGGCGCACAAGATCCAGGGAACGCCGACGATCGAGATCAATGGCCAGCGCCTCGACACCAGCAAGCAGAGCGACGTCGCGAAGCTCCAGGCGATCGTCGACCAGAAGTAATCTTCCGCGTTTTGCGGATCTGCGGATCCGGACTATCATAGATCTTTGGTGCTTTGCGCCTTGGTCCGGCGTGTCAGCGGCCGGAGGTCGATGACCATCAAGAAAGACGCGAATCTTCCCGTGTTGCGGGGATATTCGCGTCCGGATCCGCACAGCTCCACCACCACCCACCCACCGCAGATCGACCGGTCTGCAGAAGCGTCAGCGAGGCTATGGCTAAGAAAGACGGTGTCATCGAGATCGAAGGCGTCGTGTCCGAGGCGCTGCCCAACGCGATGTTCCGCGTTGAGCTCTCCAACGGACACAAGGTCCTTGCAACGATCTCCGGAAAGATGCGGCAGAACTACATCCGCATCATCCCCGAGGATCGCGTCGTCGTGGAGCTCTCGCCCTACGACCTCACGCGCGGACGCATCGTCTACCGCTACCGCTAGACCGGTCGAGAAGTAACGACCGACTTCGGCCCTTCGACAGGCTCAGGGACCGGAGACGGTACGAAGACAGCGATAAGGAAGCAACATGAAGGTCAACCCCAGCGTCAAGCCGATCTGCGACCACTGCAAGGTGATCCGCCGCCACGGCCGCGTCATGGTGATCTGCAAGAGCAACCCGCGCCACAAGCAGCGCCAGGGTTGAACCGGAGCGGATCATGGCGGTGCCGCCGCCCTGATGCGCTCACGGTTCGAGGTTGAGCGAGCACGCGTGCAGCGCGAGCGAGTCGAAACCTCTTGCAGGAACAACTCAATACGGGTCGCGTGAGCATCCGAGGCGTTTCATCTCGCTCCGCTCGCGCGACCGCAACATCAACGGCAGGATCAGATCCCGCTCCGCCCCGGGCCCTTCGACAGGCTCAGGGGCCGGAGCGGGGGACACCTCGGGCGGAGGCCCGGGCACCGATCCTGCCCCACACCTCCACAACACTCCAGGAGTTACCGCATGGCACGTCTTGCCGGCGTCGACATCCCGCGCGACAAGCGCGTGGTGATCGCCCTCACGTACATCTACGGCATCGGCCGTACCCGCTCGGTCGAGATCCTCAAGGCCACTGAGATCGACGAGTCGATCCGCGTCAAGGACCTCACCGACGACCAGCTCGTCGCTCTCCGCGACTACATCGAAGGCACCTACAAGGTGGAGGGTGACCTCCGTCGCGAGGTCGCCGCCGACATCCGCCGCAAGGTCGAGATCGGCTCCTACGAGGGTCTCCGTCACCGCCGTGGCCTGCCGGTCCGCGGTCAGCGCACCAAGACCAACGCGCGTACCCGCAAGGGCCCGAAGCGCACCGTCGCCGGCAAGAAGAAGGCCCGC
>JAFDWK010000046.1:7625-9114 GCA_018268515.1 Actinomycetota bacterium
GTCGACGTTCAACAACACCATCGTTTCGATCACCGACCCGTCCGGCGCCGTCATCGCCTGGGCCTCGTCCGGTGGCGTGGGCTTCAAGGGCTCGCGCAAGTCCACCCCGTACGCGGCCGGCATGGCGGCGGAGTCGGCTGCCCGCCAGGCCGCCGAGCACGGTGTGAAGAAGGTCGACGTCCTCGTGAAGGGTCCGGGCTCGGGCCGCGAGACCGCGATCCGCTCGCTGCAGGCCGCCGGCCTCGAGGTGGGTTCGATCCAGGACGTGACGCCGCAGGCGCACAACGGCTGCCGCCCGCCGAAGCGCCGCCGCGTCTGACGCTTCTCCGTCCTCGGCCCCTGTCTTTCGGCAGGCTCGACAGTCTGTCGAAGGGCCGAGGGCGGACGTGAGGATCCGGGCACTTCAACCGATCCCGGAGCCTGTCGAAGGGCAGTGACCGGATCCTCACCCGCGTTTCCTCCACAACTCAAGACCTCACCCACACGTGTCATATAGCGGGCACGTGATCGAAAGGAACACACAGTGCTCATCGCACAGCGTCCCACTCTCACCGAGGAAAAGATCTCCGAGAACCGCAGCCGGTTCGTCATCGAGCCGCTCGAGCCCGGCTTCGGCTACACGATCGGCAACGCGCTACGTCGCAGCCTGCTCTCGTCGATCCCCGGCGCCTCTGTGACCAGCGTCCGCATCGACGGCGTCCTCCACGAGTTCAGCACCATTCCCGGTGTCAAGGAGGATGTCACCGAGATCATCCTCAACATCAAGCAGCTTGTCGTCTCCTCGGAGCGCGACGAGCCCATCACCGCCTACCTGCGCAAGACCGGCGCCGGTGAGGTCACCGCGGCGGACATCTCCGCTCCGGCCGGCGTCGAGGTGCACAACCCCGAGCTGGTCATCGCGACCCTCAACGAGACCGCCAAGTTCGAGCTCGAGCTCACCATCGAGCGCGGTCGCGGCTACGTCTCCGCGGCGCAGAACCGCAGCGAGTACGCCGAGGCGGGCCAGATCCCGATCGACTCGATCTACTCGCCCGTGCTCAAGGTGAGCTACCGCGTCGACGCCACCCGCGCCGGCGAGCGCACCGACTTCGACAAGCTCGTGCTGGACGTCGAGACCAAGTCGGCGATCGCCCCGCGCGACGCCGTCGCCTCGGCCGGTCGTACGCTGACCGAGCTGTTCGGCCTCGCCCGCGAGCTGAACGTCGAGGCCGAGGGCATCGAGATCGGCCCCGCGCCCGTCGAGGCCGTGCTCTCGAACGAGCTGTCGATGCCGATCGAGGATCTCGATCTGTCGGTCCGCTCGTACAACTGCCTCAAGCGCGAAGGCATCAACACGGTGTCCGAGCTCGTCGCCCTCTCGGAGACGCAGCTCATGAACATCCGCAATTTCGGACAGAAGTCGGTGGACGAGGTGCGCGACAAGCTCGTCTCGCTCGGCCTGTCGCTGAAGGATTCGGTGCCCGGTTTCGACGGCGCCCACTTCTACGGC
>JAFDWK010000047.1 GCA_018268515.1 Actinomycetota bacterium
GCACTTCAGTTCAGAACTCGGGCGTGCGTAGGGAACGGGAACAGCTCTCGCAGGTCGCCCACGACGTTCTCCGTCTACCCCGTGACCAGGTCGGTCATCGTCACCGTACGGCAGAACTCGCCCCGGAATGTCGGCCCGCAGTGCGCGACGGTGTCGGCCTCGATCACCCCGGGACAGTCGGCGGCGCATCTCCCCCCTTGGACAGGCTGATCGAGTTGCGCAGCAACGGCGAGGGCGTCGTCGTCGAAATGCCCGGCAGCCGCATCGACCGGCGCGCCGGGGCGAGGTATCGATCGATCGTGGCCGCGCTCATCGCCTGAAGCTCTATCACAGAGGCGGGGGAGGTGAACGGCTTGTCAAGGTCACCGGCCTGCTCCAGCAGCGGCAGCCAGATCGGGGGCATCACCGTCAGGTACCTCCCGCACGGGCACCTCATCAACGCCCACACGTGCTCCAGCAGTGCCCTCGCGTCATCGCTGTATGTCTTCGCCCGCAGCTTGCGGCGATCGACCTGCCCGGCAGGATCAGGCAGAGCAGGCCCGGTCAGCATCCGCCGGGCAGAGGGCCTGCTCATCCCCGCCGTGGCCATCACCTCATCGAGGATCCGCCCCCGGATCCTTCTTCGACGCTCTCCGCTATCCAGCCCGGAGCTTGTTCGTGACGTCACGTCTCGTGGCCATCGGAATCTTGCCTTCCACTCGGCAAGCTTCGCGCTCAAGAAGCTGAGGCACCACGACGACCTTCGCGCTCAAACAAGCTGAGGCACGTCGACGTGCCGAGGACCACGGGCCCCATCGCTATACTGAATCGTGATGCCGCCTGCCCAGACGACCGACGACGCCGATGTTGCGATTGTCCTCACGATGCACGGTGAGGGCCGGTTGCTCCTGCCGACGGTGCATGCTCTGGGCCGCGCGGTCGCGGAGGCGGCGGAGCACCATGTCCGGGTGCAGATCGTCGCCGTATTCGACCGGGCGGACGATGAGACGCGCCGAGCGTGGCACGGCGCGATGAACGACGTCGATCTGCGGTCCGGGCCGGCGCTTCGGGAGATCGAGACGGATCACGGCGATCTCGGGCTCGCGCGCATGACCGGGATCTCGGCGAGCACCGCCGCGCTGGTCGGGGTGCTGGACGCGGACAACCTCCCGACCTCGAACTGGATCCATGCCGCCGCTCGAGTGCTCGCGGATCATGGTGCGCCGGCGATCGCGCACCCCGAGCTGATCCTGACGTTCGATGCGAAGCGCGAGCTCTGGCCGCAGCGATCATCGCTGTCCCCCGGGTTCCGTCCCGGCACGCTGCTCTGGTTCAACCCGTGGGATGCCTTCGCGATCGCGCACCGGGAGGTCTTCGAGCGCTATCCGTACCGGGAGCTGTCACCGGGATCCGGGTTCGGGCCGGAGGACTGGACCTGGAACTGCGAGACGGTCGCCGGTGGCATACCGCATCTGACGGTGCCCGACACCACGCTGTTCTACCGGAAGAAGCCCGAGGGCTCGCTGGCGACGGCGCACGACAACAGCCTCCGTCCGCGCAATGAGCTGCTCACGTCGAAGGAGGTCGCCCGCGCAGAGATCACGGCACTGAGCGCGACGCTGGCTTCGCGCGCTTCCGAGCCGCCGGACGGGTTGCTCTGGCGGGTGCGGCGGTCCGATGCCGTGCAGAGGGTGCGCCGGTCCCGCCAGGTCGATCGCGCCGTGCGCGGGGTGCGGTACCTCGCCCGCCCGATGCAGGAGCGCGGGCGGCGCCGCCGCGCGGAGGAACCGCGCGCGCAGGTGGAGCTCCAGGATGCCCAACTGCGCGCTCAATGGGTTCGGGCGCACGAGATCCAGCCGCGGATCCCGTTCCCCTCGGATGCGGTCGCGGTCGAGTACGGTCGCTGGGGCGACGGCTGGGACGAGGAGTTCGTCCCGGATCGGCTGGCGTACTGGAGCGCGATCGACGCACTGCCGACGGAACCGGACTTCGTCTTCTTCGCGCCGTGGATCGGAACCGGCGGCGCGGACCTGCTGGCCACGCAGTATATGAACACGGTGTGCCGCCTGCGCCCGGAGGCCTCGGTGGTGCTGATCACCACCGAACCGCGTGCGTCGACGCGCCTGGAGCTGCTGGATCCGCGGATCACGGTGTTCGACCTCGGAGAGTTCCGCCTGCATCACATGCTCGCCGTGCGAGTGATCGCGACGCTGCTGACCCAGCTGAGGCCCGCGACGATCCACATCGTGAACTCGACCGCTGCATGGCATGCGGTGGAGTGGTTCAGCGCCGCCGTGTGCGCGCACACCAGGGTCTTCCTGTCGACTTACGTCGTCGACAAGGACAGCGATGGCGGGCAGTGGTCGTTCTTGTTCCACCGCTCCAGGGACTTCTTCGATCAGGTCTCCCGGATCATCACGGACAACGCCGCGCTCGCCGCGCGCGCCACGGCGCTCGAGGGGATCGCGCCCGAGAAGTTCCTCGTGCATCACCAGGTAGTCGATGAGCCATTCCATCCTCATGAGCTCGCCGAGTTCTCCGCCGAACGGCCGGTGCGCCTGGTCTGGGTCGGGCGCTTCGACTTGCAGAAGCGACTCGACCGGCTCGCCGGGATCGCCGAGCGGCTTCATGATCAGGGAGTGCCGTTCATCCTTGACGTCTACGGCGAACCCGTGCTGGACGATGATCCGTCCCTCCCGCGGACCAGGGAACGGCTCGCGAGCATTGGCGCGCGTCTGCACCCGGCCTATTCCGGCGGGTTCGCGTGCATCGACCCGGACCGGCTGGATGCACTGATCGTGACCTCGCAGGACGAGGGCACGCCGAATGTGGTCCTGGAGGCGATGTCGAGCGGACTCCCGGTGATCGTCCCTGCGGTCGGCGGTCTTCCCGCGCTGGTCGGCGAGGGCACAGGGTTCCTGGTCCACGACCCAGACGACATCGACGAGTACGCGGCGGCTGTCGTGTCGCTCATCCGGAACCACGAGCTCGCACTGTCACGTGCGGCTCGGGCGCGTGCGCTCGTCGAGACCGAGTACTCGCAGTCCCACCTGGATCTGACGCTCGAAGATCTGGAGGGCTACCTGCCCGGAGCATCCCGCACGCAGGCGGACGAGGTGCCGCAGCTGCACTGGTACGCGACGGAGCAGACACAGGACGCGCTCACGGCGGGCGAGACGGGAGTGCTCCTCTACACGGGCTCGAACGGCGCCTCCAACTTCGGTGACATCCTGCAGACCAGGAATATCGTGCGCTACTGGCGAGATCGCACGGACGCGGCGGTTCTCCTGGTGCTCCCCGCATTCGCCGCGGTGCCGGCGGAGCGGCACCGGCGACTGCGCGACTGGCTGGGTGCGGATCACCTCGTCTACTTCGCTGAGGATCCACTGTCCGACCTCCATCCGGATCTGCGCGAGTTCCTGCCGATGGCGCAGCCGGCTCCGCTGCACATCGTCGGCGGCGGATATCTCAACGCGTTGTTCGGCGCACAGCACCTCGCCGTGATCGAGGCCATCGCCGAAGCCTTCGCCACGCCATCCATTCTCTCCAGCGGACTTCAGATCGATGCATCGGTGCTCCCGGCGCTCACCGCGCTGGCCCAGCGGCATCGGCTGCTCGAGGTCGGAGTCCGCGATGCGCAGTCGCTGGAGCTTGTGCGGCAGGCTGGGCTGCCCGGCGTCGACACATTCGACGACCTCACCGAAGTTCTGCTCTCCTGGGCACCGGAATCCGCGACGGCGCGGGTCCCCGGCACCGTCGTCGTGCATCTCAACACCTCCGACTATGCCGGTGGCACCGATGCGCTGGCGATGTGGCGGGGGATCTTCGAGCTGCTGGCGACGCGCGGGATCCGGCGGATCGTCATCGTCAACGCCTATGCGGATCAGCGCAGCGAGGTTCGCGATGCTCTGCGGAGCATCGCCGACCTCGCCGAAGACTTCCCATTCCTGAGCTACGAGGTCGTCGATATCGCGCAGGTCGCCCTGCGCGCGGACATCCGCTCGCCCCTGCCCGATGCCCTCCGTGAGTTGGCTGCCGCAGAGTTCGCCATCACGTCGAGCTACCACACGGCGCTGTTGCTGAGTGCGCTGGGAGTCCCGGCCTTCTTGACCAGTGCCAACGGCTACTTCGCGCAGAAGGCCGATCTCTTCCGGCTCCCCGATCTGGCGACGTTCCTTGCGGATCCGAGCGCGTACCTCCTCGATCTCCGCGAGGGCGTCGAAACGCGCCGCCGCTGGATCACCGAGCTGGACGACCTGCGCTGACCGGCGGGAGATCGCGCGGTCGTAGCCCCGAGCGCCCCGGCAGGGACGAGAGAGGCCCACAACATCGGTGTGATGCTGTGGGCCTCTCTTCGGTGCGGCCTCTCGGTCCGCCCGGGGTCAGCTCACGGGGAACTTCGCCAGGTAACGGTAGAGGAAGGCCGCCATGGCGTCACGCTGGATCGCGTCCTTGGGCTTGAACGCGTACCCGCCCGACACCTGCCATCCCTTGCTGATACCGGTGTCTGCAAGCCAGGTGATCTCCTTGTAGAAGATGTTCGTAGCCGGGTCGACGTCGGTGAACGGCGAGGCTGCCGGAGCGGTCCAGGCAGGGGAGCCCGCGAAACGGTACAGGAACGCGGCCATCGCCTCGCGGCTGATCTGGTCGTTCTCACGGAACTCCTGGCCGTACTGACCGACCCAGCCGGTCGTGATGCCCTTCGACGCGAGCCAGGTGATCTCCTTGTAGGAGGGATCCGTGGTCGGGACGTCCACGAACGGGGACTTGGTCGGTGCGGTCCAGGCCGGGCTGCCGGCTGCGCGATAGAGGAAGCCGGCCATGTCGCCGCGGGTCACCGTGTTCCACGGACGGAACTCGTAGCCCCCGCAGCCGTTGTCGTATCCGCTCATGATGCCCTTGGTGGCCATGGACGTGATCTCGTTGTAGAACTGGTAATCGCTGGAAACATCCGAGAACGAGGTCGGGGATCCTGCGGTGCACGGCTGCGGCGTCGCGCCGGGCTTGAGTAGGAGGCGGATCTGGATCGCCTCGATCCCCAGCGACTGGCCGGTGGTGCCCGCCTGGGCGCCGTTGGTCACCCAGCCCTGCCAACCCAGAGTCGCGACGTGCACGCGGTAGGAGATGTCATAGTTGGCGGCCATCGCACCGGTCAGGCGCAGCTTCACCGCCTCCATGCGCAGGCCTTGGCCGGGGCGTCCCACCGTGGTCGACGAGCTCCAGCTGTTCCAGCCCACGTTCTGCACGTGGCTCTGGGCCTCGAGGCCGCCGGACTGACCCCACTTGTTCTGAATGGCGAGCGTGAAGCCCTCCAGGCGCAGCGACTGCCCGGTCGTGCCGACGAACTGACCCGTCATGACGGAGTTGCGCCAGCCGAGGCTCTGCACGTACCCCTTCTGCGTCAGCGTGGGGACGGTGCCGTAGGCGCTGTTCAGGAAGTTCACGCGCTGCGAGAGCTTGCTCTTCAGGAACGCCACCTCACCATTGAAGCTGCTGGCATAGCTGTGTCCCTGACCGGGCACGAGCAGCGTGTTCTTGCCGAGGATGCGCTTGAGGAACGGATCCGCTGCCGCGGAGCTCGCGATCTGCGACTGGTAGCCGTCGACCTTGCCCGGCAGTGCCATCACGGCCGCGCCGATGCCGCCGTTCCACAGCTGGTTGGCGCGGTCGACGAACTGCGGGTTGCGGAACATGTTCTGGAACAGCGGGCTGCTGGTCTTGCCCGGGCGATCGGCACGGCGCAGCCAATTGCCGTTCTTGACGAACTCGGAGACCGGGTCGGCGCCATAGTTCTCGGACTTGTCATAGTTGAACAGCGCGCTGTCGAAGTCCCACACCGGACCCGCGTGCACCTTGTCGGAGGGGCCGTTCTTGTAGAAGTACACGCTCGCCGCGACGACCTCGGGGTTCTCGGTCGTCTCGTACACGAAGTAGTACTTGACGAACGAGTCCACATCGATGAGGTCACCGATCGCCTGCCAGTCGGGGCTGCTCGAATCGAGCAGGGATTCCACCTTGTTCAGCGTGGCCTTCATGTCGTCCCAGCCGGCCTGGACGTCGGCAGGCAGCGGCTGCACGACGCCGTTGACGGGGTCAGGGATCTTCCCGACCGAGTCCTTGATGGAGTACAGGTTGCCCCAGGTGCTGGAGCGGAAGTAGTAGTCCTCCATGGGATTGGTCGCATCGCCCATGTTGTTGTTCTGCTCGACGATGATGCCGCGCGGGTCGGTCAGGCCGACGCGCTCCGTCTTGGCCTCGACCTTCTCGGTCACCAGGTAGTTGCCGTAGCAGGTGCCGTTGACGCGCACGTCGGCGAAACGGGAATTCGAGGTGAACGGCATGCCGATGGCGCGGGCGAGGTCGAGGGCGACCTTGTTGCGCATCAGCGATCCGTCCGTCGCGTTCGCCAGCAGCACCCAGTTCTTGGAGGCGCTCATCCCCAGGACCTTGGTCTTCTTGTCGAACTTGATCTGGTAGGGACGCTTGAAGTCGTTGCCGATCCAGGTGTACGTGCCCAGCTGCCAGGTGTAGTTGCCGCGGCCCTTGATCTCGCCGTTCGCCGTCGGGGCGATGTTGTTCGCCGCATTGGTCGGGTCGGACAGGCTGAGGGTCGCGGTGGCTGCGGTCTGGTGCGCCTTGTCCGCGTTGACCTGCGCCATGGTGACGTCGCCCGTCGTGGTGACGTCGATCACGGGGGTGTCTGCCGAGCAGGGGACGGCGGGCGTCCACGTCGGCGACGGCGTGGGCGTGGGCGTCGGCGTCTGCGTCGCAGGTGCGGTCGTCGGGGTGATCGCCGGCGCGGTCGTCGGGCTGATCGACGGCGAGGTCGTCGGGGCCGGCGAGGGGTCGGCGCTCGGTGACGGATCCGGCGACGGGCTTGACGTGTCCGTCGGCGCGGGGGTGGCCGTGTCGCTCCGCGTCGTCGCATCGGGGACCGGTACGGTGGGAGCACCGGTCTCGGCCGACGCGCTCAGCGGGGCGGCCACGATAAGGGCCGCCAACAAGGCGATCGAGGTTGCCCCGGCCGTGAGCCGGGTAAGGGTCGGGCGCGCCACAGGCGTCTCCTCGGGATGAAGCCGACGTCGGCCGCAGCCGCCATCGGGTGTGGTGAATCCGGTTGGCTTCGCGTCCCCGGAACCTGCAAGCGAAGAGGCACATCTTCTCACGGCTTTCGGCCGTCTCAGATATGCCTCACGCGCTCCTCACGACATATTACGAGCAGATTCTCGAAAAAAGCCTGATTCATAGTCACTCGTTAGCTGATCGTTCCCGATCGGTCACCGGATGTTCCCCCTGGTGTCCTGGCGGTCAGGGATCCACATCGGGGAGCCTGTGGGATCAGGGAGTCCGCGAGGTTCAGGGGTTCAGCAGCGTGGAGAGCACGCTCACCGCGCTGCGCGCGTTCTCCAGGGCCGCGGAATCCGCCGGGTTGCGCGACAGCGCATCGAGCGCGGCCATGTATTCCTGCACCGCCGTGCTCCAGTCCTTCTCGATCGACGACGGCGGCGGTGCGTCCGCGAGCCGCTGGGCATCGCCCTGCAGCTTCGAGATCGTGCCCTGGGGGTCATCGCCCTGCGCGATCAGGTCGAGTCCCTGGTTCGCGGTGGTCAGCCGGAAGCCGACCTGGTCGCGGAAGGCAGGCAGATCGGGATCGGCCGGCGGGGGCGGAGTCGTCACGGGGGCACTCGGGGACGGAGACGGCGTCGGTGAGAGCGATGGCGACGGCGATTCGCTCGGGGTCGCCGTCGGCGCCGGTGTCTCCCCGCCGCGCGGGATGAGGAACAGCGCCACCACACCCGCGACGATCAGCACGAGCACGACCATCAGCACGATGAGCGCGGTGCGCGGACCGCGCTTCTTCTTCTCCGGGAACACCCAGACGGCTTCGGGCTGCTGTTCGCTCATCACGCCTCCAGCGCCGGCATCGGGCGCCAGCTGCGGTCGCGGCCGATGGTACCGCCGTCGCGCAGCCCGCGGAACAGGTTGCTCGTGCCGCGCACGGTGCGCTCGACGAAGACCAGGCGGATGAGCTCCTTGACGAAGGTCATCGAGGTGCCCAGACCGAACAGCACGGGGCTGTACACGTCGTGCGCGCGGTAGTACTGCTTGAGGTACGCGCGGTTGCGCATGATGTAGTACCGGTACGCGTTGCTGGACGCGTTCATGTGCCGGATGCCCATATCCCACTGCTTGATCTCGCGGGTGCGACGCAGCACGAATTCGTCCACGATCACGGCCTGCGTCTTCCGCGAGGCCAGCCAGCCGTACATCTGGTCGTCCCAGTAGATGAAGAACCGCGGATCCGGCAGGCCGATCTGCCGCACGATCGAACGGTGGATGAACATGCCCTCGAAGCAGCCGCTGTTCATCGGCTTGAAACCGGTGGCATCGAAGCCCGCGGGGGCGAACGGGATCGGGATGCCCATCCGCTCGGCGATCCGGTACTGCCAGTAGAACGCACTGCCGTCGTAGTCGTAGCGCCGGCCCTGGATGCTCTTGAACCGCGGCGCCCAGGCGCCCATCCGGGCGAGCCCGTCGGGGAGCACCTCGACGTCGTCGTCCATCATCCAGATCCACTCGGATCCCAGCTCGTACGCCGTGCGCATGCCCTCGCTGAACCCGCCGGATCCGCCCGTGTTGGTCTCGAGGCGCCGGTACACGAGTTCGGTGCCGAGCCTCTCGCGATACGCGTCCACGACATCGGTGGTGTCATCGGAGGAGGCGTTGTCGATCACCACGACCCGGCCTGGCTTCGGATCCATCAGGACGATGCTGTCGAGCAGACCGGTCAGAAGGTTCGAGCGGTTGAACGTGACGACGACGATCGTCGCGGTGGCGGGGTCGAAGCCGACGGGCGCCGCGGTCACGAACGCTCCTCGAAGATCCTCTGCCAGGACTCCGCCGAGACCAGCTCGGGCAGTGCCGCCCGGTACTGCCTCTGCAGCTCGGGCCAGCGTCGGCGCAGCTCCGCGTGCAGACGCACGCTCTCCCGCAGAAGCGTGCGGAACTTCTCCCGATCGCGGGTGTACACGTTGTGCCCCGAGCCGTCCGCGGCGCTCACCAGGGCGCTGTCGTACAGCGGCACCCGCCACCAGTTCGCATCGCCCTTGCCGAACTCGACCTCGGGCCGGTCGAGGTTGTGCGGCTTCGGACGGTGGATCCAGTGCGAGACCACGGTCGACGCGGTGAACCAGCGCAGCATCAGCCCCGTCGGGCTGTCGTACACGTGCGCCTTGAGCCGTTTGAAGACGAGTCGGCCCCGACTGGAGCGCATCGGCACGCCGGTGTCCTTGTGCACGATCGTCTCCGGGAAGTCCGCGGCGATCGCCCGCGCCTCCGGCATCGCCGTGGCCAGGTTGGCGGGCATGTGCTGCGGGCCGGAGAGCAGATCGCGCAGCGCCTTCACCCGCAGCGTGACCGGGTAGTACTGCATCATCATGAGGTGCTTGAGGTCGACGCGCCTGCTGTGCCGCAGCAGGGTTCCGCCCCGAGGGGCATTCGAGTGGATCAGAGCGGCCGCGATCCGGTTGCGCGCATGGAAGTACGCCTGCCAGTCGATCGAGTCGTCCTTGCCGACCCAGGAGACGTGCCACAGTGCCACGCCGGGCAGAGACACGGTCGGAAAGCCCGCCCCGCGTGCCCGCAGGCAGAATTCGGCATCGTCCCACTTGATGAAGGCCGGCAGGGCGAGCCCCACCTTGCGGATCACGTCGAGCGGGATCAGGCACATCCACCAGCCGTTGTAGTCCGCGTCCAGGCGCAGATGCAGCAGCGGCTGCTGACGCAGATTCACCGCGGAGAAGTCGTGGGGCATCTCCTCCTGGAAGAGGTTGCGCCACATGAACGGGTCTTCGTCGACGACCTCGGCCCAGGCGTGCAGCTTCGGACGATCGAGCAGATCGAACATGTGCGCGCCCACGAGCGTGGGGGTCGTGGCGAAGCGTCCGAACGTGATCGAGCGGCGCAGGGACTCCGGCTCGATGCGCACGTCGTCATCGAGCAGCTGGACGAAGTCACTCTCCGGGCGCTGCAGGGTCTCGTGCATCGCGCGCGCGAAGCCGCCGGATCCGCCGAGGTTCGGCTGCGTGATGATCTGCAGGGTCTCGCCCAGGGCTGCCGCGATGCCCGGGTACTCCTCACGGGCGTCCACGCGCTGGGTGCCCTGGTCGATCAGGAAGATGCGATCGACCAGCTCGAGCGCCTCCGGCGCGTCGATGAGGGCCTGCAGGGTCTGCACGCAGTAGTCGGGCTTGTTGTAGGTGGTGATCCCCAGCGAGGCCTTTCCGGCTCGCACCGGGTCCTGCTCCGTCGTCCATTCGGCGCCCTCGAAGGTCGCCTCGTTGCGATCGGCGACGATGTCGAACCAGATCCATCCGCCGTCGCTGTACTGGTCGAGCTTCAGGTCGAACGAGCTGGATGCGGTGCCGTCGACCTCTCGCGTGGCGATGCGCTGACGGGTGCCGCCGCCGTTCGACCGGTAGACGAGAACTGTGGCGCGTCCTTGCGTGCGCACGGTGAGACGGATGTCGCGCACCGCGGTCCAATGCTGCCAGTACGACGCCGGGAACGCGTTGAAGTACGAGGCGAACGACACGCGCCGACTCGCGCTGATGCGTGCGCGGGAGCGCCCGAGAACGTCTCCGATGTGGGCGCGACTGCTGACCCGCACGGCTTCCTCATCGATGACCGACCAGGTCTCCGGATCCGTGTACAGCGGGAGGAGGTCGGGGTCCCGTTCGAGCGGAAAGACGACGTTCTGCAGGATATGGGTCAAGACGGGCGCTCCGATGGTGTGGATGTCGACTCGAGACGAATCGACCTCAAGGATACCGTCCGAGCTGTGCGAACCCGCCGAATGCGGCGGCGCGGACGACACGGACGCGCTGACCTCCGCGGTGATCCGTCCGACACCGGCGACTCACCGATCCGGCAGCGGTGTGGAACTCGTCTGGGCGGCGTCGATGTTCTCCCGCCACGACCGGGACTGGCCGGCGCGCAGCGCGCACAGCACGAGCAGGAACCAGCCCGCCTCGACCAGGGTGAAGCTCTCGAACAGGGAGTCGACGGCGAGGGCGACGAGCACCAGCGGCGTCCAGGCGTACACCACCGAGCGGCGCACGCTCGCAACCAGCCACGAGCGCACCAGCGCGATGCCGCCGAGCAGGCAGAGCAGCAGCAGACCGCCGGCGCCGACCTGCAGCAGCGCATCCAGGAACGCGTTCAAGGCGCTGCCGTGATGGTCGTTGGTGAAGTAGTTGATGCTGTTGAACGGGTAGAGGTCGTCGTTCCACAGGCCGAACCAGCCCCACCCCTGAGCCGGACGCTGCTGCACGTAGGGGAGCAGCGTCTTCCACAGCTCGATCCGGGTGTTGAAGTCGCTGCCGGCGTCGAGCAGGGCGATGATCCGATTGCGGAACAGAGCGGCGGCGATGAGCACGACCAGCACCACGGCGCTGAGGGACCACTGCAACGGGCGTCGCCGGGCAGGCGGAGCCTGGCGCACCATGACGAGCGCCACGCTCGCGGCACCCACCGCGGCGGCCAGCACGAGCACCGTCGGCGAGGCGGAGAACAGCGCCAGGAACCCGGCCAGAGTCACGGAGGGGATCGCGACCCCGGCGGAGAGCGACTGCGAGCGCCACTCCACGACGAACGTGATCACGGCGATGACGGCGATCAGCCCCAGCATGTTGCGCGTGCCGAACAGACCCTGGATCGGACCGCCATGGGCGAGGTCGCCCTGGATTCCGAGGAAGCGGAACGGCAGGTCCAGCAGTATCCCGCTCATGATCTCGGCGATCAGCGACAGCGCGAGCAGGATCCGCAGCGCGTCGCCCAGAGCGCGCACGGTCTGCAGAGTGTCTCGGATGTGCCCGACGACCACCGCGATCAGCGCATAGCCGGCCAGGGCCGCCCACGCCCTCAGTGAGGCCGATGTCGCGGTCGACCACGCCGTGCTCGCGAGCGTCCACGCCAGGAACGCGAGGAGCGTGGACGGCGCGATCCGCAGCAGGGTGAGCTCCTCGCGGCGCACCCACAGGATGCCGACGCCGATCACGCAGAGCACGGCGATGATCGTGTTCATCGTGGTCGACGAGGTGAAGGCCCCGATCGCGAACGACCCGAACACAGCCAGGAGGGCGCAGGTCGTGTAGGCGCGCGCCATCTCGACCGAGGCCAGGGTCCTGGCCAACCACCTGCGGGGAGTGGTCATGCCGTCCGCCGGCGCGACTGCGGCGGCGCGCCCTCGCCCGGACCGGATCCCACGAACGGCGAGATCTTCATCTTGAACGACAGCAGGATCAGCAGCAGCCAGCCCCACAGCATGATGGGCGTCGACTCGGCCAGCCCCAGCACCAGGAGCATCGCGACCAGAACCGTCGGCAGCAGCGACAGCGCGGCGTACGGACGATCTTCGACCAGATCCCAGCGCGGACGGTCCACGGCGAAGAACCAGGCCCGCCATGCGAAGGCGAGGAAGGCCACAGCGATCAGCAGCACGCCGATCACCCCGAGCTGCAGGAAGACGTCCAGCCACATGTTGTGCGCCATGAACACCGTGATCCGGTGATCGATGATCCAGCCGTGGAACGCCGGATCCCACGGAACCCACGGCGAGGAGAAGCCGTTGCCGAACACCGGGTGCTGCACCGCGCGCACCCAGACCTTCCGCCAGATCTCGACGCGTCCGGTGAGGTCGGACGACTTGCCGAGCGCCCCGAACAGCGCATCGCGTGCGAGCCACACGACGACCCCGCCGAGCACCGCGACCGCGGCGAACAGGCCGTACAGGCGGCTGCGCGCACGCGAGGTGCACGTGCGGCGCATGAGCAGCGCGGCGACCAGCACCAGCACGCCGACGGCGAAGGAGGCGTAGGCCGTGGCGGACCCCGCCCGGAGGAAGAGGAACGCCGCCACCACGATCCAGATCAGCAGCGCGGGCCGCCGTCGCGCTCCCTGCGCGTACAGCAGTGCGAACACGACGAGCGCGAAGGCGCACAGGATGCCCAGTGTGTTCGAGTTGCCGACGATGCCCTGCACCCGTCCGGTCTCGAACAGGTCGCCGCGCACCCAGTACCAGTGCGGATCCGGCTTTCCTGCCGGCAGGTCCGAGAAGAACGGCAGCAGGGGGTGCCGCAGCACCAGCGCCACCCAGAGCTCCAGCAGCACGGACAGCCCGAGCACCCACTTCAGCGCGCTGGACAGCGCCCGGACGATCTCGGCCCAGCTCAGCGTGAACGCGATGAACAGCGCCACGACGGTGATCGCCGCCTGCAGGGTCCACGTGAGCAGCGTCGCCCACGGCCACCCCGACCACAGCGTGGACAGCAGGGCGAGCGCCACATAGCCGCACGCCGTCCACGGCAGCCGGCGCCAGGGGAAACGGGCGGGACGGGCCAGCACGATGCGCGGGACGGCGAGCCCCAGCGTGCCCAGCAGCAGCACACCCAGCACGACGCCCGCGCCGTCCACGCCGAGCAGGTTGAACACGGCCGTGTGCGCGAACACGCAGAACAGCAGCAGCACGATGTGCGCACGCAGCAGCAGGTGCCCGGTGGACTCGCGCACCGGTGCGCTCGGCGGGGGAGCCGTGGAGAGTCGGGAGTGCTGCGCCATCAAGGTTCAGAGTATCGCGCCGATCTCTGCCGGTCGGGAGCGGTGTCCTTGTGGCGTCAGCGGCGCGTGGGCGGTGCCGAGCGCTCCTGTGTGCGGGCCGCCGACCGCCAGCGGCGTCAGCGGCGCCGTCGGTACAGGGTGAAGGCCGCTGCGGCGATGGCCGCGAGCACGAGCGCTCCGCCGCCGAGGGCGATCACGGGCACCAGCGGGAAGGAACCGGAGGCCACCGGCCCGGCGGTGGTGGGAGGCGTCGTCGGCGAGGGCGAGGGCGGCGTCGGGGACGGAGCGGTGGTCGCGGCGGCCCCGACGATCGCGAAGGTGTCGGCGAGGGCGCCGGAGCAGGCGTTCTCGAAGGTGCCGGTGAGCGACGTGGCCGTGACCGCGAACGATGCGTATCCGCAGTTGTCGGCACCGGAGTCTGCGGCGATCATGAACTTCCGGTCGCCGTCCGCGTCGTTCACGGCAGACGGCTTGTGGCCGCCCGTGCCGATGATCACCTGCACCGGTCCGGCCCCGCGCTGGTAGGGGGCCGCGGCGGATCCGTCGGCGGCGGTGACGCAGGCGGCGTCGTAGGTGTCATGCGTGATGACCGGGCACGCCTCGCTCAGCTGCAGCTGCTTGGAGCGCTGGTAGTTGTGCTCATGGCCGTTCAGGATCAGGTCGACCCTCTTCTCGGCGGCAAGGGCGAAGACGTCGCCGAACTGGGAGGCGACGGGCGCGTAATAGCCGGTCGACATGTCGGCGCCGTGGTCCGAGCCCGCATTCAGATAGGCGACGTGATAGGTGAGCACGACCCACTCCGCCTTCGCCTTCGCCTCGTCGATCCGCTGCTCGATCCAGTTGTAGAGGGTGCCGCCTCGGCTGTAGTCCCTGAGCCCGCCGCGGTGGTAGTCGAGCCCGGGGTTGATGTTGATCATCCGCAGCAGTGGTCGGTCCGCCGGGTAGTCGTAGAAGGAGTCCTTGGCGGCATCCGTCGCGGCATCCGTCGGGAAGGAGGTGTGCGCGGCGAAGGGATCCGCGCATGACGCGGCGTCCGTGTAGTCCTCGATCGCGAATCCGGGTTTGGCGTCCTGCGCCTCATGGTTGCCGGCGGCGATGATGTACGGCACGGCCGTGCCCGCGCTGGTGCGGGCGATCTGGGCGTTGGTCCACGTGCACCACGAGGCACCGTCGTGCACATCGGATGCGGCGCTCGCGTCGTACGCGAGGTCGCCGAGACTCTGCACGAAGGCGGGGCGCTGCTCGCCGATCAGCCGCAGCGTGCGCGAGGTCGAATCGCCGGGATCCCCCGGGCCGTCAGAGCCGTTGTCGCCGACGGCTCCGAAGGTGAAGCCTCCATCGGGAGCCGTCGCCGCGTTCGCGCCCTGGGGGAGGGTGATCGCCAGGACGGCGATCGCCAGCGCGGCCAGCAGCGTGCGACGTCGTGGCATGGAGGGCTCCTGTGGATCGGTGGATGGTTGCGATCCTACGCGAGGCGCGGAATTCGCTTCGGCCACCGATCGCGGTGGGCGTCGGGGAGGGGATCGGTCGAGGTGCGGCATCGGACCGCGTCGACGGGGGTCTCCGACACGCCGACACGACACGCCGAGGGCGTCGAAGAACGTTCAACACCTGCTTGAGGGTTTACGATCCGCGACTTGACCCCTGGGAATGACACGGGTGTAATTAGTAGTGCAACGCGGCCCGCGGGGCACCCGGGGGGAAACGAGGGAGAGGGCGACATGACGGCTTACCGTTCAGACGTTCCGGACGACTGGTTCGTCGATCCGGTCCAGTTGGGGGTGCCGGGCGTCCGCCGCCCGACCGAGGACGAGGACAACGCCCTCGCCTGGCAGAGCGACGCACTGTGCGCGCAGACGGATCCGGAGGCCTTCTTCCCGGAGAAGGGCGGATCCACCCGCGACGCCAAGCGCATCTGCACCTCCTGCGACGTGCGCGGCGAATGCCTCGAATACGCGCTGAACAACGACGAGCGCTTCGGCATCTGGGGCGGTCTGTCCGAGCGCGAACGCCGCAAGCTCAAGCGCCGCGCCGGCTGACGCACTTCCGAGGGGCCGGCCACCCGGTGGGCATTGGTTCTGCCGGGAAAAAGGGGACGCGCCCGCGTCCCACCCGGCTCGCCACGGGCGACCCGCTTAGGCTGACCCCGTCATGTCTGCCCGAGTACACGCCGTCCTCGTCGCCCGTTCCGGTGCGACCTCGCTCGCGCGCCTGCTGCGCGCCCTCGATGCCCTTGCCGCGCAGACCCGCCGGCCCGACCTGCTGACGATCGTCGCCTGCGGCTCCTCGTCCGCACTGCGCGGCAGCGCCCGCGTCGCGGAGGCCGCGGAAGCGGTGATCGAGACGAAGGCGTCCACCACGCTCGCCGCCGCGGTGGCGCTCGCCCAGCCGCGGATCGCCGAGGACGCGGCGCTGTGGATCCTCACCGAGGACTGCGCCCCGGCACCCGCCGCGCTCGAGCAGCTCGTCGGCGCCCTGGAGCGTTCGCCGGCCGCGTCGATCGCGGCCCCCAAGCTCCTCAGCGACGTCGACGAGCACCACATCGCCTCGTTCGGTCAGAGCATGACCCGGCTCGGCCGCGCCGTCGACCCGGCCCGCGGGGAGCTCGATCAAGGTCAGCATGACGGGCGGGACGACGCGCTCGGCGCCGATCCGCGCGGGATGCTGGTGCGGTCCGGTCGCAACCTGCGCCCCGATCCCGGCCTGGGCGGCCGCGACGAGGGCCTCGACCTCGGCGTGCGCGCGCGCCTCGCGGGCGGGCGCCTCGCGCTGACCGCGGCGGCCCGCATCGCGGTCGATGCCGGAACCGAGGCCGAGGGCACTGCCGCCGATGCCTTCGCCCGGCGGCGCGCCCAGCTGCATCGGCGCCTGAGCTACGCCCCCGCGCCTGCCGTGCCGCTGCACTGGCTGTCGCTGCTGCCCCTCGCGCTCTGGCGCTCGATCACCCACCTCACCGGCAAGCGCCCGGCGGCGGTGCTGCCGGAATGGGGTGCCGCGGCCGTCGCGATGACCTCGGGCGCCGCCGTGTCGCGCTCGCGCCGCGGGATCCGCGCCGACCGCAGCGCGAGCTGGGCGAGCATCGCGCCGCTGCGGGTCACCCGTGCTCAGCTGCGGGAGCGCCTCGATGACGGCCACGGCACCGAGGCGGGCGTGCACGAGGAACTCGGCTTCTTCTCCGGCGGCGGCGCCTGGGCGGTGCTCGCGGCCCTCGTCGCGGGGATCGCGATGTTCGCCTCGCTGCTGGCCTGGCCCGCACTCGGCGGCGGTGCGCTGTTGCCGCTGCGGCAGACCGTCGCCGAGCTGTGGCGGGACGCGGCCTATGGGCAGCGCGGCTTCGGCATCGACGTGGTCGGCCCCGCGGATCCCTTCTCCGGTCTGCTGGCCGCGCTCGGCTCGCTCTGGCCGGGGTCGCCCTCCTACGCGCTGCTGCTGCTCTGGGTCGTGGCGCTTCCGCTCGCGATGCTGGGCGGCTGGTTCGCGGCCACCCGCATCACCGACCGGCCGGGGCTGCGGATCCTCGCCGGCGCGATCTGGGCGCTCGCCCCGACGTTCTTCCTCGCACTGGCACAGGGCAAGCCCGCAGCGGTGCTGCTGCACCTCCTGCTGCCATGGGTCTTCCACGCCGCGCTCGTCGCCCCGCGCTCCTGGGGAGCGGCCGGCGCGGCCTCGCTGCTGACCGCCGCGGCCCTCGCCTGCGCACCCTCGCTGGCACCCGCGTTCGCCCTGCTCTGGCTCGTCGCGATCATCTGGCTGCTGGCGCGGCGCGCGGTGCGCGGTGCGGTGCGGATGGTGTGGGTGCTGGTGCCCGCGATCGTCGTCTTCGCGCCGCTCGTCATCTGGCAGGGGACGCACGGCACGCCCTGGGCGCTGCTGTCGGATCCGGGCCTCGTCATCGCGGCCCCGCAGGCCACGGCCGACGCGGCAGGGCGCCTGACGCTGCTCGCCGGCCTGCCCACCATGGACCAGGCCGGCTGGCCGGCGCTGCTCGGGGTGAAGAGCGCCGACTGGGTGCTCTGGCTCGCCGCCCCGCTCGGCGCCCTGGCACTGGTCTCCACCATCACCCGGCGCTGGAGCGTCGGGATCGGTTCGGTCCTGGTGGCCGCCTCGGGGCTTGCCACCGCGTTCGCCGCGGTGGGCGTCGCGGTCGCGTTCGCGCAATCGCAGGCGGTTCCGTTCTGGCCCGGATCCGCGCTCAGCCTCGCCTGGATCGGCGTGCTCGGCGGGGCCCTGGTCACCCTGGACTGCGCCATCACCCGTCCGTCGCTGCGCGCGGCGGCGGCGCTCATCGCCGCCGGCGGTGTGGCGGTGTGCGTGGTGCCGACGGCGGTGTCGTTCGTGACGGGCACGGCGACCATTCAGCGCGGCGACCTCACCACGCTCCCCGCCTACGTCAACGCCCAGGCCCGCGCCGATCGCGATCTCGGCACGCTCGTGCTCGGCGCCCAGCCGAACGGCAGCCTCGTCAGCACCGTCGTGTGGGGCGCGAGCGCGACCCTCGGCGCGCAGGCGACGATGATCAGCACCGCGGCGTCGGCGCCGGGCAAGGACTTCACGGAGCTCTCCGTCGATCTGGTCTCGGCGCGGCAGTTCGATGCGCCCCAGGCGCTCGGCGCGCTCGGCGTGCGCTTCGTGCTGGTGCAGGCGGCATCGGACAAGGAGACCTCGGCCGAGCGCTCCCTGCGGCTGCGGTCGGCGACCGCCCTGGATCAGCGCGCGGGCTTCGTGCGCGTCGGGGAGACACCGCGCGGCGTGCTGTGGCGGGTGGAGGCGGATCCCGCGCCGCGCGCCGGACTCAGCGCCGCGCAGCGTGCGACCGCTCAGCTCGTGGTCACGGTGGAGCTGATCGTGCTGATCGCGGCGCTCCTGCTCTCGATTCCGACCCGCGCCTCCCGTCGCGCCGCACGGGCGGTCCCGCGCGCGGTCGGGGTGCTGCCCGAGCGCGCTCCGCGCCCCGCGAGGCCGCAGCGCGAGCCCCGGGTGCGCCGCACGCGGAAGCAGAAGCCGCCGACCGCTTCCGTGGTGATCCCCGACACGGATCCGGTCGGCGAGGCGCCCGGATCCGCACCCGACCCCGCAGACGTCCCGGCGGTGCCTGCCGCCGCCGCTGCGCCCGGTGCCGGTGCTGTCGAGGGTGCCCCCGCTCCCACCGGGGCCGAGGCCGCCCCCGAAGCCGCGGATCCCGCCGCCGCCGAGCCCGAAGCCGAGATCGCACGGCCCGATACCGGCGCTGCCGAGGACGACCCCACGTCCGGGTCCGAGCCGCAGCCCGAAGCCTCGGATACGACGGCGCAGGGCAGTCCCGACCGGCAGGAGGACGATCCGGATCCGGCGGGATGGGATCCGGGATCCATCCGGGAGGAGACCGATTCCGCCGCCGAGAAGACAGGATCCATCCACGCGAGGGAGGCAGGCGAATGAGCCGGACGAGTCGGGGCCGCGTCGTCGCCACCGGGGCCCGGCTGGCCGCGGGGGTCGTGGTGTCGGCGGCCTGCGTCGCGGGCGCCGTGATCGCCATCCCGGCGGCCTGGCCGACGGTCGGGCATGCTCCGGCCGCGACGACCGTCACCCCGGTCGCCGGCACGACGCAGCTCACCTGCACCGGTGCCTTCCTCGCGCTCGGCCGCGACTCGGCACAGGCCTCCCAGCTCACGGCGGCCGCCACGCCGAGCGTGGTCAGCGGAGCGGCGGGCAACTCCGCCCTGACGCTGGCCGCGATCTCCGTCACCGGGGTCGCCGGCGCCGCGACCGCCCCTGGTTTCACGGCGGCGCCGGACGGCCGCGAGCCGGCGCAGGCCGCCGCCGCCGAATCGGTCACCCTGTCCGACGACGACCTCAGCGGGTTCGCCGCGTCCGCCTGCCGTCCGCCGAGCATGGAATCGTGGATCGTCGGCGGCGCCGGCACCACGGGATCCAACGACGTGCTGCTGATCGCCAACCCCGGCGCCGTCACCGCGACCGTCACCTTCACCGAGTACGGCTCGACCGGTGGCACGCACTCCTCGGAGATCGTCGTGCCCGCCGGAACGCAGTCGGCGGTGCCGCTCGCCGCCGGCTCCGCAGGGGAGAGCAGCCCCGTCGTCAAGGTGACTTCGAGCGGTGCTCCGGTGCGGGCCGCGCTGCAGTCCAGCCTGATCCGCACGCTCGACCCGGTCGGGGTCGATGTGCAGGACGCGATCGCGCAACCGCAGAAGGCGTTCTCGCTGCTCGGTGTGCGCGCACTGGTGGGATCCGACGATGACGACAACGCGTCGACCGCGGTGCGCCTGCTCGCGCCCGAGGCCGACGCCACCGTGACGCTGCAACCGCGCAGCGCGGCCAACGGCAGCAAGGTCGGCGACCCGAAGACCGTGAAACTGAAGGCGGGACAGGTCGGATCCGTGAACTTCTCCGCGCTCAAGCCCGGTCTGTACGCGATCGACGTCGCCTCGACCTCGCCGGTGGTCGCGGCCGCATGGCAGACCACCGGATTCGCCAAGGGATCCGACTTCGCCTGGATGACGCCCGCTCCCGACATCACGGGACGGACGACGTTCGCGGTGGCGGACGGACCCTCCCCGCAGGTGCACGTGCAGAACGCGTCCGATCAGGCCACGACGGTCGAACTGACCCCCGTCGACGGTGGCGCGGCGCAGCGCATCACGCTGCAGCCGGGTGCGGCGGCCACGGTCGCGATCGCCGCGGCGACGACGTACACGCTGGCCTCGCCCACCGCGGTGCGCGCCGCCGTGGTGTTCTCCGGTGCCGGCAAGCTCGCCGGCTACCCGGTGTGGGCGACGGACGCCGCAGCCGCGCCGATCACGGTGTACCAGCGGTAGTTCCGGCCCTGAGCCTGTCGAAGGGCCCGGTCCGCGACAGCCGGAACGCGTCAGTCGTCGAACCCGCGCGGATCCATCTCCCAGGGCTCGCGGCCGATGTACTGCGCTGCGGCGCGGAACACCGCGCCCTCGATCGCGATGCGCCGGTGCAGGGCGTCGTCGTGCCCGGGCTCGAGCAGCCGTTCGATCGGCACCCGGAAGAGCACGATGCGCTGCGCCTGGGTGTCGACCAGCCAGCGCGGCAGTTCGTCCGCGTCGACGTGCGCGGGCATCGCCGCGATCTCGATCCGCACCGGGCGCAGATCCGGCCACATCGAGCGCAGCAGCTCGACGGCAGAGCCGACATGCAGGTCGAACGCGTCGAGCCGACCGTCGAGCGGCGGCAGCGGCGGGCGCACCACCGAACTGCGGCCGAGGCGGCCGTGCCGGCCGTGCCGATCGCCGCGGCGCGGGGCGACCGCGCGGCGGGAAGGACGGGCACGGCGCATGGGGCCAGTCTAGGCGGGGCCGGGACAGCGCGACGATCCGCTGGGGATCGGATCCGGTCCTCCTGCGCGCGGCATCCAGGCGCCCGAGACCGCGCCCCCTAG
>JAFDWK010000048.1 GCA_018268515.1 Actinomycetota bacterium
GCACTTCAGTTCAGAACTCGGGCCCGATGTGGACGACGCCCGTTTGGGTAGACTGACCGCATGGCACGATCCCGCAAGTCCGAAGAAGCCGAAGCCCCCAAGGTCGAGGGCGAGGCCGCACCCAACGCGGTGTGGTTCAAGCCGGTCATGATCGGCTTCATGCTGCTGGGCCTGGCCTGGATCCTGGTGTTCTACATCAGCGGCACGAAGTTCCCGATTCCTGGCCTGGATTCGTGGAACCTGCTGATCGGCCTCGGCATCGCCCTGATCGGCTTCCTGATGACCACGCGCTGGCGCTGACGCCCGCCTCACGCTTCTCCGAAACGCCCTCGCTCATGCGGGGGCGTTTCGCATTCCCGCCCTCCGATCCCCACCATCCCCGGTGAACGATGACCCCCGGTGAACGGCGCTCCGGTCCGTTCAGAGCCTCCTGGTCGCGTGGGCCCGGTTCCGGACGGAATCCCGCAGCCTTATCCACCGATCTGCGGAGTTATCCACATTCTGGGGAGGACTTTGCACACCGGTTCCCCCGAGTTATCCACAGATCTATCCCCACCTGGGGAGAATTACACCGGTGTTATTCACAGCGACCGGAGCCTGTCGTTCACATCGGCCGGAGACGACGAACGGCCCCCGCCTGCCGGCGGGGGCCGTTCGGGCCGGATGCTCAGTGGCCGGCGGTGATGATCAGCGGCGGCACGATCGCGACGACCACGAGGAGGACGAGCACGATCGCGGAGACGAGACCGATCCACCAGAACCGGGCGTTCCGGCGGTTGCCGGAGCCGATGTGGCCGCCGCGGACGTAGACGAGGGCGACCAGCGCACCGACGACCGCTCCGCCGACGTGGGCCTCCCACGCGATCCCCGGCACGATGAAGCCGTACGCGAAGTTGATCGCGAGCACGACCAGCGCTCCGATGATGTTGCCGCCGAGGTGACGGCCGATCACGATCAGGGCCACGAACAGACCGAAGATCGCCCCCGACGCCCCGACCGTGGGCTGGGCCGGAGCGATCAGCGCCATGGCGACGGATCCGCCGAGACCGCTCACCAGGTACAGCGTGAGGAACTTCGCGCGCCCCAGCAGCGGCTCGAGCTGCTGCCCGACCATCCACAGCGCGAGCATGTTCAGGCCGAGGTGGATGAACCCGCCGTGCACGAGCAACGCGGTGAGCATCCGCCACGGCTCGAACGGCAGCCCGGACAGCGACGGGTAGAGGTACGCGCCGGCGAACTGCAGGTTGCTCGTGAGGAACCCGCCGATGCCCGGCACCAGCTGCAGCAGGCTCACGGCCGACGTGATCGCGAGGATCCAGTAGGTCACCAGGGGTCGCCCGCCCACGGCGGTCATCGACCGCGCACCCCAGCGCCGGTTCGCCCGGCGCTGGGCGGGCGTCTGGTCACGACGCTGCTGCAGCATGCACTCCGGACAGATCACCCCGACCGGCGCCTGCGTCTGGCACTCGGGGCAGATCGTGCGCATGCACCGCTGGCACAGCACGAAGCTCTGCCTGCCGGGGTGCCGGTAGCAGAAGTTGTCGGGATTCGCGTGGAACTCCGAAGTCGTCATCCGTGCGCTCCGGAGCCCACTCGCGGGTCCCTGTGCTTCGACAAGCTCAGCAACCGATCGAAAAGGGTCAGTTCGCGACGATGTCGACGGACTGCAGCACGACGTCGTCGACGGGACGGTCGCCGGCACCGGTGCGCACCGCGGCGATCTCGTCCACGACGGCCTTGGACGCCTCGTCGGCCACCTCGCCGAAGATCGTGTGCTTGCCCTGCAGCCACGGGGTCGGGTCGGTCGTGATGAAGAACTGCGAGCCGTTCGTGCCCTCGGCCTGACCGGTGATGGCGTTGCGGCGCAGACCGGCGTTGGCCATCGCGAGCACGTAGGGCTCGTTGAAGTTCAGCTCGCCGTGGATCTCGTCGTTGAAGGTGTAACCGGGGCCGCCGACGCCCTGACCGAGCGGGTCGCCACCCTGGATCATGAAGTTCGGGATGATCCGGTGGAAGATGACGTCCTTGTACAGCGCGCCCTCGCCGGGCTTGCCGGTGGCCGGGTGCGTCCAGGATCCGGTGCCGTCGGAGAGTTCGACGAAGTTCTTCACGGTGCGGGGAGCGTGGTCACCATAGAGGTTGACGACGATGTCTCCGTGGTTGGTGTGCAGAGTGGCGACGTGAGTGGCGTGAGGCATGGATCCATTCTCGCATCGGATCGGATGCAGTCTCTGATTCCGCCATGAACTTCCGGGGCGCACACCCACCACTCAGGGGCATGTCTGGCAAGATGGGGAATCCGAACCCCGTGTCGATTGGGAGGGCATCGTGAGCCTGAGCCGCAAGCGTCAGAAGGAACTCCGCCAGCTGCAGAGCGAGGCCACCAAGCTGTGGGCCGCCCAGCAGGTCGTCGTCGGGGAGGCCGCGAACGTCGCCCGTGAGGCGGGCCGCCAGCTCGACAACTTCCGCCGCGAGCAGGTCGTTCCCGCGGTGCAGGACGTCTACGCGCACCGCGTGGTGCCCGCCGTCGACAAGGGCATCAGGTTCTCCCGCGACGTGGTCGACCACAAGGTCGTCCCGGCGATCGGCGGCGTGGTCGGATCCGCGCTCACCGCATGGGACATCGCGAACGCCAAGCGCACCGGCACGGCGCCGGCCCCGCGCGCCATCCTCGCCGTGCCCGCCGAGCGCAAGAGCGGCCCCGGCTTCGGTGCGGTCATCGCGATCATCCTCGGCGCCGCGGCCGCCGTGGGCGTCCTCGTGGCCGCCTGGCAGGCACTGCGCGCCGACGACGAGCTCTGGGTCGCGGACGACCCGCTGAACGCCCCCGAGGCGTGAGCGCCGCCGCGTCTCCGGACTCCGAGCCGGCCGATGGGTCCGCCGACAGCCCGGTCCCTGAGCCGGGCCCACGCGACCCGGAGGCTCCGGACGGCGCAGAGCGCCGTTCGGAGGGGGTCGTGGGGATCGAAGGGCCGCACGCCCGCGTGCGCGCCGCCGCCGCCGCGCGCGGCCTCGACATCGAGATCCGCGAGCGACCCGCGGCGCACAGCCTGCACGAGGCCGCGGCCCTGCTCGGGCTGGATCCGTCCGGCATCGTGAAGACGCTCGTGGTGAAACGCCCTTCGGCAGGCTCGGGGACCGATGGGGAGTTCCTGTTCGCCCTGATCCCGGGCGGGCGCAAGATCTCCTGGCCCAAGCTGCGGGCGCTCGTCGGCGTGAACCGGCTGAAGCTCCCCGACCCCGAGGTGGCCCTCGCCGCGACCGGCTACGCGCGCGGCACGATCGTACCGATCGGCAGCACCACCGCCTGGCCGGTGTTCGCGGATGAGACCATCCGCGGCCGGCGCATCGCGATGGGCGCGGGCGCCCACGGCTACAGCCTGTTCGTCGATGCGGACGCCCTCATCTCCGCCTACGACGCGACCGTCGCCGACATCTCGGAGCCGGAGTAGCGACGCCGGACGGTTCAGCGACCGACCGCGGCCAGCACATCCACGATCGTCGACGGATCCCCGACATTGCCGGGCACCACGACGTAGACCACCGGCCGCCCCTCCGGTGTGGTCAGATCCCACACGGAGACGCCGGGGAGGATCTGCCCGCGCACGAGCGCACGATCCGCGCCCAGCCCGACCCGCGCCACATCGGCCGAGGTGATCCCGCCCTTGGACACCACGACCGACAGCCGATCGCGTACCGACGCGACCGCACCGGTCAGGGCGCTCATCACGCGTTCCCCATGCGCCAGGGTGTTGTGCTCCGCACGACGGACGCGCTCGGTCGTGAAACCGGCGAGGCCATCGCACGCGAGGCGCGGCGAGACGGCTGCGGCGATACGGCGGGCTTCCTCCTGCGGATCGGCGAGAGCTCGCTCGGTGCCGATGACCTCGAGCTCCCCGAAGCGCGCCTGCACCGGGGCCAGCTGCCGGGTCGCACCCGCCGTGTGCGACCCGCACACGATCAGCGTCGGCACCGGCTCGGGCGTGAGCGGTGCGGGCAGCAGTCCGGGGCTCTCCACCCCTGCGATCGCCGCAGCGAGCGGCGAGGCCGAACGCACGACCACCTCGCGGCCGGCGCTCCAGGCAGCGCGTACCGCGTCGGCGATCATGCGGACGTCCTCGTCAGACACCGCGTCGGGCAGCACCACGGCGCCGGCGGCCGCCGCGGCCAGCGCGGCGGGGAGTCCACCGGTGCGCACGAGGTCGAGGCCGATCCGCACCACGGGGCGCGGCGAGCGCTGCGCGACGTAGTCCGGCAGGAAGCCGCTGTCGAAGGGGAACACCGGGTCTGCGGCGTACTCGCTCTCATGCGCCGGGATGTCGACGCCGTCGATCCGAACGAAATGCATGCCGTCGCGCGTCGTGCGCCCGCCCTGTGGGAAGGCCGGCAGGAACAGCACCACGTCGAGGGGATCCGCGAACACCTCGGTCTCCGCGAAGACATGCCCGCGCAGGGTGGAGTCACCGCGCAGCACGACGTGCACCGGCTCGCCGAGTGCCGTCGCCACCGCCGCGCGCTGGTCGCGGATGTCCTCGAGCACTGTCACCGCCTCCGCCTCCGTGACGGCACGGGTGTTCGTGAGCAGATAGACGGCGTCGTGTTCGCGCAGCGCCTCCGTCAGCGACTCGGCATCCCAGCGCAGCAGCACCAGGGCATCGGTCGCGGACTGGGTGCCCGTGGGGTCGTCGTCGAGGATGAGGGTCTTCATCGCAGTTCCTCCAGGATGCGGGACACGATCGCGGCCGTCGCCAGTCCGTAGCGCTCGTGCAGGGTCGGCAGCGCACCGGCATCGAGGAACCGGTCCGGCAGTGCGATGGGGAGCACCTGGCGCGACAGCCCCCGGCGGACCATGGTCGACGCCACGGTCTCGAACAGCCCGCCCACGACCGTGTGGTTCTCGAGGGTGACGGCCAGACGCGGCGTGTCGAGCTCGCGCAGCACCGTCTCCTCATCGAACGGCTTGATGGTCGGGGTGTGCACCACGGCGACGTCGATCCGATGCGCGGCGAGCGCCTCGGCGGCCTGCAGCGCGCGCATCGTCATCAGCCCGCTCGAGATGAGGACCACGTCGGCTCCGGACCGGAGCACGGCGGCCTTGCCGAGGCGGAACTCGTAGTCGTACTCGTCGAGCACCACGGGCACGTTCCCGCGCAGCAGTCGCAGATAGGTCGGTCCGGGTGCCGCGGCGAGCTGCGGCACGGCCTGCTCCAGGTCTATCGCGTCGCAGGGATCCACGATCGTGAGGTTCGGCATGCCGCGGAAGATCGCCATGTCCTCCGTGGCCTGATGGCTCGGTCCGTAGCCGGTGGTGAGTCCAGGTAGTCCGCCGACGATGTTCACGTTCAGCGCGGGCTCGGCGATGTCCAGGCAGATGAAGTCGTACGCGCGACGCGCGGCGAACACGGAGTACGTGGATGCGAACGGCACGAGACCCGTCTCGGCCATGCCCGCGGCGGCGCCGAAGAGCAGCTGCTCCGCCATGCCCATCTGGAAGAACCGCTCCGGATGCGCATCGCGGAAGATGTGCATGTCGGTGTATTTGGTGAGGTCGGCGCTGAGGCCGACGATCCGATCGTCCGCGGCGGCGAGGCGCGCCAGCGCGTGACCGAACGGCGCCGGGGCCGTGCGCTGGCCCGGGTCGGCGAAGGAGGCGATCATCGCCGAGGTCTTCAGCTTCGCGGTGCTCATCGTGCGCTCCCCTCGTTCCGTGCGGCGAATCCCGCGATCAGCTGCTCGCGGCAGATGGCCCACTCCTGCTCCTCGATCCGCATGAAGTGGCTTTTCTCCCGCTCCTCGAGCAGCGGCACCCCCCGCCCGACGCGCGTGTCGCAGATCAGCACCTGCGGCGTCCCGACCGGCTCGCGGCCATCGATCGCGTCGAACGCGGCGAGCAGGGCGTCGGGGTCGTTCCCATCGATGCGCTGGGTGTGCCACCCGAACGCGCGCCATTTCTCCTCGACCGGCTCGATGCGCAGCACGGTCGCCGTCGGGCCATCCGCCTGAAGAGCATTCATGTCGACGATCGCCGTGAGGTTGCCGAGCCTGTGGGAGGCGGCGCCCATCGCCGCCTCCCAGGTGGATCCCTCATCGAGTTCGCCATCCGAGAGGAAGTTCAGCACACGGCAGTCACGGCCTTGCAGCCGGAATCCGAGTGCCATGCCGACCGCGACGGCGAGTCCGTGGCCCAGCGACCCCCCGGAGATCTCCATCCCGGGTGTGTAGCTGGCCATCCCCGACATGGGCAGCCGCGAATCGTCGGATCCGTAGCTCTCCAGCTCGGTCTCCGGCACGATGCCCGCCTCGGCGAGTGCGGCGTACAGGCCGATCGCGTAGTGGCCGGTGGACAGCAGGAACCGGTCACGACTCTCCCATCCGGGGTCTGCCGGGCGCTGGCGCAGCACGTCGGTGTAGACCGCGGCGAGGATGTCGGCGGCGCCCAGCGCCTGGCCGACATAGCCCTGACCCTGCACCTCGCCCATCAACAGGGCGTTGAGGCGGATCCGCTGCGCGGCCTCGCGCACTCGGGCGACCCGTGTGTCGCGGTCGACGGCCGTGCCGGCCGTCATCGTCCGCCTCCTCCGGTGCCGCCCACCAGCTCCCCGGTCTTCACCGGAGCGGTCTCCCGGGTGAGCGCGGCCGTGATCGTCGAGATCACGCCGAGCAGACCGAACAGAACCGCGGGGCCCACCCATCCGACCCAGCCGTACAGTGCGGTGGCCAGGAACGGCAGCAGACCGGCGACGATCGCCGCGCCGTTGTAGCCGAGCGAGATGCCCGAGGATCGCACGTCGCGCGGGAACAGCTCGGAGAACCAGCTGGCCTCCACGGCGAAGATGGGGTCGTGGCTGAACAGCAGGCTGATCGCGACCGCGACGATCACCATGATCGCGGCGCCGCTGTTGATCAGCAGGAACATCGGGAACGCGAAGAGGATCGTGAACACGGATCCGATGAGGAACACCTTCCGGCGGCCGATCCGATCGGACAGCGCACCGTAGAGCAGGTGCGAGACCAGTCCCAGCGCGGAGCCGACGATGGTCCCGATGAGCACGAACTGCTTGTCGATGACCGATGCCAGGACCACATAGCTCAGCACGAAGCTGGTCGTGATGTAGTAGCCGCCGGTCTCGGCCAGACGCAGGCCGATGATGCGCAGGACGTTGCGCCAGTCGCGCTTGAGGACCTCGATCGCGGGGCGCTTGTGGATCTCGCCGGCCGCCTTCATCTTCTGGAAGTCCGGCGATTCCGTGATGCCGATGCGGATCCAGAGGCCGATCGCCACCATGATCACCGAGGCGAGGAACGGTGCGCGCCACACCCAGTCCCCCTGGAGCAGGGCCGACGAGAGCAGGAAGGTGCCGTTGGCCAGCAGAAGCCCGGCGGGGATCCCGATCTGCGGCACAGCGCCGAAGAATCCGCGGCGTGCGACCGGCGCATGCTCGACGGCCATGAGCACGGCGCCGCCCCACTCCGCCCCGTAGCCGATGCCCTGGATGGCCCGCAACAGGATCAGCAGGATCGGGGCGAGCACGCCCACGGTCGCGTAGGTGGGCAGCACGCCGATCAGGAACGTCGCCGCGCCCATGATGGTCAGAGCCGCGATGAGGATGAACTTGCGTCCGATCCGGTCGCCGAAGTGCCCGGCGAGATAGCCGCCGATGGGGCGGAAGAGGAAGCCGATCGCGAGCGTGGCGAATGAGGCCAGCACCCCGATGAAGGCGTTCTCGGCGTGGAAGAAGGCGGTGCCGAAGTAGGCGGCCGCGGCCGTGCCGTAGATGAAGAAGTCGTAGCTCTCCACGGCGGTGCCGATCATCGAGGCGATCGACACCTTGATCGGGTTGTCGCGCCGGATGGTGACGTCAGAGCGGGTGGTGGTCATGGGTTCGTTCCTCCTCGAACGGGGTCCTTGTGTCAGCGGTTCGTCCGCTGGTAGGTCTCGATCACACGCGAGTCGTCGCGGGTGCCGAGATCCGCCGCAGCGGCGGCCAGGTAGCGGTCACGGGCGGCATCGAGCACGGGGATCTCAGCGCCGGCCGCGAGTGCGGCGTCGTGCACGAGGCCCGAGTCCTTGACGAAGATGTTGACCTGGCTCGTGACCTCGACGTCGGTTCCCTCGAGCATCCGGGGGCCGCGGTCCGAGAGCATCCAGGATCCGGCCGCCCCTGCTTCCAGCAGGGGGAGCACGGCCGCGGGGTCGAGTCCGAGTCGCTCGGCGAGAGCCAGGGCCTCGGCGGCGGCGACGATGTGCACCGCGCACAGGTGCTGGTTGACGACCTTGATCGCCTGCCCGTCTCCAAGCTGTGCGCCGACGGTCTTGGCCGTTCCCAGCACGGCCAGCGCGGGACCGGCGGTGTCGAGCGCCTCCGCCGGGCCGGAGGCGAAGATCGTGAGGGAGCCGGTGCGCGCCCGGGCGACGCCGCCCGTGACCGGGGCGTCGACGACGGCCGCACCGGCGGCGACGAGCCGGGCTCCCTGCGCGAGGATCGCCTCCGGACCCACGGTGGACATCACGATCCAGGTCGATCCGGCGACGACATCGGCGGCGAGGGCTTCGTCGACCAGCGCGGTCAGCTGTCCCGGCGTGGCCACCATGACCACGACCAGGGGAACGCCGCCGGCGTCGGTGATCGAGCCGGAGACGGACATTCCCGCCTGGGCCGCTCGGTCGCGGGCAGCCTCGAACGGGTCGATCGCGAGCACCCGCCGGCCTGAGGCGGCGAGCTGCTCGGCCATCGGGTATCCGATCGCTCCGACGCCCACGAAGGCGATATCAGCGGTAGTCATGGGGACCTCCATCGGTTCCGTAGTCGACATCTGCGTCAATTGGTTCTACCAATCTTCGACGACAGTACCGGAGCGCCGCACGCCTGTCAACGATTGGTTGTACCAATCATTGACAGGCGCTCCGCCTCAGGATCCCCCGGGACCGCGACGATCCTCAGCGCGCGACGGGGATGCCCAGCGAGAGCCAGTTCTCGAAGTGCTGCCGCATGGCGGCACGAGCGCGGTCGGGATCCCCCGCCTCGATCGCATCCACGATCGAGTAGTGCACGGTGTCCGTGGGCCGCTCGCCGTTCTCGTCGACGGGCTCGACGGCGACGGCCTCGAGGCGGCGGACCCGGATGGTCTCGCGCAGCACGTGACTGAGACCGTCGTGGATGAGGTGCAGGATCGGGTTGTCGACCATGGCCTGCAGCCGGCGATGGAACGTCACATCCGCCTCGAATGCGGCATCCTGATCGTCCCGCTTGCTGGCGGCGATCATCGCATCGACGTCCGCGCGCAGTGCCGCGATCTCCTCGGTACTGGCCCGCGTCGCCGCTGCCGCCACCACGGCCTCCTCGAGGAGCACCCGCGATTCCGCGAACTGCCCGTCGGTGAGGTAGCCGAGCTCTCGCGCGATCGTGAAGTAGCTGCGGACGAAATCGTCCGACGGCCTATCGATGTACGTCCCCCGGCCCTGGGTCCGGTGCAGGAAGCCGAGCCGCTCGAGTACGGCGAGCTGCTCGCGCAGGGCGCCTCGGCTCATCCCGAGCGCGTCACCGAGCACCCGTTCGGGGGGCAGACGCCGAGCGGTGCTGTCCGGCTCGGGCTCGGCGAGCGCGAGGAGGCGGGAGACCAGCTCCTCCAGGGGCACGACCATACTGATGCTCCTTCCGGCACGCTCCCCCATGCTACGGTGCGCAGCGCGACCGCCGGGCCGCGCGGTCATGATGCGGCGGCCGGTGGCCCTCTGCCCCGTCCTTGCCTGGGGCGTGATCGGTCAGGTCGTCAGACCGGCCATGCCGAGCGCGATGTCGACCAGCCGCACCCGCTGCAGGCCGGGAACCTCGTTCAGCCGGTACCAGGCGGCCATGTCCGTGGATCCGTTCTTCTCGAACCGGAGCCGCCCGCCCGTGATCCGGGCGCGATAGACGATCCGCAGGGTGTGCAGCGGGTCGGCGGCCCCCGGGGTCACCCGGCGGCGGGCCGGGATCACGCGGGAATGGATGCCGAGCAGCTCCTCGATGACGACCTTGTAGCCCATCTCCTCATGCACCTCGCGGCGGGCGGCGACCTCGGGATCCTCGCCCTCCTCCAGCCCGCCGCCGGGCATGGTCCAGGAGACCCGGCGTCCCTCGGTCCAGCGGGCGAGCAGCACGCGCGCATCGTCGTCGACGATGACCGCGTATGCCGCGACACGCATGTCCATGCGATCCACCCTACTGAGGGCGGGGCGGTGCGGCACCGCTCAGTTCACACGCCGCCCGGCCAGGAAGACCTCGCGCACCTCCGCCGTGGCGAGCTCCTCGGCGGGCGCCGTGAGGGGATCCCGATCCAGCACGACGAGGTCGGCGAACAGTCCCGGCACGAGGGATCCGACCTCGTGCTCGCTGAACAGCTGCCAGGCCGCGTTCGTCGTGTGCGCCGCAAGGGCCTGCCCCCGGGTGACCGGCGTCCCGGTGGGCATGACCCGGCCGGAACGGGTGCGGCGGGTCTCGGCGACCGCCATGTTGCGCAGCGGCTCGGCGGGCGTCACCCAGCCGTCGTTGTGGAACGTCGCGCGATGCCCCGCGGCGAAGGCGGCGCCGGCGTCGGCCCAGGCGCCGCCGCGCTCCGGGCCGAAGAGGTCGTCGACCAGCGCATCGCCCCAGTAGGTGAGGTGGTCGACGAACAGGCTGACGGTGACCCCCAGCGCGGCCGCGCGGGCGAACTGGGCCGCCGTCATCGCGCCGACGTGCTCGAGGCGGAAGCGGTGGTCGGTGAGGCCGTACGCCGTGATCAGCCGCTCATAGACGTCGAGGGTCTCGTCGATGGCGAGGTCGCCGTGCGCGTGGCATGCCAGCTGCCAGCCGGCGGCGGCGTAGGGATCCGCGATCGCATGCAGTTCGTCGGCGGTGTAGTTCGAGGCGCCGCGATGGCCGGGCTCGAGGCCGAGCGCCCGCGTGGCCGGGGTGTCCAGGTAGGGGAAGCTGGTGGCGATGTTGCCGATCCACGGGGATCCGTCGGTCCAGGTCTTCACGCCGATCTGGCGCATGACGTGATCTTCGGCGCCCCCGGCGGTCACCGGGCGTGCGGTGACGGCACCGCCCGGCCGTGACATCTCGTACCAGCGCAGCCGGAGCGGCATCCGGCCGGCGGCGCGGAGGGCGTCGACGGCTCCGGTCAGCGCCGGGTTCCCGCTGAGGTCCGACACGGTCGTGATCCCCCGGCGGGAGAGGTCGGCGAGATGAGCGCCGAGCAGTTCCACGATGTCGGCCTGCGCCGCCAGCAGCAGCGGGGCGACGACCCGTTCCACGGCGCCCGCCTCGAGCGCTACCCCGTCCAGCTCGCCGCCGGCGGTGCGGCCGAACGAGGCGCCGACGGGGTCGGCGGTCTCCCGGCTCAGTCCCGCCAGCCGGGCCGCGGCGGCGTTGAAATAGGCCGAGTGCCCGGAGTTGTGCACGATCACGAGCGGCGTGGATCCGGCCCACTCGTCGAGCAGACGCATGTCGGGATCCGGGAGCCCGCGCTGCAGCAGCGCATCCCACCCGTTCGCGTACACCGGACGGCCCCCGGCGGCGGCGAGCGCGGTGCGCAGTGCGGTCAGCACTGCCTCCGCGTCCGGCAGGACCACGGGGCGCAGGTCGAGCACACGGTCGGACAGCAGCACCGCGGCGGTGCCGGGGTGCCCGTGCGGCTCGATGAGCCCGGGCATCGTCCAGCCGTCCAGGGCCACATGCGCGGCGGAGGGGTGCTGCGCGGAGAGCTCTGCGGTGGCACCGGCCGCGAGGATCCTGCCGTCGTCATCGACCAGAAGGGCCTCGACCAGGGTGTCGGCGGCGGGGGCGAGCGGACGGATCCGACCGGTGAACAGCGTCGTCATAACGCCCATCGTGGCAGGTTCCGCGGCCGCCTGGGGTCGGGTCGCGCACCCGCTCCCCGAGCTCGGCACCCGGACGGATCCCGGCCTGCCGATCGATCAGTTCTGAAGAAGCGCGGCGGCGAGGCCGTTCCTAGGCTGGTTCCCGTCCCCGGATCCGCCGGGGCGACCGAGCGGAGGATGCCATGACCGAGAACACCGCCCCCGTGCTGACCGCCGAAGAGCGCGCCGCCGTCAAGGAGGCCGCGAAGGAGAGCCGCACCCGCGTGGCGCGCAAGAAGATCTCTCCCGAGGAGGCCCGCGCGGCCGGGGAGGCCGATGTGCGCGCCAAGATCGCCGAGATGGACGGCGAGGACGGCCCGCTCGCCGAGGCGCTGCATCGCCTCGTCGCCGAGAACGCGCCGCATCTCGTGCCGCGCACGTACTACGGCATGCCGGCCTGGGCGAACGCCGCCGGCAAGGTCGTCTGCTTCTTCAAGCCCAAGGCCAAGTTCCGAGTGCGCTACGCCACGTTCGAGTTCGAGTGGCCCGCCCAGCTCGACGAGGGCGCGGTGTGGCCGGTCTCGTACGCCGTGACCGCGCTCACCGACGCCGACCTCGCCTTCCTCGGCGAGCGGATCCGCCGGGCTGCTCCCGCCGAGTCCGATCGCTGAGCCCGTCGATACGGCCGGACTCACTCCCCGCGCAGATGCGCGGCCGTGAGCTCGGCCATCTCCTCGTCGCTGAGCTCGTCGAGGCTCCGCGACTCGCGCTTGTCCATCCGGATCCATCGCATCATCAGGATGACGAGGATCGGCACATCGACGATCTCGGCGATGAACCAGAGGAAATCGCCGGACAGGTGCTGGTCGTGCAGCGGGTTCGGGAACCAGATCGGCATCGTGCCCGGCATCCGGGTGACGCCGTCGAGCACGGTCTCGTTCAGGCGCAGCAGGATCCCCGGGATCGCGTCGAGCAGGAGCTCCACGAACGCGAAGAGGAACTCGGCGACGATGAACAGGCTCGTGCGCGCGACGGTGTGCACGGCCATGGGCAGCACCATCAGGAGCCCGAGCAGCGGCACGAGCACGGAGATCATCCCCTGGGCGAGGGGGCTGAACCGCATCGCCGCCGACAGCGGCGTGAAGAAGACCGCGAACACGGCGCACGTGAACACCGGCGCCATGATCGCGTTGCCGAAGAACTTCGCGAGCCACGAGCGCAGGATGCCGTTCACGCGCGCACGCGGACGCTCGGACAGCACCGTGCGGACCAGCGCCACCGGCCGTCCGAACGTCACCAGCATCGGCACGACGAACAGCAGCAGCGCGATCCGGGTCGTGAAGGCCCAGCGGATCTCGGTGCTCCAGGTGCCGAGGAATCCGAACGACACCCAGGCGTACGAGCCGAGCCCGAGCAGCAGGTACATCAGCGTCAGCCGCAACGGCCAGCGGTGTCCGCGCCGTCGCAGCGCCACGACACCGCCGAGGTAGAGCCCGGCCGCGACGACGAGCACCACGAGAGCGGTGGGATCCAGGCTCCAGGTGCTGAGGAAGACGGGGATGGGAGGCGTCGGGACTCCTGTCGGACGATGACGCGTCCGCCGCCCTGCGCGGCGGGCCGCCCCGAGGTTACGCCCGCCGGCTATGCGCCGGGTGGGATCCGGCAAGTGCCCCCACGAACGATTCCTCTGACGCCGAGTGCCCCCATCGGCGCCCCGAAGGGGCAATCCGGCGACAGGTGAACGTCGCGGATCCCGGGGCGCTCGGACTCGCCACTTAACGGCGCATGAACTCTCGCGGTCGAGTGCGCCACACGGGCCGTTCGCCGCGTCCTGACGCGGAATGCTGACGACCATGAGCGCCGAAGTGATGATCCTCATCCTGGTGGTCGTGACCGCGCTGGGTTTCGACTTCACCAACGGATTCCACGACACCGGGAACGCGATGGCCACGTCCATCGCCACGGGAGCCCTGAAGCCGAAGGTCGCGGTGGCGCTGTCCGCCGTCCTGAACCTGGTCGGGGCCTTCCTCTCGGTCGAGGTCGCGGCGACCATCACGAAGGACGTGCTCACGATCCAGGACAAGAACGGGGATCTGGTGCCGGGGCTGAACCCCGAGGCCGCGATGATCATCATCTTCGCGGGCCTCGTCGGCGGGATCCTCTGGAACCTGCTCACCTGGCTGCTCGGCCTGCCCTCCAGCTCGTCGCACGCGCTGTTCGGCGGGCTCATCGGCGCCGGCATCGCCGGAGCGGCCACCGTCAACTGGGCGGGGATCCTGGGCAAGATCATCGTGCCGGCCGTGCTCTCGCCGGTGATCGCGGGAATCGTGGCGGCGGTCGGCACCTGGCTCGTCTACCGCCTCACCCGCACCGTGCACGCGAAGCATCGCGAGGCCGGATTCCGCTGGGGCCAGATCGGCACCGCCTCGCTCGTCTCGCTCGCGCACGGCACCGGCGACGCGCAGAAGACCATGGGCGTCATCGCCCTCGCGCTGATCGCGCACGGCACCCTCACCGGGGATCAGATCCTCACCGAGGGCCTGCCGATCTGGATCATCGTCAGCTGCGGTGCGGCCATCGCGCTCGGCACCTACCTCGGCGGGTGGCGCATCATCCGCACCCTCGGCAAGGGTCTCGTCGAGATCGAGTCGCCGCAGGGCCTCGCGGCCGAGGCGTCGTCCGCCGCGATCATCCTCACCTCGAGCTCGATGGGCATGGCCCTGTCCACCACGCACGTCGCGACCGGGTCGATCCTCGGATCCGGCGTGGGCCGTCCCGGCGCCCAGGTGCGCTGGGGCATCGCCGGACGCATGGTCACCGCGTGGCTGATCACGATGCCCGCGGCCGGCATCGTCGGGGCTCTCTGCTTCTACCTCGCGCACGGCATCGGCGGCCTCGGCGGCGCCATCACCGTGTTCGTGCTGCTGGTCGCCGCCGCCGCGCTGCTGTACCTGCGCAGCCGCCGGCAGAAGGTCGACCACAACAACGTCAACGCCGAGTGGGACGGATCCGTCGCACCGAACGCCGCCTCGCAGGGTGCGACGGCCTGAACCGAAGGACGCACGAGATGAACTTCGACATCGCGCAGATGGCGCTCTCCGCGGGCCGGGTGCTGCTGGTCGGCCTGCTGTTCGGCGCGGGGCTGCCGGCGCTGTTCGCGATCGGGATGCGGCTGCAGTCGGCCGGAACCGGCGAGGTCGACGGCGAGGCCCCCGGCACCCGGCGTCCGCTGCTGACAGCCGCGGGCTGGATCCTGTTCGCGATCGTGATCGCCGCGGTGCTCACCGGGGTGCTCTTCATCACGCGGCTGAGCATCTACCACTACTTCGGCATCTCCCTGTTCGGAGCCGGCAAGTGAACGGCGGTGTGCTGAGCCGTGTGCTCGACTGGCTGCGCGCCGGCTACCCCGAGGGCGTGCCGCCGAAGGACTACACGCCGCTGCTCGCACTGCTGCGGCGCACCCTGACTGCGGACGAGCTCGCCGACGTCGTCGCGGCGCTCGCGCAGCAGGAGACGGATCCGGTGCGGGTGTCGCAGATCCGCGCGGCGATCGCCGACGTGACCTCCTCGAGTCCGGAGGAGGACGAGGTGCGCCGCGTGGCCGTGCAGCTCGCCGACCGCGGAGTGGCGCTGAGCACCAAGGCCCGGCGCATCATCGGCGCCGGGGAGATCCTCGCGGAGGCGGCCGCGCGGCAGGCCGCGGACGCCTGTGGCGGCGTGAGCGGCGCCCCCGGCACGGGCGGCGTGACCGTTCCGGCTGCACCCACCGGCGAGGCGGCCGACGTCA
>JAFDWK010000049.1:0-2551 GCA_018268515.1 Actinomycetota bacterium
CGGATCCGCGTACATGGCCCGCCAGACCGGGCAGAAGTTCGCCCGCGAGGTCTTCTTCCTCGCCGAGGAGTACTCCGCCGAGCGCGCGATGCAGGCCGGCGCCGTGAACCGTGTCGTGCCGCACGCCGAGCTCGAGCGCGAGGCGATCGCGATGGCTCGCACGATCCTGACCAAGTCGCCCACCGCGATCCGGATGCTGAAGTTCGCGTTCAACGCCGTGGACGACGGGCTGGTCGGCCAGCAGGTGTTCGCTGGCGAGGCCACCCGCCTGGCCTACGGCACGGATGAGGCGGTCGAGGGCCGCGACTCCTTCCTCGAGAAGCGCGAGCCCGACTGGTCGCCGTACCCCTGGCACTTCTGAGCGCCGTGCCGTCGCCCGTCCGCACCGTCCGCGCGCTCTGCACCGCACACCGCGCATTCCGCGCCCCGCGGCGCGCCGGCCGCCGCGAGTGTCGCTCCGGTCACCGCGAGACACCAGATCCCGCACGAGAAACCACCTCTGCCGTGGTGTCTCGTTCGGGATCTGGTGTCTCGTGCACGAAGGACGCGGCATGAGGCTGCGGACGGTCGACGGCGGCGATGCCGCGGCGGTGCGGGCCGGATTGCCCGCCGCGCTCGACGGCGCCGCCCCGCTCGCGCTCGGCTTCGAGCCCGGCGCCGGAGACACCGTGCCCGAGGGCACGGCGGTCGTCATCGCCACCTCCGGATCGACCGGGGTGCCGAAGCGTGTGATCCTCGGCGGCGCGGCGCTGCGGGCGAGCGCGGAGGCGACAGCGGGGCGGATCGGATCCGGGCAGTGGATGCTCGCGCTCTCGGCCGGATATGTGGCGGGGCTCCAGGTGCTCGTGCGCTCGCGGCTCGCCGGCACGGATCCGGTCGTGCTCGAGGGGCGGTTCACGCCGGTGTCATTCGTCGCGGCGACGCAGGGAATGGGGGCGGGGGCGCGGTACACGTCGCTCGTGCCCGCGCAGCTGGCGACGCTGCTGGACGCCGCGGACGATCCGGAAGTGCGGGCCGCGCTGGCCTCCTACCAGGCCCTGCTCCTCGGCGGGCAGGCGCTGCCGCAGGCGCTGCGCGAGCGAGCCGCGGATCTCGGCGCCCGCGTCGTGCGCACCTATGGATCCAGCGAGACGGCCGGCGGCTGCGTATACGACGGGGTTCCGCTGGACGGCGTGCGCGTGGCGCGGGTCGACGGCGAACTGCGCATCGCCGGCCCGACCCTGGCCGACGGCTACCTCGGCGACCCCGCGCTGACCGCGCGCAGGTTCGTCACGGATGGGGGAGGGGTCCGCTGGTACCGTACCGGCGATGCCGGTGACGTGGCCGACGGCCGGGTCGCCGTGACGGGCCGCCTCGACAACGTCATCGTCTCGGGCGGGGTGAACGTGTCGCTGGATCGGGTCGAGCGCACGGTGCGAACCGTGGCGGGCCTGGAAGGTGCGGCGGTCGTCGCGATCGCCGACGATCGCTGGGGGCAGGGATCCGCGATCGTGGTCGCACTGCCCGGTGGGGCCGTCGAACCCGATGCGCTGCTCGCCGCCGCCCGGGAACGGGTCGCGGCCGAGGTGGGCGCCGTGGCCCGCCCCGCGCGGATCGTGCCGGTCCGGGCGCTGCCGATGCTGCCCTCGGGCAAGCCCGACCGCCGCGCGATCGCCGCGCTCGCCGCGGCCGGCTGAGCCGCCCGGCGTCACCGGGCGAGTGCGGGCGACCGGGATGTAGCGGGCGAGCGCCGACGACGGCGGCGTCTGCCGGCGCCGCCGACCCGGGTCCGGGGTACGGGGCGTGGGGTACGGGGCGTGGGGTACGGGGCGTGGGGTCCGGGGCTCACATGCAGCACCTTCCCTCGGCCCGGGTGCTCGGGGCGCCCGGGATCTCGGGAGTGCGGCGCCCGATCCGGTCGGTCCGTCCTGCATCCGGCGGGAGCGCTCCTGCATCCGGTCGCCCCGGTCTCCCGCCCGCCGGTCGCTGCCCGGTGATACATCTCCCGGCGGATGCCCGGGCCGGATCCGGTCGCGTACCGTGAGGGGGTGATCCGCACCATTCCGCGCTTCTGGCTCGTGCTCGACATCGTCGGCAGCGCGATCGGCCTGCTGCTCACGCTGCCCCTGACCTACGTGCTCGCATCCGGCGCGACGAGCCGCTGGATCGCGGAGGGGCCTGTCTCCGTCGCGCTGCTGGTGCTGGTCGCGGTCATCCTGTGGGGCGCGGCGGCCATCAGCCGGCTCTCCCCGGCGCTGGCGCTGGTCGTCGCATGGATCGGCGCGGTGCTGCAGATGGCCTGCGGCTTCTCGCCGGGCGCCTACGACTTCGCGCTCTTCGCGGTGCTGTTCGCGACCGCCGCCTGGGGATCGGTGCGAGTGCTGTGGCTCGGCGGCGCCTCCGCGCTCGGCGGCGGGATCATCGCGGGCGTCTACATGTCGCTGACGAACGAGCAGGACATCATCCAGGATGCGGCGACGGGTCTGCGGGTCGCCGCGGTGGCGGTGCTGCTCGGCACGATCTCGGTGCTCATGCTCGTGATGGCGTGGGGGACGGGCCTGCTCTGGCGGCT
>JAFDWK010000049.1:2606-12699 GCA_018268515.1 Actinomycetota bacterium
GAGCAGGAGCGGGTGCGCATCGCCCGCGACATGCATGACGTGGTCGCGCACTCCCTCGCGGTGGTGATCGCGCAGTCCGACGGCGCGCGCTACGCCGCGGCCACGGATCCGGCGCAGGCGACCGCCGCGCTCGCCACGATCGGGCAGACGGCCCGGGCGGCCCTCTCCGACGTGCGGCTGCTGCTCGCGCAGCTGCGGCACAGCGAGGGGCAGGGGCCGCAGCCCACCCTGGCCGATCTGGAGACGCTGTATGCGCAGGTGCGCGCGGCCGGCATCGAACCCCGTGTCACGGTCGACCCGATGCCGCCGGGCGAGCCGCCGGCATCGATCCAGCTGGCGGTGTACCGGATCCTGCAGGAGGCGCTGACCAACGCGATCCGGCACGGCGCCGGCGATGTCGACGTGCGGCTCGGCTGGTTCGCCGACGGCGTGCAGCTCACGGTGCACAACGCCGTTCCGCCGACGCCGCGGCAGGGGCACTCCGAGCAGCGGCACGGCCTGATCGGCATGCGCGAGCGCGCCCAGCTGGTCGGCGGCACGCTCACCGCGGAGCACGAGGGCGCCGGCTTCGTGGTGCGCGCCGCGCTGCCGATCGCGCCGGCCGCGCCCTAGCGTGCGCGGACTCGCGGGCGGCAAGGCTCGCGGACTCGCGGGCGCCCGGCGTGCCGGCCGGCACGGGCGCCCGCGCTCGGAGATGACAGACTTTCCCGAGGGCGCGGATCCGATCACGCGCACCGAGGAGGCAGGATGATCCGCGTCGTGCTGGTCGACGACCAGGCGCTGTTCCGCGCCGGGATCCGGATGCTGGTCGCCTCACAGCCCGACCTCGAGGTGGTCGGCGAGGCGGGGGACGGCCAGGAGGCGATCGAGGTCGTGCGGGCGACCCGCCCCGACGTGGTGATGATGGACATCCGGATGCCGGTCATGGACGGGCTGACCGCAACGACGCGCATCCTGGAGGAGGCGGATCCTCCCCGCATCGTGATGCTCACGACCTTCGACCTCGACGAGGCCGCGGCGCGGGCGATCCGCCAGGGCGCGAGCGGGTTCCTGCTCAAGGACGCGGATCCGGAGTTCCTGCTCGCGGCGATCCGCACGGTGCATTCCGGATCCAGCGTGATCGCGGCCTCGGCCACCCGCGACCTGTTCGCGCACTTCGCCGCCCCCGCGCCGACGCCGGTGCCGACGAGCTACGGCCTCCTCACGGACCGGGAGAAGGAGATCTTCGCGCTCGCCGCGCGCGGCCTGTCCAACGCCGAGATCGCGGCGCGCGAGTTCCTCTCCGAGGCCACCGTGAAGACGCACATCAGCCGGATCCTCACCAAGCTCGCGCTGCGCGACCGCGTGCAGCTGGTCGTCTTCGCGTTCGAGCACGGGCTGAACTGAGGCGCATCGTCTCCGGGCCGTCCCGTGAGTGCACGCCGTGGCGCGTACGCACGGGGATGCCCCGATTCCGGGTGCAGGGCGAACTCCCAGCATCCTAGCCTGTCTATGCATCGACGGTCTAGGTAAAGTCGATGCCATGGCAGACGAACGACTCCGAGGCAACCTCGAGATGCTGGTCCTGGCGACGCTCGCGCGCGGATCCGCCCACGGCTACGCGCTCGCCGAGGCGCTGCGCACGGCCAGCGGCGGCGAGTTCGACGTGCCGGAGGGATCGCTGTACCCCGCGCTGCACCGCCTCGAGCGATCCGGCGCGATCGCGAGCGAGTGGGTGCACGACGGCCGGCGCCGCCGGGTCTACGCGATCACGGCGGCCGGCGCCGCGCAGCTGACCCGCGAGACCAGCGCCTGGCAGCGCTTCGCCGACGGGGTCGCCTCGACGCTCGCCGCTCCCGCGATCCGCCCGGCCGTGCAGGGGGTGTGAGATGACCGACGCGATCGATCGCTACGTGGAGCAGCTCGCCGACCGGCTGGGCGCGGGGCGCGACGCCTGGCGCCTGCTCGCCGAGACCGACGAGCACCTGCGCGATGCGCAGGCCGTGCTGCAGGGACAGGGGATGGATCCGGGCGACGCGGCGGAGGCCGCCGTGCGACGATTCGGGGATCCGGCCGCCGTCGCCAAGGCGGGTTCGCCCCGTCGGCGTGCGGTGGGGCTTCTCAGCGGAGGCTGGCTCGTGGTCTCGCTGGGGCTCGTCGTGATCGGTCTGAGCGGACTCGTGTCGTGGGCGCTCGAGGCGATCTTCGGGCCCGCGTTCCTCGCCGGCGACCCGAACGGGGTCACCTACACCGCGGCGCGCTGCGGCGACTTCCTCGGCTTCTTCCCGCAGGCCGGCAGCTGCGCGGCCGCGGCCGCGATGCACCATTCCGACGAGATCGTCTCGGAGCGGCTCGCGGCGGGGGTCCTCGGCCTCGTGCTGCTCGCGGCCTGGCTGCTGGTGCGGCGTCTGCGCGGCGCGAGTCCGATCGCCCGCGAGGACCGGCGCATGCTGCTGATCGCGAGCGCGGTGGCGTTCCTCGGCGTGGGCCTGGTCGGATTCGGGTGGGGCGCGCTCTCGGTCGTCCTCGACCTGGTCCGGGGCCTCGCCGTGGCGGGCGTGGGCGTGCGGCTCAGCGACGGCGCGATCGCCCTGGTGGCCGGCGTGGTCGCCCTGATCCTGCTCGCCCGCTTCCTCCGCCGCGGCGTCGCGACCCCTTCCTCGCCGTCCCCTGCCGCGGCCTGAGGCGCACGCCACCCCAAGACCTCGCTTCCTGACCGCGAGACTTCAACGGGGCGACGAGACTGCGGTTCACACGTGCAGTCTCGTCGCCCGGATGCAGTCTCGCGGATCATCCTTGCGATGTACGGGGATGGATCCACAGAGCGACGCGGCGGGACGGACGGGATCCGTAGCGTCGAAGCCATGGAGATCACGACCACCGACCTGGGGCTCGCGGCCCGCGTCCAGCACCTCACCAAGACCTACGGAACCGGGGAGGGCGCGGTGCGGGCCCTCGACGACGTCAGCGTCGGCATCCGCCGCGGCCAGTTCACCGCCATCATGGGCGCCTCGGGATCGGGCAAGTCCACGCTTATGCACATCATGGCAGGGCTGGACGTACCCACCCAGGGGCGCGCCTGGATCGGCGACACCGAGATCACCGGACTCGGCGACCTCGACCTGACCGTCCTGCGCCGCCGCCGGGTGGGCTTCGTCTTCCAGGCGTTCAACCTCGTGCCGACGCTCGATGCGCTCGGCAACATCCTGCTGCCGTTCGAGCTCGACGGGCGCCGGCCGTCTGCGATCGAGCGCGCCAGGATCGACTCGCTCGTGGAGATCCTCGGCATCGGGCCGCGGCTGCGGCACCGCCCGCACCAGCTCTCCGGCGGGCAGCAGCAGCGCGTGGCGATCGCCCGGGCGCTGGCCACGGCTCCCGATCTCGTCTTCGCCGATGAGCCCACCGGCAACCTCGACTCCGCCTCCGGGCGGGAGGTGCTGCAGCTGCTGTCGGCCGCGAGCCGGGAGCAGGGGCAGTCCATCGCGATGGTCACGCATGACGCGGTCGCCGCCAGTCACGCCGACCGCGTGCTGTTCCTCGGCGACGGTCGCATCGTCGCAGACCACCCGCGCCGCAGCGCCGACGAGATCGCGGCGCTGATGCTGTCCGGCGGCGCGCCGGCTGCGCCCGCGGTCCGGGCGCAGCCGAGCGGAGTGATGGCATGACCGCCGTCGCCACGGCGCTGCCGGAGACGCCGCTGACCCCGTCGCGGCTCTCCTTCCTGAGCGAGCGCGGGATGGGCGCGAGCGTGTTCGTCGCCGCGCTCACCGCTGCGTTCGGCGTGATCCTCGTCGACACCACCGCCTACCTCGGCGCCCTGCTGCAGCACGATCCGACGATCGGCAACAGCAGGACCCTCGCCTACGTCGTGCAGATCCTGTCCGTGCTGCTCACCGGCGTCGCCATGTACGTCGCGGCGATCGTGACCGCGAACACGTTCTCGACCATCGTGGCCGGACGCACGCGGCGCATCGCGCTGATGCGCCTCATCGGCGCCTCGTCGCAGGCGCAGCGCGCCGAGGTGGCCGGGCAGGGCCTCGCCGTCGGCGTCGTCGGTGCCGTGCTGGGACTCGCCGCGGGGATACTGCTCAGCTGGGGCGGGGCCGCGATCGGATCCGCGGTCATCGACAACGCGCCGCAGGGCATGTCCCCCCTGCAGCCCGGGGTGCTCGTGCCCGCCGTGGGCGTCGCCCTCAGCACCTGGCTCGCCGCCTGGGCCGGATCCCGGCGGGTGCTGACCGTCACCCCGCTGCAGGCTCTGGCGGGCTCCGCCGAGCGCACGGTCGCCGAGACCGGCACCGGACGCTCGCGGCACCTCGGCGCGATCACGATGTTCCTGCTCGGCGGCCTGCTGCTGGCCGGCGGGGTCGTGGCCGGGCTCTCCTCGCCGCTCGGCGTCGTGGTGGCGTTCTTCGGCGGCGTGTTCTCGTTCACCGGGCTCGCGATCGGGTCGGTGCTGGTGATGCCGCCCGTGCTGCGGCTCGTGGGGCGCCTGTTCGGACGCAGCGTCACCGCGAGGCTCGCCGCGGAGAACGCTCTGCGCCACCCCGAGCGCTCCAGCCGCATGGCGATCGGCGTGGTCATGGGCGTCACGCTGGTGACGATGTTCGCCGTCGCCCTGGAGTCCGCGAAGTCGCTCGTGTCGCGCACGACCGCCGAGAAGCTGCCGCCCGAGTACTTCGCGCCGTTCGACGCGTTCGGCACCGTGATGATGGTGCTGGTCGCGGTGTCGGCGGTCATTGCGGCGGTGGGGCTGGTGAACCTGCTCACGATCGGGGTGGTGCAGCGCCGGCGCGAGCTGGGCCTGCTGCGAGCGATCGGGCTGAGCAGCCGCCAGGTGCGCCGGATGGTGCTGCTGGAGGCCGCGCACGTGACGATCGCCGCCACCGCGACCGGGCTCGTGCTGGGCATCGCCTACGGGTGGATCGCCGCGCAGTCGCTGCTCGGCTCCGTGCCGTCGATGCCGGACCTGCACCCGGCGGGACTGATCCCGCCGGTCGTGCCGTGGGGCCCGGTGGTCGCGATCGTCGTCGGCACCGCGGTGCTCACGCTCGTGGCTTCCGCCGCCCCGACCCGGCTCGCCACGCGCGTCGCCCCGGTCGAGGCGCTCGCTGCGGACTGAGCGAGCCCGGGCCGCGCGGCGCCTGCGGGGCCCGGTCCCAGCCGCGCGCGAGACGGCGGATCCGGAATCCGCGCCACTGCCAGGCGGCCCAGAGCACGGGCAGCAGCAGTGCGGATCCGGGCCCGGCGAACACCAGGCGATCGCGCCACAGCGCGCGCCCGTCCGGCAGTGCCGAGACGGCCATGCGGTGGTCCCAGACGTCGAGGGACGCGAGCGGCCCGCTCAGCGGGATGCCGCTGTCGCGCAGGATCCGCACCGTCTCACCGTGGTGCTCGCGCACCTCGTCGTACGCCCCGATGAGCTGGGTGCCGACGGTGATCAGACCGAACAGGCGCAGCCGCACCGCGCTGTGCAGCAGGGTGGCCTCGTCGGCACGCGTCAGCGGCTCGACGATGAGGAGGGGCGCGTAGAGCGCGGTCAGCACCGCGGGGGAGTGCAGCGCGGCCCAGGCCGCATCCGCGCTCGCCGCGATCCGGAACCTGAGCTGCACCTGCCGCAGTCGCAGATCGGTCGTCATCGCGGCATCACCGCCGCCCGGCGGTCCGCGGCCGTGATCTCGCGACGGGTCCACACCAGCAGGAAACGCTCGTCGTAGCGCCGCGAGCAGCGCGCGCAGGAGGAGGCGCGAGTGGGCCGCCGGTGCCGGTAGGTCACGTGGCCGGTCGGGCAGCGGCCCACCCACGGCGCCAGCTCGGTCGCGGTCTCGCCGTGGTGGGTGGTGCCGCCCTCGTATCCCAGCGTCCGGGCGATCCGCTTCCACGCGACGCCGTGCGCGGCGTCATGTCCGGCGACGGCGTGGGCGACCTCATGCAGGAGCACCTGGTGGATCTCGTCGTCCTCGAACCGCGCGGCGAGATAGCGCGAGACCGTGATCCGCTTGTCGCGGTAGTTGCAGGCCCCCGCCCGGCGCTTGGCGTTGTCGAAGCCGAACGACCAGGTCGGATCCAGATGCAGGCGGATCAGGGCCTCGGCCCAGATCCGCACTCGTTCCAACTCGGCCATGCACTCACGTTAGGCGACGCCGGGGACATCACGGCGCGGAACGCCGGATCCGGCTCGGCGCGGGAGGGCCCGCGTCAGCCGTTGACGGCGACCGGGTCGCGGTGGCGCTCCACGGTGTCGACCGCGAGCAGCGCGGCCTCGAGCGCCGCGTCGTCGGCGCCGGCCTCGCGACGCAGGAACACGGTGCGCTTGAAGCACTCCCTGGCCCGGTCGTAGTCACCGGCCTCGAAGGCGTTGCGGCCGCGGTGCTGGTGCGCGAAGGCGGCGATCGCCACCCAGCCCTGGCCCTCCGCCTCGGCGACGCAGGTGGCCAGCTCGTGATCGGCGGCGGCGTGCGCGCCGCGGTACTGCTGCACGGTCGCGTGCAGCACCCTGGCGCGCAGCAGATCCTTGCGGGTGCCCGCCATCCGGGTCTGTCGCACCGCCTCGGCGGCGAGCCGCAGCGCCTCGTCCAGGCGATCCAGCACCTTCAGCAGCCAGACCCGCTCCAGCATGGACGGCAGGCTGCGCTGGTCGGAGATCTCCTCCAGGCGGCTCTCGCACTCCGCCGGATCCACCAGCTCGCGCAGCGAGTCCTGGTCGTATCCCTTGATGTAACCCACGCGACCGTCCTCCTGCACTGCTTCGCCGTGTGCTCCAGTCTGCCCGTGGATCCCGCGCATCGGCGAAGGCCCCGGGGCGTGCCGTGAGAAACGGTCTGCCACGCGGTGCGCTCAGCGCAGGAACACGCCCGCGTCGGGACGGGGCGAGGCCACCGCGGTCGCATCGGTGATGATCGCCGCGTCCTTCGCGAAGGCGACCACCTCGGCGCCGTGCGCGAGCTTGGCCGGATGCGGCCCTGCGGCGAGGATGCGCGGGAGCGTCTCGGCCGGGAGCGGCGCCTGCGAGGCCGCGAGCACGAGGTTGCCGAACCGGCGGCCCTTCAGGATCTGCGCGTCGGCCAGGATCGCGACCTCGGGGAGCACCGCGCGGATGGTCGCCACCTGCCGGCGCGCGAATGCGAGGCCCGGGCCGTCGGCGACGTTCACGAGCAGGACACCGGCGGGGGCGAGCAGCCGGGCGAGCTCGGCATAGAACTCGACGCTGGTGAGGTGCGCCGGCGTCTGCGCGCCGGAGTACACATCGGCGACGACGAGGTCGACGGCACCGGCCAGCGCCGGCGGCAGCCGCCGCACGCCCTCCCGGGCGTCGCCGATCCGGATCCGGATCGCCGCTCCCCGTGGCAGCGGAAGGTGCTCGCGCACGAGCTCGACCAGCGGCGCCTCCAGCTCGATCACCTGCTGACGGGATCCGGGCCGGGTCGCGGCGATGTATCGCGGGACGGTCAGCGCGCCGGCGCCGAGGTGCACGGCCGTGATCGCGGCGCCGGGCGAGGCCAGCTGGTCGATCAGCGCCCCCATCCGGACGACGTACTCGAAGTGCAGGTGGGTGGGATCGGCCAGGTCGACGTGCGACTGCGGGGTCTCATCGATGAGCAGTTCGAAGCCTCCGCCGAACTCTGCGGGCACCACCCGGGCGATCCCTCCGGATCCCAGCCGTGCGGCCGGGTGCTCGGTGTCCTTCGCGCGCGCTCTGCCCATGCGACGAGCCTACGGCGGCCCGCCGCGCAGCCGCGCTGTGCGGACCGCCGGCACGGGTGCCAGGACCCCGCCCTCGCGCCGGCACCGGATCGGATCCGCGCTTGCGCTGGGATCGGATCCGCTCTTGCGTCAGGTTTGTAAGTATCCGACACTTATTCGATCACGCCCGACCCGCGAGGAGCCCCGATGACAGCCGCCCCTTCCGCGTCCGCCCCCGCCGCCGCCTCCGATGCCGTGCCGGAAGAGCTCGAACGGCTCGCCAACGGCGTGCTGTGGCCGGGGTTCCTCGGCCGTGCCGTGCCGGCATGGCTCGACGAGGCGCTGCGCCACGGGCTCGCGGGCGTGGTCTACTTCGCGCAGAACATCGGCCCCGGCCTCGCGGCTCTGAGCGCCGGCATCCGCGCGGCGAATCCGCAGGCGCTGATCGGCATCGACGAGGAGGGCGGCAGCGTCACCCGGCTCGAGTCCGCGACCGGATCCACCCTGCCGGGAGCCGCCCAGCTCGGCGCGCTCGACGACGTCGCCGCGACCGAGGCCACCGGCGCCGAGCTCGCGCGCCGTGTGCGCGCCGTCGGAGCCGACATCGTGCTCGGCCCCGTCGCGGACGTGAACACGGATCCGCGCAACCCGGTCATCGGCGTGCGCTCCTTCGGCGCCGATGCCGACCTCGTGTCGCGGCACGTGGTCGCGGCCGTCGAGGGGCTCCAGGGCGGGGGCGTGGCCGCGTGCGTCAAGCACTTCCCCGGCCATGGCGACACGCACGTGGACTCCCACCACGCCCTGCCCCGGATCGCCGTGGAGCCCGCCGAGATCGAGCGGGTGCACCTCGCGCCGTTCCGCGCCGCGATCGCCGCGGGCGTGGACGCCGTGATGACCGCGCACATCGTGGTCCCCGCGTGGGGCGAGGAGCCCGCCACGCTCAATCCGCGCGTGCTGGGCATGCTGCGAGAGGCGGGCTTCGGCGGCGTGATCATCACCGACGCCCTCGACATGGCCGCGATCCGGGAATCGGTGGGGATCGGCGGGGGAGCGGTGCGCGCACTCGCCGCCGGAGCCGACCTGCTCTGCATCGGCAACCCCACGAATCCGGGCGACGCCGCGCTGCCGGATCAGGACGAGCACGACTACCACGCCGCGCGGGATGCGATCGTCGCGGCGCTGCGGGACGGATCCCTGTCCCGTGAGCGCGTCGCCGAGGCCGGGGCCAGGGTGGCGCGGCTCGCGGCGAAGCCGGCTGGGCAGAGGCCCGCGCACCCCGATCCGCACGCCCGGGCCCGCGCGGCCGCGGGCGCCGCGCCGGCCGTCGGCGGCTACGACGCGGCGGGCATCGTGCGCCGTGCGCTGCGCGTGCCCGGAGGTCTCGCCCCGGCGGCCGCCGCGCTGGTGGTCGACGCGCGGCGCCGCTCGACGCTCGCGGTGGACAGCGCGGCGGGGTATGTCTCGGAGGCGCTCGCCGGCGGTGCCGCCACGGTGCGGATCGACCCGGCGCGCCTGGACGACGCCGAACGCGGGGCGGCCGTCGACGCCGCGCTGGCGCAGGCCCAGGGGCGCCGCGTGGCCGTGCTGGTGGACCGGATCGACACCGACCCGGCCCAGCGGGCGCTCGTCGCCGAACTCGCCGCGCGCGCGGGCGGCCTCGCCGCGGATGTCGTGGCGGTCAACGTGGGGCTGCCTGCGGAGGGCGCCGGAGTGCCGGTGATCGAGGTGGGCGCGGCAAGCAGGGTCGGCGCAGAGGTGGCGCGGGAGAGGCTCGTCGGCGCCGGTGGATGAACCGGATCCGGCCCGGGTGATGGTCTTCGCGCCCGGGTTATACCCCCCTTGAGGCAGAAGGTCAAGAATCGCACTGGACATGTCGCGTTTTCGGGCCTATAGTTGACATTTGCGCCTCGCTCCTCCCTGCCCTCATATGGTGGTCGGCAGATTCCGTACGTCATCGCTCCTCGACAGAGCGCCTTCAGCGTGCGGCCGCGGGAGCCGGCGCGCTCCACCTGACGACGAGGAATCGAGACGCCCTTCGGGGCTCACGGAGGTTATTCCCTTGGCTGCTGCTCGCAACGCATCCACCCCCACCACCACCAAGAACGGACGCGGCCACTCCCGCCTCTCGTTCGCCAAGATCTCCGACACGCTGACGGTCCCCGACCTGCTCGCCCTGCAGACCGAGTCCTTCGACTGGCTCGTGGGCAACGAGGCCTGGCGTGCACGCGTCGCGGAAGCGACCAAGGCCGGCCGCAAGGACATCGCCACCGCCAGCGGCCTGGACGAGATCTTCGAGGAGATCTCCCCGATCGAGGACCTGAGCGAGACCATGCAGCTCTCGTTCACGAACCCCTACCTCGAGCCCGAGAAGTACTCCATCGAGGAGTGCAAGGAGCGCGGCAAGACGTACGCGGCCCCGCTCTACGTCGAG
>JAFDWK010000004.1:0-7396 GCA_018268515.1 Actinomycetota bacterium
TCCGCATCGGTCGCGGCGTCCTGCGCCGCGCGGCGGCGGGCGCGGATGAGGCCGCGCACGCCGCTGAGCACCACGGGCGCGACCGAGATCAGCACGATCACGATCATGAGCAGGTCGATGTTGTCGACGACGCCGGGGATGCCGCCGAGCAGCAGCCCGACCGCGGTCATCCCGCACACCCACGTCACCGCTCCGATCGCGTTCCAGAGCAGGAACCGGCGATACGGCAGCCGGGCGGTGCCCGCCACGAGCGGCACGTAGGTGCGCACGATCGGCACGAAGCGCCCGAGCACCAGGGACACGCCCCCGTAGCGCGCGAAGAAGCGCTCGGTCTCCTCCAGACGCGCGGTGCGCAGCACCCGGGCGTCGTCGCTGAACAGCCGCCGGCCGAAGCGGCGCCCCAGCGCGTAGCCGACCTGATCGCCCAGCACCGCGGCGGGGATGCCCACGGCGATCACCTGCCACGGAGCGATGCCGAGGGGGCCGGCCAGGATCGCGGCCGTGACGAGCAGCGAATCGCCGGGCAGGAACGGGAACAGCACGCCGGACTCGATGAAGATCAGCAGCGCGATGCCCGCGAGCACCCAGGGGCCGAACGCGTGCAGCATCGAGGTGGCGTCGGGAAGCAATCCGGCGGAGACGGTCGCGGAGGCGAGAAGCAGGTGCATGGGTTCCTCCCCCGGCTCAGGCGCCGAGATCCTTCAGCAGCGCGGTGGTCGCCGATCGCGCCGTGCTCGTCGTCGTCATGACCTCGACGCTACGGAGGCCGCACCAAGGAGCCGCCAAGGATCCTCGGCCGTCTCGCGGGGCGCCGCTCACGGCGCATACTGTGCTTCATACGAATTCTGGTCGCCGAGGATGACGCTCGGCTGCGTTCCGTGGTGGAGCGCGCGCTGCGCGAGAGCGGCTACGCCGTCGACGCCTGCGCGGACGGGGAATCCGCGCTGTTCGCGCTGGAGACCGATGGTGCCGACCTGCTGATCCTCGACGTGCGGATGCCCGGTGGCCCGGACGGCATCGAGGTCTGCCGGCGGGTGCGGGCGGCCGGCAGCAGCATCCCGATCCTCCTGCTGACAGCCCTCGACGCGCCGCGACATCGCGTCGACGGTCTCGATGCGGGCGCGGACGACTACCTCGTCAAGCCGTTCCACCTCCCCGAGCTGCTCGCCCGGGTGCGGGCGCTGCTGCGCCGGGCACCGGTGACGCTGCCTCCGGTGCTCGTCGCCGGCGCGCTGGAGCTGGATCCGACCTCGCACACGGTGCGCCGGGCGGGGCGGGACATCTCGCTGACGGCGCGGGAGTTCTCGGTGCTGGAGCTGCTGATGCGCAACCCCGGCCGCGTGCTCACGGCGACGGAGTTCATCGACCACGCCTGGGACGCGAACTACGACGGCTACAGCAACGTGGTGGCGTCGACGATCCGGCACCTGCGCAGTCGGCTGCGGCAGCCGGGAGCCCCGGATCCGATCTCCACGGTGCGCGGTGTCGGCTACGTCCTCCAGGAGGTCCCGTCATGATCCTGCGCCGGGCGCGGCTGCGGCTCACCGCGCTCACCACGGGGGTGATCCTCGCCTCGATCGCCCTGTTCGCGTTCGCCGTGGACCGCTACGTCGCCCTCGCAATCGACCTGGAACTCCCGGCGGACAGTGAGCAGAGCGTCAACGCCACCCTCGGCACCCTTCGTGTCGGCATCGCCATCGGGTTCGCCCTGCTCGCCGTGATCACGCCGTTCGTGAGCTTCCTGCTCGCGCGGCAGAGCCTGCGCCCGGTGCGCGAGAGCATGGCCGAGCAGCAGCGCTTCGTCGACGACGCCGCGCATGAGCTGCGCACGCCGATCGCCGCGGTGCAGGGCGAGCTCGAGCTCTCGCTGCTGCAGGACCGCTCCGGTGAGGAGTACCGGCAGGCCGTCGGCTCGGCCCTCACCGCCCTCGCCGAGCTGCGCACGCTCGCCGATGCGCTCCTGCTCCTCGCCCGCAGCGGGAACCCGGCCGCGGACGGCGGCCGGCAGCGGCTGGATCCGGCGGAGCTCGCGATGCGGGCCGTCGACGCCCTGCCGCCGCAGGACCGTGCCCGGATCCGGGTGCAGGCGTCGGCATCCGGTGCGGTCGTCGGCAACGCCGAGCTGCTCGTCCGGGCGATCGCCAACCTCCTGGAGAACGCGGTGCACTACGCCGGATCCGATGCGGAGATCCGCCTGTCCGTCGACCGCGAGGGCACGACGATGCGGTTCGCGGTCGCCGACCGGGGACCGGGGATGACCGCGCAGGACGCCGAGCGCGCGTTCGACCGCTTCTGGCGGGGACCGGGCGCCCGACAGAGCCCGGGCAGCGGCATCGGCCTCTCGATCGTGCAGCGGATCGCAGAGGGGCACCGCGGGCGGGTCCACCTGCACACCGAGCCGGGGGCCGGCACCACCGTGACGATCGCCCTTCCGGCCGAACGCTGATGCGAAAGTCTCGGCAAGGCCTCGAATTTCGCATCTCATGGTCTGTCATCTGGCAGGGGCCGGCTGATGCGAAAGTCTCCGCGGGGCGTCGAATTTCGCATCCTTCGATCTGTCATCTGGCAGGGGCCGGCTGACTGCGGATCCGGCTGTCATGTTCTCGTCACGGAGGGATTCGTAGCGTGGTTCCGCGCCGGCTCGACGAAGCCGCGCGGAAAGGAAACCCATGAAGAAGCAGACGAAGCTCCTCACCGCCGCAGGGCTCGGCCTCGCCCTCGTGTCGGGCGGGATCGCCGTGGCGACGGTCCCCGCGCTCGCCGCCGTGCCGGCGCACCAGAGCGTGCAGACCACGCAGGACAACGGCCAGGACGGCGAGACCGCCGACGACACGACCGGCACCGGCGCTCAGGACAACGGCCAGGACGGCGAGACGGCCGACGACACCGCGGGCTCGCAGGCCCAGGACAACGGGCAGGACGGCGAGACCGCCGACGACGGCAAGTGACCCTCGCGCGGCCGTCGGAGGACGGACCGCGCCCCCGGACGCGGACGGCCGCATCCTGCGCGGATGCGGCCGTTCGTGCGCGCCGCCGGGAGGATTCCCGGTGCGGCGAGGGTCAGTCCTGCTCCGGCGGTCCTGCCGGGCGCTGCGCGCGACGGCTCGGCGCACCCGCCTTCGCGTACGACGCGATCGGCCGGCCGGCGCGCTGCTGGCCGGGCACGGGCCGGGAGCGGCGGCCGTAGATGAGCTCGGAGGAGTCCAGCAGCCACGGCACCAGGGTGATCGTCACGCCGTGCACGAGCATCAGCTGGTTGGCCATGCGGCGCGCGCGGCGGTTGTGCAGGATCGACTCCCACCAGTGCCCCACGATGTACTGCGGCAGGTACACGGTCACCACAGCCGGGCCGTGCTTATCGCGGTACTTCTTGATGTACTGCTCGACCGGCGCCGCATAGTGGCGGAACGGCGACTCGACGATCACGAGCGGGATCGGGATCCGATGCTGCTGCCAGTCCTTCTGCAGCTGCACCCCGTCCTCCGGGTTCGCGGCCACGTGCAGGGCGACGGTCTTCTGGTGGTTCGCGGCGATGGCGTAGTCGATCGCCTTGATGACCGGCTTCTGCAGGCGGCTCACGAGGATGATCGCGACATCCCCCTCGGATCCGAAGTGGGTGGTGTCGTCGACCGCGATCTCGTGCTCCACGTCGCGGTAGTAGCGCTTCACACCCATCATCAGCAGGGCCAGCAGGGGGATCGCCAGGAACACCATCCAGGCGCCGTGCGTGAACTTCGTGATCGTGACGATCACGAGCACCGAGATCGTCATGGCCGCGCCCAGCGAGTTGATGGCGAGGCCGGTCCTCGCGGTGCGGCGGTCGGCGGCGGCCTCGGCCGGCGTCTTCGTGCGCGCGTCGCGGAGCATGTCGCGCCAGTGCCGCACCATGCCGAGCTGGCCGAGCGAGAACGACACGAAGACACCGATGATGTACAGCTGGATGAGCGCGGTCAGGTTGGCCTGGAACACGACGAGCACCGCGACGGCGGCGACACCGAGCAGGATCATGCCGTTCGAGAACACCAGCCGGTCGCCGCGGGTGTTCATCGCCTTGGGGGCGTAGCCGTCGCGGGCGAGCACCGCGCCGAGCAGCGGGAAGCCGTTGAAGGCGGTGTTGGCCGCGAGCAGCAGCACGCACGCGGTCGCCGCCTGGATGATGAAGAACGGCAGGGATCCGGCCCCGAACACGGCCGACGCGATCTGGGCCATGAGCGACTGCTGCGGCAGCTTGCAGTCGAAGCCGACGAGATCGCAGGGGTTCTCCGCGTAGTGCACGTTCGTGATCAGCCCGAGCGCGGTGAGGCCCGCGAAGAGCAGGATCGCGATGCCGCCCATCATGGCAAGCGTCTTCTGCGCGTTGCCGATCTTCGGGATGCGGAACGCCTGCACGCCGTTCGAGACGGCCTCGACGCCGGTCAGCGCGGAGCAGCCGCTGGAGAACGCGCGCAGCACGAGCAGGATCACGGCGGCGTTGGCGAGCTGATCGCCGTGCATCGCGTACTGCGCGCTCTCGGCCACGGGGGCGTTGCCGAGGAAGGTGCGCACCAGGCCCGTGACGATCATGACGCCGACGGATCCGATGAAGATGTAGGTCGGCACCGCGAAGAAAGTCGACGCCTCGCGCACGCCGCGGAGGTTCACGACCACGATGAGGATCACGAATCCGACGGCGAGTTCGACGCGCCATGGGTCGAGCTGCGGCACGGCGGAGATGATGTTGTCCACGCCCGAGGCGATCGACACCGAGACGGTGAGGATGTAGTCGACGAGGAGCGCGGCGGCCACGACCACGCCGGGGATCTCGCCGAGGTTCTTCGAGGCGACCTCGTAGTCGCCGCCGCCGGAGGGGTACGCCTGGATGAGCTTGCGATAGCTCAGCACGATCACGATCAGCAGCAGCACCACCGCCGCGGCGACCCACGGCGCGAACGTGAGGAACGCCAGCCCGCCCAGGCCCAGGGTCATCAGCATCTCCTGGGGGCCGTAGGCCACGGAGGAGAGGGCGTCGGATGCGAAGATCGGCAGCGCCATCCGCTTGGGGAGGAGCTGTTCGTTCGCCTTCTCGGTGCTGAGCGGCTCCCCGAGCAGGATGCGTTTGGCTACCTGCGGGGCGTCTGCGCTCTCACGGCTGTCATTTGCCACGAGCCGCTAAATTACGCCTGGATCGGGGCGGACGCAATTTCACGAGCGGGTTGTTGCATCACTGTTCCATCACTCTTTGCCCTGATCCGATCCCGGGCGTGTCGGAAACGGTATCCGACGGGCCGTCCGGAGAGCGCTGTCTCAGGGGCCGTGCCGCTCTTGGATCCGCTCAGAACGAACACACAGGAGATCCGAACGCCCATTGCGTAGCGTCGCAGGCATGAGCACGGTCCCCCTCGACGACGATGCGCTGAACCAGACCCTCTCCGAGGCGCGCGAACTGCGCGACGAGTTCCAGCGCTTCCTGCACGAGTACGAGTTCGGGATGCGCGAGATCGAGACGAAGATCTCGATCCTGCGTGACGAGTTCGCCCATCACCACTCGTACAACCCGATCGAGCACGTGAAGAGCCGCGTGAAGAGCCCGGACAGCATCGTGGAGAAGGTGGCCCGCCGCGGGATCGAGCCCGACTTCGACACGATCCGGGCGAACATCACCGATATCGCGGGTGTGCGCGTGACGTGCAGCTTCGTGGCCGACGTCTACCGTCTGTTCGACCTGCTCGCCGCCCAGGACGACATCACCGTGCGCATCGTGAAGGACTACATCGCCCACCCCAAGGCCAACGGCTACCGCAGCCTGCACGCGATCCTCGAGGTGCCCGTGTTCCTCTCCTCCGGTCCGCTCATGGTGCCCGTGGAGGTGCAGTTCCGCACGATCGCGATGGACTTCTGGGCCAGCCTGGAGCACAAGATCCACTACAAGTTCCAGGGGCAGGTGCCCGCGCACCTCGTGGACAGCCTCACCGCGGCCGCCGACGCCGCCAGCGAGCTCGACGAGCGCATGGAGCAGCTGCACCACGAGGCGCACTCCCCGCTCGCGGCGCTTCCGCCCGCGCGCCTGGACGTGTGACGCGCGGGCGTCAGCGCGCCTCCCACTGGAACCAGCGGATTCGGACCCAGCAGGCCCAGGATCTCGCCCCGTGCGATCGAGAACCCGACGCCGTCGACCGCCGTGCGGGCGCCGTACTTCACGACGAGGTCGTCAACGCGCAGGACCCCGTCCCCTGACGCGGCCGGATCGATCTGCGACTGCTCTGCCGGAGAAGACATGGCCCATCCCTTCGGAATGGGCTCAGCGTTCCACCGGACGCTGTCAACCGGCTATGAGAACCGCTGGCGTCTGCCGTTCGTCATGCGACGCCCCGCAATATGGCGCGACGATCCTCACGCGTGTCGACGTGGATCCGAGCGCCGATCGTCCAGCCGGTGCAGCTCGCCGCGGCGCTCGCCGCGGGCTTCGCGCGGGCGCTGAACGGCGCTCTCCTCAGCCAAGGAACTCCCGGGCTGCCACGGTGAGCGCCGTGACGCCGACCTCGATCGTGGGGTGGATCTCGACGGCGAAGAAGGGGGAGTGGTTCGTGGCGATCTCGCTGTCGACCGTGCCCGCGGCGACGGCCGCGGCGAAGCGGACCGGATCCACTCCTCCCCAGAACCAGAACACCAGCGGGACGTCGGCGTCGCGGGCGAACCACGACACGTCCTCGCTGCCGGTGAACAGGCCGGGGTCGATCACGCTCTCCTCTCCGAACGCGGCGCGGAACGCCGTGGTCGCACGCTCCGTGGCGGAGTGGTCGTTGATCGTGGCGGGCAGCGAGTGCAGCGTCTCGATGGTCGGATCCTGGGTCGCGCCCGATGCCATCGCCTCGGCCTTGATGACGCGCTCCACCTTCTCCAGCACCTTCTCCCGCAGCGCCTCGTCCGGGTAGCGCAGGCTGAGGTCGAGGGTGGCCTCGGCCGGGATGATGTTGTTCTTCGTGCCGGCGTGGATCGCGCCGACGGTGACCACGGCCAGGTCGTGCGGATCCACCTCGCGCGACACCACGGTCTGCAGACGCATGACCGTCGCGGCCGCCATCACGACCGGGTCGATCGTCGAGTGCGGGCGGGATCCGTGCCCGCCGCGTCCGTGCATCACGACATGCAGGCCGTCGGAGGCCGACATCTGCGGGCCGGGGCGCACGCCGATCACGCCCGCGGGCAGCGGGGTGACGTGCTGCCCGATCACGACGTCGGGGCGGGGGAAGCGGTCGAGCACGCCGTCGTCGAGCATCGCGCGGGCGCCGGCGCCGTACTCCTCGGCGGGCTGGATCACCACGACCAGGGTGCCGGACCACTCGTCCCTGCTGCGGACGAGCTCCTCGGCCGCGCCGATCATCGCGGTCACGTGCATGTCGTGGCCGCAGGCGTGCAT
>JAFDWK010000004.1:7424-36489 GCA_018268515.1 Actinomycetota bacterium
CCCGTCTGCTCGGTGACGGGCAGTGCGTCCATGTCGGCGCGCGCCCAGACCACGGGGCCCGCGCCGTTGCGCAGAACGCCGATGACACCGGTGCGCCCGATGCCCTCGGTGACCTCCAGTCCGAGGTCGCGCAGGTGCCCGGCGGCGATGGCCGCGGTGCGCGTCTCCTGGAACGAGAGCTCCGGGTTGCGGTGCAGGTCGATGAAGAGCGCTTCGAGGTCGATCGTCATAGGGCTGAGCCTACGCGGCCGGCGGGAGGGCCACTCCATCGCGAAACCTGCCGCTCTGATCGTGGGGAAGCCGTGGATTTCGCGACAGGAGCCAGGAATACAGCGGATCCCGCGCGGGTCCGATGATTCGTCCGGAATCCTTGCAAAAGTGCGCGCGGGGCGGATCCGCTCTGATTGGATCGTCTGGTGCGAACGACTGCTGACGACACCGGCTTCCGCCCCGGGGCGTTGATCTGGCTCGCCGTCGCGACCTTCTCGATGGGGATCGACGGCTACGTGCTGGCGGGTCTGCTGCCGCAGATCGCCGCGGATCTCCACGTGGACGCCGCCGCGGCCGGACAGCTGATGAGCGTGTTCGCGGCCACCGGCGCGATCGCCGGCCCGCTGCTCGGCGCGCTGACCGGGCGCTGGGAGCGCAAGCTCACGATCGTGCTGGCGCTGGGCGTCTTCGTGCTCGGCAACCTGCTGGTGGGGATCGCGCCCACGTACTTCTGGGCGATGAGCGGCCGGGTCGTCTCCGCCATCGGCGGTGCGCTGCTGAACGCCGTGATCGGCTCCTACGTGATCGCCCGCACCCCGGTGCAGTACCGCGGTCGTGCCCTCTCGCTGGTGATGGGCGGATTCCTGTTCGCGACCGCTCTGGGTGTGCCGGTCGGCCTCCTGCTCGGCCAGTCCGACTGGCGGATCCCGCTGTTCCTGGTGGTCGGCGTCGGCACGGCCGCGCTCGTCGGGATCCTGTTCAAGGTGCGGCGCCTGCACCTGCCGCCGCTGTCGCTGCGCGAGGCGCTGAGCCCGCTCACGCGCCCGGCGATCCTGGCCGTGCTGCTCGTGCCGATGGGGCTCATGTGCGCGAGCTATTTCTGCTTCACCTACGCCACGCTGATCCTGGGGCCGCGCATCGGCGACGGATATCCGATGATCGGCGCGCTGTTCGGATACGGCATCGTCAGCCTCGTCGGCAACATCGTGTCGGGCCGCGTGACAGACCGGCGCGGTCCGGTCTCCGTGCTGACGGTCATCGTCGCCACGGTGCTCGCCGCCGCGCTGCTCGGCGGGGCGGGGCTCCTGCTCCCCGGCATCGCCGGGGCCGTCGCCGGGCTCGCGTGGTTCCTGGTGTGCGCGTTCTTCAACGGCGGATCCGGTGTTGCCGCGCAGACGCGCCTGGCCACGATGGTGCCGCCGTCGGTGGCCGCTCTGGTGCTCGCGCTGAACAACAGTGCCATGATGCTCGGCAGCGCGCTGGGCAGCGCCCTCGGCGGCGTCGCACTCGCCGCCGGTGCCGCGCCGGATCAGCTGCTTCCGCTGTCCGGCATCGTGCTCGCGATCACCCTCGGGGTGCAGCTGGCCACCGCGTGGTCCGCACGGCGCCGGGCCCGCGATGCCGCCGCGGTCGGTGCGGACCTGCCGCCGGTGGACGCGCTCGATCCGGCCTGACCCCAGGGTCGCTGCGCGAGCACGACCTGCGCCGGGCTCACGTCCCGCGAGATGGAAAACGTCGCGCCCTGGGCTGTGCGGGGCGCGAAAAGCATCTTGCCGCGGCGCGCTCCGGGCCGTGGAGATGGAAATCGCCGCTGCCGGGTGCGCGGGAGCGACGTTTTCCATCTCTCGGCGAACGGATCCGTCCGGGCACGCCCGGGCTCGCGGAGCCGGGGCGCGCTCGCGGAGCCGGGGCGCCGCTCAGCCGATCGTGTACCAGGCCGCTGAATCGGGCGGCAGCACCGCCCCGGACCCGGGTGCGCTGTGCACCACGACCGCGGCGCCGGCCGGCAGCGCGATCGGCTTCGTGCCGAGGTTCGCCGCGACGTGCAGATCCCCGCGGCGGAACGCGACCGCGTCGGATCCCAGGTCCTCCCAGATGAGCGATCCGGATCCGAGTCCGCGCTCCTTGCGCAGCCGCAGCAGCGTCCTGTACAGCTCCAGGGTCGAGCCGTCCGCGCCCTCCTCGGCGGCGCGGGCGTACTCCGCCCATTCCGCGGGCTGCGGCAGCCACGAGGCACCGGTGTCGTTGAAGCCGTACGACGGAGCCGTGCCGCTCCAGGGCAGCGGCACGCGGCAGCCGTCGCGCCCGTAGCGTTCGCCGTCCGTGCGGAACCAGGTCGGATCCTGCCGGTACTCGTCCGGGATCTCCATCACCTCCGGCAGGCCCAGCTCCTCGCCCTGGTACAGGTAGGCGGATCCGGGCAGCGACAGCATCACCGTGGTCGCGGCGCGGGCGCGCGCGAGGCCGAGCGCGCGGTCGGGCTTGGGCTCGTCCCGCGGGCCGATGCCGTCGCCCTGCGGGTTGTCCCACTCCAGGGCCAGGCGCGACGCGTGGCGCACCACGTCGTGGTTCGAGAGCACCCAGGTGCTGGGGGCTCCGACGGCCCCGAAGGCGTCGAGGGAGTCGCGGATCACCTCGCGCAGCTCTTCCGCGTTCCACGGCGTCATCAGGTAGTGGAAGTTGAACGCCTGGTTCATCTCGTCGGGGCGCACCCACAGCGCGATCTGATCGAGCGTGGGCAGCCACGCCTCGGCGCACAGCGCGCGGTCGCCGTCGTACGCGGCGAGCACATCGTGCCAGTCGCGGTAGATCTCGTGCACGCCGGGCTGGCCCCAGTAGGGTACGTCCTCCTGGTCGCCGCCCATCGAGTCGGCGCCATCTCCGGGCGTGTAGTCGGGCAGCCCCGCCTTCTTGATCATGCCGTGGGCGACGTCCACCCGGAAGCCGTCGACGCCGCGGTCGAGCCAGAAGCGCAGCACGTCGCGGAACTCCTCGCGCACCTGGGCGTTCGTCCAGTCGAAGTCGGGCTGGCTGGTGTCGAAGATGTGCAGATACCACTGGCCCGGGGCGCCGTCGGGCTCCGTCACCCGGGTCCACATCCCGCCGCCGAACACGCTCTGCCAGTTGTTCGGCGGCAGCTCGCCGTGCTCGCCCTTGCCGTCGCGGAAGATGTACCGCGCGCGCTCCGGGCTGCCAGGGGCGGCCTTCAGCGCCTCCTGGAACCAGCGGTGCTGGTCGGAGGAGTGGTTCGGCACGAGGTCGACGATCACCCGGATGCCGCGGGCGTGCGCGGCGGCGAGCATCGCGTCGAAGTCGTCGAGGGTGCCGAACAGCGCATCCACACCGCGGTAGTCGGAGACGTCGTAGCCCGCGTCCTTCTGCGGACTCGGCATGAACGGGCTCAGCCAGATCGCGTCGACGCCGAGCTCCGCCAGCGCGTCCAGGCGAGACGTGATGCCCGGCAGATCGCCGATGCCGTCGCCGTTCGCGTCGGCGAAGGAGCGGGGGTAGATCTGGTAGATGACGGCGGTGCGCCACCACTCGGATCCGGGGGCGGACTGCTGTTCGATCTCGGCCATGCGATCAGGGTACCGGGGCGCCGCCGAATGCCGGAATCGTGCGGATCGAATCGGTTCGAACGGGGCGGCCCGGCTTGAGCGCCCTGCGACAGGTTCAGGGGCCGGCCGGAGGCGACCGGGACGGAACGCGGTGATCGCGCGGCGGGCGCACCGGTCGACCACCGGCCGATTCAGCGCGCGATGAGGTTCTCCGGCTCCTCGCCCGCGAGCATCCGTTCGATCTGCCGGCGCACGAGCGCGGCGATGCGCGGGTTCATGGCCGTCGAGGCGCCGCCGATGTGCGGGGTGAACAGCACGCCGGGAGCGGCCCACAGCGGATGGCCTTCCGGCAGCGGCTCCGGATCCATCACGTCGAGCGCGGCCCGGATCCGCCCGTTCTCGGCGACCAGCGCGTCCGTGTCGACGAGCGTCCCGCGGCCCACATTCACCAGCAGCGCGCCGTCGGGCATGCGCGCGAGCATGCCGGCGTCGAAAAGCCGGTGGGTGGCGGATCCGCCCGGGAGCGAGAGGATGACGATCTCGGCCTCGGGCAGAAGTGCAGGCAGGTCGGCCAGCGCGTGCACCACGATCTCGCCGACGCCGTCGATCACCTCCGTGCGCGCGGTCTGCGCGACGGCGGTGATGCTGGTCTCGAAGCCGGCGAGGCGGCGGGCCACGGCCTTGCCGACACCGCCGATGCCGACCAGCAGCACGCGCCGATCCGCGAGGCTCGACGTGAACGCGCGGTCCCAGACGCCCGCGTCCTGTGCGCGGACGAACCGCGGCAGCTCGCGCTGTGCGGCGAGCGCCAAAGCCAGGGCGAGCTCGGCGGTGGCGGTCTCGTGCACGCTCGCCGCGTTCGCGAACGGGATCCCGGCGGGGATGCGATCGATCACCGCCTCGTAGCCGATCATCTGCCCCTGCACGAGGCCCACGTCGACGCCCTCGAGCGCGGAGAAGCGCTGCCGTCCGAGGTACGACGGCACCACGATGTCGATGCGCGGCGCGGGTGGAGGCGTGCTCATGTCCCAGACCTGCACCTCGACGCCGTCGGGCAGCGGGCCCCGGGCGGCGATGTCGTCGGCGAGTTCGGCGGTGGGGACGGTGACGAGCAGGCTCACCCCTCGAGCGTAGGCCCTGGCGCATCGTGCCGGACCTCGCCGAGCTGCGGCCGGGCCGCGCGCTCAGCGTGCCTCTGCCAGGCGCTCGAGCGCCCACGCCCAGTCGATGCGCTCCTGCTCCAGCCGCACGCCGGTGCCGTGACGGTCGGTGACGAGCGCCTCGTAGAGGGCGGCCTCATCCCCGGTCAGGCGGGGCAGCGCGGCGTTCGTCGGGGCGTCCTCATGCCCCCAGCGGTCGCGGTGCGCGAACAGGGTCTCCTGGTCCATCAGCACGGACCGCACCTGCGGCAGGTGCGCGCGCACCCGGTCGAGGATCGCGAACCCGTGCGTGTCGAGGTCGCCCCAGTACCGCACCGGCACGCCCTGCAGCCAGCCCAGTGAGGCCGGGTGCGCGGCGTCGTAGCCGCGGCCCCAGAGCACCACGCCGCCGGCCGGGATCGGGGCGGAGAGGTACGTCGCCTCGTTCTCCACGATCAGCGCCGCGCGCACCGGCAGGGCGGCCGCGTCGAGCTCGTCGAGCCGGAACACCGCCTCGGTGAACTCCCGCGGCAGGCCGAGCGCGGCAGGATCGAACCGCATCCGCACGGTCGGCGTCTTCACGATGAAACCCAGCGCCTCGGCGAACGCGGTCGCCCCCGACGGCACCCCGAGCAGCCCCGCGATGACGCCGCGGCGGCGTTCGACGAGCTTCGTGTCGACGCCCTCGGCGGTGATCTCGCGCAGGCGGCGCCCCTGATCGCGGTGCGCCTGCAGCCACGCGCAGGCGGCCAGGATCGCGGTCCAGTCGGCCTCCGCGTCCAGCGCCTTGTGCGGATGCTGCCGCACCCAGGAGCGCAGAGGATCCGGGGTCTGCCGCCACAGCTCCGTGAAGCGCCGCAGCGGCCGCTTCACCTCGAGCAGGGCGGCGGCCTGGTCGGCCGAGGAGACCACGGCGCGCACCGGGATCCTGGTGCGCCCGACCAGACGCCCGCCGATCTCGCCGAACACCAGGTCGTAGTGCGCCCCGTCGCGGGAGGAGCGGATCACGGCGTCGGCCCAGGCGCGGGCGAGCGCCACGTCGTCGCCGAGCTCTCCGGCGGAGGGCCCGCGCAACGGCACTTCGACCGGCTCGAACGGGGCGACGCCCACGGCGACGCGCAGCAGCGAACCGTCGTTCCAGCGTCGCCGCACGCGCGCCGAGACCGCCTCGGGCGGCGTCCAGCGCGGCTCGGGGCTCATGGCGCGCTCCCGCGGGGATCCGGGCTCATCAGGCGCCCCGGCGCTTCTCGTGGTACTCCTCGATGGTCAGCGTGTGCACGCGCGACCGCGCGCCGGTGGGGTTGTCGACGAAGCCGATCGCGCTGATGAACGGCTCGATCACGTGCACCTTCTGCAGCGGTGTCACGATCAGCAGCTGCAGTCCGAGCCGGGCGAACAGCTCGAGCGCATAGCGGGTCGACTCGTCGGATCCGCGTCCGAATGCCTCATCGATCACGGCGAAGCGGAAGTCCTTCGCCTTCTGCACGCCCCATTCCAGGCCGAACTGATACGCGAGCGAGGCCGCCAGGATCGTGTACGCCAGCTTCTCCTTCTGGCCTCCCGACTTGCCGTCCGAGTCGGTGTAGTGCTCGAACTCCTCGCCGGTCTCGCGATCCTGCTCGGAGGCGGCGAACAGGTACCAGTTGCGCACATCCGTCACGAACCGCGTCCACGCGCGATCGCGATCCGCGTGCGCATCCCGCCCGCGGAACCGGTCGATGATCACCCGCACCTGCTCGAAGCGGCGTTCCGCGTCGCCCGAGTCCGGATCGACGAGATCGCTGGTGGCGGCACGCAGATCCGCGCGGAAGTCCCTGATCTCCTGGTTCACGGTGGGATCCGCGATGATCCGGATCACCCGCCCGGGACGATAATCGATCGCGCCGAGCGCCTCGTTGATGCGATCCACGCGGGCATGGATCTCGTCGGCCTGGCGCCGCAGCAGATTCTGGAACGCCGCCAGGTCGTTCACCGCCTTGGTGTTGAGCTGATGACGGAACTCGCCCTCGAACCGGGGCAGGTCGTCCGCGCGCACCCGCCGGTGCAGCTCCCGGTACGCACCGAGCGCCTCGACGTCGGCGTCGTGCTCGGCGCGCAGCTCCGGCCACGACTTCAGCATCTCGTGCATCTTCGCCTGCACGCTGGTGATGTGGCCGTTGATCTCACGCTGCACCGCATCGCTCAGTCGGGAGATCTCGTCGGCGAGGCGCTTGCGCAGCGTCTCCAGGCCGTCGAGGGTACGCCGGGCCCGCTTGTCGTTCAGCAGCGCGTCGAGCATCGGATAGCGCTCCCGGGCCTCGCCCAGCTGCTCCGCGGTGAGCGCCTCGAGCTGACGCCGCTCGCGCTGGGTGCGCTCGGCGAGGCGCGCAGATTCGCCGCCGAGGTCGCCGAGCCGGCGCGCGATGGTCTCGAGCGCGCCGTCGAGGCGGATCGTCTCCTCGTCGAGCCGGTGCAGCTCCTGCTCGATCTCCTCCAGCCGGCGGGAGCCGGCCAGGATCCGTGCACGCTCTGCCTCGCCTGCCGCGATCTCCTGCTCGGTCGATGCCGTGTCGATCTGCTCCCACCGGGTGACATCGCCCAGGGCGTCGAGCGCGCGGCCACGGGCGTCGAGGGCGAGCACCTCCCGTTGCAGCGCGGCGAGGGCGGCGAGCACATCCCGCCGCTCCGCCTCGATGCCGTCGACCTCGGCACGCAGGGCCGCGCGCTTGCGCTCACTGGTGCGCCCGAGCACCCAGCTGCGCGGGTCGTCGATGCGGCGCCGGTCGTCCTTCTCATGCCGGTCGCCGTCGCGCACGAGCCCGGCACGGGTCACCGCGCGGTCGGCGCCGTGCAGTTCCGCCGCGGTCTCCACCAGCAGGTGCTCGGCGCGGCGCTGCAGCTGCCCGGTGAGGAACAGGGCGAACGGTCCCTCCTCGACCTCGAGGATCCCGCGCAGGCGCAGCGCGCCGCCCTCGTCGGAGGGCACGGTGCGCACCTGACGGTCTGGCACGCGCAGGTACCGCAGCCGGGCGCCCAGGTGCGTGTCGTTCACCCAGCGCGACACCGCGTCGTAGTCGGCCTGCGCGACGAGCATCATCGTGGCGAATCCGCCGAGCACGCGCTCAGCCGCGCCCCGCCACGACTCGTGCGCGCTCGTGACATCGATCAGCTCTCCGGCGAACGGCACCCGGGCCTCGTCGAGCCCGAGTGCGGTGCAGAGCCGGTCGCGCACGTCGAGCAGGCCGCCGTCGAAGTTGCTGCGTCCCGCGGTCTCGAGCTCGGCGCTCACCCGCGCGTGCGCGGTCTCGAGCTCGAACCGGCGACGGCCGAGCGGATCCTGGCGCTCCGCGACCGCGGCACGGGTGGTCTGCACGCTCTCCTGCGCGGACTGCATCTCGGTGCGCCGCAGCGCGAACCCGTGCGCGTCGTCGACGTCGTCGAGCCCCGCCTCCTCCAGGCGCAGGACGTACCGCGCGCGGGACTCGGCGCGCCGCTCGAGCTCGGGTGCGAGCCGGGCGAGCTCGCGTTCCAGCTCGGCGAGGCGGTCCCCGCCCGCGCCGGCGCGTTCGGCGATCAGGCGATCGCGTTCGGGCGTGACCGCGCTGCGCGCTGCGCGCAGCTGCTCCCGCTCGGCGGTCGCGGTCGCCGTGGCGTCATCGACGCGCGCGACCTCCGCGGCGAGCGTGGCGAGCATCGCCTCGGCGACGTACGGATCCACGGCGGCCCGCGACTCGGTCAGCTCGTCACGACGCGCGGTCGCGGCGTCGTAGCGGTCTCCGGCCTCGACCAGCGGATCCAGCACCGCGAGCTGTGCGGTGGCGCGCTGCACGGCCTCGTGCGCCTTGACGAGGTTCTCGAAGTGCTCGACGAGTACGCGCACTCGGTCGCCGGTGTCCTCCTCCTCCAGCATGTGGCTGCGCACGAAGTCGGTGAGGTTGCCCACCGACTTCATCGAGACCGTCTGGTGGAACAGATCCATCGCCTGCTCGGAGCGGATGCCGAGCAGGCGCCGCATCCGGCGGGCGTAGTCGGGGAAGGTGTTGTCGATCTCCGCGCCCTGCTGGCGCAGCCGTTTGCGCAGCGCGGTCAACTCGGATCCGAATCCGGTGAAATCCGGGTCGACGGCGAGGCCCTGCGCGGCCGTGACGTAGAACCGGTCGGGCTGCCCCGAGCGGTCCTTCTGATGGAACACCTGCGCCACGGTGACCGTCTCGTCGTAGGCCTCGTTGCGGAACACGCCCACGATGACCGAGTACGAGGTGTGATCGCGCAGCCCGACCGGACGGGAGGAACCGGTCTGCTCGTTGCGCTCCGACTTGTAGTGCCCCTCGACGTAGCTGCGCAGATTGCGCTCGCGGGCCTCGGCGCCCGCGGCCTTGTTGTAGGCGATGCGGTGCGCGGGCAGCAGCAGGGTGCTGATCGCGTCGACGAGCGTCGACTTGCCGGATCCGATGTCGCCGGTCAGCAGCGAGGTGCGTCCGCCGAGGTGCAGGTTCCACACCTGCTTGTCGAAGGTGCCCCAGTTGAACACCTCGACCCGCGCCAGCCGGTACCCGGGCAGCGCGTCGGTGCCGGCGTCGACCTCGAGAGCGGAGAACAGCGCGTCGCTCACTCGTCCTCACCTCCTGCGGATCCGGTGCCGTCCGAGGGATCCGCCCGGGCGTAGTCGGCGAGCCGCGCCTCGAAGTCGCCCAGGGTCTGCGCGTCGACGTAGGCCTTCAGTACCCGGCGCACCTCCCAGGATCCGGCCTGCCCGCGCAGCTCCTGCACGAAGCCCAGGTCCTTGAGCTGGCGCACCGTGACGGCCACCCGGTCGAGCCGGCGCGCCTCGTTCGTGGAGTCCTTCGCGAACACCGAGAGCATGTCGGCGATCTGTTCGAGGCTGAGCACCAGCCGGCCCTCGCCGCCGGTGGCCTCGAACTCGGCCAGGCGGCGGCGCAGCAGCACCGCGAGCAGACTGGCCTGGTAGGTGAGCGCGCGGCGGCGGATCAGTCGCGGCAGCGGATCGGATCCCTCCACCTCGTCCTGAGAACGGAGATAGGCGTAGCCCTCGATGTCGTCGAGGACGACGTCGACCGCGATGTCGGCGAAGTGGTCGCGCACGGCCGACCCATGCCGCTCGAGCGCGGCCCAGGTGCTCTCGTCCTTCTCGCGGTAGATCACGCCGCGCATCAGGGAGATGATCGCGGCGGCCGTCGCCTGCTCCTCGGGGCTTCTCATCGCCCGCCTTCCGTTCTCGAGTGGTGCCTGTCGATGGGTGTTCCGGTGCGCGCCGGTGCGCGTGCCGCAGTGCGTGTTCCGGTGCGCTCAGGTGCGCGCGATGGTCACATGCGGGATCGTGAGACGCCGCCTCGTGCCATCCATTCCCTCAGCGACCACAGACATCGAACGCTCGGCGTCGATCTGCACCTCGATGTCCTCCTGGGTGTCGAGGCCGAGATAGGCGATCAGCTCGGCCGCGCCCTCGGTGAGCGGGTAGAGCTCGAGCACGTCGCTGAGCAGCGCGGCGCTGCGCTTCGGCACCACCGCACGGATGTTGCCGGCGAGCCGGTCGACGTCGACATGGTGCTGGGTGAGCAGGGCGTCCAGATCGATCGGATCCGCGTCCCCCGGCGCCAGCAGGCTGTCCACCGCGGTCTCCGGCCGCACCTCGTGCAGCGGCCGCTCGAACGGCATCGTGATCGGGATCCCCGGTTCGTCGATCTCCAGCCCGATCGTCGGCGGGTCGTGGCGCACCGCGATCGCGGCGGCCTCGATCGCGCGGGCGAGGTCGAGCACGCGGCGGTTCTCGAACCACACCCGATCGTCGAGGAAGCGGCGCAGCTGCTCGGACAGCATCCGCACGGTGACCTGGGTGCGTTCGGCGGCCTCGGCCCAGTCGTGGTGCAGCAGCCGGATGCGGCGATCCGTCTCGACCGCGGGCATGTCGACCACCGCCGACAGCAGCGCGGACAGCTCATCCTGCCGCTGCTCCGAGAGCAGGAAGTCGTAGAAGGCCTGGAAGCTGCGACCCTGCTCGGAGGATTCGATGTCGGCGCGCCCTCCGACCAGCTCTTCGAGCAGCTCGCCCTTGCCGCCGTTCCATGCCGCGATGCGCTCGCGCGCCGTGCGATCCAGGCGGCGCAGGTTCTCCTCAACTTCGCGGAAGTCGCTCATCAGCTCGCGCGACATCGAGGAGAACTGCTGATAGCGGTCGCGCACGCCGGTGGCGTCGAGCGCCCGCGATTCGCCGGCCTCGATCCGGGCGATCTCCGTGTCGATCTCGTCACGGCGCCGGGTGAGCTCGGCGACGCGCACCTGCGGATCGTCATCGGATCCGTGCACGATCTCGCGCAGCAGCGCGACCAGGGTGTGCAGGCGCGATTCGGTGCCGACGAAGGCGCGCTCGCGCAGGTCGCCGACCCAGCGGTACGCCTTCTCGAGCGTCGAGGTGGCCTCGTAGTGCACCTCTTCGGAGCGTGATGGGTAGAACCGGCGCAGCCACCCGTCATCCGCCGAAGCCCAGGCCTCGAGGTACTCGAGCGGGGTGCGCGGGTACGACTCCGGGGAGGACTGGTGGATCGCGTAGAGGTGGTCGTCGAGCAGGCTCACCAGCTCGCTCTGCGCGACCGCGCCCCGGTTCTCGTCGAGCAGGTGCGTGCCCAGGAACGACAGGATCAGCGGAGCGTTCGACGCGCGCAGCAGCCGCCAGGAACCGTGCCGCTGCGCGAGCTGCTCGATCTCGTCGTGATCCACCTGAGAAGCGTATCCGGCGGGTAAGGCGGGTCGCGCCGCATCGTGTTCACAGGCCGGATCCGCAGGGTGGTGAAACGGCGAGTGGGAGGTGGTGAAACGGCGAGCACGGGGTGGTGAAACGGCGAGTGGGAGGTGGTGAAACGGCGAGCAGGTCGCGGCGCGGACGCGCCGGGCTCTCGTCCAGGCGGCTCGCGTAAAATCGTGACAATGACCGACGCCCCCTCCGACGCTTCGTCGACGCCGAGCGACCGCAGCGCCACCGCAGAGGGCGACCCGGTCGGATCCGGCATCGATCCGCAGGACCTTGCGACGACCCTCCGGGTGCTCGCCGAGCTGCACGGGCTCGATCAGGAGCACCCCGACTTCATCGCCGTGCGGCGGGCGACCTCGGCCATGTTCAAGGCCGCGAAGCGCGTACGCCGCCGGGAGATCCGCGATGCGATCGCCGAGGCCGACCGCGCGGTCATCGCGGCGACCGCGACGGGCGCTCCCGACCGGATCGACGACGAGACGCGCGGTCTCGACCTGGCCTCGAGTGTCGTCGATGCGCCGACCGCGGGCGAGCTGCTGAAGCCCCGCAACTGCTACATCTGCAAGCAGCTGTACACGACGGTCGACGCGTTCTACCACCAGCTCTGCCCCGACTGCGCCCGGTTCAGCCACGGCAAGCGCAACGCCCGCACCGACCTCAGCGGCAAGCGCGCGCTCCTCACCGGAGGGCGCGCGAAGATCGGCATGCACATCGCGCTGCGGCTTCTCCGCGACGGCGCGCACACCACGATCACCACGCGGTTCCCGCGCGACGCGGTGCGCCGGTTCGCAGCTCTCCCTGACTCGGCCGACTGGCTGCACCGGCTGCGCGTGGTCGGCATCGACCTGCGCGACCCCGCCCAGGTGATCGCGCTCGCCGACTCGGTCGCGGCGCAGGGCCCGCTCGACATCCTCATCAACAACGCCGCGCAGACCGTGCGCCGCTCGCCCGGCGCATACTCGCTGCTCGCCGACGCCGAGCTGCAGCCGCTGCCCGCCGGGCCGCTGCCCGAGATGGAGACCTTCGGGCACACCGCGGATCCGCACCCCGAGGCGCTGCAGGCCTCGGTCGACGCGCACCCGCTGCTGTCGATCGCGTCCGCCCCTTTGCTGTCGGCCGCTTCGCTGGGCGGTACGATCGCCGAGCAGGGTGGCCAGGCGCTCACCGCCGAAGACCTGGCCCGGCTCGCGATGGCGCCCGGATCCTCCTCCCTCGCCAAGCATGCCGACGGCACCGCGATCGACGCGGGCGGCCTTGTGCCCGACGTGAACCGGGTGAACAGCTGGGTGCAGAGCGTGGACCAGGTGGATCCGCTCGAGATGCTCGAGGTGCAGCTCTGCAACACGACCGCGCCGTTCCTGCTCATCAGCCGGCTGCGTCCGGCGATGGCCGCCTCGCCCGCCCGACGCAAGCACATCGTGAACGTCTCGGCGATGGAGGGCCAGTTCTCCCGCCGGTACAAGGGCCCGGGGCACCCGCACACGAACATGGCGAAGGCTGCACTGAACATGCTCACCCGCACGAGCGCGGGCGAGATGCTGGAGACCGACGGGATCCTGATGACCGCGGTCGACACGGGATGGATCACCGACGAGCGTCCGCACTACACGAAGGTGCGCCTCGCGGAGGAGGGCTTCCACGCACCGCTCGACCTCGTCGACGGCGCGGCCCGCGTCTACGACCCGATCGTGCGCGGCGAGGCCGGCGAGGACGTCCACGGCGTGTTCCTGAAGGACTACGAGCCGAGCCCGTGGTGAGCCGTACCGCGCTGCGTCACGCGTCGAGCACCTTCACGCTGACCGACGGAACCCGCCTCGCCGCCGCCACGGACGGTCGTACGCTCGCTGCTGTCGGCATCGACCTGCTGGTGATGCTGGTGGTGCCCCCGCTTGTGTTCTTCGCCGTCTGGCGCGGACAGCCCGACATGCTCTCGGCGGCGCTCCTCACCGCCATGATCGTCTGGCCGGTGTTCGCCTTCGGCTACGGGATCTGCGGCATCGGTGGGCGCGCGTTCGGTGCGCTCGTCACCGGTACCCGCTATGTGCTGGTCCCGAGCGGCCGCTCGCCCGGTCCGTGGCGTCGAGGATGGACATCCTTCAGGGCCGGCGTCTTCGTCGTGCTGATCATCGCGACGGCGTTCGCCACCGATGCCACCGCGATACCCGGCGGCTCGGTGCGGAAGAAGAGGCCCGTCGACGAACTCGCACTCATCGACCTCGCCGCGTCGCGCGCCCTCGACCTCGCGGCGGAAGGGCTCAGCGTCGCACGGCGTAGCGGTGCATCGTGACGCCCTCGCCATAGGCCGCCTGTTCGAGGAGGTCGAGGACCACCGGATCCCGCCGCTCGCCGGGGGTGGCCTCGATCCGCAGATCGAGGGACACGTTCATCCAGTACACGAACCGGCCGGCCACGCGCTCCTCCCATCGTCGGGGACGGGTTCGACGCTAGACCGCTGTGCGCACCGGTGCAACGGATCCGGTGACGTCCCGCTGGCCTGCACGGGAACGCGCGCGCTGAGGCCCGCGGATACCGGCTCCGCGCGGGCGTGACAGAGGGGGCCGGGGTCCCCGGCGATACCGGGGCGGGACCGGGCGGCCCGCTCAGGATCCGCGACGGATCCAGGACCTGCGGGCGCGGCACGGCGTTCACCCCCTTCCGGCGTCACTACCTCCCCGTGCGAGCGCCGCTCAGCGGGGGTGAAGAAGCCACAGGGGGGTGAACGCCACGCAGTGTCGTCGGAGCAGCGTCGCCGGAGCAGACCGGCGGAGCAGCGTCGTCGGAGCAGCGTCGTCGGAGCAGGCCGCCGGAAGATCGCTCGCGAACGCACTCGTCCCTGCCCGCGGACCCTCGGGGCGCCGCTGACAGGGACGAGTGGGAAGCGGAAGCCCGGTTACGCGGCGGCGCGGGCGACCGCGGCGATCGCGCTCGTGAAGAACGGCAGACCGTCGACGCCGCTGCGCATCGCGGCGGAGGTGTCCGGACCGAAGCCGGGCTCGGTCGCGTGCTCGGGGTGCGGCATCAGGCCAACGACGTTGCCCGCCGGGTTGGTGAGACCGGCGATGTCGCGGAGGGATCCGTTCGGGTTCACGCCCGCGTAGCGGAAGGCGACGAGGCCCTCGCCCTCGATGCGGTCGAGGGTGTCGTCCGCGGCGATGTAGCCGCCCTCGGCGTTCTTGAGCGGGATGATGATCTCCTGGCCGCGGGAGAACTCGCTGGTCCATGCCGTGTCGGCGTTGGAGACCGTGAGCTTCTGGTCGCGGCGCACGAAGTGCTGGTGGTCGTTGCGGATCAGGCCGCCGGGCAGCAGGTGCGCCTCGACGAGCATCTGGAAGCCGTTGCAGATCCCGAGGATCGGCATGCCCTGGGCGGCCGCGTCCTTGACCTCGGTCATGATCGGCGAGAGTGCGGCGATCGCGCCGGAGCGCAGGTAGTCGCCGTAGCTGAAGCCGCCGGGCAGGATCACGGCGTCGACGCCCTCGAGATCGTGCGCCCCGTGCCAGAGCGCGACCGGCTCGGCACCGGCGATGCGCACCGCGCGCTGGGCGTCGCGGTCGTCGAGGGATCCGGGGAAGGTGACGACCCCGATCCGGACCGTCATTCGGCGACCTCGACGCCGACGACGTCCTCGATCACGGAGTTGGAGAGCACCTCTTCGGCGACCCGGCGGGCCTCGGCGAGCACGGCGTCGGTGACGTCGCCGTCGACCGTGAGCTCGAAGCGCTTGCCGATGCGGACGTCGCTGAACGCGGTCACGCCGGTGCGGGCGAATGCCCCGGACACGGCCTTGCCCTGCGGGTCGAGCAGTTCGGACTTGGGCATGACGTCGACGACGATGGTGGGCATGAACGGCTCCGGAAGTCGAGGGCGGGGGCAGAGGCCAGTCTATCGCGCGAGGACAGGGCCTCCCGCCGGGGGCCGGGTGGCAACGAGGGGGTTCGGGTGACGCCGCCGGGGAGCGAAGGACTGACCGCGTCTTCGGCGCTCAGCTGCGGAACACGGTGTGCACGTGGCCGACCAGCCCGCGGCCGCCCAGGCCGTCGATCTCGAAGAGCACCGAGATCCCGGCGACCTCAAAACCGAGCTGCTCGACGATCGTCCGTCCCGCCGCGAGAGTGCCGCCGGTCGCGAGCACGTCGTCGATGAGCAGGATCCGGGATCCCGCGGGCAGATCGTCGTGCATCTCGATCGTGGCCGTGCCGTACTCCAGCGCGTAGTCGACGGACGCTGCCGGAAGGGGCAGCTTGCCCGCCTTGCGGATCGGCACGAAGCCGGATCCGGCGGCGATCGCGGCGGCGCCGGCGAGGATGAACCCGCGTGCCTCGATGCCCGCGACGACGTCGAAGGATCCGCGGAACGGCGCGACGAGAGCCTCGGTGGTCGCCTGCAGCGCCTCGCGGTCGGCCAGCAGCGGCGTGATGTCGCGGAACAGCACGCCAGGCTGCGGATAGTCCGGGATCGAGCGGATGAGCGATTCGGCGCGGACGAGCGCGGGCGAGGAGGTCACCGGTCCAGGGTACGCGGGCGGGGCCGGGCGGCTGCGGGTTGGAAAACGGAGGAGGTCACGGCGCGTCGCGCCGCGGACCCGGGCCGACACACCGGGGTGGCGCGCGGGCGTCTCCGTCTTCCTACCGCAACCCGGGCCAGGGGGCCGCAACCCGGACGGTGACCACTCCCGTGACCCGGACCCCGCCCGCCCGTGACCTGGCACACCCGGGCGACCGGCGCACCGGAGGTTGACTTCGTGGGAGCGCTCCCATAGCCTGAACCGAAGCTTGCGGACTCCGACCTGATACGAGCCCACGAGCCCGCGAACCCACCCCCGCGCCGACCCGACGGCGCACCGAACGAAGGAGCGCTCCATGAACGCGTCCGCCCGCCGATTCCCCGACGGCTTCCTGTTCGGCGCCGCCACCGCCGCCTATCAGATCGAGGGTGCGGCGTTCGAAGACGGGCGCACCGCGTCGATCTGGGATGCGTTCGCGCGCGTGCCGGGGGCCGTGCAGAACGGCGAGACCGGCGACGTCGCATGCGACCACTACCACCGCTACCCCGATGACGTGAAGCTCATGGGCGAGCTGGGACTGCAGGCCTACCGCTTCTCCACCTCGTGGGCGCGGGTGCGGCCCGACGGCGGTGCGGTCAACCCGGCAGGGCTGGCCTTCTACGACCGGCTCGTCGACGAGCTGCTCTCGAACGGCATCGTGCCCTGGCTCACGCTCTACCACTGGGACCTGCCCCAGGCGCTGGAGGAGAAGGGCGGCTGGACCTCCCGCGACACCGCGGAGCGCTTCGTCGAGTACGCGCTCAGCGTGCATGACGCGCTCGGCGACCGCGTGCAGCACTGGACCACGCTGAACGAGCCGTGGTGCTCCTCGTTCCTCTCCTACACCGCGGGGGTGCACGCGCCCGGGCGGGTCGGCATCGAGGACGGCATGCTCGCCGCGCACCACCTGCTGCTCGCGCACGGTCGCACGGTGCGGGCGCTGCGCGAGCGGGATCCGCAGCTCGACCTCGGCATCACGCTGAACCTCACCGTCGCGGATCCGGCCGATGCGCGCGACCCCGGCGACGTCGACGCCGCGCGCCGCATCGACGGGCAGTTCAACCGCTGGTTCCTGGATCCGGTGCTGCGCGGCGCGTATCCGGCGGACGTCGTCTCCGACATCCGCGAGGTGGATCCGGTCGCCGTGCGGCGCTGGGCCGCCGCGATCCACGAGGGCGACCTCGACACGATCGCCGCCCCGCTGGACTGCCTGGGCATCAACTACTACCACGGCGAGCTGCTCTCCGGCACGCCGCAGCCGGGCAGCGAGGGCACACCGCACGACGGGGCCGGAGACGGGCAGAACGCCCGGCGCACGCGCTCGCCGTTCCCTGCGGCCGATGACGTGCACTGGGTCGAGCGCGGGCTGCCGCGCACGGGCATGGGGTGGGAGGTGCAGCCCGAGGGCCTCACCCGGCTGCTGCGAAGGGTCGGCACCGAGTACGCGCCGGGGATGCCGCTCTACGTCACCGAGAACGGGGCCGCGTACGACGATGTGGTCGAGGCCGGCGGGGTCGTGCGCGACGCGGAGCGGGCGATGTTCCTGCGTGAGCACATCGCCGCCACCTACGACGCGATCGAGGAAGGCGTCGACGTGCGCGGCTACTTCGCATGGTCGCTGCTCGACAACTACGAGTGGTCGTGGGGCTACGACAAGCGGTTCGGCATCGTGCGGGTCGACTACGACACCCAGGAGCGCATCGTGAAGGATTCCGGGCGCGAGTACGCGCGGATCATCGCCGCCCGGGCGGTCTGAGCCCGTGGCGATCGAGTCGGATCCGAGCCGCATCGGATCCGCCGCCGCCGGCTCCGGGTCGATCGGGCCGGATCCGATCCGCGTCGGGCGTGCGACGATCGAGGAGGTCGCCGCCGCGGCGGGTGTGTCCCGTTCCACCGTGTCGCGCGTCGTCAACGGCTCCACGGCGGTGAGCCCGCACGCGCTCGCCGCGGTGCAGGACGCGGTCGCGCGCCTGGGGTACGTCCCCAACCGGGCCGCCCGCTCGCTCGCGCTGCGGCAGACGCATGCGATCGCGCTGGTCGTGCCCGAGGACACCCGTCGCTTCTTCGGCGACCCCTACTTCGCCGCCGTCGTGGCCGGGATCAGCGACCGGATCGCGCGCTCGGACTACATCCTGAACCTGCTCATCGCGAGCGACGACCCCCGCGGGCGGATGACGGGGTTCGTCCGCAACGGCGGCGTGGACGGCGCGATCATCCTGTCGCACCACAACAGCGACGCCTTCGTCGACGGCATCGTGGAGGCCGTGCCGGTCGTGTTCGGCGGGCGCCGCACCAACGGCCGCGTCGACGACTGGTTCGTGGACGTGGACAACGTCGCCGGAGGCAGACAGGCCGCCGAGCATCTCCTGCGCACCGGTCGGCGGCGCATCGCGACGGTCACCGGCCCGCTGTCGATGGCGGGTGCCGTGGATCGCCTCGCAGGGCTCCGCGAGCGCCTCGCCGAGGATGCCCTGGCGCCGGTCGCGGAGATCGCCGGCGACTACTCCGAGGAGAGTGGTGCGCGCGCCGCGCAGGAACTGCTCGATCGCGCTGCGGAGCCGGGAGGCGCACGGCCCGATGCGGTCTTCGCGGCGAGCGATCTCATGGCGCGCGGAGTGCTGCGCACGCTCCGCAGCGCCGACGTGCGGATCCCCGACGACGTCGCGATCATCGGCTTCGACGACTCGCCGGTGGCGCTGACGACGGAACCGCCGCTCACCACGATCCGCCAGCCCATGCACGCCCAGGGCGAGGCGCTCGCGGGCGTGCTCATCGACCGGCTCACCGGATCCGCCCCACCGCGCCGCACGACCCTCGGCACCGAGCTGGTGGTGCGCGGGTCGGCCTGATCGGGGCGGCCGGGGCGTGCCTCGCCTCCTGGGCCGTGCACGGCGCAGGATGCGAGGCATCGGCTGACCGATCCCCCAGCAACCGGTCCCCTGCGGCGTGCCCCCTGTGCGACCGCAGGATCCTCCGGTGACGCGCTCGAACATAGGTTGAATCCGCGTTCAGTGATTAATCTATCGTAAGGATCCGTCTCCGGCAAAGGGTCTGGAAGGCGCCGCGCATGGCACGCTCTGCGGAGCAGAACCGTCTCGCCCGGGAGCGCTCGCGTGAGAGCCTGCTCCAAGCGGCGATCGACGTCTTCGCCGAACGCGGCATCGACGGCGCCACGATCGCCGAGATCACCCGGCGCGCGGGCGTCGCGCAGGGACTGGTCAACTACTACTTCGGCGGCAAGGAGCAGCTCGTCGGCGCAGTGATCGACCGCTGGTTCGCGCTGCTGCTCGGCATCGCGCACGGCGGCCCTGTCGCCGAGGTGTTCGCCGGCGACGCGCCCGCACCGGATCCCGACCTCGGCGACGCGCCCGCAGCCGGGCTCGACCCCGCCGCTGCATCCGTCTCCGGGGTTCCGCACGAAGTGCGCCTGGCGGCGATCATCGACGTGACGCTCGGCATGACCGCGGTCGCGCTGCCGTTGCAGCGCGTGATCTTCGCGCTGCAGCAGCGCCCGGAGAACCGTGCGCTGTTCGCCGCTGCCGAGCTGCGCCACCTCGAGGCGGTGCGGGCCGCCGAGGACACGGTGCGCTCGATCTTCCGCGACCGCGGCGACGTGGATCCCGCGATGGAGGAGATCATGCTGCGGAGCCTGCTCGACGGGATCGTCGGGCAGTGCATCATCTACGGGGAGTCGTATCCGCTCGAGCGGGCACGACGCTGGGTGCACCGGCGCTACGGGCTGCCCGAGCCGCCGACTCCGCTTGCTGGTGCGACCGCGCCCGCGTCGGGCTCGGGATCCGAGCCGCGGGCGCGGGCTTCGCGCTGAGCGCGCAACGGCCTCCGGCTCAGGCGGGGTCGCCGCCCATCGGGCCGACGGCCTCGAGTGGACGCGGGTCGTCTGCGCCCGAGCGGCGCAGTCGGGCGATCGCGTTACCGCCGTGGTAGATGATGATCGCGGCCACGGTCGCGATCACGATGCCGCCGAGCATGAAGCCGGAGTCCTTGATCGAGATCGAGAAGCCACCGACCGCGATGATGAGCGCCACGGCCGCCGTGTACTGGTTCACGGGCCGCGAGAAGTCGACGCGGTTGTCCACCCAGATCTTGATGCCGATCACGCCGATGAGGCCGTAGAGCCCGGTCGTGATGCCGCCGAGCACGCCCGCGGGCACCGAGTTGATGATCGCGCCGAACTTCGGCGAGAGGCTGAGCAGGATCGCCGCGATGCCGGCGACCCAGTAGGCCGCGGTCGAGTACACCCTGGTCGACGCCATCACGCCGATGTTCTCGCCGTAGGTGGTCGTTCCGGATCCGCCGAAGAAGCCGGCGATCGTGGTCGAGACGCCGTCGGCGATGAGCGCCTTGCCGGTCTGCGCGTTGATCTCCGGATCCTCGACCATGGTCGCGACCCCGCGGACGTGGCCGACGTTCTCCGCGATGAGCACCAGCACGACCGGCAGGAACATCGCGATGCCGCTCCACACGCTCGGCGTCCCGAAATCGGGGAAGTGGAAGCTCGGCAGGCCCACCCAGGCGGCCTTGTCGACCGCGGAGAAGTCGAGCTCGCCGCGGAAGGCGGCGAAGACGTAGCCCGCGATCACGCCGAGGAAGATCGAGATGCGGCCGAGGAACCCGCGGAACAGCACCGCGAACACGATCGTGATCGTGAGGGTGAAGGTCGCCGTGACAGGCGCCTTGGCGAAGTTGCCGTACGCGGCGCCGGCGAGGTTGAACCCGATCAGCGCGACGATCGTGCCCGCCAGCACGGGCGGCAGGAACCGGTCCACCCACTTCACGCCCGCGATGTGCACGACGACGCCGATGAGTGCGAGCAGCACGCCGACCGCGACGATGCCGGCGAGGGCGGCGCCGATCCCGTTGCCTCCGCTGGCGTGCGCGGCGGTCGCGGCGGTCACCGGGGCGATGAACGCGAACGAGGATCCGAGGTAGCTGGGCAGCTTGTTGCGGGTGATGAGCAGGAACAGGATCGTGCCGACACCGCTGAACAGCAGCGTCGTCGGCACCGGGAAGCCGGTGAGGATCGGCACCAGGAAGGTCGCGCCGAACATCGCCACGACGTGCTGCACGCCGATCGCGATCGTGGCGGGCCAGTTCAGGCGCTCGTCGGGACGGACGACGGCGCCGGGCTCGACGGTGCGTCCGTCGCCGTGGATCTTCCACAGGGACATGCGGACTCCTCGGGATCAGGGGAGGGGGCTGGAGAAACCCTATCCTGGGCGTTCCCTGGGAGCGGCGAGCGCGTCGGTGACATCCGCAGAAAGGCGGACCGGTCGGCTCAGGACCGGCCGGCTCAGGCCGTCAGGCGGGCGAGCAGTTCCGCGTAGCGCGCGGCGGTCTGCGCGACGACCTCCTCGGGCAGCACGGGCGGTGTGCCCTGCTTGTCCCAGTGCGCGCTCAGCCAGTCGCGCACGATCTGCTTGTCGAAGCTCGCCATCCGCTCCGCGGGGGTGGATCCGGTGCGCCACGACTCGGCGTCCCAGTACCGCGAGGAGTCGCTGGTGAGCACCTCGTCGGCGAGGCGCAGCACGCCATCGGCGTCCACGCCGAACTCGAACTTCGTGTCGGCGAGGATGAGGCCGCGCTCTTCCGCGATCGCGGCGGCCCTGCGGTAGACCGCGAGCGACGCGTCGCGCAGCTGCGCGGCGCGCTCGGCGCCTACGATCTCGGCGGTGCGCTCGAAGGTGATGTTCTCGTCGTGCTCGCCCATCGGGGCCTTGTACGCCGGGGTGAACAGCGGCTCCGGCAGCCGGTCGCCGTTGTGCAGGCCGGCGGGCAGCGGGATCCCGCAGACCGTCCCGCTCTGCTGGTACTCCAGCCACCCGGATCCGGTGAGGTAGCCGCGCACCACGCACTCGATCGGCAGCATCTCCAGCGACATCGCCAGCATGGCACGGTCGGCGACCTCGGCCGGGATCTCACCGGCGACCAGGTGGTTCGGGATCGGATCCGCCCCCTCGGCGAGCCGGTCGAACCACCAGCGGCTCAGCGCCGTCAGCAGGGCGCCCTTCTCGGGGATCCCCGGCTCCAGCGCGAAGTCGAAGGCGCTCACCCGGTCGCTCGCGACGACGAGCAGGCGCTTGTCCGCCGGATCCTCGGGCGCGTACAGATCGCGGACCTTGCCGGAGTAGAGGTGACGCCAGCCGGACAGTTCGAGGGGGGTGCTCACCGCTCCATTATCGCGGGCGTCCACGCCGCGGGCGGCCGCACCGGGCCTCAGCCGGCGAGAAACCGGATCCCGCTCGAGAAATCGGATCCGGCACGAGAAACCGGATCCGACAGCAGAAACCACGGGCGGCGTGGTGTCTCACGCGGGATGTTGTTTCTCGTGGATGGGGCAACGCAGGGAGCGCAGGGTCAGGGTGAGCGGACCCGGGGTGCGGGTGTGCGGCTGCGCCCGACGTCCGAGGCTCGGCGTAGGTTGCCGTGGTGACTGTCGACATCCCCCGCGAGATCCTGACCGACCGCCTCAGACTGCGCTGCCCGGGGCCGGGCGACCTCGACGCGATGTTCGCCATCACCTCGGATCCGCGGGTGTGGACACACTTCCCGAGCCTGCGACCGACCGAACCTGGTGAGGTCGCCGCGATGCTTGAGCGCTGGTCGTCCAGCTGGCGGACCGATGGCCTCGGACCCTGGATCGTGCTGCTTCGGGAGACCGGCGAGATCATCGGCAACGGGGGCTGCACGATGCTGCGAGCGGAGGCAGCTCACGTGGTGGCGCAGTCGGGGGCGGCAGGCGCCGGCCCCGGCGGTGACCCGGGTGCCGACGATGCCAGCACCCGCATATGGAACCTCGGCTACCGGCTCTCCGTCGAGCAGCACGGACGCGGCTACGCGACCGAGGTGTCACGGGCCGCGTTGGCCGCGGCCGCCGAGGTCGCCCCGGACGTCCCCGTGATCGCGTACCTCGTCGAGCACAACCGGGCCTCCGCGGCGGTAGCCGAGAAGGTCGGGTTACAGCGGGTGCATCGGGCCCCGGACGCGGGCAACCCGGACCCTGCGGTGATGCGCCTCGTCTACGCGGACCGCATTCTGACGTCGGCGCAACTCGCGACGGCACTGCGGTGACCGGATCCGGCATGAGAAACCGGATCCTGCACGAGAAGCCACGGACGGCACGGTGTCTCACGCGGGATGTGGTTTCTCGCGGATAGGGGAGCCGGGTGCGTCGGACGGCTCGACGGGCGCCGAACGGTCGGACGGCTCGACGGGCGCCGAACGGCCGGACGGCACGACGGGCGCCGAACGGCCGGACGGCACGACTGGCGTCGGGCGGGGCATCGGCGTATAGTCCAATTCGTATAATCCACATAAACTAGTTGATCTGGAGTGATCATGAAGGATCCGGCGCTCACGCCGCTCGGGGCGATGGTGCTCGCGCTGCTGCGCGAGGGCGACATGCACACGTACGAGATGGCGCGGCTGCTGCGCGCGCGTCGTGACGACCGGATCGTCCCGATCTCCAACGGGACGCTCTACCACACCGTCGCCCGCCTGCACGGTCAGGGACTGCTCGAGGAGGTCGGTGTCGACCGCGACGGCAACCGCCCCGAGCGCACCACCTACGCCGTCACGCCCGCGGGCGCGGAGGCGGTGCGCGAGTGGGTGCGCCGCGAGCTCGGCGGCAGTCGGCGGCAGACGTCGTTCCGCGTCGCCCTGGCCGAGGCGCACAACCTCGACCGGGCCGAGGCCGTCGACCTGCTCACCCAGCGGCTCACCCTGCTCCGCCAGGAGCTCGAGACGGTCGGCGGCGCGCTGGACGGCGCGGCCACCCGCGAGGTCCCCGAGCAGTACCTTCTCGAGCCCATCCGGCACCGGCTGATGCTCGAGGCCGAGATCGACTGGCTCGGCACCCTGATCCCCCGGATCTCCTCCCCCGCTTTCGGATGGGGGCCGGATCCGGAACACCTTCTTGCCAAACGAAAGGCGCACCGCAATGGCTGAAACCATCGGCACGTCGACCGGCACCTACGCCGTCGGCCACAAGCCGAAGAGCCCCTGGCCCGCCCTCTGGGCGCTGGTCATCGGCTTCTTCATGATCCTCGTCGACACCACGATCGTCTCGGTCGCGAACCCTGCCATCAAGGCGGCGCTCGACCCGTCGACCAACAACCTCGACAACGTCGTGTGGGTGACCAGCGCCTACCTGCTCGCCTACGCGGTGCCGCTGCTGATCACCGGGCGTCTCGGCGATCGCTTCGGCCCGAAGAACATCTACCTGATCGGCCTCACGATCTTCACGCTGTCGTCGCTCGGCTGCGGACTGTCCGGCTCCCTGGAGATGCTGATCGTCTTCCGCGCCGTGCAGGGCCTCGGCGCCGCGATGATGACCCCGCAGACGATGGCGGTCATCACCCGCACCTTCCCGGCCGAGCGCCGCGGAGCCGCGATGGGGCTCTGGGGCGCCACCGCGGGCGTCGCGACCCTGGTCGGCCCTCTCGCCGGCGGTCTGCTCGTGGACGGCTTCGGCTGGGAGTGGATCTTCTTCATCAACCTGCCCGTGGGCGTGATCGGCTTCGTCCTGGCCTGGATCCTGGTTCCGCGTCTGAAGACCCACGAGCACCGGTTCGACATGGTCGGGGTCGTGCTCAGCGCCCTCGGCCTGTTCCTGCTCGTGTTCGCACTGCAGGAGGCGCAGCACTACGACTGGGCCGGGTGGATCTGGGCGATGATCGCGACCGGCGTCGTCGTGATGGCCGTCTTCATCTGGCAGCAGGCGAAGACCCGCAGCGAGCCGCTGGTGCCGCTCGGCCTGTTCCGGGATCGCAACTTCTCGGTCTCGAACTTCGGGATCGCCGCCGTCGGCTGCACCGTGACCTCGATGTCGCTGCCGATGATGTTCTTCTACCAGCTGGCCCGCGGCCTCACGCCGACCGAGGCCGCCCTGCTGCTGATCCCGATGGCCGTGCTGTCGGGCGTGCTCGCCCCGATCGCGGGCCGGATCCTCGATCGCGTCGACCCGCGCGTGCTGCTCGTGCCGGGCCTCGGCCTCACCACGGTCGCGCTCGTCTGGTACGCGCTGCTGATGAACCCCGACACCCCGATCTGGATGTTCCTGCTGCCCTCGGCGCTCGTGGGCATCGGGCAGGCCGGCATGTGGGGGCCGCTGGCCACCACCGCGACGCGCAACCTGGAACCGCGGCAGGCCGGCGCCGGCGCGGGCATCTACAACACCACCCGCACGATCGGATCCGTGCTCGGATCGGCCGCGATCGCCGCGCTCATGCAGAGCCGCCTCGACGCGAACCTCCCCGGGGCATCCAGCCACGGGGGCGACTTCGGGTCGGGCAAGCTGCCCGACTTCGTGGTCGCGGGGTTCTCGACCGCCATGGCGCAGTCGATGATCCTGCCCGCCGCGGTCCTGCTGGTCGGCGTGATCGGGATCCTGTTCATGCAGCGCCCGAAGCACCTGCTGAAGCGCTGAGGCGGCGGTGGCCTCGTAGACACCCCCTCGCAGCGCCGATACCCCCTCCTACAGACGTCCGTAGGAGGGGGTATCGGCGCTCAGAGGGGGTATTCGCGGTCGGATCCGCCTCGGCGTTCGCGGCGTCCGCGGACCCGGTGCGACGAAGGCGCCCCGCCGCGGCGTTCGCGGACCAGGCCGCCCCGCGACCTGAACGTTACTGCGCGACGCGGGCGGCGATGTCGGTGCGGTGGTGAGCGCCGTCGAGGCGGATCCGGCCGAGCGCCTCGTAGGCACGGGTGCGGGCGTCGGCGAAGTCGGATCCGGTCGCGACCACGTTCAGCACGCGGCCGCCGGTGGCGATGAGGTTGCCGCCGGGGGCGTCGGGGCCCGCGGTCGCGGCGTGCACGATGCGCACGCCCTCGACCGCGGCGGCCTCGGCCAGGCCCTCGATCGGGCGGCCGGTCTGCGGCGCCTCCGGGTATCCCTCGCTCGCGAGCACCACGGTGATCGCGACATCGTCGGCGAACACCGGCTGCGGCTGGTCCTCGAGCGTGCCGGTGGCGGCCGCGAGCAGCAGCCGCGACAGCGGGGTGCGCAGGCGCGGCAGCACCACCTGGGTCTCCGGGTCGCCGAAGCGTGCGTTGAACTCGATCACGCGCACACCGTTCGGCGTGAGGATGAGGCCGGCGTAGAGCAGGCCGATGAACGGCGTGCCCTCGGCGTCGAGCTGCTTCACGACAGGGAGGGCGACGGTGCGGGTGACCTCCTCGACGAAGGCCGCCTCGCTGCCGAACTGCTCGTCGAGCCAGGGCAGCGGAGAGTAGGCGCCCATGCCGCCGGTGTTCGGCCCCTCGTCGCCGTCGAAGGCGCGCTTGAAGTCCTGCGCGGGGCTGAGCGCCCGCACGGTGTCGCCGTCGCTGAGGAAGAACAGCGAGACCTCGGGCCCGGTGAGGAACTCCTCGATGAGCACCGGGCCGTGGGGGAGGTACTGCTCGGCGTGTGCGAGCGCGGCGGCGCGGTCGTCGGTCACGATGACGCCCTTGCCGGCGGCGAGCCCGTCGGCCTTCACCACGTAGGGGGCGCCGAGGTCGTCGAACGCCGCGGTGACCTCGGCCGTGGAGCTCGCGCGCACCGCGCGGCCGGTCGGCACCGAGGCCGCCTCCATGATCCGCTTCGCGAACGCCTTGGATCCCTCCAGCTGCGCGGCGGCGCGGCCGGGTCCGAATACGGGGATCCCGTGCGCGCGCACCACGTCGGCGACGCCCGCGACGAGCGGCGCCTCGGGGCCGATGACGACGAGGTCGACGCCGTGCTCGTCGGCGAAGGCGCGCACCGCAGCGCCGTCCATCGGATCCACCTCGACCAGCGTCGCGTCCTGCGCGATGCCGGCGTTGCCGGGGGCGCAGAGGATCTCGTGCCCCTTCCGCTCGGCGCGCAGGGCGAGGATGATCGCGTGCTCACGGGCACCGGAACCGAGGACGAGGATCTTCACCCCGTCAGCCTACCCAGCGCCCGACCGCGGATGACGGTCCGCGTTTCTCCCCGAATCTGTGCCCACCGATCGGCGCACCCGCCAAATGCAGGACGAGGGCACCCGAATGCAGGAGCAAAAGCGGCCGAAGTCGGAGTTGACGGCCGGGATGCCCGGGAACCGGGATGCCGATCCGCACCACGGACGGCCCGGTCCTGTTTTTACCCGGGGTACTCCTGCATTCGGCGGGTGGTGGTGGCGCTTCGACGAGCGGGCTGTCACACCTCGAGGCGGATGGACCGCTCGTCGCCGCGATCCCACGGCAGGGTCCACCCGGCGGCGTCGAAGACGCCGTCGAGTACCATCGCCGTGAAGCCCCACACGATCGTGCCGTCGACGTCGAAGGCGGGCCCGCGGAACGTCTGCCCCATCCGGGTGAGCGTCGACGTGAACCGGGTGGCGGGATCCAGCAGCGTCGCCACCGGCACACGGAACACCTGCACCGTCTCGGCGTGATCCACGGCGACCACGCGGGACGGCTCGCGCCACCAGCCCAGCACCGGGGTGACCAGGTGGTTGCTCGCCGCGAGCGGGATCTCCGGCAGGGTCGCCAGGATCTCGACGCCGTGTGGATCCAGTCCGGTCTCCTCCTGCGCCTCGCGCAGCGCCGTCGCCGACGGATCCGGGTCCGTGTCCTCCCGTCGCCCGCCGGGGAAAGAGACCTGCCCCGGGTGCGAGGAGAGCGTGGCGGCGCGACGTTGCAGCAACACGTCGAGATCGGCGGGCACGGTGATGGCCGCGGCGTCGGACGGCTCGTCGTCCAGCCGTCCGAACAGGATGAGCACCGAGGCGGGATGCGCGTCGTCGCCGACGCCGGGGAACCGGCCGAGCCCGAGAGGGCCCTTCGCGGCCGCCGCGAGCAGGTCGGCGCGTGCCCCGGCGGTGCTGCTCGGAGCGGGGGTCTCGGCGCGGGAAGTCATCGTGCCGAGCCTATGCCCGTTCCCCGGACACCGGCGCCGGGTGGGGTCAGGGCGCTGCCGGGCGGAGTGTGCCGATGGGCTGATCCACGTCACGGAGGTCGATCCCCATGTTGGCGAGCTCCGTGTGCGTGATCTCCTTCATCCGCTTGACATCGCGCCGAGGACGGTTCTCCGCCGACGCGGCGAGGCGGTGATGAACGGAGGCGGAGGTCATCGCAGGTCAACCGGCACGACGACGCGCTCGGTCGCCGAACGCTGGGCGGCATCGGCCAGGATCAGGGCGGCGCGACCATCGTCGAAGGTGGGGCTCGTGGATGCTTCTCCGCGGGCGAGCGCGATGAACTCGTGCAGCTCGGCCGCGTAGGCGGTGGCGTAGCGCTCCAGGAAGAAGGGCTCGTAGGGCGGTTTGGCCTCGACCGCGGTGGCCGTCGACACACTCACGAGACTGGTCGGCGCGTTGGCGACCTGTAGCATCCCCGCGCCGCCGAACGCTTCGATGCGCTGGTCGTAGCCGACCGCGCTGTGCCGCGAGTTGACGATCGTGACCAGTGCCCCCGAGGCCGCGCGCAGGGTCACCACGACCGTGTCGAAGTCGCCGTGCTGGGCGGCTCCGGCGTCGAAGGTGGTGGATCCGGTCGCCGAGACCTCCACGATCTCGGGGAGGAAGAACCGGGCCATGTCGAAGTCGTGGATCGTCATGTCTCGGAAGACCCCGCCGGAGATCGCGACGTAGTCGGCGGGCGGTGCCGAGGGATCGCGGCTGATGATGGTCAGCTGCTCGAGCGCGCCGATCTCACCCGCGGCCACCCGCGCCCGCGCCGAGGCGAAGGCGGGGTCGAACCGGCGGTTGAACCCCAGCGCGACCGGCACTCCGGCGGAGGCGATGCGCGGTCGCAGCGCCTCGACCCGGGCGATGTCGAGGTCGATCGGCTTCTCGCAGAGCACCGGCAGGCCCGCATCCACCGCTCGGGCGATCAGATCCACGTGCGTGGGTGTGGGCGAGGCGATCAGGATCGCGTCGACGTCGCCGGCGGCATACAGCTCCTCCGGGTTGTCGGTCGCGGCAGCACCGTAGGCCTCGGCAACACGGCGCGCACCGTCGACGAACGGGTCGGCGACGCGAGTGAGCCGCGCATCCGGATGCGCGGCGATGCTCGCGGCGTGGACCTGACCGATGCGTCCGGTGCCGATCAGACCCTATGAGGGTGGGGT
>JAFDWK010000050.1:0-9128 GCA_018268515.1 Actinomycetota bacterium
ATCTCGATCTGCTCGCCGGGCTCGCCGTTCAGGACCTCGCCGATCACGTTGAAGACCTTGCCCTTGGTGACGTCTCCGACCGGGACCGAGATGGGCGCGCCGGTGTCGCGCACCTCCTGGCCGCGGACCATGCCGTCGGTGGGCTTGAGCGAGATGGCGCGGACGAGGTCGTCACCGAGGTGCTGGGCGACCTCGAGCGTGATCTCCGTCGACTCCTCGCCGATGGTGATCGTCGCCTTCAGCGCGTTGTAGATGTCGGGGATCGAGTCGTGCGGGAACTCGATGTCGACGACAGGGCCGGTGACGCGAGCAACGCGGCCGACGACCGTCGTAGCGGTGGCAGTCATATTTCGTCTCTCTCCTGAGGGTCTTACTTGCTCGACGCCAGTGCGTCGGCGCCGCCGACGATCTCGGCGATCTGCTGCGTGATCTCCGCCTGGCGCGCGTTGTTGCGCAGGCGGGTGTAGTCGGTGATGAGCTTGTCGGCGTTGTCGCTGGCCGACTTCATCGCCTTCTGCGTCGCGGCCTGCTTGGCGGCGGACGACTGCAGGAGGGCGTTGAAGACGCGGCTCTGGATGTACACCGGCAGGATCGCGTCGAGCACCGTCTCCGCGTCCGGTTCGAACTCGTACAGCGGGTAGACCGCGGTCGAGGTGTCGGCCTCGTCGGCCTCCGCGATCTCCAGAGGAAGCAGGCGCACCGTCTCCGGCGACTGCGTCATCATGCTGACGAAGCGGTTGTACACGAGGTGGATCTCGTCCACGCCGCCCTGCTCGCCGCCGCGTTCGAACGCCTCCAGCAGCGACGCCGAGATGGCCTCGGCCGTGTGGAAGGCGGGCGTGTCGGTGTCACCGGTCCACTCGGCTGCGGCCTGCAGCCCGCGGAACTGGAAGTACCCGACGGCCTTGCGGCCGACCAGGTAGAACACCGGCTCGCGTCCCTCGGAGCGCAGGAGCTCGGCGAGCTCCATGCCCTCCCGCAGGATCTGCGAGTTGAACGCGCCGGCCAGGCCCCGATCGCTCGAGAAGATCACGACCGCGGAGCGGCGGATCGTCTCGGGCTCACGGGTGAGCGGGTGGTCGACGTTGGAGTGGGTCGCGACGGCGGACACGGCCCTCGTCACGGCCCGCGCGAAGGGCGAGGACGCGTTGACGCGCGTCATCGCCTTCTGGATGCGCGAAGCCGCGATGAGTTCCATCGCCTTCGTGATCTTCTTGGTCGTCTGAGCAGAAGAGATCTTCTGCTTGTAGACCCGGAGTTGTGCGCCCATAGCGGTCAGTCTCCTCCGCGCTTACGCGCGGCGGCCCTTGACGATCTTCTCCTGGTTCACGTCGTCGACGTCCGCGGCGCTGTGCTCCTCGTGACCGGGAGCGCTGATGCCGTGGCCCTTGCCGCCCTGGAACTCGAGGACGAAGGCGTCGGTGGCCTTCTCCAGCTCGGCGACGGTCGCGTCATCGAGGACGTTCGTCTCGCGCAGGGTGTCGAGCACGGTGGTGTTGCGACGCAGGTGGTCCAGCAGCTCGCTCTCGAAGCGCAGCACGTCTTCGACCTCGATCGTGTCGAGCTTGCCGTTGGTGCCGGCCCAGATCGAGACGACCTGGTCCTCGACCGGGTACGGCGAGTACTGCGGCTGCTTGAGCAGCTCGGTCAGGCGCGCACCGCGGGCCAGCTGACGGCGGGAAGCCGCGTCCAGGTCCGAGGCGAACATCGCGAACGCCTCGAGCGAGCGGTACTGCGCGAGCTCGAGCTTCAGCGTTCCGGAGACCTTCTTGATCGACTTGACCTGGGCGTCGCCGCCGACGCGGGACACCGAGATGCCGACGTCGACCGCGGGACGCTGGTTGGCGTTGAACAGGTCGGACTGCAGGAAGATCTGGCCGTCGGTGATCGAGATCACGTTGGTCGGGATGTACGCCGAGACGTCGTTCGCCTTGGTCTCGATGATGGGCAGACCCGTCATCGAACCGGCGCCGAGCTCGTCGGACAGCTTCGCGCAACGCTCCAGCAGGCGGGAGTGCAGGTAGAAGACGTCGCCCGGGTAAGCCTCGCGGCCCGGCGGACGGCGCAGCAGCAGCGACACGGCGCGGTACGCCTCGGCCTGCTTCGACAGGTCGTCGAAGATGATCAGGACGTGCTTGCCGCCGTACATCCAGTGCTGGCCGATGGCCGAGCCGGTGTAGGGGGCGAGGTACTTGAAGCCGGCCGGGTCGGACGCGGGCGCCGCGACGATGGTCGTGTACTCCAGGGCGCCGGCCTCTTCCAGCGCGCCCTTGACGGAGGCGATGGTCGAGCCCTTCTGGCCGATCGCGACGTAGATGCAGCGCACCTGCTTGTCGACGTCGCCGGACTCCCAGTTGGACTTCTGGTTGATGATCGTGTCGATCGCGATCGCGGTCTTGCCGGTCTGGCGGTCGCCGATGATCAGCTCGCGCTGGCCGCGGCCGACCGGGATCATCGCGTCGATGGCCTTGATGCCGGTCTGCATGGGCTCGTGCACGCTCTTGCGCTGCATGACGCCGGGCGCCTGCAGCTCGAGCTCGCGGACGCCCTCGGTGGCGATCTCGCCGAGGCCGTCGATGGGGTTGCCGAGCGGGTCGACCACGCGGCCGAGGTAGCCGTCGCCGACCGGGACGGAGAGCACCTCACCGGTGCGGGTGACCTCCTGGCCGGCCTCGACACCGGCGAAGTCGCCGAGGACGACCACACCGATCTCGTGCTCGTCGAGGTTCAGCGCGAGACCCTTGGTGCCGTCGGCGAAGGTCACGAGCTCGTTCGCCATGACGCCGGGCAGGCCCTCGACGTGCGCGATGCCATCCGCTGCGTCGATGACGGTGCCGACCTCGGTCGCCGTACCGGACGTCGGCTCGTACGCGGCGACGAAGTCCTTCAGCGCGTCACGGATGACGTCGGGGCTGATCGAAAGTTCTGCCATTGTCTTCCCTTTGTATCTGGGTGCGCGGCTTCCCGCGCGAAGTCGTGTTTCAGCCCGCGAGCTTGTGCCGGAGATCGGCGAGGCGGGCGGCGATGCTGCCGTCGATGACGTCGTCCGCGACCTGCACGCGCAGGCCTCCGACGACGGAGGGGTCGAGCACCTCGTTGAGCGCGATCTGGCGGCCGTAGCGACCGGCCAGCACCGCGCGGAGGCGGTCGCGCTGCGCCGCGCTCAGCGGAGCCGCCGAGCGCACGGTCGCGACGATCCGGTCGCGCTGCGTGGACACGATGCGCATCGCCCGGTTCAGCAGCCGTCGCACCCGGCGACCGCGCGGCTGCCGCACGAGCGAGGTGACGATCAGCGACGTCGCGGGGTGCACGCTCGATCCGACGAGCTTCTGCACGAGCGCGGCCTTGCCCTCTCCGCCGCCCAGGCGGCTGCCCAGGGCGAGTTCGAGGTCGGCGTTGTCCGCCACCAGCCGGGACACCGAGAACAGCTCGCCCTCGATGTCCGCGTCGGGCGACGCAATCGTGGCGGCGCGCACCGCCAGCTCCTCCACGCCGTCGACCAGGTCGGCGGAGGAGGACCAGCGCTGGGAGACCGCGGCGGCGAGCACGTTCTGCACGGGTGCCGCAGCACCGGCGAACACGCGCGACGCCAGCGCCGCGCGTGCCGCGGCCGGAGCGGAGGGATCGGCCAGCGCGCCGCTCAGCGCGGACGACTCACCGATCAGGCGCGCGGCGGAGAACAGCTCCCCCGCGACGTCGAGGGTGACCGGATGCGCGGCTGTCAGAGCGCTGCTCGACGCCTCGAGGGCCTGAGCGGTCGCGCTGCCCATTACTTCGCCGCCTCGGAGGCCTCGAGGTCCGCCAGGAAGCGGTCCACGACGGCCGTCGCGCGTGCGTCGTCGGAGAGGGTCTCGCCGACCACGCCGCCGGCGAGGTCGAGGGCGAGGCCGCCGACCTCGTTGCGCAGCGAGACGAACGCGGTCTGGCGCTCCGCCTCGATCTGGGCGTGTGCGGCGGCAGTCAGACGCGCGGCCTCGCCGGCAGCGGTCTCCTTCGCCTCGGCGACGATCTTCTTGCCGTCCTCGCGGGCGGTCTCACGGATCGTGCCGGCCTCGGTGCGGGCCTCGGCGAGCTGGCGGGTGTACTCCTCGAGCGCGGCCTCGGCCTGCTTCTGGGCCTCGTCCGCCTTGGCGATGTTGCCCTCGATGGCAGCCGAGCGCTCGTCGAGCATCTTCGTGAAGCGCGGAAGGGCGACCTTCCACACCACGATGAGGATCACGATGAACCACAGCGCCGACCAGACCAGGTCGTACCATGCTGGCAGAAGCGGGTTCGCACTCGTCTCGGCCGCGAGGTTCGTGACAGAAGCGTTCAGCATCCTGTCTCCTTCGGGATTCGAGTGCGGATTACGGGAAGGGGATGAAGCCGACGGCGATGCCGACGAACGCGAGCGCCTCGGTGAAGGCGATGCCGATCCACATCAGAACCTGCAGGCGACCGGCCAGCTCGGGCTGACGGGCGACACCCTCGATCGTCTTGCCGACGACGATGCCCACGCCGATGGCCGGGCCGATGGCGGCGAGGCCGTAGCCGACCGTCGCGAGGTTGCCGTTGACTGCTGCGAGAACCGTAGTAGCGTCCACGGATTGTTTCCTTTCGTTGTGGGCGGCAGGTCGCCGCCCGCAGGGGTTGTCAGTGCTCTTCTGCGACCGCGAGCTGGATGTAGACCGCGGTGAGGACGGTGAAGACGTAGGCCTGGAGGACGGCGACCAGGATCTCGAAGATCGAGAAGGCGCCGCCGAAGGCGAGGGTGCCGATGCCGAGCGCGGCCCAGCCGCCGCCGGCCGTGAAGAAGAAGAACGCGGTGGCCGAGTAGCACAGCACGAGCAGCATGTGGCCGACGACCATGTTCATCAGAAGACGCAGGGTGAGGGTCACCGGGCGGACGATGAACGTCGAGATGAACTCGATCGGCGTCACGATGATGTACACCGGCCACGGCACGCCCGCCGGGAACAGCGAGTTCTTCACGAAGTTCTTCGGGCTCTTCTTGATGCCGGCGTAGATGAACGTCACGTAGCTGATCACGGCGAGCAGCAGCGGGACGGCGATGATGCTCGTTCCGGCGATGTTCAGGAACGGGATGATGCCGGTGATGTTCATGAACAGCGTCATGAAGAAGATCGTGGTGAGCAGCGGGAGGAACCGGTCGCCGTCCTTGCGGCCGAGCAGGTCGTGTGCGATGCCGCCGCGGACGAAGTCGAGGCCCATCTCCACGACGCTCTGGAAGCGCCCCGGGACGACCTTCATCCGACGCGTGCCGAGCACCAGGATGACGACGATCGCGACGACCGAGACGAACTGCACCAGGTGGATCCGGTGGATCGGGACGCCGAAGACGGTGAAGAGGATCTCGGGGAAGAACTCGTCCATCGAGGGGCCGTGGAAACCGCTGTCGCCAGCCAGTCGAGGGATCATGGTCGCAGCAAGATTAAACAGCGCGGGCTCCAACTTCGGGGCACCGGGGGCTACCGGGGCGTCGGTCGATGTGCTTCACAGCGCAGCGCTCGCGTGACGAGCGGGCTCGGTTCCCAGCCTATCAGACGTGTGAGTTGCCTGAATCCTCACCCGGATCCGTCTCGGAGGCACTACGCTCTCCCGCCGAGGGCGCGACATCCTCCGGAACGACGGTCGGCAGCGACGCGTCGGGGACCGCCGGCACGCGCATCCGCATGAAGACGACGCCGTCGATCGCGAGTGAGACGAGCACCCCCGCCAGCAGCGCCCAGAAGAACACCACGGGCTCCAGCCAGGGCTGTCCGCGCAGCACCAGGATCAGCACCACGAACAGCCCGAGCTTGAGGAACCAGCCGCCCATCACGATCGCGAAGAACAGCTGCACGTACAGCTCCTGGCCGAACCAGCGGTTCGCGATGAGGATGCTCGCGGCGGTGATCGCCCCGAAGACCACGGCGAGAAGCGCGCCGATCAGGCCGCTCCAGACCCCGGGGGCACCCTTGAGCACTCCCCCGATGATCCCCGCGACGATGGCGAGCACCACGGCGGCGATCCCTGAGGCGATCAGCGCGGTGCGCAGGACCGGTGTGCTGCTGACGGGGTTCGCGCCGGTGGCGGGACGGCTTTCGGGACTCATGTCGATTCCTTCTGGACGATGCGCGGGCGCGACGGGATGAGGGTGACGACGAGGCAGGCCGCGGCCCCGACGACGCCGAAGACGATGCCGGCCGCGTATTCGCCGTACCAGCCCTCGCGGGAGCCGATGTACATCAGCAGCACCGCGATCGAGATGATCGCGGTCCATGCGTAGAAGATCAGCACGGCGTCGCGGCCGCGGTGCCCGAGGTCGAGCATGCGGTGGTGCAGGTGCTTGCGGTCGGGCGAGAACGGCGACTTCCCCGCCCCCATGCGGCGCAGCACGGCGAGGCCGAAGTCCAGCAGGGGCAGCAGCACGACCACGACGGGCAGCAGGATCGGGATGAACGCGCCGAGCAGCTGGGAGCGGCCGATCTGCGCGTTGGTGAGCACGGTCGGGTTCAGCTGCCCGGTGATCGCCACGGCGCTGGTGGCCATGAGCAGGCCGATCACGAGGGCGCCGGAGTCGCCCATGAACAGCTTGGCGGGGCTCCAGTTCAGCGGGAGGAACCCGATGCACGCGCCGATCAGCACGGCCGCGATGAACGGCGCCAGGCTGAAGTAGCTGGACTGGCCGATGTCGCGGGCGATGATGTACGAGTACGCGAAGAACACGCCGTTCGCGATGAGGCAGACGCCGGCGACGAGGCCGTCGAGGCCGTCGATGAAGTTCACCGCGTTCATGACGATGACGATCGCGAACATCGTGATCACGATGCTCAGCCAGTTGGATCCGATCACGGGCTCGGCGAGCGGGAGCGAGGCGATCTGGAGTCCGCCGACGATCGTGACCAGCCCGGCCGCCAGGAACTGCGCGCCGAGCTTGATCATCCAGTCCAGATCCCACAGATCGTCGACGACGCCGACGACCGCGATGAGCAGGACAGCGCCGAGCACCGACCACATCGTCTGCGGTTGCGCCCAGATGATGTGGAAGAACGGGCTCGCCGCGCTGGCTGCGAAGGCGGCGAGGATGCCGAGCAGCATCGCCACTCCCCCGAGCCGTGGCGTCGGCGTGGTGTGCACGTCGCGCTCACGGATCCCCGGATACAGCTTGAATCGCAGGCTCAGCTGCCACACCGCCCACGAGCAGGCCAGGGTCACGGCCGCCGTGAGGATCACGGTGAACAGATACTGCTTCACGTCGTCGGTCTCCTCCGCCCGGGGTCAGGGCTGCTCGTCGAGCAGGTCCCCGAGCACGCGGGCGAGCTCGTCACGGGAGATCGCGCCCTCACGGAGCACGCGCACCCTGGCGTCCTCTCCGCCCGGACGCACGAGCGAGGTGGCGTCGATGATCGTCGAGGCGATGCCGCGGGTCGCCGGGCCCGCGTCGAGATAGACCTCGACGCTGTCGCCGAGCATGGCTCTGGCCGCCTCGAGCTCGACGGCGGCGGGCTCCCCGGTGAGGTTCGCGCTGGAGACGGCGAGCGGTCCGGTCTCCTCGAGCAGCGCGAGCGCCACGCGGTGGTCTGGCATGCGGACCGCGACGGTGCCGTAGGTCTCACCGAGGTCCCAGACCAGCGAGGGCTGCGAGGGCAGCACGATCGTGAGTCCGCCGGGCCAGAACTCGTCGACCAGGCGCTGCACCGGCTCGGGCACGGTCTCCACGAGCGCGGCGAGGGTGGCGGTGCTGCCGACGAGCACGGGGGGCGGCTGCTGGCGGCCCCTCCCCTTCGCGTCGAGCAGGCGCTGCACGGCGGCGGGGCTGAACGCATCGGCGCCCACCCCGTAGACGGTGTCGGTGGGGAGCACGACCAGCTCGCCGCGGCCGATCGCCAGACGGGCCTGGCGCATGCCGGTGAGGATCTGATCCGCGTCGCGGCTATCGAAGACTGAGGACATGACCGGCCCAGTCTACGGGGCGCGGCCCGGTACTCCCTCAGCGGAGCGCGTGCACTCCCTCAGCGGGCACGGACTCCGCCCGGAGGCCGGTGTCGCGCCCGGCACGGATTCCGGCTATGGCCGGATCGCGGTCGTGGCCCGATCCCGATGGGTGAGATCCCGATGCGTGGCGGCCGCACGCCAGCCGTCCTGCGCAAGGAGCTCCCGGATCGCGGCACCCTGCACCTCGGCGTGCTCGAGCACGAGCACGCCGCCCGGGTGCAGCAGCCCCCAGGCGCGCCGGCTGATCGCGCGCACCACGTCGAGCCCGTCCGGACCGCCGTAGAGCGCGAGCGCCGGGTCGTGCAGACGCACCTCCGGATCGCGCGGGATCGCGTCGTCCGGCACGTAGGGCGGATTGGAGATGACCACGTCCACCGTGCCGTCGAGCTCGGTCAGCGCGGCCGCGAGGTCTCCGAGCACGAGGGTGAGGTTCTCCTGCCTCTCGGTGTTGCGCAGCGCCCAGGCGTGCGCCTCGGGCGAGAGCTCGACGGCGTGCACCTGCGCGTGCGGAACCTCCGTCGCCATCGCGAGCGCGATGGCGCCGGATCCGGTGCAGAGGTCGACGCCGACCGGCGCGGGCGAAGCGGCGGCCAGGAGGGCGTCGATCGCGAACTGGGCGACGATCTCGGTCTCGGGCCGCGGCACGAACACCCCCGGCCCCACGGCGAGTTCGAGGTGCCGGAAGGGCGCGGTGCCGGTGAGGTGCTGCAGCGGCTCGCGCGCCGCCCGGCGCACCACGAGCGCCGCCAGCGCCGCGGCGTCCGCCTCCGAGAGCACGTCACCGCGGATCGTCGCCGCCTGCACGCCGCCTCGGCCGAGTCCCAGGACGTGCCCGGCGAGGAGTTCGGCGTCGACGGCGGGATCCGGCACGCCGGCCTCGACGAGGGTCGTCGCGGCTCGGCGGAGGGCATCGGCGAGAAGCACGGGCATAGACGTCCAGCGTAATGCGGGCGTCACATTCACCGGGTGCACACGCCTGCGGCCTAGGCTGTGCACGGTCAGGGCCCCGGCGACAGGCGGGACATGGCCCTCGCATCGACACCCGCAGTGCGCCCATCGAAAGGTCAGACATGGCAGGCATCCACTCCGACATCACCAGCACGTTCGGCAACACCCCGCTCGTCAAGCTGAACCACGTCACCGAGGGCCTC
>JAFDWK010000050.1:9200-32763 GCA_018268515.1 Actinomycetota bacterium
CCTGAAGCCCGGCGGCACGATCGTGGAGGCGACCAGCGGCAACACCGGCATCGCTCTGGCGATGGTGGGCGCCGCCCGCGGCTACCGCGTGATCCTGACCATGCCCGCGTCGATGTCCAAGGAGCGCCGCGTGCTGTTGAAGGCCTTCGGCGCGGAGCTCGTGCTCACCGACCCGACCAAGGGCATGAGCGGCGCGATCGAGGCGCTCCAGGAGATCATCGAGAACACCCCCGGCGCCGTCTGGGCCCGTCAGTTCGACAACGCCGCCAACCCGCAGATCCACCGCGACACCACGGCGCAGGAGATCCTGCGTGACACCGATGGCGATGTCGACATCTTCATCGCGGGCGTGGGCACCGGCGGCACCGTCACCGGCGCGGGCCAGGCGCTCAAGGCCGCCAAGCCAGAGATCAAGGTGTACGCGGTCGAGCCGAAGGACTCCCCGCTGCTGAGTGAGGGCCGCGTGGGCCCCGCGAAGATCCAGGGGATCGGTCCGAACTTCGTGCCCGCCGTGCTCGACCGCGAGGTCATCGACGAGGTGCTCACCGCCGAGTTCGACGAGTCGCTCTCCACCTCCCGCGCTCTCGCCGCGAAGGAGGGCCTGCTGGTCGGCATCTCCGCCGGCGCCGCCGTCGCCCAGGCGCTGAAGGTCGCCGCCCGCCCGGAGAGCGCCGGCAAGACGATCGTCGTGATCGCCCCGGACACCGGTGAGCGCTACCTGTCCACGGCCCTGTTCGAGGACCTGCGCGAGGACTGATGCCGCAGTCCGGCATGTCCTGGACCGGGCGGATGCGCGAAGATGTCGCATCCGCCCGGCTCCGCGACCCCGCTGCTCGCGGCGGTATCGAGATCGCCCTGCTCTACCCGGGATTGCACGCCATCTGGGCGCACCGGCTGAATCACGCCCTGTGGACGCGGGGACTGCGCTCCCCCGCACGAATGGGATCCCAGATCACGCGGTGGCTGACCGGCATCGAGATCCACCCCGGTGCGACGATCGGGCGGCGCTTCTTCATCGATCACGGCATGGGCGTCGTGATCGGCGAGACCGCGGAGATCGGCGACGACGTGATGCTCTATCACGGCGTCACCCTCGGCGGCCGCACCCGCGATGCGGGCAAACGCCACCCCACCCTGCAGGACGGCGTCGTGGTCGGCGCGGGCGCGAAGATCCTCGGCCCCGTCGTCATCGGCGCGCGCTCCGCGATCGGCGCGAACGCGGTCGTCACCAGGGATGCGCCCGCCGATTCGGTGCTCACCGGAGTGCCGGCACGCGCCCGTCCCCGGGTCGAGGGCGAGAGCACGGCCCGGATCCTTTCGGTGCCCGACTCGTCGGACTACTCCATCTGAACGCGGACCGCTGCGTTCGACCGCGGAATCGCGCCCGGAGGCCGGACTCAGCGGGCTCGGCGCGCGGCCCTGGCCGCCTTCGCGACGGCGTCCGCCTCGCGCACCTCGCGCTTGATCAGCAGCAGCGGCAGCACCACGGTGCAGATCGCGGTGACCATCCAGACGATCACCGGCCCGAGGATCCAGCCCACCACATCCGTGATCCGGATCCCGCCGATCGGCAGCAGCACGACGATCAGCAGCGCCACGAGCGTGGAGATGATGCCGATGCCGCCGAGCAGCGCCGGCGCGTAGCGGTTCGCCATCTTGGCGATCCAGGGCGACAGGACGCTCTGCAGCACGGTGAAGATCACGATGCAGATGAGGAAGCCCCACCACTGGCTCCACTCGATCGTGAACCCCGTCAGCAGCAGGTCCGCCACGATGAGGCCGACAGCCGAGGACGCCAGGAAGATCAGGGTACGGATGAGGAACAGGATCACACCCGGATCATAGCGTGCGGCGGACGCTGAGCCGGCTGCGCGTGCAGCGCGCTCAGTCCTCGGTGCCGAGGGCGGCGAGCCGCGCCTCCTCGTCCGCGTGGATCGCGGACTCGATGATCGGCTCGAGCGCCCCGTCCATCACCTGGTCGAGGTTGTAGGCCTTGAACCCGGTGCGGTGATCCGCGATCCGGTTCTCCGGGAAGTTGTAGGTGCGGATCCGCTCCGAGCGGTCCATGCCGCGGATCTGCGAACGGCGCGCGTCACTGGCCGCCGCGTCGAGCTCCTCCTGCTGCTTCGCGAGCAGGCGGGCGCGCAGCACGCGCATGGCCGCCTCGCGGTTCTGCAGCTGCGACTTCTCGTTCTGCATCGACACCACGATGCCGGTCGGCACGTGCGTGATGCGCACGGCGGAGTCGGTCGTGTTCACCGACTGCCCCCCGGGACCCGAGGAGCGGAACACGTCGATCTTGAGGTCGTTCTGGTTGATCGCGATCTCGTCGGGCTCGTCGACCTCGGGGAACACCAGCACGCCCGTCGTGGATGTGTGGATGCGCCCCTGCGACTCCGTCGCCGGGACCCGCTGCACCCGGTGCACGCCGCCCTCGTACTTGAGGTGCGCCCAGACGCCCTGCGAGGGGTCGGTCGAGGATCCCTTGATCGCGACCTGCACGTCCTTGTAGCCGCCGAGGTCCGACTCGGTGCGCTCCAGGAGCTCGGTCTTCCACCCCTTCGACGCGGCGTACTGCGCGTACATGCGCAGCAGATCGGCGGCGAAGAGGGCGGATTCGGCTCCGCCCTCCCCCGCCTTGATCTCCATGATCACGTCGCGCGCGTCATCCGGATCCCGCGGGATCAGCAGGCGCCGCAGCTTCTCCTGCGCCACCTGCAGCCCCTCCTCCATGCCGGGGATCTCCGCCGCGATGGACTCGTCCTCGCGGGCGAACTCGCGCGCGGTCTCGAGGTCCTCGCCGGCGGCGATCCAGTCGTCATGCGCCTTCACGATGCGGCTGAGCTCGGCGTAGCGACGGTTGACGCGCTTCGCCCGTGCGGCGTCGGCGTGCACCTCGGGGTCGGAGAGCTCCCTCTCCACCCTGCGGTGCTCGTCGCGCAGCGACTCGACCTGCTCGAACATGACGACCGGATCCCTGGCTCAGGCGCGGATCAGCGGATGCTGTTCTCGGACGCGTGGCTGTGGCCGGTGCCGGAGACCGGCTTGCCCAGCTGCGCGTTCTGCATCTGCAGCAGGAACTCGACGTTCGACTCGGTCTCCTTGAGCTTGCCGAGGACGACCTCGAGGGCCTGCTGCGGGTCGAGCCCGGCCAGCGCCCGGCGCAGCTTCCAGGTGATCTTGACCTCGTCGGGGCTCAGCAGCATCTCCTCGCGGCGGGTCGAGGACGCGTTGACGTCCACGGCCGGGAAGATCCGCTTGTCGGCCAGCGCGCGGCTGAGGCGCAGCTCGCTGTTGCCTGTGCCCTTGAACTCCTCGAAGATGACCTCGTCCATCTTGGATCCGGTCTCGACCAGCGCGGTCGCGAGGATCGTGAGCGATCCGCCGTTCTCGATGTTGCGCGCCGCGCCGAAGAAGCGCTTCGGCGGGTAGAGCGCGGACGCGTCGACGCCGCCGGTGAGCACGCGGCCCGAGGCGGGGGCGGCGATGTTGTACGCGCGCCCCAGGCGGGTGATCGAGTCGAGCAGCACGACCACGTCGCGGCCCAGCTCGACGAGGCGCTTGGCGCGCTCGATCGCGAGCTCGGCGACCGTGGTGTGGTCCTCCGCGGGACGATCGAAGGTCGAGGCGATGACCTCGCCCTTGACCGTGCGCTGCATGTCGGTGACCTCTTCGGGGCGCTCGTCGACGAGCACGACCATGAGGTGGACCTCGGGGTTGTTGATCGCGATGGCGTTGGCGATCTGCTGCAGCACGATCGTCTTTCCGGCCTTCGGGGGCGCGACGATGAGGCCGCGCTGGCCCTTGCCGATCGGGGCGACGAGGTCGATGATGCGCTGCGTGAGCTTCGAGGCGGAGGTCTCCAGGCGCAGGCGCTCCTGCGGGTAGAGCGGGGTCAGCGCGGAGAACTCGACGCGGGTCGCGGCGTCCTCCGTGCTCAGGCCGTTGATCGAGTCGACCTTGACCAGCGCGTTGTACTTCTGCCGGCCCTGCTGCTCGCCCTCGCGGGGCTGCTTGATGGCGCCGACCACGGCGTCGCCCTTGCGCAGGCCGTACTTCTTCACCTGGCCGAGCGAGACGTACACGTCGCTCGGGCCGGACAGGTAACCGGTGGTGCGCACGAAGGCGTAGTTGTCGAGCACGTCGAGGATGCCGGCGATCGGGATGAGGACGTCGTCCTCGCCGATCTCGGTCTCGAACTCGTCGACGTTCTGGTTGCCGCCGCCCCGGCGCTTGTTGCGCTGGCGGCTGCGGACGCTGCCGCCGTCCTCGTCGGCGTCCTGCGAGCCGCCACGGCCGTTGTTCTGGCCGCCCTGGTTGCCGTTCTGGTTGCCGCCGTTGCTCTGGGCACCGCTGTTCTGGCCGCCGGACTGGCCGTCCTGGCCGCCGTTGCGGTTGCGGCTGCGGCTGCGGGACCGGCTGCGGCTGCGGCCGGACTGCTCCTCGCCGCCCTCGGCCGGGGCGTCGGCGGGCTGCTCCGCCGGGGCGGAGTCGTTCGCCGGAGTCTGCGTCGCGGAGGCGTCCGCGGCCGCCGGCTCGGCGGGCGCCGCGGTCTCGGCGGGCACCGCGGTCTCGGCGGGCGCTGCGGTCTCGGCGGGTGCCTCCTCCACATTCTTCGCACGGCTGCGGCGCGGGGCCTTCGCCTTCGGCGCGTCCTCGGCCGGAGCGTCGGCGGCCGGCGCATCCGCGGCGGGCGTCGCGGCGGCCTCGGCGGGCGCCTCCTCCGCCTTCTTCGCACGGCTGCGCCGCGGGGCCTTCGCCTTCGGCGCGTCCTCCGCCGGCGCGTCGGCGGCCGGCGCGACCGCGGCCGTCTCCGGCGCGGCGGCCGCAGCGTCGGCCTCTGCGGCCTTCGCGGCGGCGGATGCGGTGGTCGCGCGGCGAGGGGCGCGCTTGCGCGGGGCCTTCGCCGTCTCAGGCGCGGTGGCGTCCGCGGCGGACGCCTGCTCGGCCGGGGCCGAGGTGTCGATCTGGGTCTCGGAGATGGTCTCCACGAGTACTCCTCTTGTAAGTCGTGGGCATTTCGGCGCGCACGCGGCAGATGCCGGGCGCGACCGCACGATCATGCCGAGAACAGGCTGTCCCCTGCATGCCACCCGGAGAACACGCTCGCAACGGGCTCGGTGACCGGCTCGCGGTGCGGTTTCGGGTGCTGTGCGGCTGACGCAGGAAGTGCGTCGCGGGTCGGGATCACGATTGTGACGAAGAACCCTCCGCTCGTTCCCTCACTGTACCACCTCGCACATCGACGGCGACCGAACGGTGCTCCCACGGAGTGTCCGTGACGTCATCCGCGATGCGGGCCGCCTCCAGACGGCTGCCCGGTCCGTCGCACAGCACCAGCACACTGGGCCCTGCCCCGGACACGACGGCCGCGAAGCCCTCGGCGCGCAGCGCCCGCACCAGCCGGTTCGTCTCGGGCATCGCCGGTGCGCGATAGTCCTGGTGCAGCCGGTCGTCGGTGGCGTCCAGCAGCACGTCGGGACTCTGCGTGAGCGCGGCGATCAGCAGCGCAGAACGCGACACGTTGAACACCGCGTCCGCGCTGGGCACCTGATCCGGCTGCAGGCTGCGTGCGGCCTTGGTCGACATCGTGTACCCGGGCACCAGCACGAGCGGGGACACGCCGCGGTGCACGAGCAGCTTCTTGTGCTGCGGTCCGCGTTCTCCGGTCCAGGCGATCGTGAGGCCGCCGAACAGCGCCGGGGCGACGTTGTCGGGGTGGCCCTCGAGCTCGGTCGCCAGACGCAGCAGCGCGGCGTCGTCGAACTCGACGATCCCCTCCAGGAGCCCCTGCGCGGCGAGCACGCCGGCCGCGACCGCGGCGCCGGAGGAGCCGAGCCCCCGGCCGTGCGGCACGCCATTGCGCGCCACGAGGCGGATCCCAGGCATCACGATCCCGGCATCGGCGAAGACGTGGGCGATCGAGCGGACGACGAGGTTGGACGCGTCGCGTGCGATCTCCTCCGCGCCGGATCCGGAGACCTCCACCTCGGTGCGGCCGGGCTCCAGCGCCGTGACCTCGAGCTCGTCGTACATGCTCAACGCGAGACCGAGCGTGTCGAACCCGGGGCCCAGGTTGGCGCTGGTGGCGGGGACGCGCACCTCCACAGCACGCCCGACGAGAACCGCGGGGACCGGCATCACACCGGCGGCGACGCTCACCGTCACTCCCCCTCGACCCGCAGCACCGACACCACACGGGTGACGGCATCGCTGTCGGCGAGTCGGTCGACGGTGTCGCTGAGCGCCTGCTCGGTCGCGCGGTGCGTGCCGATCACGATGCGGGCGGTCGTGCTGTCCTCGCCTCGTTCGATGGTCTGCAGGGCGGTCGCGATGGACACGCCGTGGTCGCTGAGGATCCCGGCCACCGCGGCGAGCACGCCGGTGACGTCGGCGACCTCGATCGTGATCTGGTACCGCGTGGTGATGTGCCCGAACGGAGCGATCGGCAGGCTCTGGCGGGCGGACTCGCCCACGCCGACACCGCCGGCGATGTGCCGGCGCGCGGCCGAGACGACATCCCCGAGCACGGCGGAAGCGGTCTGCACGCCACCCGCGCCCGCGCCGTAGAACATCAGCGGCCCTGCGGCCTCCGCTTCGACGAACACGGCGTTGTTGCCGCCGTGCACGCTCGCCATCGGGTGCTCGCGGTCGATCAGCGCGGGGTACACGCGCACCGAGACGGCGTCGCCGCCGTCCTCGGACAGGCGCTCGCACACCGCGAGCAGCTTGATGACGTATCCGGCGCGGCGGGCATCGGCGATCATGTCCGCGGTCACCGATTCGATGCCCTCGCGATGCACGTCGTCGAGGGAGACCTGCGTGTGGAAGGCGAGGCTCGCCAGGATCGCGGCCTTCTGGGCCGCGTCGTACCCCTCGAGGTCGAGCGTGGGGTCGGCCTCGAGGTAGCCGAGCTCGGTGGCGATCCGCTGCGCCTCCTCGGCGCCCAGGCCCTGCCGGTCCATCGAATCGAGGATGTAGTTGGTGCTGCCGTTGACGATGCCGAAGATCCGCTTGATCCGGTCGCCGGCCAGCGAGTCGCGCAGCGGGCGGATGATCGGGATCGCGGCGGCGACCGCGGCCTCGTAGGACACCGAGGCCCCGACCTGGTCGGCGGCCTCGAAGATCTCGGCGCCGTGGGTGGCCAGCAGCGCCTTGTTGCCGGTGACGACGTCGGCCCCGCTGCGCAGCGCCTGGAGCACGTATCCGCGTGCCGGCTCGATCCCGCCCATCAGCTCGATCACGATGTCCGCGCTCGTGATCAGCGCCTCGGCGTCGGTCGTGAGCAGCTCGCGCGGCAGTTCGGCTCCGCGGGGCGCATCGATGTCACGGACCAGGATCCCGGCGAGCTCGAGGCGAGCGCCGCTGCGCTCGGCGAGATCATCCCGGTGCTCGAGGAGCAGGCGCGCGACCTGGGATCCCACGGATCCCGCCCCGAGCAGGGCGACGCGGAGGGTGCGGCGGGTGCCGTCGAGTTCCGTCATGCTTCTCCTTCTCCGGTGCGCGCACCGGTACGCTCCGTCGGCCCGGTCGCGGCGATGCCGGCATCCCGGGAGAGGAGGTCGTCGAGGGTCTCCCCTCGCACGATCACCCGCGCATGGCCGTCGCGCACGGCGACGACCGCGGGGCGCGGGGTGTGGTTGTAGTTGCTGGACAGCGCGTGACAGTACGCGCCGGTCGCCGGCACCGCGAGCAGGTCGCCCGGGGTGACGTCGGAGGGGAGGTACTCGTGATCGACGACGATGTCCCCCGATTCGCAGTGCGAGCCCACGACGCGCGCGAGCACGGGGAGCCCCGTGCCCTCGCGCGAGGCGATGCGGGCGGAGTACTGGGAGCCGTACAGGGCGGGACGGGCGTTGTCGCTCATGCCGCCGTCGACGCTCACATAGAGCCGCTCGCCGCGTTCGCCGAGCGACACCTCCTTGGTGGTGCCGACCTCGTACAGGGTGACCCCGGCCTGACCGATCACAGCGCGACCCGGCTCGAATGCGAGTGTGGGGATCGGGATGCCGCGCACCTCGCATTCCCGGGCGACGGCCTCGACGATCGCGCCGGCCAGTTCCTCGATGGGCGTCGGGTCGTCGGCCGCGGTGTAGGCGATGCCGAAGCCGCCGCCGAGGTTGAGCAGGGGCAGCTCGCCGCCTTCGCGCAGCGCCGCGTGCAGCTCGATCATGCGAGACGCGGATTCGGCGAAGCCGGTGGATCCGAAGATCTGCGAGCCGATATGGCAGTGCAGGCCGCGCAGCCGCAGGCTCGGGATCTCGCGGATCCGCTCCGCCAGCGCCGGGGCCGCCTCCAGCGGAGTGCCGAACTTCTGGTCCTCATGCGCGGTGGCGAGGAAGTCGTGCGTCTCGGCGTGCACCCCGCTGTTGACGCGCAGCAGCACGCGCTGGCGGAAGCCATGGCTCTGGGTTCCGCGGCGCTCGGCGATCGCGCCGAGCCGCTCGATCTCGATCGCGGAGTCGAGGATGATCGTGCCGACCCCGACGGCGACGGCGCGCTCCAGCTCCGCGACGCTCTTGTTGTTGCCGTGGAAGCCGATCCGCGACGGCTTGACCCCGGCGGCCAGTGCCACCTCGAGCTCGCCGCCGCTGCAGACGTCCACGCGCAGGCCCTCCTGGGTGACCCAGCGCGCGACCTCGGTGCTGAGGAACGCCTTGCCCGCGTAGTAGACGCGCGCCTTGGTGCCGTGCGCGGCCGCCGCAGCGTCGAACGCGCCCCTGATACGGGCCGCGTGCGCGCGCACCTCGGCCTCGTCGAGCACGTAGAGCGGGGTGCCGAAACGGGCGCGGAGTGCGGCGACGCCGACGCCGCCGAGCTCGAGCTCTCCCTCGGCGTCGCGCCGCGCGGAGGCGGGCCACACCCCCGGGGCGAGGCCGTTCGGATCGGCCGGTTCTTTCAGCCAGTCCGGGGCGAGCGCGTCGTCGGGCGAAGCGGGAAGCACGGGGCACCAATCGTCGTGTGTGAATCGGGTGTTCGATCCCGGCCCAGAGCGTGCCGAGTTCTGAGAATTCTAAGGCACCGGATCCACCCGCCCCGACGGGTGCGACACCTGCCGACCCGAGAACCGCGACGGTTCCGCTGCGGAGATCGTCGCGGATCGATTCGTGCCGGCCCCACCCGATTCAGAACGGAGGGGTGCCGCTATCCGGACGGGACGGCCACGCCTTTGCGGCTGCGTGGTCCGGATCCGGTTCGGGGTCAGCGGTGGTGAAGGTGACGGGTGGGGGTGGCTTGTCGATGTAGGTGGCGCCGGTGGGGCTGGTCCATTCGAGCACCCCGGCGCCGAGTTGTGTCACCGCCCAGGCGGTCTGGTGTTTCAGCACGTGGTGCCGTCGGCAGAGCCCGCCGAGGTTGCCTTCCTCGGTGGCCCCGCCGTGGGCGGCGTCGATGGTGTGGTCGAGGTCTTGGGTGACGGGTGGCAGCCCGCAGGTGTGGAATCGGCAGCGGGAGTCTCTCGCGTGCAGGAGGCGGCGCAGGTCCGCGTTGGGCCGGTAGTGGTCGACGGCGAGGATCGCCCCGGTCACCGGATGGGTGAGCACCCGTTCCCACGCGACCACTCCTCCGGCGAGGATCCGGGCGGTGTCCGTGTCGATCGGCTGCCCGCCGGCGAGTTCCGCCGGCTGCTCGGTGCGGACGCCGAACGCCGCACCGGACCCGGCGCCCCCGTATCCGCCTGCGCCCGCGGTGTCGGCGGCCATCGCGGTGAACACGGGAACCGTGACCTCCACCCGTGCCTGGATCGCGGACAGCAGCCCGGCGGTGGTGTCGTGCCCGGACGGGTGGCCGGTGAGGAGCATGTCGGCGCACAGGTCAGCGCGCAGCTGGTCGAGGGTGCGGTCGTCGTCCGGGTCCCCGAGCCCATCCGGATCCGGGGCCGAACCTGCGGCGGCGTCTTTCGCGGCTTTCGCGTTCGCGGTCTTGATCATGTGTCCTTGTTGGGTGAGCCGGTCGTAGATCCCGTCGATGACCGCGGCGGAGTGGATCATGCCGAGCAGTTTCTGTCCGTCTTCGAGGTCTTCCCGCCACACCCGCCGGTTCTTCTGCGCGTCCCGGTGTCGGTCCGTCAGCGACCGCGGCGCCAACCGTTCCGCGATCCGGTCGACGACCTTCTTCGCCCGCCCCGGAGTCTCCCCGACGCAGGCCTCCACGGCGAGCCGTTCGAACTCCGCCCGCACGTCGTCGTCCAGGCGGGCACCCGCGTCCTGGATGAGCCGGGCATGGGCAGGGGTGATCTTGGCGTCGGTGAATGCCTGCATCGTGGCCGGGTACCGGGTCATCAGGTCCGCGGCACGCGCCATCCGGCCCTGCACGACCCGGTCGGACATCCGCAGCACCCCGGCGAGTTCCGCGGCGACCGACCGTGCGGCGAGGTCCGCGGCCTCACCCCGCACCGGCACCGACCCGGATGCGGTGGCGAGGTCGTCGGCGAGCCGCTGCGCGACCGCGAGATGCGCGTCCCGGACGGCCTGCAACCGGATGATCGACGCCTCCGTCGCCTGAAGACTCGACGCCAACGCGGCCAGCACGGCGACCGGATCCACCGGGTCCACCCCGGGGGCCGGTGCCGTGCCCGCCGTGTTCGTCATACCCCCATCCAACCCGGGGCCACCGACATTCCAGACCCTGAAAGACCCAGATCAGACTCTGGAAACATCACGGTTTCATCACAAGACGAAACTGGTTCCGGGCCCGCTTAGGATCCGCGTCGGAAGAGCTCCGGCGAACGCCCCGGACCGGATCGCGCAGACCTGGCACACTCCGAGTCGTCCTGGTGCCCCGGATCCGTGGTCTCCGCTCACGCGGACGGCCCCGACGTCGCGGGCGACGAAGCGGAGCCGCGCGAAGGCCCGCATGAGGTACTCTGCTCGGGAAATCATCTTCCGGCATGCGATAGCCCGTGCCCGGATCGCCAGCCGAGAGGATCCGCATGGCCGCCGAGGGCTCCAACGTCAAGTCCGTCGGCCGCGCGTTCGAGCTGCTCGAGTACATCGCGGACGCGGGCGGAGAGCTCACCCTCAGCCAGGTGGCGACCGCGGCGAACCTCCCGACCACCACGATCCACCGCCTGCTGCAGACCCTGGTCTCGCAGGGGTACGCGCGTCAGCTCGCCAACCGCCGCTATGCGCTCGGCCCCAAGCTCGTGCGCCTCGGTGAGGTCGCGAACCGCCAGTTCGGCCAGATGGCGATGCCGCAGCTGAAGTCGCTCGTGGCCCGGCTCGGTGAGACCGCGAACCTCGCGACGATCGACGGCGACAACGTCGTCTACGTCTCGCAGGCGCCGTCCCCGCATGCGATGCGGATGTTCACCGAGGTCGGCGGTCGTGCGCATCTGCACTCCACGAGCGTGGGCAAGGCGATCCTCGCACAGCTCCGAGACGACCAGGTGCGCGACATCATCACCCGGGCCGGGATGCCGCACTCCACGGATCGCTCGCTCAGCACGATCGACGAGTTGCTCGCCGATCTCGCCGCCTGCCGCGAGCGCGGTTACGCCATCGACGACGGAGAGCACGAGGTCGGCGTGCGCTGCTTCGCGATGGCCGTGCCGGACATGCCCGTGCTCACGGCCGTGTCGGTCTCTGGGCCGATGTCGCGCGTCGGCGAGGACTTCGCCGACCAGGCGATCCCGGTGCTGCGCGAGGTCGTGGCCGACATCTCGGCCGCCGCGCACGCGAGCTGAGCCGCAGCGCGCAGGCTGAGCCGCAGCGCGCAGGCTGAGCCGCAGCGCGCAGGCTGAGCCGCAGCGCGCGGGCTGAGCCGCGGCGCCCCACCCGCGTCCCTTGACGGATCCGTCTCGGCCGTCCTAGGCTGGCCATGTTTTCGGAATGTGGATCCCGCATATCGGAAACAGCGCGAATCTACTGGCGGTAAGGCCAAGGCGACGACGCCTGACCACACAGCGTTGCGCTCCTCACAGGAGAAAGACCCCACACGGAGGCCTTCGGGCCTAGGCTCCGACTCACAGAGTCGGCACGGCCGAACCGCATCGCACACTGTCGCCGGAATCGAGGAGATTCTCATGACCGACATCGCCGTCACCGTCAACGGGCAGCAGCGTCCGCTAGTGGGGACGCCCGCGCACGCCACCGCCCTGGACTGGCTGCGCGACAGCGGCCTCTCCGGCAGCAAGGAGGGGTGCGCGGAGGGCGAGTGCGGCGCGTGCGCCATGCTGCTCGCCACCCCGACGACGGATGGCGGCACCGCGTGGACCCCGGTGAACGCCTGCCTCGTACCGGTGTACGCGCTCGACGGTCAGGAGATCATCACGGCCGAGGGGCTCGGATCGGTCGACGACCTGCACCCGGTGCAGTCCAAGCTCGCCGAGGCCGGCGGATCCCAGTGCGGGTACTGCACCCCCGGGTTCGCCTGCAGCATGGCCGGCGAGTACTACCGGGCCGACCGCACCCCGTCGGTCCCTGAGCTTGTCGAAGGGACCGCTTCGATGGGCTCGGCGACCGGCCCCTGCGCAACGACCGACACGGCCGACGGGTCGTGCCCCGTCCACGATCCGGAACACGGCCCGAACGGCTTCGACCTGCACGCGCTGAGCGGCAACCTGTGCCGCTGCACCGGGTACCGTCCGATCCGCGACGCCGCCTACACGCTCGGTTCGCCGGAGGCCGACGACCCGCTGCAGCAGCGGCTCGCGCAGCCCGCCCCGGAGCCGGTCGCGACCGATGCCGAGGTGGACGGGGCGCGCTTCGTCCGCCCCGCGACGCTCGTGGAGGCCCTGCGGATCCTGCGTGACGAGAAGGACGCGCTGCTCGTCGCCGGATCCACCGACTGGGGCGTCGAGGTGAACATCCGCGGCCGCCGCGCCCCGCTCGTCGTCGCGATCGAGCAGCTTTCCGAGCTGCGCGCGCTGACCATCGAGGACGACGTCGCCTCCGGCGCCGGAGGCTTCATCGAGATCGGCGCCGCCCTCCCCCTCTCCGAGGTGGAGAAACGGCTGGACGGCCGGATCCCCCTGCTCGCGCAGCTCTTCCCGCAGTTCGCCTCGCGCCTCATCCGCAACCGTGGCACCTTCGGCGGCAACCTCGGCACCGGGTCGCCCATCGGCGACACCCCGCCGGCGCTGCTCGCCCTGCGCGCACGCGTCGTGCTGGCCTCGCTGTCCGAGGACGGATCCGGCGTCGCCGAGCGCGAAGTCGACCTCGCTGACTACTTCACCGGCTACCGGCAGACCGTCAAGCGCCCCGACGAGCTCATCAGGGCGATCCGGATCCCGTTGCCGCTCGCCACCACGACCGCGTTCCACAAGATCGCGAAGCGCCGCTTCGACGACATCTCCAGCGTGGCCGTCGCCTTCGCGCTCGACATCGACGGCGGCGTCGTGACCGCGGCGACGATCGGACTGGGCGGCGTCGCCGCCACCCCGCTGCGCGCCCGCGCCACCGAGGACGCGCTGATCGGCAAGCCGTGGAACATCGCCACGGTGAAGGCGGCCGCCGAGATCCTCCGCGGCGAGGGCACCCCGATGTCCGACCACCGCGCCAGCAGCGAATACCGCTCGCACATGCTGGGCACCGCGCTGCTCAAGCTCTACAGTGCGACCGTCATCGAGTCGAAGGAGGTGTCGGCATGAGCACTCTCGCCGACCGCCCGGAGAACCCCGTCGTCGGCCTGCGGGCCGCGCACGAGAGCGCCGCCCTGCACGTCACGGGCGCGGCGATGTACACCGACGACATCGCGGAGCAGACCGCGGGCGTGCTCACCGCCTGGCCGGTGCAGTCCACGAACGCGCACGCGAAGGTCACGATCGACGTGTCCGGCGCCTACGAGGTGCCCGGCGTCGTGCGCGTGCTCACCGCCGAAGACGTGCCGGGCCTGAACGATGCGGGCATCCGCAACGACGAGCCGCTGTTCCCGAGCGAGGCGATGTTCTACGGGCACGCCCTGGTCTGGGTGCTCGGCGAGACGCAGGAGGCCGCGCGCCTCGGCGCGGAGCGCGTCACGGTCGAGTACGAGCCGCTGCCGTCGCTCATCACGGTGCAGGACGCGCTCGATGCGCAATCGTTCCAGGGCACCCCGCGCACCGTGCAGCGCGGCGACGCTGCCGCAGGTCTGGCCGGATCAGCCCACGTCTTCGAGGGCGTGACCGAGTTCGGCGGCCAGGAGCACTTCTACCTGGAGACGCACGCGTCGTTCGCGGTGCGCGACTCCGAGGGGCAGTACTTCATCCAGTGCTCCACGCAGCATCCGACGGAGACCCAGGATCTGGTCTCGCACGTGCTCGGGATCCCGGCGAACGAGGTCACGGTGCAGTGCCTGCGCATGGGCGGCGGATTCGGCGGTAAGGAGATGCAGCCGCACGGGTTCGCGGCGATCGCGGCCCTGGGCGCCAAGCTCACCGGCCGTCCGGTGCGGCTGCGCCTGAACCGCACGCAGGACATCACGATGACCGGCAAGCGGCACCCGTTCCACATCGCGTGGAAGGTCGGGTTCTCTCGGGACGGGCTGCTGCAGGCGCTGGATGCGACCCTCACCTGCGACGGCGGCTGGTCGATCGACCTGTCCGAGCCGGTGCTGGGCCGTGCGCTCTGCCACCTGGACAACTCGTACTGGATCCCCAACGTGCACGCGTACGGGCAGATCGTGAAGACCAACAAGACCTCGAACACGGCCTACCGCGGCTTCGGTGGCCCGCAGGGCGTCTTCCTCATCGAGGACATCCTGGGCCGGGTCGCCCCGACGCTCGGGATCGATCCGCTCGAGCTGCGCCGGCGCAACTTCTACAAGCCCGGGCAGAGCACGCCCTACGGCCAGCTCGTGAAGGACGCGGACCGGCTCGAGACGATCTGGGGCCAGCTGAAGGACGAGGCTTCCGTCGATGAGCGACGCGCAGAGATCGCCCGGTTCAACGCCTCGAGCCCGCACACCAAGCGCGCCCTGTCGATGACGCCGATCAAGTTCGGGATCTCGTTCAACTTCGCCGCGTTCAACCAGGCCGGCGCGCTCGTGCACGTCTACAAGGACGGCTCGATCCTCGTCAACCACGGCGGCACCGAGATGGGCCAGGGCCTGCACACCAAGATGCTGCAGGTCGCCGCGACCGCGCTCGGCGTCGAGCTGCACCAGGTGCGCCTCGCGCCGACCCGCACCGACAAGGTGCCGAACACCTCGGCCACGGCGGCGTCCTCGGGCGCCGACCTCAACGGCGGCGCGGTCAAGAACGCGTGCGAGCAGATCCGCGAGCGGCTCGCGAAGGTCGCCGGGCGCATGCTCGGCGTCGACGAGCGCGACGTGCGCTTCGGCGGCGGCTTCGTGACCGCGCTCGGCGCACCGGTGAACCGCGTCTCCTGGGGCGAGGTCGTCAAGGCCGCGTACTTCCAGCGCGTGCAGCTGTTCGCCGCCGGCTATTACCGCACCGAGGGCCTGCACTGGAACCCGGAGATCATGCAGGGATCCCCGTTCAAGTACTTCGCGTACGGCGCCGCGGCGACCGAGGTCGAGGTGGACGAGTTCACCGGCGCCTACCGGGTGCGCCGCGTCGACATCGTGCACGACGTCGGCGACTCGCTCTCGCCGATGCTCGACATCGGTCAGATCGAGGGCGCGTACGTGCAGGGCGTGGGCTGGCTGACGCTCGAGGAGTTGCGCTGGGACACGAGCGACGGCCCGCACCGCGGTCGGCTGCAGACGCAGTCGGCGTCGACGTACAAGCTGCCGAGCTTCTCCGAGATGCCGGAGGAGTTCCACGTGCGGCTGTTCGAGAATGCGCGCGAGGAGGGCGCCGTCTACGGATCCAAGGCCGTGGGCGAGCCGCCGTTCATGCTCGCGTTCAGCGCCCGCGAAGCTCTTCGCGACGCCGTGGCGGCCTTCGGCCCGGCCGGGCACTCGGTCGACCTGGGCTCCCCCGCGACCCCCGAGGCCGTGTTCTGGGCCGTCCGCGCCGCCCAGGGGGCCGCCGCCGCCGGAGCTCCCGGCTCGTCCGCCTCCGCGCGCGAACTCGTCACCTCGGCGGGCGACTGATGCGCTCATCGGGGCCGTTGAGCGAGGACGCCGCCAGGCGACCGAGACGAAACGCGGCGCCCTCGCAAAGTGTCGGCGTTTCGTCTCTGCGTTTCGATTCGCCTTCGGCTCACTCAACGAACACCACCCGCGGCGGTGCTCGCTCAATGACCCCAAGGCCTGCGACCGCGCTCGCTCAGCGTCCCCGATTCCTCCGGGAGTGATCATGGACTGGCTGGACGCACTGCAGGATCTGCGGTCGCGACGGATCCCCGCCGTGATCGTGACCCTGGCGACCGTCCGCGGCCACGCCCCGCGCAACGGCGGCGCGAAGATGGTGGTCGCCCCCGCCTCCGTGCACGGCACGGTCGGCGGCGGCAACCTCGAGCAGACCGCGATCGAGCAGGCCCGGCGGATGCTCGCCGAGGGAGCCGCCGAGCCCGAGCTGCTCACGCTCACGCTGAGCGACAAGGCCGTCACCGAGTACGGCGTGCAGTGCTGCGGAGGAGAGGTCACCATGCTGCTCGAGCCGATCGGGGTCACTCCGGCGGTCGCCGTGTTCGGACTCGGACACGTGGGCCTCGAGCTCGCGCGCATCCTCGCCCGCCACGAGCTCGACCTCGTGCTCGTGGACTCGCGCGCGGAGATGCTCGCCGAGGACCGGATCGGGATCCCCGGACAGCGCGGCCCGCTCGGCGACGCCGTAGCCCGCGTGCGCGTCGTGCATGCGCCCGTCCCCGAGGCGGCGCTGGTGGACCTGACCGGTGGCACGCACGTGCTGGTCATGACGCACGACCACGTCGAGGATCTCGCGATCGTCGATCAGGCGCTGCGCACCGCGGAGCTCGGATCCATCGGCCTGATCGGATCCGCCTCGAAATGGGTGCGATTCCAGAAGAAGCTGCGCGAGCTTGGCCAGGCCGACGCCGACCTCGCCCGCGTGACGACCCCGATCGGGATCCCCGAGGTGGCCGGCAAACAGCCCGCCGTGATCGCGGTGAGCGTCGCGGCGCGGATCCTGCAGCTCATCGACGAAGCCGCTCCCGCCGAATAGGCGCCCCGGTTCTGCCACGCCCGCAGGGTTGGTGCACCGAGGAGCCGCCCCCTGCGATGAGCCGCCCCCGTGATGCGGGCTCCCCCCTGCTCGCTGGTCGCATATTGCCGTCATTCCGGGCGGAAATCCGCAATTCGCGTCCAGCGAGCAGGAGAGACGTCCACATTTTATTGAACACGTTCAGTTTATCCGCTATCGTCGTCCCATGACCGAGATCTCGCACCGCCCGACCGTCGCGATCGCGCCCTCCGAGACCGTCGCGATCGCGCCCTCCGAGACCGTCGCGATCGGGGCCTCCACCACCGTCGCGATCGCATCCCCCGACACCGCCGCGCCACCCTACGACGCCGATGACGTCCGGCAGCTGTTCGACCGCATGGCAGCCTCGTACGACCGGATGAATGTCGCCCTTTCACTGGGCTTCGCGGCGCGGTGGCGGCGGCAGTTGCTGCGCCTGGTCGGCGCCACCGGATCCCCCCGCCGCGTGCTCGACCTGATGAGCGGGCGGGGCGAGACCTGGACGGAGATCGAGCGCCGGCTGCCGCAGGCCGAGATCACGGCGGTCGACTTCTCCGCGCAGATGATGGCGCACACCGAGACGCGCAGCCGCACCCGCTTCGGCGGACGGGTACGACTGCGCCAGGAGGATGCGCTGAACGGCACCGCGGAGCGCGCGTCCTTCGACGTGGTCGTGAGCGCGTACGGCCTGAAGACGTTCGACGCCCCGCAGCTGGAGCGCCTCGCGGCCGAGGTCGAGCGGGTACTGCGCCCCGGCGGGTCCTTCGCCTTCATCGACGTCACCGAGCCCGCCGGCCGTGCGCTGCGGATCGCTTACCTCGCGTATGTCCGGTGGATCGTCCCGCTGGCGGGGATCCTGCTGCTCGCGGATCCGACCGAGTACCGGATGCTGCACCGCTATCTCTCCGCATTCGGAGACGGATCCCGCGCCGTCGAGGCCTTCCAGTCACAGCCCGGTCTGCACGTCGAGGTGCGTCGGTATTTCTTCGGCTGTGCGACGAGCATCAGCGGATGGCGAGCCTGACCGCACACCGCAGCCCCGGAACGTCGGTGGCCCCTCGCATACTGGTCGGATGACGCGCGACCGATTCCTACCGATCCATGATCCCGAGCCGCTGGCCGCCGGCGAGCGCGTGCTGGGCGCGATCGTGGCCGACGACGTCCCCGCCCGCTCGCTCGTCGCCGGCACGAAGGCGGCTGTGATCCGGAGCTGGTGAGGCGGCCCGCTCGCTCGGCGATCGCGATACGCTTCCCTGTGATGTCGTGTACCACGGGTACACTGAATCACGTGGCCAACCGCAACGTGACGCTCTCCCTCCCCGAGGAGGTGTTCAAGCGGGCGAAGATCTACGCCGCCGAGCACGACACGTCGGTCTCCGCGCTGGTCGCCGAACTGCTCACCTCCAGGGTCTCTGTCGACTACGCCCGCGCGTGGGCGGATGAGGAGCGCGCCATGCGCGAGGGCATCGGCCTGAGCGTGGGCGCGCAGACGCCGTCGCGCGAGGACGCGCACCGACGATGACGCTCGAGTTCGTCGACACGAACGTCCTGCTCTACGCATACGACTCCGGAGCCGGTGAGCGACATGACCGCGCCTTGGACCTCGTCAGCAGGCTCGGCCGTGCCCGCAACGGCGTGCTGAGCGTGCAGGTGCTGCAGGAGTTCCATGTGAACGCGACACGCAAGATCGCCGTTCCCCTGTCGCCCGCCGCGGCGAGAGATCGGCTCGCGGTGCTGTCGTTGTGGCACGTGCACAGCCCGACCGCATCCGACGTCATCGCCGCGAGCGAGCTGGCCGAGCATGCACAGCTCTCGTTCTGGGACGCGATGATCGTGCGCAGCGCCGCGGCAAGCGGATGCCGCATGCTCTGGAGCGAAGATCTGAACGCGGGCCAGCGCATCGACGGCGTCGAGATCCGGAACCCCTTCATCGGGTGACCAGGGCAGTCCGGCCCATCCCAGCATCCGCTCTATGAAATCTTGAGTCCGCATTGCGGGATTTACTGTTGCGCGCCCGGCATCCGGAACGTAGAATCGTCGCAGGCCTAGGCGGGTTACGACAGTGAACCATCTACCGGGCATCCCAGGCGGTGACGCCGTGGATTGTGACCCGGGGTTCCTCCTCGCCATGAAGGCTCCTCCTGCCAGGATCGCGATGCACCGCCCTGATCGGGCGCCGATGGCCGGCGCCTGGATGAGGAAGGTGCCCCATGCTCGATCGCATACCCGAGTACGCCGAATGCTTCGTCGCCCCGGATCGGTGGGCGATCGCGACGATCGTCGAGGTGTCCGGATCCGTCCCCCGCCCCGCCGGCACGTCGATGGCGGTGCGCGACGACGGCCGCACGATCGGATCCGTCTCCGGCGGCTGCGTCGAAGGAGCGGTCGTCGACGCCGCCCTCGCCTGCCTGGATTCCGGCGCGACCGAACTGCACTCCTTCGGCTACGCCGATGACGACGGCATCTCGATCGGCCTGATGTGCGGCGGCGACGTGCGCGTGCTGGTGCAGCCGCTGCGCGCCATCAGCACCGCCGAACCCTTGACCCGCGCCCACCTGGTGCGCGACCTCCCGCTGCACGACACGACCGCGGGCTCGCTCCTGACCGCGGAGGGCCTCGGCATCGCCCTTCGTGCCGATGCGCTCTGCGCCGCCTTCGACGGCGACGAGCTGCCCGACGAGCTCGCGCGCGCCGCGGGGCACGCGGGCGACCGGATCCGCGCGGCGCTCCGCGCGGGCGGCACGCACGTGATCGACGTGACCGACCGCGCGACACCGGAGTGCCCCGTGGTGCGGCGCCTGCTCGTCGAGTCGACGGCGACGCCCGCCCGACTCCTCATCTACGGCGCCAACGACTTCTCGGCCGCGCTCGCACAGGCGGCCGCGGCGCTCGGCCGCCACGTCACGGTGTGCGATGCGCGACCCGTGTTCGCCACCCGCGCCCGCCATCCCGGCGCGCACGAGGTCGTGCTGATGCGCCCGGCCGAGCACTTCGCCCAGGAGCTCGCCGCGGGCCGCGTCGACGCGCGCACCGCGGTCGTGATGCTCACGCACGACCCGCGCTTCGACCTGCCGGTGCTCGACGCGGCATTGCGTCACGAGGTCGCCTACGTCGGCGCGATGGGATCCCGCGTCACGCATGACAAGCGCGTGCAGGAGCTGCGCGCGGGTGGCCTCACCGCCGCGCACCTCGGCCGACTGCACTCCCCGATCGGCCTGGACCTGGGCGCGCGCACGCCCGCCGAGGTCGCGGTGTCGATCCTCGCCGAGCTGATCCTCGTCGAGTCGACCGCACGGGCCGGATCCGGATCCGCATCCGCGTCCGTGGGCTCGCTTGCCCTGCGGGCCGGATCCGGGAGCGTCCCGGACGCGGCAGAGCGCTCCGGGCTCCCCGCACGTCTGCGCGACACCGACGGCGATGTGCACGACGATGCGCGACGGCGTGCGGAACCGTTGCGGGTCTCCCGCGACATGGCGACCGCTCGGGGCGCGGCGGCGGGGGGCGCAGCGGCCGCTGGGGGCGCGGCCACCGCATCGGCGGTTTCGCCCGCGGCGGCGCCCGACCATGGCTCGACGCCGCCCGGCCGCAGCTGCGCGGCGACACCGAGACGCACCGCGGCACCGAAGGAGGCCCTCGCATGGATGTGACGAGCGTCGACGACGTGCTGATGTGCGCGGATCCGCAGCAGTGGCGTCCCGGGGATTCCTGGCTTGCCGGCGGCACCGTCCTCTTCTCCTACGGCACCGACATCACCCGCGGCGCCCCTACCCGGCTCCTCGACATCACCGGCGCCGGCTGGACGCCGCTCACCTGGCACCCCCGCCCTTCGGGTCGCGCGCCGTCGCTGGAGATCGCGGCGACGTGCCGGATCGCGGAGCTGCGCGCCCTCGCCGACGAACCGTTCCCCGGGGGCGTGCCCCGAGCGACGCTTCCGGGGCTGGATCTGATCCCGCCGGCGTGCGACTCCTTCGTCGCGTCGTGGAAGATCTGGAACGTCTCAACCGTGGGCGGCAACGTCGCGACAGCCCTCCCCGCCGGTCCGATGATCTCGCTGCTGAGCGGCTGGGACGCGACCGCGGTGATCTTCCGCCCGGACGGCACCGAGCGGCGCACGCCCGTGGCCGAGCTCATCGTCGGCCCGGCGCGCACCCGGCTCGCTGACGGCGAGCTGATCCGCAGCTTCCTCGTGCCGGGGGATGCTCTCGCACAGACCCCGGCCTTCCGCCGCATCTCGCTCACCGAGCGCGGGCGCTCCGCCGCGCTGCTGATCGGGCGGCGCACCTCGGCGACGTCGCTGCGGCTCACCGTCACGGCATCGGCCTTCCACCCGATCGTTCTCGACCTGAGCGCGGATCCCGGATGGCGTCGCGGTCGGCGGACCCGCAGATCCTGAGCGGGCCGTGCGCGCCGACGGCGCCGCCTGGCGAGACGCGATCGACGCCGCGGTCGCCCGCACCCGTGGCTGGTACGACGACATCCACGGTGAGCCGGCCTGGCGGCGGCTGATGACGCACCGCCTCGGCGAGGAGATCCTCGCCGAGCTGCTGCCGGAGTCGGCGTCCGGCATCGACGACGCGATCGGGCGGGTCACCGGCGACCTGCGCATCGAGAGGAGCGCACGATGACCGCCCAGAACATCGGAACCGCCTACTGCCCACCGCGCGAGACACCAGATCCTGCGCGAGACACCACCACAGCCGTGACGCCTCATGCAGATAGTGGTTTCTCGCCAGAGCACCCCGTCTGCGGCCCGCACGCGACCCTCGACGGGCGCACGGTCGCCGTCGACCCGGAGCCCGGGCAGTGCCTGCGCACCTGGCTGCGCGACCAGGGCTCCTACGGCGTGAAGAAGGGGTGCGACGGCGGCGACTGCGGCGCCTGCACGGTGATCGTCGACGGCGCGCCCGTGCACAGCTGCGTCTACCCCGCCCACCGCGCCGCCGGCCGGGACATCGTCACCGTCCAGGGCCTCGGCACCCCCGAGGATCCGCATCCGGTGCAGGAGCGGTTCCGCCGCGCGGCCGGTTTCCAGTGCGGGTTCTGCACCGCCGGCATGGTGTGCACGGTCGCCGCGATGCCCGCGGGTGCCGAGGAGGACCTCGGCCGCACGCTCAAGGGCAACATCTGCCGCTGCACCGGCTACCGCGCGATCGAGGACGCGGTGCGCGGCACCGTGAACATCGACGACCGCGCCGGCGGCATCGGCCGGGCGACGGGCGCCCCCGCCGCGACCGGGGTCGTGACCGGCACCGTCCGCTACACGATGGACATCGACCCCGCCGAGCTCCCCGCGCCGCTGCTGTACGCCGCCGTGGTGCGCAGCCCGCACGCGCACGCCCGCGTGGTCAGGGTCGACGCGACCTGCGCCCTCGCCGCCGACGGCGTCGTGCGCGTGCTCAGCCGCGACGACGCCCCGACGACCGTCTTCTCCACGGCGCAGCACGAGATCGAGGCCGACGACCCGTACGACACCCGTGTGTTCGACGAGTACGTGCGCTTCACGGGACAGCGCGTGGCCCTGGTCGTGGCGGAGTCGCAGCGCGCCGCGGATCGCGCGGCCCGCCTGGTCGACGTCGAGTACGAGGTCCTGCCCGCGAACACGGATCCGGAGCTCGCCGATCGCCCCGACACGGTCGCGCTGCACGGCGCGGCCTCGCCCGCCGGCCGGCGCGCACAGGCCGCGGGCGGATCCGTGCCCGATCCCGAAGGTGTCGCCCGCGCCGAGGCCAACATTGTCATGGAGCTGCACACCGAGGTCGGCGACCTCGCGGCCACGCTCGCCGCCAGCGACGTCGTCGAGGAGCGCACCTTCCACACCCACCGCGTCTCGCACACGGCGCTGGAGACGCACGGATCCATCGCCTGGCAGGATCCGGACGGCCGCTTCGTGGTGCGCAGCAGCACCCAGGTGCCGTTCCTCGCCCGACGCACCCTGGCCCGGATCTTCGGCCTCGACACCGAGCGGCTGCGCGTCTACTCCGCCCGCGTCGGCGGCGGCTTCGGCGGCAAGCAGGAGGTGTTCACCGAGGATCTGGCTCTGCTCGCGACGATGGCGACCGGCCGCCCGGTGCGCGTCGAGTTCTCCCGCACCGAGGTGCTGACGGCGACGAGCGTGCGGCATCCGTTCCGCATCCGGGTGCGCATGGGCGCGACCGCGGACGGCCGGATCACCGGCATCGGCGTCGACGTGCGCTCCAACACGGGCGCCTACGGCAACCACGGTCCCGGCGTGATGTTCCACGGCGTGGGCGAATCGATCGCGGTCTACCGCGCGGCGGCGAAGAAGATCGACGCCGACGTCGTCTACACGAACACCGTGCCCTCCGGCGCGTTCCGCGGCTACGGCCTCAGCCAGATGATCTTCGCGATCGAGTCGACCGTCGACGAGCTCGCCCGCCGGCTGGGCATGGATCCGCTCGCGTTCCGCACCGCGAACCTCATCGGGCAGGACGACGCCATGATCGCCGCGCACGAGGAGCCGGACCTCATCATCGGCAGCTACGGCCTCGACGAATGCGTCCGGATCGTGCGCGACGG
>JAFDWK010000050.1:32899-38656 GCA_018268515.1 Actinomycetota bacterium
GACGGGACGTTCGGCCTCGACGTCGGCACGGCGGAGTTCGGCAACGGCACCTCCACCGTGCACCAGCAGATCGCCGCGACCGTGCTGCAGACCACGACCCGCGCCGTGCGGCTGCGCCAGTCCGACTCGGATCTGGTGCCGCACGACACCGGCGCGTTCGGCTCGACCGGAACCGTCGTCGCGGGGCGGGCGACCCACTCCGCCGCGACCGCGCTCGCCGAGCGACTCCGCGTCCGCGCCGCCGCGCTGCTGGACGTGCCGGTCGCCGAGTGCGTGCTCACCGGAGACCGCGTGATCCGGGGGGAGCAGTCGGTCTCCCTGGCGGACATCGCCGCCGACGCGGAGCGCCGCGGGGATCTGCTCGAGGAGAAGGGGTATTGGGGCGGCACGCCGCGCTCGGTCGCGTTCAACGTGCAGGGGTTCCGCGTCGCGATCGACGAGGCCACGGGGGAGCTGCGGATCCTGCGGTCGATCCACGCCGCCGACGCCGGCGTCGTGGTGAACCCAGAGCAGTGCCGGGGCCAGGTCGAGGGCGGCATCGCACAGGGCATCGGCGCGGCGCTGCACGAGATCGTGCGGCTGGACGATTCCGGCACCGTGGTGTCTGACATCCTGCGGCAGTACCACGTGCCGACGTTCGCGGACATCCCGCGCTCCGAGGTGCACTTCGCGCAGACCTCCGACGTGCTGGGCCCCCTCGGCGCCAAGTCGATGAGTGAGTCGCCGTTCAACCCGATCGCCCCGGCGCTGGCCGCGGCGATCCGCGACGCGACGGGGATCCGGATGACCGCGACGCCGTTCACGCGGGACCGGATCCACGCCGCGATCCTCGAGCGGGACGCGTCAGGAGCCGGCGCATCGGACACCGCCGATCGTCCTCTTCAGGGGTCGTTGAGCGGAGCACCGAGCGCAGCCGAGACGTCCTGCCCCCCGGTTCCCGAGCGCCCTTCGCCTCATCGGTTCCCGAGCGAGCGCAGCGAGACGAAGGACGCTCGCTCAACAGCCGACGAACCGGACATCCGGTCCCTGAGCCCGTCGAAGGGCCCGGATCCGCGCCGCTCCGGCGTCTGCGCACGCGATCGTGATGCAGAGGCCGGCTCATGACCACCCGCGCCCGGCACGCGATCGTGCTCGCCGCCGGACGCGGCACCCGCCTCGGCCGCGGGCCCAAGGCGCTCCTGCCCTGGAACGGCGAGGTGCTGGTGACCCGGGCCGCCCGTGCTGCGGCGGAGGCCGGCTGCAGCGTCACCGTCGCGGTGGGCCCTGCCGCCCGCACGGCGCGCAGCTGGCTCCGCGCCCGCTGCCCGGCCGCGCACGTGGTCGAGGTGCACGACGCGCACCTCGGCATGTCCGCATCCCTGCGCGCCGCGGTGCTTCCCCTCGTCGTGACCGATGCCCCGCCGCTCGCCGTGGTCGTGCTGCTCGTGGATCAGCCCGGCATCGACGCGTCCGTGATCCGGCGGCTGTTCGCGGCGCACGTGCCGGGACGCGTGACCCGCGCGATGTGGCACGGCGTCCCGGGCAACCCCGTGGTGTTCGGCACCGGGGAGCTGTGCTCCGCCGCGGCCCTCGCCGAGGGCGATGCCGCAGCCCGGGCGTGGATCGCGCAGAACCGCCATCTCGTGGACGACGTGGAATGCGCGGACCTCGGCCGCGGCGACGACATCGACGAGCCCGCCGATCTCGCCTCCTGGCCCGAAGTGCGCGTCCCGCGCTGACCGGCGTCTCTTCACCGCGCTGCGTTCGAAGAAGGGAACGTCGCTCAATTCGCACCGCAAGCAGCATCTCTCATCTCCACGTCGAGGATCCCGCCCCTTGAAGATGGAAAACGTCGCTCGCCGCCGCGGTAGAGCAGCGTTTTCCATCTCCACAGCCGGCCGTCACGGTTCCCGACGAAATGTAGGACGCCCCCTGCGAAATGCAGGGCCACGGTCCTTTTCGTCGATGCCGAGCCGCGGATCGACGGGGGCCGGAGTCCCGACCACCTCCCGCCGTCCTGCATTCGGAGCGAGGCCTCCTGCATTCGCGGGCGGGTCTCCGAAATGCAACACCGAAGCCCCCGACCCGCATGCGCGGATCGGGGGCTTCGGAGGACGGGCGCCCGACAGGGCTCAGTGCCCGATCAGCTGCTCCACGGGTCCGCGCACGAAGTAGAGCGCGAAGCCGGCGGCGACCACCCACATCAGCCAGTGCACCTTGCGCGCCCGCCCGGAGAGCGCGTTCACCAGCGCCCAGGAGATGAAGCCGACGCCGATGCCGTTCGCGATCGAGTAGGTCAGCGGCATCGTCACGATGGTGAGGAACGCCGGCAGTGCCACCGCGAAGTTGGTGAACTTGATCTCGCGGATCTGGGCCATCATCATCGCGCCGACGACGACCAGCGCCGCGGATCCGACTTCGATCGGCACCACGAGCGTGAGCGGGGTGACGAACATCGACAGCAGGAACAGCGCGCCGACGACGAGCGAGGCGAGACCCGTGCGAGCCCCCTCACCGATACCGGAGGCGCTGTCGACGTAGACCGTGTTCGACGAGGTCGAGGTCATGCCGCCGGCGACGGCGCCGAAGCCCTCGACGACGAACGCGGAGCGCAGCCGCGGGAAGGTGCCGTCCTTGTAGGCGAGCCCCGCGTTCTTCGCGAGACCGGTCATGGTGCCCATGGCGTCGAAGAAGTTGGAGAACACCAGGGTGAACACCAGCATCGTCGCCGACAGCGCACCGATGCGGCCGAAGGCGCCGAACAGATCGAACTGGCCCACGAGGCCGAAGTCGGGCACGGTGACCCACGAGCTGGGCAGCTGCGGGATCGTCATGTGCCAGCCGTTCGGGTCCTTGAACGACGGTCCGAGCTGCAGCACCGCCTGGGCGATCAGCGCGACGATCGTGGTCGCGACGATGCCGATCAGGATGCCGCCCGGCACCTTGCGTGCGACCAGCACACCGATCACGATCAGGCCGAGCAGGAAGATCAGCGTGGGCACCGAGGTGATGGATCCGTCGTTGCCGAGCTGCACCGGCGGGCCGCCGGGGGTGCGGTTCACGAAGCCCGAGTCGACGAAGCCGATGAACGCGATGAACAGGCCGATGCCGACCGTGATCGCGGCCTTGAGCGGCTGCGGCACGGCCTTGAAGATCGCGGTTCGGATGCCGGTGGCTCCGAACAGCACGATCAGCACGCCGTTGATCACGACCAGGCCCATGGCCTCCTGCCAGGTGACCTGGCCGACGACCGACACCGCGAGGAAGGAGTTGATGCCGAGGCCCGCGGCGAGCGCGAACGGCAACCGGGCGAACACCCCGAACAGGATCGTCATCACCCCGGCGGTGAGGCCGGTCGCGGCGCCGATCTGCGCGGCCTGCAGGGCGTGATCCGCCACGTCCTTGGTGCCGCCGAGGATCAGCGGGTTCAGGATCACGATGTAGGCCATCGTGACGAAGGTGACGATGCCACCGCGAATCTCGCGACCGACCGTGGATCCGCGACGGGTGATCTCGAAGAACCGATCGAGCGCGTTCTTCGGTTCCGCGTCGACCGTGGTGCTGGTGCCGGTCTTCAGCGGCGGCAGCGACTCCTCCTGCCGGGTGAAGAAGCCCTCCGCGTCATTGTCGGGCACGCCGCTGGACGCGGTTCCCGGGGGCGTGTCCTCGGCTTCGGGGGTGGGAGTGTGGGACGTCATTGTCTGCTCCAGATCTGTTCGGGTCGGATCAGTACTCGATGCGAGTGGCGGTGAGGTTCCACTCCGTGAAGGGCGCGACGCGCTCCTCGGCGGGAATGGCGATGTCGGTGACGGGCATGATCGCCCGGTCTTCCGGTCCCCCTTCGAAATAACGGTAGAACACCGCGTCGTCGAATCCCGCATCGGCCGCGTCGTCGCGGTCCGCCGCGAAGTAGACGCGGTCGATGCGCGCCCACAGCGAGGTGGCCAGGCACATCGGGCACGGTTCGCAGCTCGTGTAGAGGGTGGCGCCGGAGAGGTCGAACGTGCCGAGCTGCTGGCACGCGTTGCGGATCGCGGTCACTTCGGCATGCGCCGAGGGATCGAGGTTCGCGGTGACCCGGTTGACGCCTTCGAAGACCCGGCCGTCGGCCGAGACGACGATGGCGCCGAAGGGACCTCCGGCGTTTCGGACGTTGTCCGTGGCGAGGGCGACGGCCTGAGCGAGATACTCGGCGGGCGTCGTCGCCGCAGCGGACGTGGGCGCACTGCTGCTGTTCATGGAGAGCTTCCTTGCTGTCGTCGCAGTGATACGGCTTCCGGTCGGGCCCGGAGTCGGGCTCTTCCTCGAGATAAGTACGTCGAACCGCTAGGTTGTCATCCCGCCTCCGGCCGATGATGCGGCCTCGGGCTGGAATGACAGTAACAGCGTTCGATGCACGCGTCCATACCTTTTTGGAACTCGCATTCCGCATAGCGGTATCGAGGCTTGCCGTTCCGCATTCGCGGCGCTATGGTCGCTTTCATGACGTATTTTCGGATCCGAGAGGCTGCGGGCCTTCTGGGCGTCAGCGACGACACCGTGCGCCGCTGGGCCTCCGAGGGGATCCTGACGCTCTCCGCGGACGACACCGGGCACCAGGTCGTTCCCGGCGCCGAGCTGGCCGAACGCGCGCAGGCGCTCGCCAGCGAACCGGATCCCGGCGACAACGTGCTGCGCAGCGCACGCAACCGCTTCGTGGGCCTGGTCACCGCCGTGCACGTGGAAGGCCTCATGGCGCAGATCGAGCTGCAGAGCGGCCCGCACCGGATCGTGTCGCTCATGAGCGCCGAAGCCGCTGCCGAGCTCGGGCTCGAGGTCGGCAGCAAGGCCGTCGCCGTCACCAAGGCCACCATGATGATCATCGAAACCGAAAGGACCGAGTCGCGATGACCCGGTCCCTCCCCTTCCGCCTGTCCGCGATCGCCGCCGCGGCCCTCACCGCGACGATCGCCCTGACGGCCTGCTCGGGCTCCTCGCCCGCGGCGACGCCGACGTCCACCGCCACGACGGCATCCGCCGCGGTGAGCGGCGAGCTCACCGTGTTCGCGGCGGCGTCGCTGAGCCAGGCGTTCGACCAGATCGCGAAGTCCTTCGAGTCCGAGAACCCGAAGGTGCACGTGAACCCGATCACCTATGACGGATCCTCGACGCTCGCGACGCAGATCGTCGAGGGCGCCGCGGTCGACGTCTTCGCCTCGGCGGACCAGAAGAACATGGACAAGGTGGCCCAGGCGGGCCTCGCCGGCTCCGCTCCCGTCTTCACGACCAACGTCCTGCAGATCGCCGTCGCCCCGGGCAACCCGCTCAAGGTCAAGGACCTCTTCTCCCTCGCCGACCCCGGACTGAAGCTCGTGCTGTGCGCGCCCGCGGTCCCCTGCGGCAACGCCGCCAAGACGCTGCTCGACGCGGCGAGCGTGACGGTGACGCCCGCCAGCGAGGAGCAGAACGTGACGGCGGTGCTCGCGAAGGTCAAGGCCGGCGAGGCCGACGCCGGGCTGGTGTACTCGACCGATGTCAAGGCCGCCGGATCCGCGGTGACCGGCATCGCGATCGCAGGCGCCGACAAGGCCGTGAACAAGTACCCCATCGCCGTGCTCAAGGCGTCGAAGAACGCCGCCGCGGCCACGGCGTTCCAGGAGTTCGTGCTGTCGGACAAGGGGCAGAAGATCCTCAAGGATCTCGGGTTCGGCGGCGAATGAGGACGGGGGGCCGGAGGGCATCGCGCGCGGTCGCGTCGGCGACGACGACGGCCGCGCGCGATGGTGTCCCGACCCCGCC
>JAFDWK010000050.1:38701-40503 GCA_018268515.1 Actinomycetota bacterium
CCCCCGCCGGACCGGGGAGCATCTGCCGGCCTGGCTGCTGATCCCGGCGCTCATCGCCGTGCTGCTGCTCGTGCTGCCGTTCGTGGCGCTGCTCGTGCGTCTGGACTGGGCGACGGTTCCGGCGGCGATCACCTCGACCGAGGCGCTGCAGGCGCTCGGCCTCTCCCTCGGCACCGCGGTCATCGCCACCGGGATCTGCGCGCTCCTCGGCATCCCGCTCGCCGTCGCGATGGCCCGCAGCCCCGGCTGGTTGGCCGCGGTCCTGCGCACCCTGACCACCCTGCCGCTCGTGCTGCCGCCGCTCGTCGGCGGCATCGCCCTGCTCGCGCTGCTCGGCCGCAACGGTCTGCTCGGCGGGGCGCTCGCCGTCGCCGGCATCAGGATCCCGTTCACCACCGCCGCTGTCGTGATCGCGCAGTCGTTCGTGGCGCTGCCGTTCCTGGTGATCTCGATCGAGGGCGCGCTGCGCGCGATCGGGACCGAGCACGAGCGGGTCGCGGCGGGCCTCGGGGCGAACCGGTTCACGGTGTTCCGCCGGGTCACGCTGCCACTCGCCGCCCCCGGGCTCATCGCCGGCACCGTACTGTGCTTCGCCCGCGCGCTCGGCGAGTTCGGCGCGACCGCGCTGTTCGCCGGCAACGCCGCCGGTGTCACCCGCACCATGCCGCTCGCGATCTACACCGCGTTCAACGGCGCCGGCGTCAAGGAGGACACCGCGATCGCCCTGTCGCTCATGCTGATCCTCGTCGCGATCGCCGCGCTCGTGCTGGTGCGCGGCTGGCGGGCGGGGGCCGTGCGATGAGGGCCGGTGCGCGCACGAGGCCCGCTGCGGGGACCGACCCGCTGGATGCGGGTGCAGGGGTGGCGCGATGAGGGTCGATCTGCGCGCCCACCGCGGTGGATTCGCGATGTCCGCGGCGTTCGAGGTCCGGCCGGGCGAGATCCTCGCCGTGATCGGCCCGAACGGATCCGGCAAGTCGACGCTCCTGAACGCGATCGCCGGGTTCCTGCCCGCGAGCGGTTCCGTCGTGATCGGCGACCGTGTGCTCGACGGCCCCGCCGTGCCCGGCGCCACGCGCGGGATCCACGTGCCGCCCGCCCGACGCCGGATCGCGCTGCTCGGCCAGCGCGCCCTGCTGTTCCCGCACCTGTCGGTGCGTGAGAACGTCGCATTCGGGCCGCGCGCGCAAGGGGTCCCGCACGCCGAGGCCCGCCGTCGCGCCGAGCGCCGGCTGGAGGAGGTGGGGCTGGACGGCCTCGCCGTGCGCCGTCCCGCCGAGCTGTCCGGCGGGCAGCAGCAGCGGGCGGCGATCGCGCGCGCCCTGGCCGCCGAACCCGAGGCGCTGCTGCTGGACGAGCCCTTTGCCGCGCTCGACGCGCAGTCCGCCGCCCAGGCCCGGCGCCTGATCGCCGCACAGCAGGGCGAGCCCGGGGCAGCCGCCGCCGGAGAAGGCGGCGAACGCCGCGCGATCCCGATCGTGCTCGTCACGCACGACCCGATGGACGCGCTGATCCTCGCCACACGCACGCTCGTGATGCACGACGGGTCGGTCGTGCAGAGCGGCCGCACCGCAGACGTGCTGGGTCACCCGCGCTCGGAGTTCGTCGCCGCGCTCGCCGGCGTCAACCGTCTCGAGGCGGTCGACGCAGGCGACGGTGCGGTGTCGGCCGGGGGGCTCGTGCTGCGCGGCCGCGGCGACGCGCTCGGCGAACGCGCAGCCGGCAGCGTCGTGTTCGCACCGGGGTCGGTGCGTGTGGAGGGCCTGGAGTCCGAGGGATCCGGAACCGGAACCGGAACCGGA
>JAFDWK010000050.1:40528-45396 GCA_018268515.1 Actinomycetota bacterium
CCGGTTCCGGGCGGGATCCGCCTGCACACCGCCGAGCACCCCGGCATCGCCGTGGACTGCCCGTCCACCCATGCCGTCGCACTCGGACTGCACCCCGGACAGCGCCTCGCCTTCCGCATCGACGAGGCCGACGTCTCTGTTCGCGCCAGTTCCTGAGCGAGCGCCGCGCCCTTCGTCTCGTCGCTCGGCTCCTCGCTCAGGGACCGGCTCGTCTGATCGGCCCCCGAACGAGCGCAGCGAGACGAAGGGGGGCTCAACCACCCCGGAGATGAGCCACCCGGATCCCGCACGGCCGAGCCGGTGCTACCGTTGCCCCTCGAGAGGAGGCCGACCCGAATGTCATCCCTGCAGCTGCCGTCGAGCGGCGTCCTCGACATGCGCGATCGCCCCCTGCGCGATCTGCGGATCTCGGTCACTGACCGGTGCAACTTCCGCTGCGTGTACTGCATGCCGCGCGAGGTGTTCGGGCGAGATTATGCATTCCTGGAACGGCATGAACTGCTCACCTTCGAGGAGATCGAGCGGATCGCCCGCGCCGCTCTCGCGAACGGGGTCCGCAAACTGCGCCTCACCGGTGGGGAGCCGCTGCTGCGCCGCGGGATCGAGGATCTGGTCGCACGGCTCGCGGATCTGCACACGCTCGACGGGACGAAGCCCGAGATCGCCCTGACGACGAACGGATCCGCTCTCGCCGTCAAGGCGGAAGCCCTCAAGGCGGCGGGAGTCGACCGCGTCACGGTGTCGATCGACTCCCTCGACGATCAGCTGTTCCGCCGCATGAACGACGTGGAGTTCCCCGTCTCCCGCGTGCTGCAGGGCATCGACGCCGCACAGGCCGCCGGCATGCCCGTGAAGCTCAACACCGTCGTCAAGCGCGGCCTCAACGACGGCGAGATCCTCAGCCTCGCGGAGCATTTCCGCGGCACGGGGCATGTGCTGCGCTTCATCGAATACATGGACGTCGGCGCGACCAACGGCTGGAGTCTGGACGAGGTCGTTCCCTCGGCGGAGATCGTGGCGGCGATCGACGCCCGATTCCCGCTCGACCCCGTCGCCCCCTCCGTCACCGGCGAGACCGCGAAGCGCTGGCGCTACGTCGACGGATCCGGGGAGATCGGCGTGATCTCGTCCGTCACGAACGCCTTCTGCGGCACCTGCAACCGCGCCCGGCTCTCGACCGAGGGGCGCCTGTTCACGTGCCTGTTCGCGACCGAGGGCCACGACCTGCGCGCGCTGTTGCGCGGCGGCGCGGACGATGCCGAGCTCACCGCGACGCTCGCCCGGATCTGGGGCGTCCGCGACGACCGCTACTCCGAGATCCGGTCGAGCCTCACCCCCGAGTTGCGCGCCGCTCGCGACCGCATCGAGATGAGCTACATCGGCGGCTGAACGGGTGCTTCTGGGTTCCTCACCGGCGTCGGTCCCCTGCTGCTTCCCCTCTCGTTCCCGTCGCAAGAATTGCCACTATCCGACGGTGAGAGCGACATCTTCTGCGACGGGAGCGACGTCGACCCGCATCTTCTGCGACCGGAAGCCGCGAGTGCGCGGTCAGAGCCCGACCCACTCCGAGACGCCGTCGGAGTAGTGCTGGCGCTTCCAGATCGGCACGCCGCGCTTGATCTCCTCGACCAGGCGCTCGCACGCTTCGAATGCCTCCTTGCGATGCCCGGCCGACGCGGCGGCGAACAGGGCGACGTCGCCGATCCGGAGGTCGCCGACGCGGTGCGCGGCTGCGACGAGCAGCCCCGTCTCCGCGGTCACGCGCTCGACGATGTCCTCGAGGAAGCGCTGGGCATCGGGGTGCGCACGGTAGTCCAGGGAGCGCACCGCCTGCCCGCCGTCGTGGTCGCGCACCACACCGCAGAACATCACCGTCGCGCCGTGCGATGCGTCGCCGACCGCCGCCCGGATGACCCCTTCGTCGAGGGGCTGGTCGCTGATGATCGCGCGCTCGCTCATTCCGACTCCGTCCGGCCGCTCGGCGCGTCCACGGCGCCGGCACCCTCGGTCTCTCCGCCGACCGCGGCGTACGCCCTGATCCCGCCCGCGAGGTAGTGCGCGTCGATGCCGCGTTCGCGCAGCACGCGCACCGCTCGCCGGGAACGCGGATCCTTCTCGCAGAACACGACGAGCGGATCGCGATCCGCCTCGCCCTCGCCCTCTCCCTCGCCCTCGCCCTCGCCCAGAGGCACCGGAATCGGGGATCCGCCTTCGAGGGCACCGAGCGGCAGCGCCGCAGCCCCCGGGATCCCCCGCAGCAGCGTCTCGTGCGGCTCGCGCACGTCGAGCAGCCGCACGCCGCCCTCGCGCTGCAGCCGCAGCAGCTCCGCCGCAGAGAGGCTCGGCACGTCGGCCACGGAATCGGAGGCGCCCGCGCCGCAGAACAGCTCGTAGTCGACCAGTTCGGAGACCGTCGGCGCGTCTTCGGCCCGCTCGAACGCGATCTCGCGGGTGCGCGCGGTGAGCGCGTCGTAGAACAGCACCCGGCCGACGAGCGGCTCGCCGATGCCGGTGATGAGCTTGACGACCTCGGTCGCCATGAAGGATCCGATCGCGGTGCACAGGCTCGCGAGCACCCCGCCGAGCTCGCACGACAGCACCTCGTCGGGGGCGGGCGGAACGGGGAACAGATCCCGGAACCCGACCTCCGGCGTCGCGACGCCGGCCTGCCCCTGGAAGCGCAGGATGGATCCCCAGACCAGAGGCTTCCCCGCGAGACGCGCGGCGTCGTCGGCGAGGTAGCGGGTGGGGAAGTTGTCGCTGCCATCGACGAGCAGGTCGTACTCGGCGAGGATCCCCGGCAGGGTCTCGGCGGTCGCGCGTTCGCGATACGGGCGCACCAGGATCCCGGGATCGATGTCCCGCACGGTGTCGGCGAGCGAGCCGACCTTGGATCGGCCGATGTCGTCCACGCCGTGGCTGAGCTGGCGGTGCAGGTTGGACAGCTCGACCACATCGTCGTCGATGACGCCGATCGTGCCGACACCACTGCCGGCGAGGGCCGGGATGAGGGCACTGCCGAGACCGCCCGCGCCGATCACGAGCACACGTGCCGCGCTGAGCCGCCGCTGCGCGGACTCGCCGAAGCCGGGCAGCATGAGCTGGCGGCTGTACCGGAGGATGCGTTCGGGTGGCAGTTCCGGCCCCGGCTCGACGAGCGCGATCATAGGATCGAGTGTACGCGGAGAAAGTTCCGCGAAACCGATTGATTTCCATGATGCGGATGCAGCATTCCGCATGACGGGCTAGATTGAGAACATGACCACCATCACCGTGCGGTACTTCGCCGCGGCCGCCGAGGCTGCGGGGCGGGATCAGGAGCAGCTGATCGTCGACGCCCCGGGCGCGCTGACGACGGTGGGAGCGCTGCGCGCGGAGCTGCTCGGGCGCTACGGGGAGCCGATGGCGAAGGTGCTGCGCTCCGGATCCTTCCTGGTCGACGGCACCGTGAGCCGCGACGACGCCCGCCCGCTGGGCGCGACCGTCGACGTCCTGCCGCCTTTCGCCGGCGGCTGAGCCCCGCGGACCCGATCCGTCGCCGACCGGGACGGCCGAGGATTCCGGCGGATCCGTCGGCGAAACATGACAGGCTCGTTCACGGGAACCGAGTCGGAGGAGACGAGCATGAGCGATCTGACCCACCTGCGGGCCGACGGATCCGCGCACATGGTGGACGTGACCGACAAGGCCGTGACCCGCCGCGAGGCGCGCGCGCAGGCCGTGCTGCAGACCACCGCAGACGTGGTCGCGAAGATCGCCGACGGCTCGCTGCCCAAGGGCGAGGCCCTCGGCACCGCGCGCATCGCCGGGATCATGGGCGCGAAGCAGACCTCGGCGCTCATCCCGCTCTGCCACCCGCTGCCGCTGAGCCGGGTCGAGATCGACCTCGTCCCCGAGGGAGACCGCGTGCGGATCGTCGCCACCGCCGTCACGAAAGGCGTGACCGGGGTCGAGATGGAGGCGCTCACGGCCGCGAGCGTCGCTGCGCTCACGCTCTACGACATGATCAAGGCCGTCGACAAGCACGCCGTGATCGGCGACATCCGGGTGCTCGCGAAGTCGGGCGGCAAGAGCGGCGACTGGACCGCGGAGTGACCGCGGAGCAGGCGTCCCCCCGGTCCGCGACCGTGCTCGTGGTGTCGACGCGCGCCGCCGCGGGCGTGTACGCCGACGAGACCGGCCCGCTCATCCGTGCGTGGCTGGTCGAACGCGGCTTCGCGGTCTCGGATCCGGTCGTCATCGCCGATGCCTCCGTGGCGGATGCACTCGCCGCCGCGCTCGACGATGCGCCGGACCTGCTGCTCACGACGGGCGGCACCGGGCTCTCCCCCGACGACCGCACCCCCGAGGCGACCGCAGCTCTGCTCGACCGGGAGATCCCGGGCCTCATGGAGGAGCTGCGCCGCCGTGGCCTTGCCGCCACCCCGATGGCGCTGCTCACCCGCGGTGTCGCCGGGGTCGCCGGGCGCACCGTCGTGATGAACCTGCCCGGGTCGCGGGGCGGCGTGCGCGACGGTCTCGCGGTGCTGGATCCGGTTCTGGACCACCTGCTCGCCCAGCTGAGCGGTCGCGGCGACCACCGCTGACGCGGAAGCCTCGGTGGTGTCTCGAATCCTGCGTCTCCCGGTCCATGCCCGGGCAGAGGCCGGCTGACACCGCCCATCGACGCGATCGGTGCGCACCCCCTAAAGTGTGCTCAACAGAGCGCCGCGCTGGGGCACGGCGCTCGACGACGAGGGGCGGTCCATCCCCATGATCGACTCGCAGCTGGTGCGCGCGCGGAAACCGCGGCGGCGCGGCCGGGGGCGTTCGGCATGCCTGGCGGTGCTGGCGAGTGCCCTGATCGCGGTGACGGGGTGCACGTCGAC
>JAFDWK010000050.1:45403-82857 GCA_018268515.1 Actinomycetota bacterium
CGCCGGCCTCCACCGCCGCGATCGACCCCGCGGCCTGCATCCCGGATCCGGCATCCGTGATCGATCGCACGCAGGCCGCCGCAGCCACCGGGAAGCTGCCGGCAGCGCAGTCCGCGCCGCTCGACGCGGCGGCGTCAGCGGCGTTCACCGCGACCGCGGCGCCGGGCGCGGTCGTCGCCGTGCGCTCCCCGAAGGGCACCTGGATCGGCGCCTACGGCGTCGCGGATCTGGTGTCGAAGGATCCGCTTGCCGCCGACGTCTACCACCGGATCGGGTCGGTGACGAAGACGTTCACCACGACACTGGTCATGCAGCTGGTCGCGCAGAAGAAGCTGTCGTTGGACGACCCGATCAGCAGATACGTGACGAACGTGCCGAACGGATCCCACATCACGATCCTCGAGCTGACGAACATGACCAGCGGCATCGCCAATTACACCGATGACCTGGAATTCATGAAGCTGTATCTCACGGACTACAGCATCATCTGGACCGTCGACCAGCGCCTGGCGACGGCGTACGCGATGGGTCCGCTCTCCGCCCCCGGCGCCGAGTTCCACTACTCCAACACCAACACGGTCCTGCTCGGGGAAGTCATCGAGAAGATCACCGGCCGCCCGCTCGCCGAGGCGCTGAAACGCGGGATCTTCGATCCGCTCCGGCTGAAGGACACCTCGTACCCGCTGGCGTCCGCAGTCCTGCCGGAACCGCATGCGCATGGCTACACGAACCTCGGCATCGTCGACGGCGCCATCAGCGCGGATGCGCCGACGCGCGATGCGACCGCGTGGAACGTGTCCCAGGCCGGCGCATCGGGGGAGATCGTCAGCCGGGTCGATGACCTGCTCACCTACGGCCGCGCGCTCGGCACCGGGCAGGGCCTGCTCCCCCGCGACGCGCAGATCACCCGGCTGTCCTCCTTCCCCACACCCGCGGGCTACGGCATCGGCCTGAACTGCGTGCAGGGCTGGATCGGGCACAACGGGCAGGTGCCCGGCTACAACACCGCGCTCTACTACGACACCCGCACCGACACCACCGTCGTGGTCGAGGTCAACGGCGACCACCCGACCTCCTCCGGGGCGACTCCGGCGGACGCGATCTTCTACGCGGTCGCGACCGCCCTCGGGCGAGGGGTCGCCGGTGCACCCAGCCTGTGACGCCGCGCGACACGGCCATCATCGGCATGTCCGGATCCGCGCCCCTCGGATCCGGATCGTCTTCGGATCCCCGTAGGCTGAGACGCCTATGGCTATCGGGGCGACGATCCACACGTTCGACGTGCAGTTGGCGGACACCGACCGCGGCGTCTACGAGGACTACTCGCTGCGCGTGGCGCGGCACCCCTCCGAGACCGATGCGTACATGCTGACCCGGTTGCTCGCCTACGGTCTGGAGTTCACCGAGGGCGTGGCGTTCAGCGAGGGGCTCTCCTCCACCGACGAGCCCGCCGTCGTCGTGCGCGATCTCACCGGACGCACTACGGGATGGATCGAGGTCGGCGCACCCGACGCCGAGCGCCTGCACTACGGCAGCCGCCTGGCCGATCGCACCGTCGTCTACACCCACCGCGATCCGGCCAAGGTCATGGCCCCGTGGGAGGGCAAGCGGATCCACCGCGCGGAGGACATCCGCGTCTACAGCTTCGACCCCGGCTTCATCGAGTCGGCCGTGCCGCTGCTCGAACGCCGCAACACGGTCACGATGACCGTCACCGAGCGTACGCTGTACCTCGACCTCAACGGCACGACGCTGACGACGACGATCCACGAGCACGAACTCGCCTGACGTCTCGCCCGACCCTGCTGGTCATCCGTCCGACAGCCCGTGTTCGCGCAGCTCGCGCCGGGTCGGGTGATGCGCAGGGGATTCCGCCCCCTCGACGTAGGCCGCCGCGATGGCGGACAGCTGCGACGTGGAGGTCGGAGGCTCCGACGGAGCCGCCGACAGCACCGCGGGCTCAGCGGCGGCTGCGGCCTCCGCGGAGCCGGCTTCCCCGGACACGCCCGACGGGACCGATACGGACGGAACCGCCTCCGCACCGTCCTCCGCCGGCGCACCCGGCTCATCGCTCTCCCGAGCGGTGTCGCCCGCAGGTGCACTCTCCTGTTCTGCGGCGGTCGAGGTGCCGTCGCCCGATGGGGCGCTCGGCGCCGTGGGGGTGCCCGGATCCGGTGCGCCGGGACCGTTCGGCGATCCGCCGGCCCTCGCGGCGCGCTTGGCGGCCCGCCGCTCCCTGGCGCCCTCGACGAGGTTGTAGAGCGTGGGCAGCACGAGCAGCGTCAGCACGGTCGACGACACCAGGCCGCCGATCACGACGATCGCGAGCGGCTGCGAGATGAAGCCGCCGTGCCCGGTGATGCCGAGGGCCATCGGGGTGAGCGCGAAGATCGTGGCGAGCGCGGTCATCAGGATCGGCCGGAGACGCCGGGATCCACCGGCGATCGTGGCGTCGTGCGCGTTCATGCCCTTCTCGCGGTACTGGTTCACCAGATCCACGAGCACGATCGCATTGGTCACCACGATGCCGATGAGCATGAGCACGCCGATCAGCGAGGCGACGCCGAGCGGCACGCCGGTCGCGATCTGCAGCAGGATCGCGCCGGTCGCCGCGAACGGCACCGAGCTCAGCAGCAGGATCGGCTGGCGCAGCGACTTGAACGTCGCGACCATCACGATGTAGACGATGAGGATCGCCGCGAGCATCGCGAGCCCGAGCTGGCCGAACGCGTCCTGCTGCTGCGTGACCACGCCGCCGAGCGAGGCGTCGGCCCCGGACGGGAGCTTCGCGTTCGTGATCGCCTTCGACACCGACGCCGACGCGCTCGCGAGGTCGTTGCCCTTCGGCGTGACGGACACCGTCGCCGTGCGCTGCCCGCGCTGGGTCGTGACCGACGCCGGGCTCTCGCTCTGCTGCACGGTCGCGATCTGGTCCAGGCGGATCAGGCCCGCGCGGCTCGGGACGGTCAGGGCCTTCAGCGCATCGACCGTGGTCGGCTGGTTCGCGCTCTGCAGGTAGACGGTGAGCGAGGATCCGTCGATCTCCACGGATCCGATCTGCTGCGGACGCATCGCCTGCGAGACGATGCCGCCCACCGCGACCTCGCTGAGACCGTGCTGCGCGGCGGCCACGCGGTCCACCTGCACCGAGATGTACGGCAACGAGGCCGAGAGGTTGCTCGTGACCTGGTTGACACCCGCGGAGTCCTTCAGCTCCTTCAGGAGCGCGTCGGTCGCATCGTTCAGCGTCTTCGCGTCCGGCGCGGTGATCTTCACTTGGATGTCACTGGATCCGAAGCCCTGTGACGCCGCGATCGTGATGTCGCCCACCCCGTCGAGCTTGGTGACGGCTGCGCGCACGTCGGCTTGCACGGTCTCCTGGTTCACCGACGGATCCGTCGTGATCGAGTAGGTGATGCCGGATCCGCCCCCGGAGAACGCGTCGCGCAGAGCGGATCCGCTCGAGCCGATCGAGACCTGCACGGTCTTGATGCCGTGGATGTCCTTGATCGCCTCCTCGACCTTCTGCGCCGCGGCGTCCTCGGCGTCGAGGCTGGGCGCCTGCCCGAGCTTCTGCGTCATCGTGAAGGTGTTCTGGCCGCTGGAGCCGAGGAAGTTCACCTTCATCAGCGGGGCGGCGGCCATCGTGCCGATGAGCACGACCACGGCGAGCACGAGCGTGATCCAGGAGTGCTTGAGCGTCCAGCGCAGGATCGGCAGGTACGCCTTCTGCAGCCGCGTCGGCGGCGCATCCTCGTGCTCGGGGTCGATCGCATGGCCGTCCGGGCCGAGCAACTGCTTGCCCGGGCGCAGGAACCAGTACGCGAGCACCGGCACGATGGTGAGGGCGACGAGCAGCGACGCCGTCATCGCGATCGTCACGGTGAGCGCGAACGGGCGGAACAGCTCCCCCGTCATGTCGCCGACGAACGCGATCGGCAGGAACACCGCGACCGTGGTGATGGTCGAGGCGGTGACCGCCATGGCGACCTCGCGCACGGCGCTGATGATCGCGGCCTTCTTGTCGGCGCCCTGCACGTAGTGGCGCTTGATGTTCTCGATCACCACGATCGAGTCGTCCACGACGCGGCCGATCGCGATCGTCAGGGCCCCGAGCGTCAGGATGTTGAGCGAGTATCCGAACGCCTGGATCCCGATGAAGGTGATGAGCACGCTGGTCGGGATCGAGATCGCGGTGACGAGCGTCGAGCGCACCGACAGCAGGAAGATCAGGATCACCACCACCGCGAACACGAGTCCGAGCAGGCCCTCCTGGGCGAGCGACTCGATCGACTGCTGGATGAACGGCGCCTGATCGAACACGGTCGTGAACGTCGCGCCCGGCAGGTCCTTCTTGAGCTGCGGGACGAGGCCGGTGACGGCCTTGGACACGTCGACCGTGTTGGCCGACGGCAGCTTGGTCACCGCGATCGTGAGGGCGGTCTTGCCGTCGACGCGGGAGAGAGAGGTGACCGGATCCCCGGCGATCGCGACCTTCGCGACGGATCCGACCGTGGTCCCCGGCACGGTCGCTCCGATCAGCGGGATCGCCTGGATCTGCTCGACGCTGGTGAGCTTCTCACCGGTCTGCACCGTGAGCGTGTTGTCGTTCTCGGTGATGGATCCGCCCGGGAACAGGGTGCCGTTCTGCTGCAGTGCGTCCTTGATCGCGCTCGAGGAGAGCCCCGCCGCGAGCAGCGCCGTGTTGTCGGGCGTGATCGTGAGGCGCTTGCCCTGCCCGCCGACGAGCGAGGCGGCGTTCACGCCCTTGAGCCGCTCGATCTTAGGGATGATCGTGTTCGTGAGGCGCTGCTGCGCCGCCTCCGCGTCGGAGAACCCGGTGACGGCGATCTGGATCACCGGGAAGTCGTCGATCGATGCGGTGATGACCTGCGGATCCACCCCGTCCGGCAGCTGCGATTTGATCCGCCCGATCGCCTGGTTGATCTTCTGCTCGGCGGTGGCGAGGTTGGTGCCGTACGTGAAGGACGCCTGGATCACGGAGGAGTTCGTCGTGCTCGTCGCGGTGGACGTGTCGAGACCGGGCACGCCTTGGATCGCGGTCTCGATCGGGGTCGACACGTCGTGCTCGACGACCTCCGGCGAGGCTCCCGGGTAGCTCGCGACGATCGCGAGCTGCGGGAACTCGATCGACGGGATCAGCTCCTGCTTGAGGTTCGTCAGCGCGAGGCCGCCGAACACCGCGGCCACGATCGTGATGAGCGCGATCAGGGCGCGGTTGCGCAGGCTCAGGACGGCGAGTGCGGACACGTCAGATCCCCTCGATCGGCGCGTGCGGACGACCGGCATGCGTACGGCTGCGCTGCCACGAGTCTAGATGCGTTCGTGTATCCGGAAACGCCCGGCGACGGCGTCTAGTCTGGGACGATGCCGCGCCTTCTCGTCCGTCGTCCGTCGCCCCGTCTCGCCGAGGGCGAGCTGACCCACCTCGACCGCGTGCCGGTGGATCCCGAGCTCGCGCTGCGCCAGTGGGAGCAGTACGTCGACGTCTACCGTGCCCGCGGCTGGGACGTGATCGACATCGAGGCGGCCGACGCGCACGCCGACGGGGTCTTCGTCGAAGACGCCGTGGTGATGTTCGGCGACTTCGCCGTGCTGACCCGCCCCGGCGCGGACTCGCGGCGGGGCGAGATCGACACCGCCCGGGTCACGCTGGAGCGCACGGGCATCCCGTTCGCGGCGATCGAGGCCCCTGGCACGCTCGACGGCGGCGACGTGCTCAAGGTCGGTCGCACGGTCTACGTCGGCCAGACCCTGCGCACGAGCGCCGAGGGCATCCGCCAGCTGGACGCGCTGCTCGCCCCGCGCGGCTGGAGGGTCGTGCCCGTCGAGGTCACCAAGGTGCTGCACCTGAAGAGCGGGGTCACCGCGCTCCCGGACGGCACCGTGATCGGCTATCCGCCCCTCGTCGACGACCCTTCGATCTACCCCCGGTTCCTCGCGGTGCCCGAGGAGCACGGCACGGCCGTCGTGGTGCTCGACGAGAACACCGTGCTGATGTCGTCCGATGCCCCGCAGAGCGCGCAGCTGTTCCGCGACCGCGGTCTCACCGTGCTCGAGACGCCGATCAGCGAGTTCGAGAAGCTCGAGGGCTGCGTGACCTGCCTCTCCGTGCGCGTGCGCGACTGAGGCCGGTCAGCCGGACCACCGGTCAGCCGGCGAGCGCTGTGCCGAGCGCGAGCCCGGCGATCGCGGAGAGGATCCCGAGGAGCAGCATCCCCGCGGCGTTGAACACGGCGGCCGGGGAGGATCCGTCCCGCCACAGCGCGACCGTGTCGAGCATGGCGGTGCTGAACGTGGTGTAGCCGCCGAGCAGCCCCGCACCGACGATGAACGCCGCGCCCGGGAAGCCGCCGGTGATGACTCCGAGCGCGAAGGATCCGGTGAGATTGATCACCAGCACACCCCACGGGTACCGGGTGCCGACGAGCCGCGCCACCCCGAGGTCGACGAGATAGCGCAGGCCGGCACCGAGGCCTCCGGCGAGCGCGGCGGACAGGAACAGCAGCGGGTTCATCCGTGCGCCTGCGTGTGCGAGGAGCGCGGCCGGGCGATGTCGAGGCCGAACGCGGCGGCGCCGATGCCCAGCACGACGCTGCCGATCGCATAGGCCGCGGCGAGCCAGGGCTGCGCATGCCAGAGGGTGACGCTGCCCACGGCGAACGCGCTGTAGGTGGTGAAGCCGCCGAGCGCGCCCGTGCCGAGGAAGACGCGCGCCGCGCTGGAGGACGGCAGCCGCGCGGCGAGCGCGCCGATGAGGAACGCGCCTGCGATGTTGGCGATCAGCGTGGCCCACGGGACCGCGCCGAGTCCGTTCCCGTCCGACGCGGGAAGGGCGAGTCCCAGCCCCAGTCGCGCGGCGGTGCCGATCGCCCCGCCGGCGACGACGAGCGCGAGGCGGAGCGGAACCTGCGACGTCATGCCCGCCAGCCTAGACCTGGCGCCCGTGCGTCCGGTCATGGGGCGGCGCGCGGTCGGCCATCGGACCGCCCCGTGGGAGAACGGAGGAGCCGGAGCCTGGACGCGGCGTGTCGGCCGGGCGCTTGGGTGCGACGCGCCGTGGGTTCCTCCGTTTTCCGGCGACGAGCTCCAGCCCCGGTCGCCGACACGGGCCCAGCCGGATTCCGTAGACTCGGCCGAATGGCGGGTCCGGCCCGGGGTGCCCGCCGATCGGTTCGCAGTGACCGAGGAGGACGACGCGCGCGTGACCATGAGGAAGGCCTTCGGCTGGTCGCGTCTGCTGACCGCGGCCGTGTGCGCCCTCGCCCTCGTGGACCGGCTGTTCTGGGGCCTCAGCTCGCAGACCATCGCCGGGCAGAACTACCTCGCGTACCTCACGATCGAGTCGAACATCGCGTTCGCACTCCTCGCCCTGATCGCCGGCGTGGTCGCGCTGCGCACCGCAGAGGATCCGACCTGGCTCACCACCGCCCGCGCGGTGGTGCTCAGCTGGACGATCACGGCCGGCCTCGCGTTCGGGCTGATCGTGTGGCAGGCAGGGGTGCGCGGCGTCCCGATCACCGTGCCCTGGTCGGATGTGGTGCTGCACTTCGTGCTGCCCGCCTGGACGATCGTCGCCTGGATGTTCGGCCCCCGCCGGCGCACGGCGTCCTGGCGGATCGTGCCGTACGTGCTGCTGTACCCGATCCTCTGGGGCGTGTTCACGATCTGGCGCGGCGGCGTGGTGGGCTGGTATCCGTACTACTTCCTGGATCCGCGTCAGGTGTCCGGACCGCTCGAGCTGATCGGGTCCTCGGCGATCGCGCTGGCGATCTTCGCGCTGGTCGCGAGCGGCCTGGTCGCGCTGAGCCGGCTGCCCACGATGGCGAGGGCGGATCTGAAGCCCGCGAGGGCTGCGGATCCGGAGGAGCCGGATCCGCAGGAGCCGGATCCGGTCTGACGCTGATCCATCCTGACGTCGCTCCGACTCCGCGGTTCGGACCACCCCTCCACCTCTCCGCTCCTCCGCTCCTCCGCTCCCTGGGCTCCCCCCGCTCCCTGGGCTCCCCCCGCTCCCTGGGCTCCCTCCGCTCCCTCCGCTCCCTCCGCTCCCTCCGCTCCCTCCGCTCCCTGGTCGCAGATTGCGACTTCGAGGCAGCCATACCCGCAATACGCGACCAGGGAGCAGTCCGGATCCGCGACCAGGGAGCAGTCCGGATCCGCGACCAGGGAGCAGTCCGGATCCGCGACCGGGGAGCAGTCCGGATCCGCGACCGGGGAGCAGTCCGGATCCGATCCGGTGTCAGGGTGTCGGCGTCGCCGCGACGAAGAACCGCAGCGACTCGCGGACGGCGGCCTGCGCGTCGCCGTCTCCGAGGCGTGCGAACGCCTCCGCGGCCGGCCCGCCGACGAGACCGACGAGCACGGGCTTGCCGGTGACCGGCTGCAGGTTCAGCCAGGTGCGCACGACCGCCTCCCCGCCGATGACGTGCCACAGGTCGGCGTCGGCCTTCCAGAACGCGTCGTCGAACTGCACCCACACGGTCTCCACGAATCCGGAGGCGAGTGCGGCGATCGCGCCGCGGTGACCGAACGGCAGCGGCGGCGCGAACTCGATCGCCTGATGCTGCAGGACTCCGAGCGGGACCGTCACGACCACCCGGTCGAACGACAGCGACTCCCCCGTGCCCAGGCGCAGGCTCACCCCGGAGTCGTCGTGGGCGATGCGCGTCACCGGAGAGGCGAACGTGACCTTGATGTCTTTGAGCGGGGTGTCGACGAGCACTCCGACATCGCCGTCAGCGCCCACGAGCGCGTCGGGGAGGATGGCCGGCGGATACCAGCTCGACGCCTTCGCCGCGTCGGCGCCCGTGGTCGCCTGCAGCCAGGCAAGCGCGGCTTCGAGCGCGGGGTCGGCAGGGTTCGCCCCCGCCGCCTTGAGCGCATCGATCACCGACACATCGGACGCCGCGTTCGCCGCCTGCTGCACGGCGTTGCGCAGGGGCCCTTCGTCGATCGTGGGCACGGCGCCGTGGTCGGACCAGCCGGTCGGCGCATCGAACCCGAGCCGATGGATGCCCTGCGCGGCGAGCAGGGCGCCCAGGGTTCCCGCGCCCTCCCCGGCCGAGAGCCACGCTCCCAGCTGCACAGGCATCGGCCACTTCTTGTCGTCGACCGAGCGGATCCGCCCGCCGGTGCGCTCGCGCGCCTCGAACACGGTCACGGTGCGCCCGGCATCGGCGAGGGCGCGTGCGGCCGCGGCTCCGGCCGCGCCCGCGCCGACCACGGCGATGCGCTCACCGCTCGACGAGGCGGCGATGATCGCGGCCGCGGCCCGTTGTCCGGAGCCGATCGCACCGGGAACGGTGCCCGGGCGATCCGGATCCGTCGTCTCGCCGGCGAAGAACAGCCGGTCGCCGATCGGCACGGCGAGGTCCTTGCGCAGCTGCGGCGTCGCCCCCGCCGGCAGATAGCTCATCGCACCGCGGGCGTACGGATCCGTCGACCAGGTGCTGCGCATCCAGGCGGAGGGCTCCGGGGCCGCGCCGGGCGTGACGATCGGTGTCGGCGAGGGCGGCCCCGAGGTGGGGCTCTTCGTCGGCTGCGGCTCGGGCGTGCAGGCCGCGAGCACGACCGCGACGGCGCCCGCCCCGGCGCCGACGAGCAGGGTTCGCCGCGAGATGCCCATCGTGCTGTCAGCCTATCCTCGCGTCGCGAGGGTGTCGGGACGGGCCGCGTCGCCGTGGCCGAACCGTTCTCGGGATGGATTCGCGCCCGTCGCGGCGTGCACGTCGACACGGTCGTGCGGCCGTCTCCGTCCTGAGAACGGTCGACTCGTGCGCGGATCCTGTCGGCGCCAGCCGGCTCCGGACGACCGTTCGGGACGCGCCCGGTCTGAGCGCGCCCGGTCTGGAGCGCGCCCGGTTTGGAGCGCGCCCCGAACGGTGCTCGGTTCCTACAGGTTGCCCTCGGCGTAGATCCGCAGGGCGTCACGCACGAACTCCGCCCCTGCGGTGCCGGCGGTTCCCGACGCCGCCTCGGCGGCCCGGTCCGATGCGGTGGCGTAATTCGCGCCGAAGCGCGGATCCGCCACGTACATCTCGCCGAGACCGACGACGTAACCCCTGCGGTCTCCGCGCTCGTCATAGGCGGGCGTACCGGGGATGCCGGTGAGCCAGCCCACGTGCCGCCGTGCGATCTCCTGCGCTTCGGATGAGGCCGGATCCGCACCCGCCTCGGCAAGCGCGATCCACGATGCGTTGAGGTCGGCGACGAAGGCCTTCCACGACTCCTGGCCCTCCGTGCCGAGCCCGCGCCACCAGCGGTCGCCGTCGGCGTAGGCCTTCTTCCCCCAGCGGCTCTCGACCTCCTCCTGGTACCGGGTGTGGTCGAAGCCGTCGAACATGTTCTCGGGCATGAGTGATCCTCCTTCTCTGAGTGTGGTGATGGTGTTCTCGACCGACGCGATCTGCCGCGCCAGCCGGGTCTGCTCCGCGCGCAGCAGCGCGAGGTGCTTCTCGAGGGCTGCCGCCTCGATCGCGGCGGTCGCGGCGGCCGATCCGGCCCTCACGGATCCCGGCGATCCGGATCCGGTGGATCCCGGCGATCCGGATCCCGGCGATCCGGATCCCGGCGATCCGGATCCGGCGGATCCGGCGGATCCGGTGCCGTCCCGCCTTCCGGTCGGATCCGGATCCGCGGCGACGACCTCGGCGATCGCCGGCAGCCCGAGTCCGAGCCCGCGCAGCAGCAGGATGCGCTGCAGGCGCAGGAGCGCGCCCTCGTCGTAGTGGCGGTACCCGTTCGAGGAGATCCGCGTGGGCGGCAGCAGTCCGATGTCGTCGTAGTGCCGCAGGGTGCGGCTCGTGGTGCCGGCCAGCCGCGCGATCTCCTGGATCGACCAGTCCCGATGCTCCATGGGATCCTCCTTCCGTCGTCGATGAGACCACGGTAGAAGTTGACGCTGCGTCAAGGTCAAGAGATCTCCGGAAGACGGGGCGGAACTCTGCGGTACGTTCGTCGCGTGACCTCCTCCGATGCCACCGCCCCGCACTCGCCCGCCCTCGCACTCGACCTGCCGCCGAGCGTGGACGGCTTCACCGCGCAGTTCCTGCGCAACCTGAACCTCTCCGGCGGCGTCGCTCTGGCCGAGGCCAGCACGAACGATCGCTACCTCGCCCTCGCCCGCACCGTGCGCGACTTCCTCATGGTGCCGTGGCTCGCCGATCAGCACCGGCAGGCCGAGGCCGCGGCGAAGACGGTCTGCTACCTGTCCGCGGAGTACCTGCTCGGCCGCCAGCTCGACAGCGATCTGCTGGCCGGGGACCTCGCCGGGATCGCGGCCGAGGCGATGACCGCCTGCGGGGTCGACCTCGACGAGCTGCGCGGCCACGAGATCGAGCCCGGGCTGGGCAACGGCGGGCTGGGGCGCCTGGCCGCGTGCTTCATCGACTCGCTCGCGACGCTCGGCGTGCCCAGCATCGGCTACGGGATCCGGTACGAGTACGGCATCTTCCGGCAGACGTTCGAGGATGGCCAGCAGGTCGAGCAGCCCGACGCATGGCTCACGCTCGGCGCCCCCTGGGAGCGCTCCCGCCCCGAGGCGGCGCAGACGGTGTCGTTCGGCGGACGCACCGAGACGTACGACCAGGACGGCGCCGTCCGCTCACGCTGGATCCCGGGGTGGGACGTGAGCGCCGTGCCCTATGACTACCTCGTGCCCGGCTACCGCAACGGGCGGGTGAACACCCTGCGGCTCTGGCGCGCGAAGGCCACCGACGCCTTCGATCTGCGCATCTTCAACGCCGGCGACTACGAGCAGGCCGTGCGCGCGCAGACCTTCGCGGAGAACATCTCCAAGGTGCTCTACCCGGAGGACTCCACGCCGCAGGGCAAGGAGCTGCGCCTGCAGCAGCAGTACTTCTTCGTGGCCGCGTCGATCCGCGATCTCCTGGACCGGCTGCCGGAAGGGTTCGACCTCGCCCGCCTGCCCGAGCGGGTGATCTTCCAGCTCAACGACACCCATCCGGTGATCGCCGTGCCGGAGCTCATGCGGGTGCTCGTCGACGAGCGCGGCATGGCGTGGGATGCGGCCTGGGCCGTCACGCAGCAATGCTTCGCCTACACCTGCCACACGCTGCTGCCGGAGGCGCTCGAGGTGTGGCCGGTGGAGCTGCTCGGCAGCCTGCTGCCCCGGCACCTCGAGATCGTCTACCGGATCAACGAGGAGTTCCTCACCGCCGTGCGCGCCCGCTTCGGCGACGACGAACTGCGGATCCGCGACATGTCGATCATCGCCGAATTCCCGGTGCGCGCCGTGCGGATGGCCTACCTCGCGACGGTCGCAGGCGCGAAGGTCAACGGCGTCGCCGAGCTGCATTCGCAGCTGCTGCGCGACAAGGTGCTGCCCGCGTTCGCGGAGTTCTTCCCGGAGAAGTTCACCAATGTCACCAACGGCGTCACCCCGCGCCGGTTCCTGCGGCTCGCAAACCCCGGCCTCTCCTCGCTCATCACGGAGGCGGTCGGCGACGGCTGGCTCACGGATCTGGAACGGCTGCGCGGGCTCGAGCCGCTCGCCGAGGACGCGGCGTTCCGCGCGTCCTTCGCCGCGGTGAAGGACGCGAACAAGCAGCGCCTCAACGCGGTGCTGCAGGCGCGAGACGGGATGCGGGTCGGCGACGGCCACCTCGTCGACGTGATGGTCAAGCGCCTGCACGAGTACAAGCGGCAGTTGCTCAAGGTGCTGCATGTGGTGAGCGAGTACGAGGGCGTCATGTCGGGCCGGATCCCGCTCGAGGAGCTGCAGCCGCGCACGGTCCTGTTCGGCGCGAAGGCGGCGCCCGGCTACGCGATGGCGAAGCGGATCATCCACCTGATCAACGCGGTCGGATCCGTCGTGAACACGGATCCGCGCCTCGATGGGCGCCTGCAGGTGCTGTTCCCGCCGAACTACAACGTCACCCTCGCGGAGAGCGTGATCCCGGCGGCGGATCTCAGCGAGCAGATCTCGCTGGCGGGCAAGGAGGCGTCGGGAACGGGCAACATGAAGTTCGCGCTGAACGGCGCCCTCACGATCGGCACCGACGACGGCGCGAACGTGGAGATCCGCGAGCTCGTCGGCGACGAGAACTTCTTCCTGTTCGGGATGACGGAGCCCGAGGTCGCCGAACTCGCCCAGGCCGGGTACCACCCCGCCGCCTACTACCAGGCCGACCCCGGGCTGCGCCGCGCGATCGACCTCATCGCCTCCGGGACGTTCTCCGGCGGCGACCGCTCGGTGTTCGAGCCCGTCGTGTCGAACCTGCTCTACGAGGACCGCTTCATGGTGCTCGCCGACTACGCGGCCTACATGGCGGCGCAGCGGCGCGTCGACGCGGCCTACGCCGACCGGGACGGCTGGACCCGCGCCGCGATCCTCAACGTCGCCCGCTGCGGCTTCTTCTCCTCCGACCGCTCGATCCGCGACTACCTCGACCGGATCTGGCACGCCGCGCCCACGCACTGACGACGCGCTTCGCGACGCGCCTCCTCGTGAGAAACCAGATCCTGCATGAGACACCACGCCTGCCGTGATGTCTCATGTCGGATCTGGTTTCTCGCCGATCCCTCTTGACAGATTCGAGATATATCGTGTTATTCTCAAGACACGATATATCTCGATCAGCGGATCGGGATCCCCCGACCCAGGAGAACAGACATGACCGAGAAGTGGCTCATCGCCCCCGGGCAGGAGCGCGTGATCGACATCGAGCGCGCGTCGAAGCTCAAGATCGGACTCGTCGGCGGCCAGGTCGACGTCATCGCGCACGACGAGCCGGGCATCCGGATCGAGGTGCACAACGTGACCATCAAGGATCTGCGCATCGAGTCCGACGGCGACCAGATCGAGATCGACCACCCGCAGATCGGGTGGGACAACTTCCTCGAGGTGTTCCGCAACTTCGGCGCCGGCGGCCCGAAGGCCGAGATCAGCCTGGCCGTCCCCCGCGACATCGCGCTCAACCTCGGCGTGGTGAGCGCAGGCTCCCTCGTCTCGGGCCTCACCGAGGACGCGCGCCTGAACACGGTGTCGGGCGACCTCATCGTCGACACCCACACCGGCGACCTGAACGTCAACACCGTCTCGGGCGATGTGCAGGTGCGCGGGCTGTCCGGATCCGCCATGGCCAACACGGTCTCGGGCAGCGTCGCGCTGACCGGCGAGATCCGCAAGGCCACGATCGACAGCGTCTCGGGCGCGATGCTCATCGACGCGACCGGATCCGTGAACACCGTGTCGCTGAACAGCGTCGCGGGCGACGCCACGGTGCGCCTGGACGAGGGTCTCGCCGCCAACTACGTCACCCGCACCATGAGCGGCCGGGTCACCATCGACGGCGTGCCGCGCGGCTCGTCCGGACCGTCCAACTTCACCGGATCGCGCGGGGAGCTGTCCGGCTCCTTCGCCGACGTGCGCGTGAACACCGTGTCGGGCGACATCACCGTGCTGCGCCGCGACGCCGCCGAGGCGCCGGTGGCGTTCACCTCCGACGGGGAGGACCTGCTGTGAGCCCCGCCGTCTTCTCCCACGGCGATCTGCGCCTGTACCTGCTCGCGCTGCTGGCGGAATCGCCGCAGCACGGCTACGGCATCATCCAGGCGCTCACCGACCGCACCGGGGGAACGTACACGCCGAGCGCCGGCACGATCTACCCGCGGCTCGCGAAGCTCGAGGAGGAGGGCCTGGTCTCCAAGACCGCCGACGGCCGCACCACGATCTATGCGATCACCGAGGCCGGACGCGCCGAGCTCGCGGCCCGCGAGGGCGATCTGCAGGGCATCGAGGCCGGGCTCAACGACTCCGTGCGCCTGATCGCGAACGAGGTGCGCCAGAGTGTGCAGGAGGCCATGAAGAGCCTCCGTGCGGATCTGGCCGCCGCGGCCCGCGAGGAGCAGAGGGGCGCGTCGGCGTCGTCCTCCCGCGAGGCCTCGGCCCGCGCCGACGAGCGGATCACCAGCCGCGAGGAGCTGCGCCGCGCCGATGCCTCGATCAACGCCTTCCGCGCCCGGGTGCGCGCCGACCTGCGCACGCACGTGGCGAAGGGGGGCACACTGCCGTCATCGCTCGTGTCGCAGCTGGACAGCGCGCTCGACGACGCGGCCCGTGCAGTGACGTCGGCCCTGGCGGCGCTCACGCACTGAGCCGGATCCCGGCCGTCGATCGGTTCCCCTCCTCTGACCGCGAGACTGCAACCGGGCGACGAGACTGCGCTCGTGAGCTGCAGTCTCGTCGCGGAGATGCAGTCTCGCGGTCACGGATGGAGCGCGGGGCGGCCGAGCTACTCCACCCAGGGGTCCTTCTTGTCGTCTGCGATCGGCTCCTCGAGCGGGACGACCAGGATCGGCCGGGACTGGCGGTGCGAGAGCCGGGCCGCGACGGATCCGGTGAAGAACTCGCGGATCGACTCGCCGATGCCCCGGCTGCGCGTGCCGACCACGATCAGCTGCGCGTCGACCTCTCCGGCGAGGTGCTTGATCGCGAGCGCGGGGTCGCCGACGAGCTGGCGGGCGGCCCAGGTGAGCCCGGATCCGCTGAGCACCTGCTCGACCTCGCGCCGCAGCTCCGCGAACTCCTCGGCGCCGGTGTCGATGTTCAGATCGATGGGCGCGGAGTGCACCATCCCGTCCGGATCCTCGAACGTCACGAACCGGGTGACGTCGACGTGCACCACCACCAGCGCGGCCTTCAGCAGTCCGGCGTAGTGCATGGCCTCGGCCAGCACGCGCGGCGGCTGACCGGGGCGCAGAGCGACGATCACGGCCTTCTGCAACTGCGCGCTCTGCAGCTCCTGATCGTCGGGCGTGGAGGTGGAGTCGCTCATCTCGTCGTTCCTTCCGGCTGGCGGTCGCGGGGCCCGTCACGGCGAGGTGAGGTGGCCCTCGTGCTATCCTGGATGCTACTCTTACCGGCCGCGAGCCGGTGCCGGAAATAGACAACGGGCCCCGTTCCCGCCCGTTGCTTACAGTAAGGGGGTCTCGCGCATGGGCCGTGGCCGTCAGAAGGCAAAGCACACCAAGATCGCTCGCGAACTCAAGGCGTACAGTCCTTCGGTGAACTACTCCGCGCTGGAGCGCGAGCTGGGTCATCCCGCTTCTGAGGAAGACCAGTACGTCGACAAGTGGGCCGATCAGTACGCCGACGAAGACGAGGACGAGCTCGAAAAAGCCTGAGCCCCGTCGTTCGAAACCCCGCCCGAGTCCGCTCGTGGCGGGGTTCGTCGTTGGCGTGCTGCGAGTCGAGCGCGAGTCGGTCTGACGCGCGCGATCGCGCACCGGCCAAGGGCGCCTGCCAAGGGCGCCTGCCGAGGGCGCCTGCCGAGGGCGTCTGCCCGCGCCCTCCGGGTCTGAACCGCTCGTGCGCGCCGGCCCACGCACTCCTGGTCCGAACCGTTCCAGCGCTCCTGCGAGGATGGATCCATGCCTCACGTCGTCGCGCTGTACCGCCACCCGGTCAAGGGCTTCACACCCGAGAGCCTGCCCGCCCTCACCGTGCAGGCCGATGGGCGCATCGCCGGAGACCGGGTGCTCGCGTTCCGCTTCGCCGACGCAGCGACGCCCGAGGAGCGCGACGGCATCGACTACTGGCCGAAGTCGAAGGGCCTCGCCCTGGAGTCCTTCCCCGGCCTCGCCGCGCTGCAGCTGTCGTACGACGACGCGACGCAGCGCGTGCGCATCGTCCACGACGGATCCGCACTCGTCGAGGCGGGCCTGGACGACGACGGCCGCGCCGCGCTCGTCGACGCGGTGACCGCGTTCGTGCTCGGCTCCCCCGACGGCAGACGGCTGCGGCGCCCCGGCCGACTGCCCCTGGTGCTCGTCGGCGACGGCGAGCGGTCGCGCTTCCAGGACCGCGGACGCGGCTATGTCACCGTGCACAGCGCTGCGAGCGTCGCCGCCCTCGGCGCCGCCCTGGAACGGGAGATCGATGACCGCCGGTTCCGCTCGAACGTGGTGATCGGCGGCGTCGACGCCTGGGACGAACTGGACTGGCAGGGCGACGTCACGATCGGCGAGGTGCGCCTCGCCACCGCCGGCCCCATCGTGCGGTGCCTGGCGACGCACGCGAACCCCGACACGGGCGAGCGCGACGCGAGCGTGCTGAAGACGCTGACCGGATCCCTCGGCCAGGACGAGCCGACCCTGGGCCGGCTGCTGATCCTGCCCGGTGTGAGCGGCGCCGTGGGCGACGACTCCGGAGCCGGCGGCACGATCCGGGTCGGCGACAAGGTCGCCATCGGGTGACCGCCTCCCGGCGCCGTCGCCGCATGGGCGCCCCGCTCAGCGCGACGGCGGGGCCGTGCTGGCCCGCACCACCAGCTCGGTCGGGATGAGCTGCGGGGCGACGGGGTCGGGTTCGGATCCGGTCGCCGCCACGCCGTCCAACTCGGCGATCAGCGCGTCGACGGCGAGTGCGCCGACCTCCTCGAAGCGCTGGCGCACAGTCGTCAGCGGCGGCCACACGTAGCCGGCATCCGAGGTGTCGTCGAACCCGACGACGCTCACCTCCTCGGGCACCCGCCGTCCCGCCTCGTGCAGGGCGCGGAGCAGGCCGATCGCCATGCCGTCGTTCGCCGCGAAGACCGCGGTCACGTCGTCCCGGGCGGCGAGCACTCGCCCCGCGGCGTACCCGGACTCGGCCGACCAGTCGCCGATCAGCACCTCGGGCACTGACCGTGCGTGCTCCTCGAGCACCGCCCGCCACGCCTCGGTGCGCCGGGTGGCGGCATAGGAGGATCGCGGTCCCGCGACGTGCCACACCGTGTCGTGCCCCAGCGCCAGCAGATGCTCGGTGGCCTGGCGGGCGCCGAGCGCCTGGTCGTTGTCGACGAGCGGGTGGGAGAAATGCTGATTCGAGTCGATCACCACGATCGGAAGGCCCGGCGGGATCTCGATCTCGGATCCGTCCAGCTGATGCGCCTCGATGAGGATGATGATGCCGTCCACGGCGTGCTCTGCCAGCCTGTGGAAGGCGCCGCTCACCGTGGACAGGTTGCCCTGTTCGACGGGGATGAGCGTGAGCGCGTAGCCCGCCTGCGCGGCGCGCACCGCGATCGCGTCCAGCGTGCGGTGATTGCCATAGGGCGCGAGGGTGAACATGATCACGCCGATCGCGCGGAAGCGCCCGGAGCGCAGCGCCCGCGCCGCGCTGTTCGGGCGGTATCCGAGGCTCGCCATCGCCGCCTCGACCTTCGCGCGGGTCGCGGCGCCGACGTAGCCCTTCGCATTCGCGACGCGGGAGACGGTCTGCCCGGAGACGCCGGCGGCCCGCGCGACATCCTCCAGCGACGGGTCGCGCCGTCGCAGCGGAGCGGTCGGGGGCGACCCGGGTGCGACGTCCTCGGCGTTCATGCGTCCTCGCTTCTGTTGACGTTGACACACTAGCGCGACTCCCTATATGTTGACGTTGACACACGGGGATCCCGACCCCCTTCACCAAGGAGACGTCGATGATGACACTGCAGGATCTGCGCAGCGCGACGCGCCGCGATCGGGCGGACTGGCGGGGGTGGGCGTTCGTCGGACCTTTCCTGGTCGTGTTCGCCCTGGTGTTCTTGGCCCCGCTGGCGTACTCCGTGTATCTGAGTCTGTTCCGCGAGCAACTGGTCGGCGGCAACGCGTTCGTCGGGCTGGACAACTACGTCGCGGCGCTCACCGACCCGCAGTTCTGGGAGTCGTTCGGCCGGGTGCTGCTGTTCCTCGTGGTGCAGGTGCCGATCATGCTGGCGCTCGCCCTCGGCGCCGCGCTCGCCCTCGACAGCGGGCGCCTGCGCGGTGCGTCGTTCTTCCGGATCCTGGTGTTCCTGCCCTACGCGGTGCCCGCGGTCGTCGCCGTGCTGATGTGGGGATACATCTACGGAGACCAGTTCGGCCTCGCCGGCAACATCAACCAGCTGGTCGGATTCAACCTGCTCACCCCGTTCGCCCGGGAATGGATCCTGGCCTCGATCGGCAACATCGTCACCTGGGAGTTCGTGGGCTACAACATGCTGATCTTCTACTCGGCGCTGAAGACCATCCCCGGCGACCTGTACGAGGCCGCGGCCCTCGACGGCGCCGGCCAGTGGCGCATCGTGACCGCCATCAAGATCCCCGCCGTGCGCGGCGCCCTCGTGATCGCCACCATCTTCTCGATCATCGGCAGCTTCCAGCTGTTCAACGAGCCCAACATCCTACGTCCGCTCGCACCGAACGTGATCACCACGTTCTTCACCCCGAACATGTACGCCTACAACCTCTCCTTCGCCGGTCAGCAGTTCAACTACGCCGCCACCATCGCGATCGTGATGGGCGTCATCACGGCCGTGATCGCCTACGTCGTGCAGCTGCGCGGATCCCGGGCGGAGGTGCGCTGAGATGACCGCCCTCACCACCCCACGCGGAACGAATGGAAACCGTGGAACCCGCAGCGCGAATCGAACCCGCGGAGCGAACGGATCGCACGCCATGCGCCCTCGCAGCTCGAAGCTGCTGCTGCTCGTCATGGTGCTGTACGCGCTGTACACCCTGGTGCCGCTCGCCTGGCTGCTGATCAGCGCGACCAAGACCCAGGCGGGCCTGTTCGGATCCTTCGGACTCTGGTTCTCCGGCGACTTCGCCTTCTTCGACAACCTGATGCAGACGCTCACCTACCGCGACGGGATCTTCCTGCGCTGGCTCGGCAACACGCTGCTGTACGTCGTGATCGGGGCGGGCGGGGCGACCCTGCTCGCGACCCTGGCCGGCTACGGTCTGGCGAAGTACCGCTTCCCGGGCCGCCGCGCGGTGTTCGCCGTGGTGCTCGGCGCGGTCGCCGTTCCCGGCACCGCGCTGGCCGTGCCGACCTTCCTGCTGTTCAGCCAGATGGGCCTCACGAACTCCCCCTGGGCCGTGATCATCCCGTCGCTGATCAGCCCGTTCGGCCTCTACCTGATGTGGGTGTTCGCCTCGGATGCGGTGCCCGCCGAGCTGCTCGAGGCGGCCAGGATCGACGGCGCCGGTGAGTTCCGGATCTTCTTCACGATCGCGATGCGCCTACTCGCCCCCGGCATCGTCACGGTGGTCCTGTTCACCGTCGTCGCGACCTGGAACAACTACTTCCTGCCGCTCATCATGCTCAGCGATCCGTCCTGGTACCCGCTCAGCGTGGGCCTGAACCAGTGGGCGGCGCAGGCCTCGGGCGTGAGCGCCCAGCCCATCTACAACCTCGTGATCATGGGGTCCGTCCTCACGATCATCCCGATCGTCATCGCATTCCTCCTGCTGCAGCGGTTCTGGCAGGCGGGCCTCAGCGCTGGCAGCGTCAAGCAGTGACGCACCCCTGCACAGCAAGCACAACGTAGTGAAGGAGAAACTCATGGCACCCACTCGCACGGTGCGTCGAACCCTCGTCGCGGCGGCGGCCGTCATCGCGACGATCGGCACCCTGGCCGGCTGCTCGGGCGGAGGAGCATCGACGGGCGGATCCGGATCCGCCTCCGATCTCGACGCCGCGCTGAAGACGGGCGGCGAGATCACCTACTGGTCGTGGACGCCCAGCGCCGAGGCGCAGGTCGCCGCGTTCGAGAAGGCCTACCCGAACGTCAAGGTCAAGCTCGTGAATGCCGGTACCAACACCGAGGAGTACACGAAGCTGCAGAACGCGATCAAGGCCGGCTCCGGGGCTCCCGATGTCGTGCAGATCGAGTACTACGCGATGCCGCAGTTCGCGCTCTCCGACTCCCTGGTCGATCTGTCGGCGTACGGCATGTCCGACCTGAAGTCGAAGTACAGCGCCTCCACCTGGGGCGCGGTGAACATCGGCGGCAAGCTGGTCGGGCTCCCGCAGGACTCCGGCCCCATGGCGCTGTTCTATAACAAGAAGGTCTTCGACACCTACGGCATCGAGGTCCCGAAGACGTGGGACGAGTACGTCGCGGCCGCCAAGAAGCTGCACGCCGCCGACCCCACGAAGTACATCACCGCGGACACCGGCGACTCCGGCTTCACCACCAGCATGATCTGGCAGGCGGGCGGCAAGCCGTTCACCACCGATGGCACGAAGGTGACCATCGACCTGGCCGATGAGGGCACCAAGAAGTGGACCTCGGTCTGGAACCAGCTCTCCCAGGAGGGGCTGCTCTCCTCGACCCCCGGCTGGTCGGACGAGTGGTACAAGGGCCTCGGTGACGGCTCGATCGCCTCGCTCGTGATCGGCGCCTGGATGCCCGGCGTGCTGGAGTCCAGCGTCGCGAGCGCGTCCGGCGACTGGCGTGTGGCCCCCACCCCGACGTACGACGGCACGGCCGCGAACTCCGAGAACGGCGGCGGCGGCCAGGCCGTCACCAAGCAGTCGAAGAACCCCGCGCTGGCTGCCGCCTTCCTGCGCTGGCTGAACAGCGACCCGGCCTCGATCAAGGTCTTCCTGGAGTCGGGCGGCTTCCCGTCGACCACGGCCGACCTCGAGGACCCGACGTTTCTCTCCGCAGCCCCGGCCTACTTCGGTGGTCAGAAGATCAACGAGGTGCTCACCCAGGGCTCGAAGGACGTGCGAACCGGCTGGAGCTACCTGCCGTTCCAGGTGTACGCGAACAGCATCTTCGGCGACACCGTCGGCCAGGCGTACCAGAACAAGACCGACCTCAACGACGGCCTGAAGGCGTGGCAGGAGGCGCTCGTCAAGTACGGCAACGCCCAGGGCTTCACCGTCAACAAGTAATCACCGCATCGGGGAGGGGGCGCTCCTGCCCCCTCCCCGATCCGTCTGCGCCCCCGGGCGCTCAGGGAGCATCCGCGTGACCACCTTCTCGATCGGCGAGACCGATTTCCTCCGCGACGGCGCACCGCACCGGATCCTGTCCGGCGCGATCCACTACTTCCGGGTGCACCCAGACCAGTGGGCGGATCGGATCCGCAAGGCCCGGCTGATGGGGTTGAACACCATCGAGACGTATGTGGCGTGGAACGCGCACGAGCCGCGTCGCGGCGCCTGGGACGCAACCGGCGCCAACGACCTCGGCAGGTTCCTGGACCTCATCGCGGCCGAGGGCATGGACGCGATCGTGCGCCCCGGACCGTACATCTGCGCGGAGTGGCACAACGGCGGCCTCCCCGTGTGGCTCACCCGTGACGAACGCATCCGTCTGCGCAGCTCGGATCCCCTCTTCCTCGCCGAGATCAAAACCTACCTGGGCCGCGTGTACGACATCGTGGCGCCCCGCCAGATCGACCATGGCGGGCCCGTGGTACTGGTACAGATCGAGAACGAGTACGGCGCTTACGGTGACGACGCCGCCTACCTCGACGCCCTCGTGCATCTCACCCGGGACAGTGGCATCACGGTGCCGCTCACCACCGTCGACCAGCCCCAGGATCGCATGCTGCGCGACGGGAGCATCCCGGGCCTGCATCGGACCGGATCCTTCGGCTCTCACGTCGATCAGCGGCTGGCCACCCTGCGCGCGCATCAGCGCTCGGGCCCGCTGATGTGCTCCGAGTTCTGGGACGGCTGGTTCGACTGGTGGGGCGGCGTGCATCACACCACCTCAGCCGAGGACGCCGCGGATCAGCTCGACCGGCTTCTCGCGGCAGGCGCTTCGGTGAACATCTACATGTTCCACGGCGGCACGAACTTCGGCCTCACCAACGGCGCGAACCACAAGGGGCGGTATCTGCCCATCACGACCTCATACGACTACGACGCGCCGCTCGACGAGGCGGGCGATCCGACCGCGAAGTTCCACGCCTTCCGCTCTGTGATCGCGAAGTACGCGCCGGTGCCCGCAGAGACCGCACCTGCGGCGACCCCGAGAGCCGTCGCAGAGGCGCCGCTGCACCCGCTCGGCCCCTGGGGCGCCGCATCCGCCGCGTCGACCGGTGTCGTGCATGCGGATCCGCCCTCCTTCGAGGAGCTGGACACGCTCGCGCCACTCGTCCGCTACGAGACCGTGCTGCCCGACGCCGACGGACGACATCAGCTCTTGTTCGGCGAGGTCCGCGACTCCGCACTCGTGAGCGTCGACGGCGTCCCCGTGGGGCGGATCTCCCGCACGGCCGGCGAGCGATCGCTGCAGATCCCGTCGGGCCACCTGCTCACGGTGCTCGTCGAGGAGCAGGGGCGCGTGAACTACGACCATCGGCTGGGCGAGCCGAAGGGCCTCATCGGGGGAGCCTCGCTCGACGGTGAGCCGCTGCGGTCCTGGCGCGCCACCGCGATCGACCCCGTGACCGCGTCGACCGCGCTCACTGCCGCGATTCCCGGGGATGGCACGGACCCCGGCCCCTCTGCGTGGACCGCCGAGGTGGTGCTCGACGCGCCGTCGGATCTGTTCCTGGACACCACCGGCTGGGGCGAAGGATACGCGCTCGTGAACGGCTTCCTGCTGGGCCGCTACCGGCGCACCGGACCGCAGCGCACCCTGTTCGTCCCGGCGCCGGCGACGCGCGCCGGGGGCAACACGATCACCGTGCTGGAGCTGCACCACCTCGACGATCGGAGGGTGCGCCTCGTCCCCGCCGCGCTGCTCGGTCCGGTCGAGGAGTGAGTATCACCAGCGCCCGTGCCGGCGCTCCCACGCGGCCTCGATCGTGAGCGGACGGCCGGCGTAGATCCCAGCCGGGATCGACGCCGCGAGCAGCGCGATGAGTACGATCAGCGGCACCTGCCAGCCGCCGGTCGCGGTGTGCATCAGGCCCAGCAGGAACGGGAAGATCGCGGCGATCACGTATCCGACGCTCTGCACGAAGCCGCTGAGCGTGACCGCGGTCTCGGCCTCGCGCGCACGGATGCTGATCAGCACGAGCGCGAGCGGGAACAGGAGCCCCGCGAGGCCGTACAGCAGCACCCAGAGCCACACGAGCGAGGGCGACGGCACGAGCAGCAGGCCGAGGAGCCCTGCCGCGGCGCCGAGCGCGCCGATCACGTACAGCGCCGCGGTGGCGCGGAAGCGCACGATCAGCACGGGCACGATGAGCGACGCGGGAAGACCGATGAAGGCGAACAGCGACAGCAGGAAGCCGGCCGCCTGCGGGGTCGTGCCGGCGTGCTCGACCAGCATCGTGGGCAGCCACGCGAAGGCCGTGTAGGCCATGCTCGCCGAGGTGCCGAAGACGGCGGCGAGCACCCACGCGAGCGGGATCCGCGCCATCCGCCCGAACGCCCGCGAGCTGGACGGCGCCACGACGATGGGCCCGGTGGACAGGGCGGTCGCGTCCTCGAAGCTGAGCCGGTCGGATCCGGCCCCTGCGCCTTCCGGCGGAGCGGGATCCGACGGATCGGGATCCGACGGAGCGGGATCCGCGAGCGTCCCGGCGGCGGACCTCTCGACACGCGCCCGCATCAGCATGAGCAGCCACGGAATGGTGCCCGCCAGCGCGAACACGGCCCACATCGCGAGGGAGAACCGCCAGCCGGCGGCGTCGGCCACGGGCACGGCCACGAGCGGCGGCAGGAACGTCGAGAACGCCATCACCGTCGTGTACAGCGTCATCATGAGGCCGAGACGGTCGGGGAAGTACTTCTTCACCAGCGGCGGCATCAGGATGTTGGCCATGCCGACGCCGGCGAACACCAGGGCGGTCGCCAGCAGCAGCGTGGTCGCGTCCACGGCGATGCCGCGCGCCACCAGGCCCACCGTGACGGCGACGAGGGCGATCACCGTCACCCGTTCCAGCCCCAGCCGGCGCTCCATGAGCGGGGTGAGCAGCCCGAACAGGGCGAAGCACACCGGCGGCGCGGTGCCGATCAGCCCGACCACCGCGGCCGGCATCGGGAACTCCGCCGCGACGTGATCGACGACCGGCGACAGCGAGGCGACCGCCGATCGCAGCGAGAACGCGACCAGCACGATCCCGAGCACGGCCAGCGTCCGGCCCCGCCAGAGCGGCCGGGCGGTCACCGCCGGCGCCGCATCACGAGGTCTGCGACCCCTCGAGCCAGCCCAGGTACTCCTCGGTGACGGTCCCGGTGACGTACCGGCCGTCGAACGGGCTGAGATCGAGGTCGGTGAGCTCGGATCCCTCGGTGATCGCCGCCTTGAGGTCGTCGACCTCCTGGTACACGAGCCGGTCGGCGCCCAGCGCCTCCGCGATCTCGGGGATGGTGCGGCCGTAGGCGACGAGCTCGTGCTTGGACGGCATGTTGATGCCGTACACGTGCGGGTGGCGGATCGGCGGAGCCGCGGAGGCGAAGATCACCGAGGCGGCGCCTGCGTCACGGGCCATCTGGATGATCTGCTTCGAGGTGGTGCCGCGCACGATCGAGTCGTCGATGAGCAGCACGTTCTTGCCCTTGAACTCGGTCGACATCGCGTTGAGCTTCTGCCGCACGCTCTTCTTGCGCACCGCCTGCCCGGGCATGATGAACGTCCGGCCCACATAGCGGTTCTTGTAGAAGCCCTCGCGGTACTCGATGCCGAGCTTGCGGGCGACCTCCATCGCCGCGGGGCGCGAGGAATCCGGGATCGGCATGACCACATCGATCTCATCGAGCGGCACGTGCTTCGCGATGGTGTCGGCGAGGCGCTCGCCCATGCGCAGGCGCGACTCGTACACGGAGATGCCGTTCATGACCGAGTCGGGCCGGGCCAGGTACACGTACTCGAAGGCGCAGGGCGCGAGGATCGGATCCGCCGCGCACTGCTTCGTGAACAGCTCGCCCTCGTTGGTGATGAAGACGGCTTCGCCGGGCGCGACCTCGCGGACCACCTCGTAGTCGCCGTTCTCGAGCACCAGCGACTCGCTCGCGACGACCCACTCGTCCTTCATCGGCCCCTCGGCCCCCGTGACGGGGTCGAGGGAGGGGCGTACGCGCCGGCCGAGGATGAGCGGGCGGATCCCGAACGGGTCCCGGAACGCGAGCAGGCCGTAGCCGGCGAGGATCGCGATGACCGCGTAGGCGCCCTCGATCCGCTCGTGGGTGCGCGAGACGGCCTCGAAGATGCGCTCCGGGTCGAGGTCGACCGTGGAGGTCGTGGTCTGCAGCTCGTGCGCGAGCACATTCAGCAGCAGCTCGGTGTCGCTCGAGGAGTTCAGGTGACGGCGGTCGCGGTGCGCCATGTCGGCGGTGAGCTCGCGCGTGTTGGTGAGGTTGCCGTTGTGGATGAGGACGATGCCGTAGGGCGCGTTCACGTAGAACGGCTGCGCCTCCTCCTCGCTCGACGCGGTGCCCTTGGTGGCGTAGCGCACGTGGCCGAGGCCGACGTTGCCGAGGAGGGATCGCATGTCGCGGGTGCGGAACGCCTCGCGCACCATGCCCTCGGCCTTGGCCATGTGCATGACGCCGCTGGGTTCGGCGGTGGCGATGCCGGTGGCGTCCTGGCCGCGGTGCTGCAGCAGCAGGAGAGCGTCGTAGATGTCCTGGTTGACCGGGGCGTGCCCGACCATTCCGACGATGCCGCACATGGGTGTCAGTTCATCCCGTTCTCTGCCTGGCCGCGGGCGCTGTCCGCGTACGCGCCGACCAGGCGCACGGCACCGCCGTCGACGCCCTTGGCGCCCTGTTCGAAGTCGCCGGCCGGGCGCGCGGCGACGGCGTCCAACCGCACCGTGCCGACCTGCCAGGTGTCGATGCCGCCGGCCGTGAGCGCCTCGGCGATCGCCGTCGCGGAGGACGCGTCGACGACGGCGAGGAAGCCGATGCCGAGGTTCCAGGTGCCCTCGCTGGACTCGAGGGAGGTGCCCGCGATGTCGCTCAGCACGCGGAACACCGGGGCCGGGGACCACGTGGAGCGGTCGACCTCGGCCCAGGATCCCTGCGGGAGCACGCGGGCGAGGTTGGACGCGATGCCGCCGCCGGTGACGTGGCTGAGGGAGTGCACCGTGCCGTCGAAGCGCTCGATGAGACCGAGCAGCGGCGTCGTGTACAGGCGGGTCGGGGTGAGCAGCGCCTCGCCCCAGGTCGCGCCGAGCTCGGCGGCGCGGTCGCCGTAGCCGATGCCGGCCTTGGCCAGGATGTGCCGCACGAGCGAGTAGCCGTTCGAGTGCAGGCCGCTGGAGGCGAGGGCGAGCACGACGTCGCCGTCCTGCACGCGGTCGGATCCGAGGATACGGTCCGCCTCGACGATGCCGGTGGCGGCTCCCGCGACGTCGTAGTCGTCCACGCCCAGCAGGCCAGGGTGCTCGGCCGTCTCGCCGCCGACCAGGGCGGTGCCGGTCAGCTCGCAGGCGGTGGCGATGCCGCGCACGATGTCGGCGATGCGCTCGGGGAACACCTTGCCGCAGGCGATGTAGTCCGTCATGAACAGCGGCTTCGCGCCCACCACGACGATGTCGTCCACGACCATGCCGACCAGGTCGTGCCCGATCGTGTCGTGCTTGTCGATGGCCTGCGCGATCGCGACCTTGGTGCCGACGCCGTCGGTGCTCGAGGCGAGCAGCGGCCGGCGATAGCCGAGCAGGGCGGAGGCGTCGAAGAGACCGGCGAATCCGCCGACCCCGCCGAGCACCTCGGGTCCGTGCGTGGCACGGACGGCGGACTTCATGAGTTCGACGGCGCGATCGCCGGCTGCCGTATCGACGCCGGCCTCAGCATAGGTGCGGGAGGACACCCGACAATCCTACCGGCGGGCGGCTGTGCGATCGCCCGCCGCGGGTGGGCGTCACCGCTGCCCGATCCGGTCATGCGAACCGCCCCCGCGGAGCCCGGGAATCCGTACGATGGGGCCATGGTCGACAAGCCGCAGTGGCTCGTGCGCGAGGAGGCCGGGGTCCCGGTGCTCGTCGCGCTCGCCCTGCGCCAGCGGCTCGGGATCCGGGTGCCGCCGGAACTCCCCACCCTGCGCGACCATCCGCTGCGCGCCTTCGACGACGGCGAGGCCGACGACGCCCTGGAACGCCAGTGGCGGGCGTACTGGGACATGACCGTCGAACCGGAGACGCATCCGTCCGCCACTCCCCTCGAGCTCATCGACGGCTTCGACACCGTGGTCGCCCTCCCGGCCCGGGGCGCCGAGCGGCTGCGCGCCGCGATCGCCCCCTTCGCCGCCGAGGTGATCCGCTACGCGAACGACGCGCAGCAGCGCTACTCGCGCTCGGTCTCCGGCACCGGCGACCCCTATCGCGCCTACGCGGCGGCGCTCGCGGAGTTCGAGCGCGACACCGGCCGCCGTGCGCATTCGTTCGAGCTGAACGTTCATGTGCTGCCGCTCGCGCAGCGCGGGATCTGGCGCATCGGCGCGTTCAGCATCGCGGTGACCGACAGCCTGCGGCACGACCCGGTGGACTTCGACTCCGCGATCCGCCCGGTCATCGCCGAGGTGGCGTGATTCCGCGGCATCGCTGAGCAGGCGTGGTTTGGCGGCACCGCTGAGGTGGCGTGATTCCGCGGCATCGCTGAGGGGGCGCGGTGCCTGTCGCTGCAGGGGCGACGCATTCAGTCCGCAGGTGGACGGGGTCTCGCGCGTCCGCGGCCGGGCGCGGTCTTGCGCGCTGCTCCGCAGGCGGGTGCTGTCTCCCGCGCTACTCCGCGATCGACTCGTGATCGACGCGCACCACGCGCTCCGTCCGGCGAGCGGCCCGCTCGAAGAGCAGCGCGACCACGCCCAGCACCGCCAGACCCGCCGGCACGGTGCCCAGCAGCAGGAAGCCGAACACCTGCCCGAACGGGTAGGCGACCTGCGTGGCCGCCGAGGCCTCGAAGTTGCCGAACGCCGTCAGCACGAACGCGAGCACCACACCCAGTGCGACGCCGATGCCGAGGAAGACGCCCCAGCGCGGCGCACGACGGACACGCGCGATCTCGATGTCGGGCGTGCGGTGCGGCTGCGACGTGCTCATGGATCCATTGTCCCACGCGCTCCTGTGCGAGGATCCTCCGCCGGATCAGGGCTCGGGGCCGATGGGCGTACCCGGGAGGATCCGGAACCCGAACCCCCGGCGGGGCTCTCGGATCAGGGCCGCAGCGGCAGCAGGGCGGTGAGGTCGGCGCGGGTGCCGGAGGCGTGGATCCGGCCCGCGTCGAGAGCGGCAGTCCACGTCTCGGATCCGGTCGCGACCGCGATCCACGTGGCCGGATCCAGCTCGACCACGTTCGGCGGAGTGCCGCGGGTGTGCCGAGGGCCCTGCACCACCTGCACGGCGCCGAACGGCGGCACGCGCACCTCGACGCTGTTGCCGGGCGCCTTCTCATCGAGCAGCTGCAGCAGGTAGCGCACGGCCGTGGCGTAGTCGGAGCGGGCGGGCTTCTCCCCCGCGGCGAGCGCGGCACGGGCGCCGTCGAGCGCCGCGCGCCCGGTCGTCGTGTCGATCCTCGGGGCCATGGGTCCATGCTAGGCACCGACCGGGCGATAGCGCTCGCGCCGAACCACCGCCCTCGCCCGGTGCCGGTGTCCGGCTACTTCGCGACGAGCGTCGTCTCGAAGCTGTACATGTCGGGGCGATAGCAATGGTGCCCGTACTCGATGGCCTTGCCCGAGTCGTCGAACGCGATGCGTTCCATCGTGAGCACCGGGCCGCCGGCCTCGATGTCGAGCAGATCGCTTTCATCGCCGGCTGCCCGGCGCGCGCCGATCTTCTGTTTGGCCACCCGGATCGTCACTCCGCGGGCGCGAAGGATCTGGTACAGCCCTCGAGAGTTGAGATCGTCGACGGTGATGTCCCGATATTCCTGGGGAAGATGGTTCTCCAGGACGGCGACCGGTGTGCCGTCGGTACTGCGCTGACGCCGGATGTAGACCACCTCGGCACCGATCTGAACCCCGAGGGCGTCCGCGACCGCCTCCGGCGCCGGTCGCACGTCATAGGCGAGCACCCGCGTGCCCGGCTCGTGGTGCGAACCCTGCAGATCCTCGTAGAGGCTCGTGAGCTCGACCTGTCTCGTGACCTGGCCCTGCACCACCTGAGTGCCGATGCCTCGGCGACGCACGAGAAGCCCCTTGTCCACGATCTCCTGAATCGCACGGCGAATCGTCGGGCGCGACAGCCCGAGCCGTTGAGAGATGGAGATCTCGTTCTCGAGGCGCGCGCCCGCCGGGATCGCTCCCGACAGAATGGCCGCCTCGAGTCTGCTCGATACCTGGAAATACAGCGGGACGGGGCCTGTGCGGTCAAGATCCGCGAACAGTTCCGCCGGCCAGAGCGGCTCATCGCTCGCCATCGCTCCCCCTCCGGCCCGCCCTGTTCACGGCCCCATGTCGTGACAATCCTATGACCGCAGCCCGATCAGGGAGAACCCTTGCACGAACATCCCTATGTGCTATTGTTAAGACATACAGGCGTCGCAAGGGACGCCACTTGAGAGAGGTGCGCACACGCATGACAAGGATGCAGGATGCACCCGAGATCGTCGCTCTGGGGCGCCTCGGCGTCGACCTCTACCCGCTGCAGAGCGGAGTCGGCATCGAAGACGTGACCAGCTTCGGCAAGTACCTCGGTGGAAGTGCAGCCAACGTCACGGTTGCCGCCGCACGGCATGGCCGGCACTCGGCCCTCATCTCGCGGGTCGGAGACGACCCGTTCGGTCGATATCTGCTCCGCGAGCTGGACGACCTCGGAGTCGACCGGTCCCGAGTGACCGTGGATCCGCTGCTGAAGACGCCGCTCACGTTCTGCGAGATCTTCCCTCCCGATGACTTCCCGCTCTACTTCTATCGCGACCCCAAAGCGCCGGACCTCAACATCGATGCCGACCAGCTCGATCTGGACGCGGTGCGCGCCACTCCGCTGCTCTGGCTGACGGCCACAGGGCTGAGCCAGGAGCCGAGCCGCAGCGCCCACCTCGCCGCCCTGGAGGCGCGGGCCCGCGCCCGGCACACGGTGCTCGACCTCGACTACCGACCGATCTTCTGGAACGATCCGGCCGCGGCGTCGGCTCAGATCGGTGCCGTGCTCGACCGGGTGACCGTGGCCGTGGGCAACCGCGAGGAGTGCGAGATCGCAGTGGGCGAGACAGATCCGCACCGCGCCGCCGACGCACTCCTGGCCCATGGCGTCGAGATCGCGATCGTGAAGCAGGGCCCTCGAGGAGTGCTCGCGAAGACGCGCGAAGAATCCGTCGAGGTGCCGCCACTCATCATCGACGTCGTCAATGGCCTGGGGGCAGGCGACGCCTTCGGCGGGGCACTGTGCCACGGCCTGCTCAGCGGGTGGCCGCTGGAGCGGATCATCCGCTTCGCGAACGCGGCGGGAGCAATCGTCGCTTCCCGCCTGGAATGCTCCACGGCCATGCCGAACACGGCCGAGGTCGACGCGGTGATCGCGAAGGGTGACTGACATGGGCGTGCTGACGGCCTCCGATTTCGACCGCTTGCGAGAGATCCGCTCGCGCCATCCCCACCTGATCCATGACGCACTGCGCGCGCGCACTCGGCGCGAGATCCTCGGCGACGATGACCGGATGTTCATCGTCGCCGCCGATCATCCCGCCCGGGGCGCGCTCGGCGTCGGCGCAGATGCGACGGCCATGGCCGACCGTTACGACCTGCTCGATCGCCTCGCCACCGCGCTCTCCCGGCCTGGCGTCGACGGCGTGCTCGGCACGCCCGACATCATCGATGACCTCGCCGCGCTGGGACTCCTCGACGGCAAGGTCGTCGTCGGCTCAATGAACCGCGGCGGGCTGCGCGCGGCCTCGTTCGAGATGGATGACCGTTTCACCGCCTACGACGTGCAGAGCCTGGTGGATTCTCGACTCGACTTCGCCAAGACACTGATGCGCATCAACCTCGACGACGAAGGCACCTCGGCCACGCTGGAGGCGACGGCGCATGCCGTCACCCAGGCCGCAGCCGCCCGCCTGCCGATCATGCTCGAGCCCTTCCTGAGCGTCTGGAGCGACGGACACATCGTCAATGACCTCACCCCGGACGGGGTGATCCGCTCGATCGCCATCGCCGCGGGCCTTGGCGGCAACAGCGCCTACACCTGGATGAAGCTGCCCGTCGTGGCTGAGATGGATCGAGTCATGGCGGCGACCACGATGCCCACGGTGCTGCTCGGCGGCGATTCCGGCGCGGATCCCGATGAGACGTTCGCCGCCTGGGAAGACGCTCTGTCGCTGCCGGGCGTGCGCGGTCTCACGGCCGGCCGTGCCCTGCTCTACCCGCCCGACGGCGATGTCGCGGCAGCCGTCGACATCGCCGCACGACTCGTCCACCCCACGCTGATCTGAGGAGCCCACCATGACCACCGAGACGAACATGCCGCTGCCGCAGATCGGCCATTGGATCAACGGCGCACCGCGGTCGTCGACGAGCGGGCGCACAGCCGATGTCTTCAATCCGGCGACCGGTGTCGTCGTCGGTCATGTCGCGCTCGCGGACGAGGCCGAGATCGCCGAGGCGATCGCCACCGCCGAGGCCGCACAGCGCGCCTGGGGTCGCACCTCGATCGCCAAGCGCCAGACGGTGATGTTCGCGTTCCGGGAATTGCTGAACGCCCGCAAGGGCGAGTTGGCCGAGATCGTGACCCGCGAGCACGGCAAGGTCCTCTCGGACGCGATGGGTGAGATCCTGCGTGGACAGGAGGTCGTCGAGCTTGCCACCGGCTTCCCCCACCTGATCAAGGGCGCCTTCTCAGAGAACGCCTCCACCGGCATCGACGTCTACTCGATCAAGCAGCCGCTCGGCATCGTCGGCATCATCAGTCCCTTCAACTTCCCGGTCATGGTGCCGATGTGGTTCTTCCCCATCGCCATCGCCGCGGGCAACGCGGTCATCCTCAAGCCGAGCGAGAAGGATCCGTCCGCGGCGCTCTGGATGGCCGCGCTGTGGCGCGAGGCCGGCCTTCCGGACGGCATCTTCACGGTGCTGCAGGGCGACAAGCTCGCCGTCGATGGCCTGCTGACGAGCCCTGCGGTGCAGTCGATCTCCTTCGTCGGTTCGACGCCCATCGCGCAGTACATCTATGAGACCGCATCGCGAAACGGCAAGCGCGTGCAGGCTCTCGGCGGTGCCAAGAACCACATGCTGGTGCTCCCGGATGCGGACCTCGACCTGGTCGCCGATCAGGCGATCAACGCCGGCTACGGCGCAGCGGGAGAGCGGTGCATGGCGATATCCGTCCTGATCGCGGTCGAGCCGGTTGCGGACCGTCTCATCGAGAAGATCACCGAGCGGATCTCGCGCCTGCGCGTGGGCGACGGCGCGGGGGGCCCAGATGGGGAACCCGACCTCGGCCCGCTGATCAGCAGCGCACACCGCGACAAGGTGTCCGGCTATGTCGATCTGGCCGCCGCCGACGGGGCCCGCATCGTGGTCGACGGGCGCAACGTGGTCGTGGACGGACATGAGGACGGATTCTTCTTCGGACCGACCCTCATCGACGAGCTCCCGTTGACTTCGAGGGCGTACCGCGAGGAGATCTTCGGCCCCGTGCTGTCGATCGTGCGCGTGACGACGTTCCAAGAGGGTGTCGACCTGATCAATTCGGGCGAGTTCGGCAACGGCACCGCGATCTTCACCAACGACGGGGGCGCCGCCCGGCGGTTCCAGACCGAGGTGCAGGTCGGCATGATCGGCATCAACGTGCCGATCCCCGTCCCGGTCGCATACCACTCCTTCGGCGGCTGGAAGGCCTCGCTGTTCGGAGATGCCAAGGCGTATGGTGTGCACGGGTTCGAGTTCTTCACGCGGGAGAAGGCTGTCACCAGCCGATGGCTTGATCCCGCCACGCACGAAGGCATCAACCTCGGCTTCCCACAGAACCACTGAGGCACCATGCGCGAACAGACCTGGTTCCATCGCCGCGGCGCACTGACCGGCAGCGGTTGGGAGAGCGTCGTCGACGGGAGCCTCGACGGCTGGCAGCACACGGGTCTGCGCATCGGCGTCCTGAACGATGGCGATGTGCTGACGCTGCCCGACGCCGCCGAGGAACGCATCATCGTGCCGCTCGCCGGCCGGTTCACGGTCGACGTCGTCGAACAGGGCGCGACGACGTCGGAGGTCGAGCTGACCGGACGCGCATCCGTCTTCGACGGCCCGAGCGATGTGCTCTATCTCGCGTCTTCCGCCTCAGCCTCGGTGCGCGGGGCCGGCCGATTCGCCGTGGCGTCCTCGCCGACGGCACAGAGCCGTCCAACCCGATACATCGCGGCGAGCGAGACACCGATCGAACTGCGCGGAGCCGGATCCGCAAGCCGTCAGGTGCACAACTTCGGCACACCGCAGGCCCTCGATGCCGCGCGGCTGATCGTGTGCGAGGTGATCACCCCTGCCGGCAACTGGTCGTCCTATCCGCCGCACAAGCACGATGAGCATGTGCCGGGTCAGGAGTCCCGACTCGAGGAGATCTACTACTTCGAGGCCGCGCGATCGGATCGTTCCACACGCGGCGGCGATGCCGCATTCGGCCTGTTCAGCGCGTATTCCTCGCCGGTGGGCGACATCGAGATCGATGCGATGGTGCACACCGGCGATATTGCGCTGGTGCCGTTCGGCTACCACGGCCCTGCCGTCGCCGCCCCCGGATACGACCTGTACTACCTGAACGTGATGGCGGGGCCCGACGCAGAACGCGCGTGGCTGATCACGGACGACCCGGCGCATGCCTGGGTACGCGAATCATGGCCGTCGCAGACGATCGACGCGCGGCTGCCGCTCTCCGCCATGGCGGGAGACCACGACCACGGAGAGACACGATGAGCACGACCAAGAGAATGTCGGTGAGCCAGGCGCTCGTGGAGTTCCTGGCGAATCAGTGGACGGTCGACGGGGATCGGCGCGAACGGACGATCCCCGGAGTCTTCGGCATCTTCGGACACGGCAACGTCGCCGGCATCGGGCAGGCGCTGCGTCAGCTGGACGCGGAGCGGCCGGGGCTGATGGCCTACCACCAGGCCCGCAACGAGCAGGCGATGGTGCACCAGTCGGTGGGCTACGCCCGCATGCACCGGCGCCGTGCCACCTTCGCATCGGCCGCATCGGTCGGCCCCGGCGCCACCAATATGCTCACCGGTGCCGCCCTCGCAACGACGAACCGCCTGCCCGCGCTGCTGCTGCCGAGCGACACCTTCGCCACACGGGTCGCCGACCCCGTGCTGCAGCAGCTCGAGCAGCCCTGGGACACCGGACTGAGCGTCAACGACGCCTTCCGGCCGCTCTCGCGCTTCTTCGACCGCGTGCAGCGTCCGGAGCAACTGTTCTCCATCGCGCTGAACGCGATGCGGGTGCTCCTCGACCCCGCGGAGACCGGCGCCGTCACGATCGCGCTGCCGGAAGACGTGCAGGCCGAGAGCGTCGATGTGCCGTTGGCGTTCCTCGCCGAACGGGAGTGGCACGTGCGCCGCCCGGGACCCGAGCAGGGTGCGCTCGAGCGTGCCGTGCGGGCGATCCGCGCCGCGAAGCGCCCGTTCATCGTCGCCGGTGGCGGCGTGATCTACGCCGGCGCCGAGGAACAGCTGCGCGCGTTCGTCGAAGCGACCGGGATCCCCGTCGGCACCACGCAGGCCGGCGGCGGAAGCCTTCATTGGGACCATCCTCAGTACCTCGGCGGCGTAGGAGCGACCGGCACCACTGCGGCGAACCGCCTGGCTGCCGACGCGGACGTCGTGATCGGCATCGGCACCCGCTACAGCGACTTCACGACCGGATCCCGGACGGCGTTCCAGCACCCCGGTGTGGAGTTCGTGAACATCAATGTGGCCGCGTTCGACGCCTACAAGCACGGCACCCAACTGCCGGTCATCGCCGATGCCCGCGAGACGCTGGTCGCGCTCACCGCAGCGCTGCCCGGGCCCGTCGTCGATGAGGCCTACGCCACCCGCATCACACACGAGAAGGCCGACTGGGACGCCAGTGTCGACGCAGCGTTCACCCCGTCGGGTCTGGCCCTACCCGGGCAGACCGAGATCATCGGCGCCGTGCAGGCGGCGACGGATCCGGAAGACGTCATCGTGCAGGCGGCAGGATCCCTGCCCGGCGATCTGCACAAGCTGTGGCGCGTGCGCGATGCGCTGGGCTATCACGTCGAGTACGCCTTCTCGTGCATGGGTTACGAGATCGCCGGCGGCCTCGGCGTCAAGCGAGGTGCACTCGCCGATGACTCCGGCCGCGATGTCGTGATCATGGTGGGCGATGGCTCGTATCTGATGCTCAGCTCGGAGCTCGCCACCATCGTGGCCGAGGGCATCAAGGTCATCATCGTGATCGTGCAGAACCACGGTTACGCCTCGATCGGGCATCTCTCCGAGACCGTGGGATCGGAGCGGTTCGGTACCCGGTACCGGATGCAGGACGACCCGACGCAGACCCTGCCGGTCGACCTGGCGATGAACGCCCGCAGTTACGGCCTCGACGTGGTCGAGATCGCCGCGACCGGATCGGCCATCGCCGACCTGTCCGCGGCGATGACCACGGCGAAGGCCTCGCCGCGCTCGACGGTGATCCACATCGAGAGCGACCCGCTGCTGTACTCGCCGAGCGGCGAAGGGTGGTGGGACGTGCCGATACCGGCCGAGGCGACTCTGCCCTCGACCCGTCGGGCACGCCGCGAGTACGAGGCCCAACGCGCCGCGCAGCGGCCATTGCTCGGTAAAGAAGGCGCAGGAGACAAGTGAAGGCGACAGTTGCGGGCGCTCCGGTCAGCTTCGGCGTTTTCGAGCTCACTCCGGAGGGGTCGGAGACGATCCGTCCCGACGACATGCTGGCGACCCTCGCCGCATCGGACTACAAGGGTGTGGATCTGGGCCCCGCCGGATTCTTCGGTCGGGGTGCCCAGCTGCGCTCACGACTGCGCAGCCACGGGCTCGAACTCGCCGGCGGCTGGGTGCAACTGCCGTTCTCGGACGATGAGGCCTTCGAGGCGTCGCTGCCCGAGCTGCGCGATGCCCTGCGCGCATTCTCGGAGGCGGCCGGCGACGGCCCGCAGCGGCTGCCCCTGCCCACCCTGGCCGATAGCGGATCCGCCACGCGCCAGGGTGCCCCGGGGCGCGGCGCCGAGGTCGACCCGCTCGCCGATGCAGCGTGGGGCCGGTTGCTCAAGAACACCGAGCGCGCGGCGGCCCTCGTGCGGGCGGCCGGGTTCGAACCGACCTTCCACCACCACGCCGGAACGTTCGTGGAGTCGCCGGCCGAGATCGACCGCTTCCTCGCGAACGTCGACGTGAACCTCACCCTGGACACCGGTCACCTGTTCATCGCCGGTGGCGACCCGCTCGACGCCGTGCATCGCTGGGGTGACCGGATCAACCACCTGCACCTGAAGGACGTGAACCTCGCCGAACTCAACCGGGTGCTCACCGCCGGCGGCGGTATGCGCGAGGTCTGGTCATCGGGATCCTTCGTCGCGTTCGGGGAGGGCGACATCGACCTCACCGCTGTGATGGATGCCGTCGAGACCCGCGGCTTCGACGGCTGGATCGTCGTCGAACAAGACGTGCTCAACGGCCCCGACGTGTCGATCGACACCTTCCGCGCCGCCCGTGGCGCCGACCAGGTCCGCAATCGCGAGGCGCTGCGCCCCTGGGCGTGAACCGCCCTTCTCCCCGATTCACCTCGTACCCCAAGGACCCTCCTATGTCACACGCTCCTCTTCGCTTTGGTCTGATATGTGCTGAGTTTTGTCAA
>JAFDWK010000051.1 GCA_018268515.1 Actinomycetota bacterium
CGACGCGGGCGCGCGGCCCGGCGCGCGTGGCGAGGTCGTCAGCAACGCCCAGGGCATCTTCTCCTACATCGTCGCGCCGAACGACACTCTGATCTCGATCGAACAGCGGCTGTGCATCGACTACGGATCCATCAGGGTTTTCGACCATGTGCTCGGCGACGCGATTCAGCCCGGCGCTCAGCTGATCCTCCGCCCGGATCCGACGATCCCCTGGATCGACCCGTACATGCCGTTCGACGTCGTCCCTGGCGTGACCAACACCGTCGACTACAACAGCACGATCTACGAGATGGGCGTCGCCGTGCGCACGCACGACCTTGACTCCGCCCGCGCCCTGTGGGCCCGGTCGCTCTCCGGACACGTCACACCTGCCGCCCAGTCCGCCGCCACGAAGGCCCTCGACGACGGCGATTGGCCGGTGCTGGAGCAGCTGTTCCCGTAGGAGCGGCGTAACCGGTCATTGAGCGACTGGAGCGGGACGTACCGCCCCGCCGATACGGACCCACCAACACTCCCGCGTTGATGCGCCCGGACGGCATCCGAGTCGTGCCGTTGGCGCTCCTCGGACCGTGAGGCGGGCACGCTACCGCCGGGCGCCGCTTCAGGAGCAGTCCGCATATCCTGGGCCGATGACCCCATCCCCCTTCGACGACGCGGACTTCCGTGCCCAGCTCGCAGCCATGGGCGTTACACATCAGCCCGGGCTGGCCGACGCGATGCTGAACGAGATCGCACCGTTGCTCAAGGCCGATGGTATCGATCTGAACGAGCTGGACGTGTCGGATCTCGATGCGGTGAACGAAGCTCTCGCTCGCGCGACAGCGCGGCAGAACTTCGAGCTGTTCACCCCGGTCGGGCCGCTCCGCGCGGCCTCCCTGGAGACGCTGCGCGCCTTCGCTCTCGCGCTGCTCGCCGGTGATGTGACCGGCGCCAGGAGAATCGCGGGATCGATCGGTCCAGACCCGGCCGACGGCCGGCCGGCGGGTTCGCACGTCATCGGGGTGAGCCTCGGGCTGCTCGATGGCTGGGGAACGGATCCGGCGACCCGCGACCTGCTCGCGACGGTCCGGCCGCCGCACTGGCACCGCAAGCCCTCCCGCAAGGCTGCGGCCGACGAACTCGCCCTCGCGCGTGAGGGCCGTGCGTTCGACGCCCTCGACGAGCTGCATCGCACGCACACGGGTCAGTCGATCTTCGAGGGCGGGATGCTCGCGGTCGCCGCGGCCGTCGATGCGTTCGCTGCCGAGGAAGGCGTCGACGTATCCGTCGTCGCGGATCGACTGCTCACCCGTGCAGCCGACGCCGCCGGCACGACGAGCACCACGAACGGCAGGGACCGCATCCGTACCGACGTCCCCCGCCCTGGAACCTTCGGTTCCGGATCGGCCTTCGTCCGCCCGGTGCCCGGTTCATCGGCGGGCCCCTCGCCCGCCGCGCGCCGAGGCGGGAAGGGGAAGGGCGTCTCGGGCAATCCGGCTCGCCGCGGGGGCGAGCTCGCCGATCGACGGATGCTCCGCGACTTCGGTCGGTGGATCCGTGAAGACGATGAGGTCTCGGCGTCTGAGGCGGCGGTGACCGTGGGGAATCTGGAACAGGTGAGCACGAACGCCGGCCGTATCGGCCTTGACATCGCGGATCCGGCCGACATGGAGCGGATCGTGGAGATGGTGGTCTTCGCCGCAGAAAGGCTCGACGAGGAGGAGTTCCTCCTGGCCTGCCTCGGGGCATTGGACGAGTATGTGCACTTCCGGATCGAGACCGGAGATGCCTTGTCTTGGGAGTCCGCGGACCGCATTGTCGAAGAGGCACTGGACGAACACGACGAACGGGATCCGCTGACTTCGATCATCCTGGAATCCGAGAGCATCCCCGAGGCTGATCGCATCGCGGCCGCACTCGACACTCCCCTCGCGCACGGGGTCAGCGGCGTGCTCGAGTGGATCGGCGCGGGCCGCCCCACCACGCAGACCGGGGCCGTGCGGCGTGCAGACATCCAGGCGTTCGCGTCGTTCCTGGGCATCGACGCCGTCGGGGTCGCCAAGCGCACGGCGAGTTCTGTCGAAGGGCCGGTCCAGGCACAGACGATGGATGACGTCCCCGCGCTGCGAGCCTGGTGGGAGTCGCTGCAACTGATCGACGCCATCGAGCTGACGGCGACGCGGGTGCGGCCGGGCCCGCTCGCGCACGAGTGGACCGCCGGCGCTGTGCCGCCGTTCGACAGCGTGGAGAAGCTCGTCGGGATGTTCCTCATCGAGCATCTCACCGGAGACGGCTCGCAGGTCTCGCTGATCGACGACGAAGTGATCCGCGAGCTGCTCATGATGCTCGTCCCGGAGATGGAGGACGCCTTCATCAACGATCCTCGGCGACCTTCCTGGGTTCCGCTCATCCACCGCAGGCTGCAAGGGCTGAGCAACCTCGGGCTCCTGGTACCGGGCGAGGAAGGGACGTTCTCGATACCGGCACCGCTGCGCGGGATCATGGCGCGCGGCATCCTCGCGACGATGACAGTCATCGCGGCGATGAAGGAGTTGGACGAGTAGAGGTCAGTGGAGCACCCGCCCGTCCGCTTTCGATCCTTCATTTCCGGCGGTGCCGCCATTGTTCCCGCGAGCGTCCACGCGTTCTCGTCCACGCCACCGTGCGCCGCGTTGTCGAGCGCCGCGGTGGCGGCACCTGCTTAGAGCAGCCGCAGACCCTGCGCTGCTTTCACATCTGCTCGCACAAGTGAAGTCTCTGCTATCTGCCCAATAGAACTTCTGCTATCTGCCCAATAGAGCTTCTGCTATCTGCCCAATAGGCGTACTCTGATCGCATGGACGCGCAGTATCATCGCCGCATCGTCGATGAGGAACTCGACGAGCTCTTCCCCGGTCTCGCTGCGATCGCGCTGGACGGCGCGAAGGGCGTGGGCAAGACCACGACAGCCGTGCAGCGAGCCTCGAGCACGGTGAATCTGGACGATCCTCTCATCCAGCAGGTGATCGGCGCGGATCCTGCTGGCATCCTTCGCCTTCCGCGTCCTTTGCTCATCGACGAGTGGCAACGTGTGCCGGCAGTTTGGGACGTCGTGCGCCGCGCCGTCGACTCCGATCGTTCGGGGCAGCAGTTCCTGCTCACCGGCAGTGCCACTCCGCGCCCCGGCGCGACGGCACACTCCGGGGCAGGCAGGATCGTCCGTCTGCACACGCGACCTCTCACGCTCGCCGAACGAGGGTTCGCCGCATCGGTATCGCTGGCAGATCTGCTCGCAGGGGTTGCCCAGCTCTCCGGATCCACCCGTGCAACACTCGCCGACTACGCGGACGAGATCGTGAGGTCGGGGCTTCCGGGCATCCGCACCCTCGCGCCGCGGCTGCGACGCGCACAGCTCGCCGGCTATGTCGAGAACATCGTCGATCGCGACGTACCCGATGCAGGCATCTCCGTTCGCCGACCGCAGTCGCTGCTGTACTGGCTCCGCGCATACGCTGCCGCGTCGTCGACGACCACGACGTACACGCGGATCCTCGACTCGGCGACCGCGGGCTTCTCCGACAAGCCCACCCGCAACACCACAGCCGCGTACCGCGACGCCCTCGAGCAACTGTGGATTCTGGAACCGGTCCCCGCATGGATGCCCATCGGCGCCGAACTCGGCCGGCTTGCCCAGGCTCCGAAGCATCAGCTCTTCGATCCCGCGATCGCCGCCTCCCTTCTTGGGCTTACGGCAGAGTCGTTGACCCGCGGCGAGGGCGGGGGCGAGGGGCATGCGTTCGGAAATCTCTTCGAGTCGCTCGCGACCCTGTGCGCACGTGTCTACGCCCAACGCAATGAGGCCATGGTCTCGCACTTCCGTGATCGCAACGGCGAACGCGAAGTGGATCTGATCGTGTCGAACCCGGACGGCTCATTCGTGGCGATGGAGGTGAAACTCGCCGGCACCGTGGACGATCGTGACGTGCGTCACCTGAAATGGCTCCGGGACCGGGTGGGTGACCAGTTGAGGGACGCGGTCGTCATCAACACCGGCCCCGCCGCATATCGACGCCCGGACGGCATCGGAGTCGTGCCGCTGGCACTCCTCGCGCCGTGACGTTCACGAGCACCGCCCAGCCGGTCCTCTACCGAGGCCCACATACCGCGGGCGGCACCGGCATCGTCCCGACGAGCGTCCATCCGTTCTCGTCCACGCCACCGTGCGCCGCCTCGTCGCGTGACGCGGCCGCGAGGTCCGCATAGAGCAGACGCACGAGCCCGCGATCTTCCCACATGTGCTCGCGCGAGTACGCGTCCTCCCACATCACGAAGCTCCCACCGCCGGTGCGCTCCCGCAGTTCGGTGAGCCACGCGGCGTACTCCGGATCGGCCCGGCGCGCAGCCGGGTACGCCGCTGCGGCCTCGGCGAACGCATCCGCGATCCCCTTGACGGTCGGGGTCAGGAACGGATCCCACCCGGATCCGCTGGTGTAGTCGAGCAGGATGTTCTGCTCGGACGGATCCCTCGGCTCCGGCACGAACACGCGGCACCGCCAATTGCCGGTCGCGTAGAAGTTCGCGTTGATGCGGACGCCCTGGAGCCCGCGCTCGTGCAGCAGCGCGACCGCTGCGGTGATCGCGAACTCAGGACGGTCGGGATTCATGGACGCGCTTGTCATACGAGGTCTCCGATTCTCGTCACTGGCTACCGCAGGTCGGGTAGCGCACAAACCAGTAAAGAGCCCTCGCCTGACAGCTCCTGCCCGCGCCTCCATCCGCACCCGGCAAGCACGTCACTCAGCAGGTCACTCAGCAGATCCTCGAGGAACGGATCGATGCGCTCGATCTCTTCCGCGGTCGTCCCGGCTTGTGCCATCAACGGTCATCGGATTGCCCCTTTGTTGGACACTATTGCATCGGCCGGATCTGCTCCTCGATGAACGCGATCTCATCGTCGCTGAGGCCGTACTTGGAGTAGTGCTGCTGATCGATCTCGGCGACGCTCTTCGTCCAGTCGATGTCTGAGTCGGCTGTGAAGTCCTGCAGCGGCACGTACTTCCACACTTTGGCGGGATTGTGCTGGGTGATCTTCAAGACGCCGAGAAGGGCTCGCGCGAACTTCGTCTTGATGTACTTCAGGCAAGCTTCCGCGTCGTCCTCGACCGGGAAACTCCCGATGGTGATGAAGGTCTGGGTCACCGCCACCCCGGGGCCGACGACCAGAGGAGACGACAGCACCTCACCCAAATGACCAGACCCGTTCGCTGCTGGCACCACCACCTTGTACGCACTGAAGCTCGGGGGCCCCGACACGTAGTCGGAACGGATCAATCGCGTGTGACGCTTGTTCCTGACCAGCCCCAGGACTTGGACGTACTCGTGTCCGTCGCCGGGGTTAGACGAGAAGAAGACAGACGAGAACTGATCAAACGCGTTCGTATTGATGAGCGCAGCATTGCCCTTCGGACGAAGCTCGCGGAGCGCGGGATGGTCGTCGTAGAGCTTCTCGGAGTATCGATACGAACGTGAACTTGTCATCGCAAGACTGGCGACAGAGGCGATGTGGAGCGCAACCACTCTGTGCAGGATGTCGTTGAGTTCCGGATACTTCGTGAAGGTGCCGATCGGATCTCCAGAGCGATCCACGTCGCGGTAGGTCACGGCGATGCCGCCCTTGATATCCGTTCCCGGGAACAAGTCGCCGCTGTCGGGCACGTAGTACGGGACCGTCAAACGCGAATCCGCGAGCATCTTCTCGTTCCAGGCCTTCGGAGTGAAACCCGCGTTGAAGAGGAAGCGCGCCGGCGTGATGAGAACCGCCTTCTTCCCCACCTCGTACGCCGCGTCCATGAAGCGGTGATAGACCGGTGTATCGCGCGTCCCGGAACCTTGAGCCTCCTCCTGGTATGGAGGGTTCCCGATGACGACGTCGAACTTCTTGACCATGGTCAGTTGCCCTCCTCGAGCATGTCGTCGAGCATCTGCGCGCGCTCAGCCGTTGTCATCGTGGCGAGGTTGCCCCACCGGTAGTGGCCGGACTCCTCCATCCATCGCTTACGCTCGTCGACACCACCCGAGACCGCTTCGATGGTGATGTCATGCAGAATCTGGTTGTGGCTCATCTCGAAGATCTGCTTCGTGAGGACGTGCCGTAGGCGCTCCTGCGGATCAGGGATCGATGCCGCAAGCCCCGCATCGAGCCGACGTACCAGCTCCATGAGGAACAGCCCAGCCGTCGAGAACAGATCCGCGAAGGTCTTCGTCGGATCCGTGAAGATCCCCGGATTCTCCTGCTCGAGCAGATCGACCATCTGCTTCACCACTGGCTGCGGAGTGAAGACCAGCGATGACTTCTGCCGCGGGATGTACGCGAAGATGTCCTCAGTGAGCGCCACATCGAAGTAGTCGGCGAGCTGCTCTTTCTTCGCGAGGAACTCCTGGATCGCCTGATCAAACACGGATTCATCGAAGAGACCAGGGATGCGGGTGACGGTGCCGTCTTCTTCGGTGATGTCCTGGCCGTCGCGCAGAACGCGGAACTCCGCCTCACTGATTCCCGCAATCTCCTCGAAGACATCGTCGGGGGTGTGGTCGTCGAAGTTCGACAGGCGGATGCCTTTCGTCCCGTAGGCCATCAGGAACATCGGGATGGTCCGGGCGAAGCCCCGCAGATGCGAACGCGCATCATCCATCGCGGTGTTCGCGCGCTTCTGCTCCTTCTTGGTCTCTTCACGCATGACGACCTCGGTCGTGATCGATGCAGTGCTCTCCTTGACGATCGCCATGATCTCCGCCGTGAATGCCGCGTCCTGCGTGGCCCTCTTCTCCTCGACGGCGTCGATCTCTGCATCCGTCGTGGCCTGCTTATGCTCGTCGTCGAGGTGCCTCTTGGCGATCTCCTGATCGATGTACGCCCGCTCGACGGCCGCGGTGACGGTGGCTGCCGTGCGCTTCTCGTCGCGCTCGATCTGCGCCGCCGTGAGGTCGTACTCTTCCCGGAGCTTTTCGCGAGTCTCGCGCGCCTTTTGCGTCACGAGATCCGCCAGATCCTTCGCAGCCCTCTTCACCGGTGTGCTCGGGCTGACCACCGGGATCTCATCGATCTTCCACACAGGTGTTCCGAGCTCAGCGACCTTCGGGTTGATGACCGTGGCGACATCGATCTCGACGTTGCCCTGCGGATCCGTCACCGGAACTGGCTCCTCGATCGCGATGGCGGTGCCGGGCTTGACCTTCCCTTCCTTGGCTTCGGGCAGCTTCTCGAGGATCGACATCACATGCTCCGAGTATCGGAAGATCCCGGACACGTTGGCGAACAGCAGGTTCGAGAGGAAGCCTCGGCGGACGACCTCTTTCGCTTTGAAGATCTGCGGGAAGGTGAGGACCTGCGCGGCGTCGAGCTCGACCATCCGCCCCTCTGTGTCCTCGCCGATGACGGGGAAGAAATTGAGCAGAGTGCGGATGTTCTCCCGACGGACCTGGGGAGCACCCGAGGGATTCGGACGCAGGTTGTTCGCGAACTCATCGAAGATCGTGAGAGTGCGCTCGGGGGCGAAGTCGAAGATATATGCGTTCTTCTTCTGAAGCATGTGCTCACCCCGAAGGAAGGTGTACGGATTCTGCGCCCGGAACGCTGCCTGCATGTAGAGCGCAGCCGAGGACAGATTCGAGAGCATGAGCACAGCCGTCCACTCCGGGACGGTGACGCCTGTCGTGAGTTGCCCCACCGACAGCGTGATGGTCTTCCCCCCGGCCTTCTCCGCCTCGGCGATCGCCGTCCTGACCTTGTCGAGCGACTTCATGGAGACGACGACATCGCTGTCATCCTCGCCGCGACCGTCGCCGGCGGCAAGGATGATCGTGTAGTCCTTGAAGACCTCGTGTTGTTTGAGCAACTTCTCAAGCGCCTTCGCGGATGCGACCCGGTTGAGCAGCCAGAAGGAGTGCCGGATCTCGTCGCGGAGTTCGGGCGTGGAGAAGGGATACTTCTCGTTCGTCGTCAGGCGGTCGAGGAACGTGACGACGTCGTCACGATGCTCGAAGACCCCGTTCTCCTTGGTCGCGAAGAACTCGGCGAGATCGAAGGCGAAGTCGATGTTCGCCTCATCCTCCTCGAGCGCGACGCCCTCCGCGAGCCGGTCTGTGATCATCCGCGAGAGCTGATACGTGAACATGTTCAGCGTTGGGAGTGCCTCGTACGGGTTCTCCAGCGCTGCGTCGGACCATTCGGCGCGCGCGGTCTGCTCGTCCTCATACGTCCAGTTGAAGATCTGTTCGGGGGAATCGAACTTGCCGGCGGCGAGCGCTTTGAACGGTGTGCCGGAGAGGTGCAACGTCCACCGGCGCGTGATCTTGTCGAACGCAATGTCGGTCTTGGTGGTGTCAACGCCTTCGTGCGCTTCGTCGATGACGAGCAGGTCCCATTCGAAGTCGGCGATGTGCTTGAGCTTCTTGTGGTGACCGCCGAAGTACTGGGAGCCCTTCAGATCCTGCAGAGACAGGAACTCGACGATGCGCGGATCCTCATGCTCGGCGGCATAGTGCGCCCACTGGTCGCGCGACATCGTCTCCCTGCTTGCCAGAGATGCAGAATCCGACACGAACACGTATGAGGTCTGGTGTCCGATGAAACGCGTGAAGTCGTCGAACCAGGAATTCGCGATGGCGGGCCGATTCGTCACGATGAGGACTTTGCGCGCATCGAGCCGGCGCATCAGATCGTAGGTCGTGAGCGTCTTGCCGAACCGGGGCTTCGCGTTCCAAAGAACCTCCGCATGCCCGGAGCCGAAGGCGTCGAGGGCCTGCGCGACGGCGGCCTTCTGCTCGGGGCGCAGCACGTAGTCTTCTTTGCCGCCCCGCTGCAGCTCAGCCCCATCCTGGCTGACGTACTCAAGGAAGTACTGCTTCGAAGTGAGCGGCATGTCGACGAAGCGGTGCCACTCGGTGCGCTTCGGCGTCGTGTCGGGATTGAACTCGCGCTCGACGCCGCGCTGCTTGAGGTACGCGTGGAAGTCCCTGTCGGTGAACCGTCCGCCGCTCTCGGTCTGGAAGAACGCGCGCAGCGCCCAGAGCTTCTCCTTGCGCACTGACAGCTGCGACGCCTGCTGCGCGATCCGGGCGTCAGGGCCGCCGGCCTGCTCCGTGTAGCCGATCTTCTCCCAGCCCTCGTACTTGGGGATGTCGGGGGTCGTCCACGAGTAGATGTACGGAATGACCTCACGGAACGTATCGATCGTCGGGTTAGCCATCAGCCCTCACTTCTTTGTGGACGTGGTCGATACGACACACGGCGTACGTGTCGTAGTCGGTGAAGTCGAAAGCAGCGGTGCCGGCCGACCGACGCAGCGAGGCGAGGGGGAACGCGACGCGGCGCACCATCCCCGGCTCATTGAGTACGCGCTGCCACCACGAGAACTGGATCTCTTCGCCGTGGGCATCGAGCCCCGTCAGCGTGTTACCGCAGATGATGTTGCGCGTTACGAGCGTGGACGCCGAGCGGCGGAGATTGGTCCGGGGGCCGCAGGCATTCCCCGCGCGTTCATGGAATGCGATGAACTCTGCAAGGAGTGCCCGCTGAGCAGCGTCGTGGTTGTCGGCGAGCAGTTCCACCGCGTAAACGGACGCAAGCGCGAATAGCGATTCGACCGGCCATACGGAGGGCTGGTAGCGCTTCTCGATCGCGTGAAGCTTGCGCTGAAGGATCGCGACGACGAAGTTGCCATCGCCAGCGGCCGGCTCGAAGAAGGTCTTGTCGACGAAGTTGGGACCGGTCTCAAGCTCAGGACGCACGAGGTCGAGCATCTGATTGACCATGTGCCGCGGGGTAAACACCTCACCGTGCGCCTTCACCCGGTGACGCGACTTGATGAGCCGCTCGTCCGCCATCGCCACCCCTCGGTTCCCACCCGAGATTGGTACTTATACCCGGGTGCGTTAACCCTGGCACAAGTCACAGACAATCCCGACGCTTGAGAGGTGCCCCGAGTCCCGTCCGCTGCAGCCATCCACATCGGGGGCCGGATCCGGGAGACGCGCCTGGCGTCGTCGATGACGCAGGACGAACTCGCGGTCGGCGCCGGCATCGATTCGTCGAACATCCGCGCCTACGAGGCAGGGCGGGCTCTGCCGAACCTGCTGTCGCTGGTGCGCATCGCCGAGGCTCTACGGACGCCGGCTGGTCACTTCCTCGAGGAGGTCACCGTCGGCATGTTCCCGGCGTCACCGGATGACAGGCGACGGCGAGCGGGTTGACGATGCGCGCTGAGTTCCCTGTCCTGAACACTCGGGGGAAGGTCGGTGCACTCACGCTCATCATGAGCGGATGCGCGGACACACCCCACGGCGGGGCCGAGCGCGACACCAGCAACAACCGCCGCGCTGACCCCAAAGCCCGCTCCTTACCCTGTGACGGCGGACTGTGTCATCCGTACGGATGGGCTCGGGCCGATCCGGACGGGTAGAACTTCGCCGCCGAGACCACCGCATTGCTCGCGCAACGCTTGGAACCGCTGGTGACGGACGGAGGCGTCGATTCGTCGCCTCAGGTGTGGATCAAGGATGAGGGGAACACCCGGGACCCCCTCCGGGGATCGGCCGCATCGGTACCCTGGCGGCGAACTCAATGCTCGGTGCCCCACTCGAGACGACCCGTGCGGATCCGAAACAGTGATCCTGATCATTCCGGATGCCGCATTCGGCACGACCGAGGGCATCGACACCGGATCCACCCTCGATGAGGAGTGCGGGCCCTACCCCGGCCTGCCCGGTTCTCCTACGACGACGTACTCACGTTGAGCGGCACGAGCGACACCAGGATGAGTCTCGTCACCGACGCTGCGCGCAATGGCGTGATCGACCACATCGAGATCAACACGAGCGAGCGACCATTCTCGGTGCAGTACGAGTGAGCGAGACTCGCGGTCCGTGCCTCCATCCGAACGTCAGGTGCCACTGCTCGCGACGCGCACGTCACTCGACCTCGTCGACCTTGCCCTTCCGCCCCTTCTCGAACTCCGCGAACTGTGCCCGCAGCGCATCGAGACCCGCCGGGTCGATCGACCATCGCCCTCCGGATCCGGGTTGCTCCTCCTTCGGAGTGATGCTGCGCAAGAACCGGCGAATGCTGCGGCCGTCGACGCCGAGTAACACTGCCAGCGCGGCCGGGGAGATGCCGCCTTCATCGGCCTCCTCCTCCGCTGAGTCGTCTTCGCCCATGCTCGCGGTGTACGCATCGCGGATCTCGGACAACCGCTGACCCGTTGTCGCCAGGCTCCAGTACCACCAGCCGTTGACGCTCCGGCTCGCAATCTCCCGGCCCGCTCCGGAAGGCGTGTCGTATGCGACCTCGTCCAGGAACACTCGGCCGTCCTGAGCGATATCCGCCACGCGTCCCTCATGACCCGACAGCGTGAAGACGATCCGCGTCGCCGGTTCGATCCATCCCGACGAGACGAGCTGGGCCAGGTCTACGGTCGTGCTCGCGGTGACCGCTGCCGGAACCAGCTGCCCGACGTGCCCCTCGGGTGCAGGCCAGATCGCGAGGATCTGCTCGATCAGGGCCTCGGTACGATCAGCGATCTGCTGTTCATCCCAGGCGCCCTCTCCCGATGCCGCCAGCGCATCGTTCGTGATCAGCACGTCGTTGAATCGACGGAAGTGTTCGCTCTTGGCGGCCCATGTACCGTTCGAGACCTTGCTGTTCAACGATTGCGTGACCAGCGTGAGGTTCCCCAGTCTCTGCACGATCTGGTCCCGCTCGATCGCCTGAACCTCGGTGAGCGGATCCGTCCAATGCGCACGCCAAGTCTGCGGCATGAGGTGCTCGATCGTGCCCCGCTCCCGCACGATCGGTCCCATCGCCAGTGGACGGTCACCGGGATACCCTCGACGCGCGTCTTCGAGCGCCTCCAGCACCATTCGCACTCGTGCACGCCGGTAGCCGCCATAGAAGTTCGCCGTCGCCAAGACGGCGCGAACTTCAGCGTCGCCCGGCCAGAAAGTCACTGTCGTGTGGTTCTCCGTCAGGTACTGCTGGAGCGCATCCGCGACGCCGTCCTTCGGCTGGCGGCTGAGGTGCTTCAGCAGGTCGACGAGAAATCGGTTCGATCCCTGCGATGGTGCCCGCACCAGCGCCCGCCGGACGAACCAGCTCTCGAGGATCTCGAGGATCCGGACCCGATCGCTGTCCGGGATCTCCGCCTGCTCGGACTCATCGAGCCAGATCAGCAACGGCCGCGCGACATCGGAGTCCAGCGTTCCCACGCGGTAGTTAAAAAGCTCGGCACGGCTCAGACGACCGTCCTGACGCTCCGCGCCCTCGCTGAGTGAACGATAGCGATCCGCCGCTCGCTTGATCTGCGGCAGCAATGCGGAGACATCCTTGGCGACCGTGTTCACGTAGTGCTTGAACTGCGTGAAGACCTCGCGGATCGGGAAGTCATCGAGCGTCCGCGCTACGAGCCACTGCCACAGGAACAGCGATGCACGCGGGTTCTTCACGCGCCCGCTCGTGATCTCCTTCTCCCACCACGGCGTCTCGAAGTCCGCCCAGTTCGCCAGGTACGCCTGTTCGGCTTCCTTCTCCGGAATCTGCTGGAAGAGGAAGTTCTTGACGAGATCGGCCGCGGACAGAGGTGTACCTCGTGCGTTCAGCGTTTCGAAGATCGCTTGCGCGTCCTCGTTGGCGTCGAGGCTGATGCTGGCGATTTGCAGACGGTCCTTGATTGCAGGAACGAGCATCCATGCGCGGTCCTCCGCGCTCGCGGGATCAGCATCCAGCCATCCCGCAATCTGCTCGGCGAAGAAGCGATGGCCGTCACGCATGCGGGATGCCGCGAGGCCGTCATAGTCCACGGGAACCGGCACCGACATCACCGTCGCGAATGCGTCTCGATCGCGGTTCGTGGGCCACACCTTGTAGCGGTCTTCGTCGCGACGCCAGCTGTTCTCCGGGTTCTCGATGAGGGGAAGGACCTGGCCCGCGAGGCGCGTGTATCCGCGACGCTCGAGCTCCGAGTGCAGCGCGTCGAGCAGCAGCTGCACGGTCGTCAAACGCTGCTGGCCATCGATCACGTTGGCCGCCGGAATGCTGCCGAGACCGGACGGCACCTGCTGCGTCACGATCGCACCGAGGAAGTGCGTGCCCGCCTCGTCGTGATTCGAGATGACTTCGACCAACCGCACGATGTCGTCCCACAGCGGTTGCCACTGCGTCTCCTTCGACCACACATACGGGCGTTGGAACAGAGGAACCACAAGACGCGTCGGGTTGTAGAAGATCTCCTGAGGCGTGATGACGGTGGTCTTCAAAGTGCGTTCCCCCTGCGTGAGCGGATCCACCGGGCAATATCACCGGTGTCATCCACCCTGGCACACGTGCGAGCCGCTCCGACGTCGGCGCCCAGTGCTACGTTGCCCGGACGGGCGTACGAAGCACTCGCCGGGAAGGACGAACGCCATGACCAGCAGCGCATCCGCGCACAATGATCCCTCGCTGTACTGCGCCTACTTCGGCGGTCCGCGGGATGGGTTCAAGACCGGCGATCTGCCCGAAGTGTTCTCCGGGAAGAAGCTCACGGGCATGACGTCAAGGCTGCCCCTCGCCGAGCCGCATCAGTTCAGCCTGTACGCCGTGTACGTCTGCACGAGCGAGACGCAAGTCGATGGGTTCTGGCGCTTCGAGTATCGGGGCATGACCGGCCCGAACGGAGAGCAGCTGGTCCCGGCAGATGTCCCGGAGGGACATCCGGCGTCTGCGCCAGCCCGGTACGAGCGCGCCGACGAAGCCGCGAGTGTGAACCGGTTCCGCCTCGTCGACGCGGAACTCGAAGGCTTCACCTCCGACTCCTGGGGTGTCGAACTCGTCCTGCGCGCGCTGGCGGGCAGCCGCGCTCCGGTGCTGCCTACGCCCAACGACCGAGTCATCGACCATGCCCAGTACCTCGCCTACTGGCACGGTCTGCACTATCTGCTCGTCGCTCACCTCGGGTGGCGGGATCCGGGCCGCGGCCTGCGCGCCTGGCACGACGCGGGCCGCCCGACCAATGACCCCACCCTCGCATTCATCGCGGCGGTATGGGGGCGCGATCGCACGCTCGACGCGTACATCGCGTGGGCCACTCTGCATCACGACTTCTTCACCGAACATGCCAGGCATCCGCACCAGCCTTCGGACGCCTGGATCCGCTGGGCCCGGCAGGTCGAGGAACGTCACGGACTCGAGCTTCTCGTGGGCGGCTCCAATCCGCCGCATTTCGGTTCCGCCTCCTCATCAACCGATCCGATCCGCGATCGCGGCCAGACGGCGGTGCTTACCATCATCGATGAGGAACGGCGCCGCGCGGTCTACGTCACCGGCGACCACGGCTTCGCCGACGACCTCCGACAGCGCTGGAGCGACCTGCCCGACGTCGCGCCGAACAACTGGCGCGTCGAGGTGTTCAACCGGCGCCTCGGCTACCTCGGTGAGTATCGTCGCTCGCGCACAACCGGCCGTCTGCATGTCGGCACGCACTCGGTGCACATGCTCGGCAACTGAGTCGCTGCCCGGCTCCGAGATCGCCGCCTGGCCTATGTCCGCGATCGTGTCGGCCGCACCCGCTACCGTGGTGTTGTCCCGACCGACAAGCCACATAGGAGCTGACCATGGGCGATGAGATCGAGCTGATCAGCGACGGTGAAGGCCTTGCCGTGATCGGCGACGCGATCGCCGTCGAACGCTTCCTCTCCTCGGCGGGCGTACCGTCGAAGGACCTCGCCCTGCAGCAGCGGCTCGGATCCGCGCTCAATGCAGGCTCGGTGGCGGCGAAGGCCGGCTCCGAGATCGCCGCCAACTCGGGCCGCTGGGTGAAGCTCACCGAGGAATCGGCGAAGGTGATGAAGGTCGGCCACCTCATGAAAGGCTCGACGGAAGGCGTGAACCGCGCCATCGCGACGACCAGCAAGGGCAAGATCACCAACATCCTGGAGATCGTCAAGCCCGGGTCCTTCGGATCGATGCTGACCAATCCGGCACTGCTGGCGGGCGCAGCGGGGATCATGGCGCAGTTCGCCATGCAGCAGACGATGGAGGAAATCACCGATTACCTCGCGGTGATCGACGAGAAGGTCGACGACATCCTGCGCGCACAGAAGGACGCAGCGCTCGCCGAGATGATCGGCGTCGGCTTCGTCATCGATGAGGCGATGACAGTTCGTGAGCACACGGGGCGCGTCTCCGAGGTCACATGGTCGAAGGTGCAGGGGGCGTCACAGACGATCGCGACGACCCAAGGGTATGCGTTGCGCCAGCTCGACGGCATTGCTACGAAGCTGGAGAAGAAGCGCGCCGTTGGCGACCTGGCCGACGTCTCCGAAGACGCCGAGGAGACGGTCGAAGAATGGCTCGCCGTGCTGGCGCGGTGTTTCCAGCTCCAGGATGGTCTCGCCGTTCTCGAACTCGACCGCGTTCTCGACTCAAGCCCGGATGAACTCGAGCGCCACCGTGTCGGGCTCCGAGCAGCGCGCGACAAGCGCCGCGCACAGATCGCAGACACTACCCGCGCACTCCTGGTGCGGATGGACTCTGCCGCCGAGCTCGCCAATGCCAAAGTTCTCTTGCACCCGATGAAGTCGGGTGCCGTAGTGCGGTCGGGCAACGAAGTCATGACCGACATTGTCATCTTCAACGAACGTCTCGGAATCGAGGCGGGGCACAGCGCGATCGAGGCGAAGAAGTGGGCCGCGGCGGCCGGGGAGGCGCGCGACAAGGCCGTTGACGTGAGTGTGGACAGCGCGGAAGCCGTCGCCAGGTTCAGCACCAGGGTCTTCATCAACGCCAAGTCAGCCAGCGAGAAGTTCGCCGACGGTGTCGCGCAGCGATTCCCGCTGCGCCGAGCCGAGAAGCCCGGATCCGAGGACCGCTGAGACCACCCCGGCAGCTTGCGGATCCGGGCCCTTCGACAGGCTCAGGGACCGGATCCGCGTGCGGACGCCCTTCGTCTCGCTGCGCCCGCACAGGCACCGGGTGAGGCAGGACCCTCGAGGTGCGGCGTGTCGTCTCCGTCGGCTTCGCCGTCCTCGCTCAACGACCCCATGTGCGCCCATGATGTCATCGCGGTGTAATACGTATCAGGCGTATCATGTAATGCAGTCGAGGGAGCCGCGATGAAGTTGAACAGCAAGGGACAGGTGACGATCCCTGCAGAACTGCGGCGCAGCCATGGCTTCATCGAGGGCGACGAGGTCGAGGTCGTCGCCGACGGTGCCGCCCTGCGCATCGTCCACACACAACCGGAAGCCACCCGCGGCGAGCGCATCGTCGAGCGGATGCGTGGACGCGCCACGAGCAGCGCCCGCACCATGAGCACCGACGAGATCATGGCGCTGCTACGCGATGAGTGACGCACGGATCTTGGTCGACACGAACGTCCTACTCGATGTTCTCGTGCCGGATCCGACGTGGGAGGCATGGTCGACGAAGGCCCTCGCGGGCGCGCTGAGCCAAGGCTCGGTTGCGATCAACCCGATCATCTACGCAGAAGTATCCGTGGGTTTCGAGCGCGCCGAAGAACTCGACGACGCACTTCCGGAGCGTTTCTTCCTCCGGGAGCAGCTGCCCTATCCGGCAGGGTTCCTCGCCGGGAAGGCATTCGAGCGGTATCGGCGCAACGGCGGCACCCGGACGACGCCCATCGCGGACTTCTACATCGGGGCGCACGCCCTCGTGAACGGCTACGCCCTCCTGACCCGCGACCGGCGGCGATACTCCACGTACTTTCCGCGCCTGCCACTGATCACACCCTGACCGCAGAGGATCCAGGCCCTTCGACAGGCTCAGGGACCGGACCCGTGCGTGCGGGACGCCCTTCGTCTCGCTTCGCTCGCTCAGGGACCAGATGCGCCAGGAGCGGCGTTACGTCTCGGTCGCCTTCGCCGTCCTCGCGAGGCGACCCCGAAGGAGGCGCTCCGCGAACCACCAGCCGAAACCCCCTTGCGCCGTGCCGCGGACAGGCGTAATGCGGAAGGTGGGACCGGTCGAGATGCCGCGGTTCAACGGTGGCCCGCCGGTCATGGGATCTAAGGAGATCATCGTGAGCGGTATCACTCCGCTCCGCAGCGCGTTGCGCACCGGAGCTCCACTGAAGCGTCTGGGAGGAACGTGGGGCGAGCTGCTCGCCGAGTTCCTCGGAACCTTCATCATCCTCGCGTTCGGAGACGGCGTCGTCGCCATGGCCGTCGCGGCCCTGCCCGGATCCGGCCGAGCCCAGACCCCCACGACGATCTTCCTCGCCGCGGGCGACTGGCTCCTCATCGCCTGGGGCTGGGCGTTCGCCGTCGCCTTCGCGATCTACATCGCCGGCGGCGTCAGCGGCGCCCACCTGAACCCGGCCGTCACGCTCGCGTTCGCCGTGCGACGCAAGTTCCCGTGGAAGAAGGTGCCGGGCTACTGGGCGGCGCAGCTGGTCGGCGCATTCGCCGGCGCGGCGCTCGTGTACGCGGTGTACTTCGAGGCCATCGACGCGTTCAACAAGGCCTCAAAGACCGCCCGTGACGCGAGCGGGGGCCTGGCGACCTTCTCCATCTTCGCCACCTTCCCGGCGCCCTACTTCGGCGGCAACAACTGGGGACCGTTCCTCGATCAGATCGTCGGCACGATGTTCCTGCTGATGCTCATCGCCGCGATCGTCGACGAGCGCAACATGGGCGGCTTCGACAAGCACTTCGCCCCGCTCATGGTCGGCCTGCTGATCGCCGCGATCGGCATCTCCTACGGCGCCAACGCCGGATACGCGATCAACCCCGCCCGTGACCTCGGCCCACGGCTGTTCGCGTGGATGGCCGGCTGGGGGCAGGTGGCGATGCCCGGCACGGTCGACGGCTCCTTCAGCTGGTACTTCTGGGTTCCCATCGTGGGCCCGCTCATCGGCGGCATCATCGGCGTGGTGATCTACGACCTCTTCATCGGCGATGTGCTGCACTCGCGTCAGGCGGCGGAGGCTCTCGCGGGAGGCGACAAGCTGAAGTGAGAGCGTGACGGATCCGGGCCTTTCGCTCCCTTGCCTCCCTCCAGCCAGCGCTCCGGGCTGCCGGAGCCTCTGAGGCGCGTGGGCCCGGCTCAGGGACCGGATCGGACAGGCCTCGCGTAATACGTATCAGGCAGATCCAGCCGTACGCGAGGAATGAGCCGCGATGAAGTCGAACAGCAAGGGTCAAGTGACGATCCCGGCGGAACTGCGACGCTGCCATGGCTTCATCGAGGGCGACGAGGTCGAGGTCGTGGCAGACGACGTCACTCTGCGCATCGTCCACGCACGGCCGGAAGCCACCCGGGGCGAGCGCATCATCGAGCGGATGCGCGGACACGCCACGAGCAGCGCCCGCACGATCGACCTAGCGTCCCAGCAGCGCTAGCGGCACGACCGCGATGCCATCCGGGCGGCGATACGCATCCCGCCCGGTCGTCACGACGACCCGATCCGCCACGCGATCCCCGATCTGACCCTGCAACCAGGTGAGATGCCGCACATCGCGATCGCTCACCGTCGCAGACAGCTTGACCTCGATCGCGACCACGCGGCGGTCCTCGCCCTCGACGATCAGGTCGATCTCATGCTCGGTGTTCGCGGTGCGCAGGTGGTACGCACGCGCACCGCTCAGCCCGAGACCCGCACGCACGCTCAGCACGACGAGGGACTCGAAGAGCGCCCCCAGCCAGGTACCTGTGCTCAGGCCCGAGGGTTCTCCGCGCCCCTCAAGCAGACCTCCCCGCCCGATGCCGACCGTCCGTGCCGCGAGCGCCGGATCGAGCAGGTGATGCTTGGGCGCCTTGGTCAATCGCTTCAGTGGCGCGAGTGTCGGCAGCCAGGCTTCGAGAGGATCGAGCACGAACAGTCGCTCGAGGCTCTCGCGGTACTGCACCACCGTCTGGCGCGTCGGCTTCTCGTTCTCGCCCGGGGTCGCGGCATCGAGGATCACCGAATGCGCAGCGTCCGTCGCCGTGGCGGCCGCATACGCATTGAGCCACGCGCGCAGAGCCGCGGGACGTCGCACCGAGACGCCGTTCTCCGGAAGCTCGCGATCCACGATGCGGTCCAGATAACTGTCCAGCTGCACACGCCGCACCGGTTCCGGCAGGTCGCGGATCCCCGGGAGCCCGGATCGCAGGATCTCATCGACATAGTGGTCCAGGCCGACATCGGTGCGCCCGGCGATCGCGGGGCGCGCACCGGCGAGCAGCGTTGTCAGCGACACCGTGGGCGTCTCGACGCTCCGCTCCTCGAACGACATCGGCCGCATCCTCATACGCACGATGCGGCCCGCACCGGAATGGATCCGCACGCCCGGCGCGAGTCCGGCCGATCCCGCGAGCAGGAACTGCCCGCCGGTTGCGTCGTCATCGACTGCGCGGCGCACGCGCTCCCACACGTCGGGCACGAGCTGCCACTCGTCGATGAACAGCGGACGGGCGACGCGCATGAGCCGGTCGGGATCCGCTGTCACGATCTCACGGTCACGGGGTTCGTTGAGCGTGAGCACGCTGGACGACCGCCGCTTCGCCGTTGCCGTCTTGCCCACGCCCTTCGCGCCTTCGATCGCCACAGCGGCCAGGAGGGGAAAGAGCTCATCGAGGTCGTCGTCAATCGCGCGTCGCCGGTAGTCCACGGCAGCAATCTAACATCTGAGAAGGAATCTATTTAACATCTGAGCAAAGTTCTATTTGACATTTGAGCGATATGGGATCGGGCGCTTCGACAGGCTCAGGGACCGGATCTGGGGCTGACGGACCGGGTCGGCACCGACCTGGTGAAGGGCGCGGTCCCCGTGCAGGGCACGTGGTGGAACTTCCTGCTCGGGCTGATCCCGCAGAACTTCCTCGGCCTCGCGGTCAACACGACCGCCGGCCCCGCCGAGGGCACGTTCGTCTCCGGCGTGAACTTCAATATCCTGCAGGCCATCGTGGTCGCCGCCGTCGTCGGCATCGCCGCGCTCAAGGCGGGCCGCAAGGCCGAGCCGTTCCTCGTCTTCGGACACGGGTGCGGTTGCGGTCTCGGGTGCGGTTGCGGTCTCGGGTTCGGCAGCGGCCGAGGCGGGCTCGCCGGATGACGCCGTTGCGGCGACCGGATCCGCCGACGCGGAGGAGACCGTCGCGACGCGTTGACGCCGCCTGCATCGCGAGGCCCTCGGATCCTGTCACGGGATCCGAGGGTCTCGTCGCATGCGGGAGCGGATCCGCCTTTCGTCTCGACAGTCGGCGGCGTCCTCGCGCGGAGGAGCGGGCGGAGCCGGACGCATGGCACTCGGGGCTCGGGCCTGCGAATGGTGCGGGGCGCCCGCCCGCACGATCGGGCCTCGACGCCAGCTAGAGTCGACGCATGGGTTCACAGGGGTCTCGAAGCACATCTGCCGCCGAGCGTGAAGAGACGCAGAGCATCGTCGGAAGCAAGTCCGGGCTGTGGGGATGGCTCGCGGGACTTGTTGTGCTGTCGCTCATCGCGATCCCGCTGTCGGCATCGTTCGCGTTCGCGACCCACCCGCACACGAATCAGCTGTTCGCCGGCCGGCTCTCCGAGGTCGGTACGGGGGCATACCAGGCGTTCTGGTGGATCGTGACGCTCTTCCTGGTCGCGCTGCCGATTCTCGTCGGCTACGTCGTGGCCAATCTCTCCGCCCGCGCGCTCGCCATGGCCGGAGGCGTCCTCGTGCTCTTCGTCATCGCCATCATGGTGCTCGGTCAACTGTTCGTGTTCTGACCGAGGCCCACGCTCAGAGGCAGCAGCGCGACGCCGTCACGACTCCATCAGCGGCAGTTCGAGATCGAACGCGAGCACGATCGCATGTGCCAGCGTGCGTTCCTGCTCTTCGGAGAGGAATCCGATCGTGCGCCCGAGGCTCGCGACAGGAATCGTCACGGCGTTGTCGATCGATGCCGCACAGGCATGGTCGAGCCCGTTCTGCGCCCCGAGCGGCACCTCGCTGCTGAGACCCTTCACCGTCGATGTGATGGGCGCGACCGTGACCTTGGTCATCGCCGCCCGCGCCGCTTCGCGCGTCAGCACCAGCACGGGACGGGTCTTGTCGAGCCGCGCGAGGCAGATCTCGCGCATCAGTCGTCGAACTCGGCGTGCCGTGCCGTCCACGCGACGAGAGCATCGAGGTCGTCCGCCGTGCCCTCACCTTGGAGGATCTCCACATCGCGCTCGGCGAGAAGCCGTCGCATCTCGCGTTCGAGTGCAGACGCCACCACCGCTGCGCGGCTGCTCGCCCGCCCGGCGGAGACCTCACGGTCGAGGAACTCCACGACAGGATCCGGCAGGCGCACGGCGATCTGAGTGCTCATGTCCTCAGGATATATCCGTGAATCCCATATCGGGATTCATCTCTGTCGAAGCGCCCCATGAACCGTCCCCTCGACAGGCTCAGGGACCGGCACGGGGCACCCCCGGTCGCTGAGCTTGTCGAAGCGCCCGGCCCATGAACCGTCCCCTCGACAGGCTCAGGGACCGGCACGGGGCTCAGCGATCGGCGCTGGGGCTCACCATGCGGGTGTCGAGGGCGAGCTCCTCGGCATCCATCGCGGTGATCAGTTCGCGCATGACCTCCTCGTTCAGCTCCCCCGCGTCGCGCTCGGCGATGAGCACGTCGCGGCGCACCTGCAGCCAGCCCTTCGACAGGCCGACCAGCTCGTCACGGCTGGGCCGTGGCAGGTCGTCCTCGTCGCGATGACCGAGCTCGGTGTCCCGCTCGACGCGCGTGAAGCGCTGCACGAAACGGTCGAACCAGCCCAGTGACGCCGCGCCGTGCTTCTGCTCCCATGCCGCGCGCTTCTCATCGAGGAACTCCTTGCCGGCCTCGCGCGTGCGCGCCCGCACCTGCGCGAGCTGACGCTGGTCTTCCTCCTCTTCGTCGCGGACGTCGGCGACGCCGAGCCCCCGGATCAGCAGGGGCAGTGTCAGCCCCTGCAGCAGCAGGGTCCCCACCGTCACCACGAAGGCGACGACGACGATCGCGTGCGCCGCCTCCGCGTCGAGCCCGGCGAGGTCGGCCGCGGCGAGCGCGGTCGCCAGGGTCACCACGCCGCGCATGCCGGCCCACGAGATCACGGCGTTGTCGCGCCAGCTCAGCTGCGACTCGCGGAAGCGTTCGCGCAGCTGCTGCTCATCCGGCCGCCTGCTCGACCAGCCCCTCCGCGCACGCTTGTCCGCGACGGCCTGCATCCGCTGCTCGAGCTGCCCGGACTGCACCGAGCGCTCGAACTGATGCAGCCGCAGCTTCGACCAGAACGCACCCCACGCCGACGCGGGGTACACGAACAGCGGACGCACCACGAGCACGACGACGAGGACCCCGGCCGAGAGCCAGAGCACCCGCCCGACCTGGGTCGCGCCGAGCTCTCCGAACACGGGCTTGAGTTGCAGCCCGATGTACGCGAACACGAACGACTCCAGCAGGAAGTCGGCCGACAGCCAGATCGGCGCCTCCTGCATGCGCGTCGCGTAGCTCGTGCGCGGCGCGTTGTAGCCGACCACCAGCCCCATCGCGACGACGCCGAGCACGCCGGATCCCTGCAGGTGCTCGGTGATCGCATACACGCCGAACGGCGCGAGCAACCCGAACGTGCCGATCACGACCGGATCCGAGATCCGCATGCGCAGCTGATGCATGCCGAATCCGGCGATCACGCCGATCGCCACCCCGACGACCACCGCGACCGCGAACTGCCAGAGCCCACTGCCGATCGTGATGGTCGCGGTGCCGGCGACGATCACCGCGAACACCCGGTAGAGCGTGAGCGACGTCGCGTCGTTGATCAGGCTCTCCCCCGACAGCACCGTCATCACACGACGCGGGAGGCCGAGCCTGCGTCCGATCGCAGCGGCCGAGACCGCGTCGGGCGGAGCGACGATCGCCCCGAGCAGCAGCGCGCCGGGCAACGTCAGCGACGGCATGATCAGCCACGCCACCAGCCCCACCACCGCGGTCGTCACCACGACCAGCCCGATGCCGAGCCGGCGGATCTGCGGCATGCTGCGACGGAAGCTCACGAACGAGACGTCGAGCGATGCCGAGTACAGCAGCGGCGGCAGCACGAGGTTCAGCAGCACGTGCCCGTCGATCCGCAGGTTCGGTACCGCGGGGATGAACGACACGGCGAGCGCCACGACCGTCACGAGCAGCGGCGCGGGCCACCCCCTGCGCCGCGCGATCGCCGCGACGATGACCGATCCGACCAGCACGTAGAAGATCTCGGGATCCATGCGGCCAGGCTATCGGTGCGCCGCTTTCGCGCCTCCATCCGGACGCGGTCGGGGCGGCTCGGATCCGGCCCTCTCCATCCGCGTCTCCCGTCCTGTTCCCGTCGCAGAAGATGCGGCCATGGACCGCTCCCGTCGCAGAAACTGCCGCTTACCGGCGCTCAGAGCGGCATCTTTTGCGACGGGAACCGGAGTAAGGGATCCGGTCCGGCCGGCGACGGATCCGGTCCGGCCGGCGACGGAACCGGTCCGGCCGACGACGGAACCGGATCCGGCCGACGACGGAACCGGATCCGGAATGCGCCGGGATCCGGTCGCGTTGGCACGAGGGATGTCTTCTCTCGCGCTCTCCGTCCTCGACCTCGTTCCGGTGCGCACCGGGCAGACCAGCGCCCAGGCGGTGACGGCGTCGCTCGCCCTCGCCGCGCGTGCCGATGAACTCGGCTTCCGGCGGTACTGGTTCGCCGAGCACCACAACATGCCGGCCGTCGCCTCGACCGCACCGCCGGTGCTGATCGCCGCGGCCGCCACCCGCACGCAGCGCATCCGGGTCGGATCCGGCGGGGTCATGCTGCCGAACCACGCCCCGCTGATCGTCGCGGAGCAGTTCGCCGCGCTCGAGGCGATCGCACCGGGCCGGATCGACCTCGGCATCGGCCGCGCGCCGGGCAGCGACCCGGTGATCACGCAGCTGCTGCGCGCCTCCGGCACCGCCGGCGACGTCGAACGGTTCCCGGACCACGTGCAGGACATCGCGCTCATGCTGCAGCCCGACGGCGCGACCGTGCAGTTCACCGCGGGCGGTGAGTACGCCGTGCGCTCCACGCCCGCGGCGACCGGCGCTCCCGAGGTGTGGCTGCTCGGATCCAGCGACTACTCCGCACAGCTCGCGGCCTCGCTCGGCCTGCCGTACGTGTTCGCGAACCACTTCTCCGGACACGGACTCGACCGCGCCCTCGCGCTCTACCGCGATGGCTTCCGCCCGACCGAGGCGCACCCCACCCCGCGCACCTTCCTCACCGCGAACGTCGTCGCCGCGCCGACCACGGAGGAGGCGGCAGACCGCGCGCTCCCGCAGCTGCGCATGATGGCGAGGCTGCGACTGAACCGACCGCTCACCGCGCTCGAGACCGTGGAGCAGGCCCGCGCCGCCCTCGCTGCGAACCCGGACCCGCAGGAGGAGCAGATCCACGCCGCCGCGCTCGCGAACTGGTTCGTCGGCGACGGCGCGTCGGTGCGGTCTTCGCTCGAGGCCTTCGCCGCGAAGCACGGCGTCGATGAGATCATGGTCTCGCCTGTGGCCGGATCCTTCGCCGCGGAGGATCCGTCGTCCGCACCCGGACGCGTGCAGACGTTGGAGCTACTCGCGGGGTGAGGCGCGGGCGGGGTTGGTGCGGGTTGCGGTCGACGCGGGGTGCGGTCGGGGCGGGTCATGGCCGGCGCGAACCGTGGCTGCGCGCATCGCGGCGCGAAATGCAGGAGGCCCCCGACCAAATGCAGGAGCAGGCCCGGCGGCGGCGGACTCGAGCCGCGGAATTCCGGACTCCTCGACCGCCGGATCCCCCGAGGCTCCTGCATTTCGCGCCCAGGCTCCTGCATTTCGCACCCAGGCCCCTGCATTTCGTCGGACCCGCCCGCGCCATGGTGCTGACACACTACTCGACCGGACGCCGCGGCGCCGCCCGGCCCCGGTTCCCGGGTTCCGGTTCCGAGGCCCCGACTCCGGATCGGACTCGGGTTCCGGATCCCGCTCGGGATGAAAAACGCCGCCCGGATCCGGCAGTCAGCGGCTAGAACCATCCCCGGTGACGAACCCGTAGAGTGCGGGGGTGCTCGAACTCGATCCCGCCCTCGTCGACCGCGCCGCGGCACTCGCTCAGCGGGGCGACCGCGTCGTACTCGGCATCGTCGGAGAACCCGGATCCGGCAAGACCACGCTGACCACCGCGCTTCTCGCGGCGCTCCAGGACCGCAGCATCCCCGTCGCCTGGCTGCCGATGGACGGCTTCCACCTCGGCGACGCCAGCCTCGACGCGCTCGGGTTGCGCGATCGCAAGGGCGCCGTCGAGACGTTCGACGGGTGGGGGTATCTCGCCACGCTGCGCCGCGTGCTCATGGAGGTCGACCACCCGGTCTATGTGCCGGGCTTCGAGCGCACGCTCGAGCAGCCGATCGCCGCAGACCGCGCCATCCCGCCCGGCCCTGCGCTCGTGCTCACCGAGGGCAATTACCTGCTCGACCAAGCCACGCCGTGGCCGCTCGTCCGCGAGGTCGTCGCCGAGATCTGGTACGCCGACGTCCCGCAGGACCTGCGGCGGGCGCGCCTCATCGCCCGGCACGTCGCATTCGGCAAGACACCGGCCGAGGCCGAGGCGTGGGTCGCCGCCGTCGACGAGCCGAACGCCGAGCGGATCCGGTCCCGTCTGGCGATGGCGGATCTGGTCGTGCCGATCGGCTGAGGATCCGGGCGCGGCCTGACGCCGGGCTCCCTCAGGGGTCTCCGGAGCGGCCCCTTCGACAGGCTCAGGGACCGGACGCCGACCCCCGCACAAAGTCCCTTCGACAGGCTCAGGGACCGAGTCTCCTCCGCGACCGGATGAGCTCAGAAGCCGAGCGAAGCAGGGCCGGTCGAGGTGCGCACGTGCAGGGTCGTCGGGAGGGTCTTCACCCGCGCAGGACCGGGGCGGCCTCCCGCCAGGCGTTCGTCGATCCGAGCCATGAGCATCCGGCCCGCGACGGCTCCCTTGGCCTGCAGCGGCTGCTCGATCGTCGTCAGCCCGGCCACGGCGGCGCGCTCGATGTCATCGACCCCGACGATGCTCACCCGTCCCGGAACATCGATCTCGAGCTCTGCCGCCCGGCCCAGTGCACCGAGCGCGATCTCGTCGGACAGGCAGAACACGGCGGTCAACTCGGGATGCCGCGCCATCAGCGCCTCGAAGCCGGCCGCACCGGCCTGCTCGCTCGAGATCGTGCGCTCCTCGATCGGGATGTCGAAGCCTCCCGCGCCCCCTGGCGCAGCGGCCGCCCGCCCCGCGCCCGCGCCCGCGCGGAGCCCCTCCTGCATCCCCTCGATCCGGGAGCGCAGTACGGCATAGTCCGGCACATCGCCGGGCATCACCGGGCCGTTGCGCCGCGCCCGGCTGAGCCGCGGCGCGACCACGCCCACCCTGCGGTGCCCGAGCCGGGCGAGATGCTCCCCCACCGCGAACCCGACTGCGCGGTCGTCGATGCCGACCCAGTCCCAGGCCTGGTCCGCATGCGGCTGATCCACGACCACGATCGGGATCCGCCGCGCCTTCGCCGCCGCGAGCAACGGCTCGCGGTCGCCCACCGAGTACACGATCACGCCGTCGATCGCGACCGTGCCGAGCAGCGGCACCGGCGACGCTGCACCGCCGCCCGCCGCCCCCGCCGTCGGATCGCCGATCGCCCCGAGCGCGGACCCGCGACCGCCCGAGGGCAGCATCACGAGGCTCCTCCTCGTCTCCTCGCAGACCTGCGCGACGCCGGCGAGGAAGCCGACCGCGGCGTGGTCCTCGAACGCGAACGGCAACTCGTCGGTGAGCACCAGTCCGATCGCGTCGGCCCGTCCTCGACGCAGCTGACGGGCAGCCGGATCCGGCCCGCCGTAGCCGATCCGGTCCGCCTCGGCGAGGACGCGAGCGAGCGTCGCGGAGGCCACGCGCTCAGGCCGGTTGAAGGCGTTGGAGACGGTCGCGGTGGACAGCCCGAGGGTCCGGGCGAGGGAGAGCAACGAGGCATCGGAAGCCGGGCGCGGCATGATGACGAATCCTCCAGACGTTAACCATTCACATGACAGAAGCATCCTAGATCCTTGAAATCATGAGGACCTGGATCCGATGATTCATTCGTTATACATGATCGAAAGGATCCGCGCATGACCATCACAGCGGACTGCGTCGTCATCGGCTCCGGCATGGGCGGTGGCATGACCGCGCTCGCCCTGGCCCGCAAGGGCCTCGACGTGCTGCTCGTCGAACGCGGCGAGAGACTGCGCCGTGAACCGCAGAACTGGTCGCCCGAGGAGGTCTTCCTGAAGCGCCGGTACAAGCCCTCGGAGACATGGCTCGACGGCCGCGGACGCACCTACAAGCCAGGGGTGCACTACGTCGTCGGCGGCAGCACCAAGGTCTACGGGGCGAGCCTGCCGCGGTTCCGGGAGAGCGACTTCGAGGCGACCGCGCACGACGACGGGCTCTCGCCGGAGTGGCCGTTCCGCTACGCCGACCTCGAACCGTACTACGCCGCCGCGGAGGCGCAGCTGAACGTGCACGGCACGAGCGGGCAGGACCCCACGGAGCCGTGGCGCAGCAGCCCGTACCCGTTTCCCGCGGTCGAGCACGAACCGTACATCGCCGACCTCGCCGAGCGGCTCCGTGCGCAGGGCGTCTCCCCCTCGGCGAACGCGATGGGCGTGGACCTGCGCCCGGGCGGGCTGTGCATCCGCTGCAGCACGTGCGACGGGTTCCCGTGCCTGGTCGGTGCGAAGAGCGACGCCGAGACGTGCGCGGTGGATCCGGCCCTCGCGACCGGCAACGTGCGCCTGCTCACCGGCGTGCGGATCGACCGGCTCGAAACGGATCCGTCCGGCGCACGCGTGGTCTCGGCGGTGGGCGCGGGGCCGGACGGCGAGGTGCGGATCTCCGCGGCGAAGTTCGTCGTCTCCGCCGGTGCCGTGAACTCGGCCGCGCTGCTGCTGCGCTCTGCCGACCCGAAGCATCCGAACGGTCTCGCCAACGCATCCGGTCAGCTCGGGCGCAACTACATGATGCACAACAATGCGCACATCGCCGCGTTCGATGCCACCCGGCGCAACGACGTGGTGTTCCAGAAGACCCTCTCCGTCAACGACTGGTATCACGACGGCGGCGACGGCAAGCCCGGGGGCGTGATGCAGCTGGTCGGCAAGGTGCAGGGCTCGATGATGAAGCTCGAGGCGCCGTACGCACCGCGGTTCGCGCTGGACCGGTTCGCGAGACGCAGCGTGGAATGGCTGGTGATGAGCGAGGATCTGCCGTCGCCGGACAACCGCGTCACCCTCGACGCGTCCGGACGCATCGTCACCCACCGCACAGCCCGCGGCACCGCCGCGCACCGCCGCACGATGAGCGCCGCCAAACGGCTGCTGCACCGCGTCGGCTACCAGATCATCGGCACGCAGTGGTTCGGCATCGAGATGAACAGCCACATGTGCGGCACTGTCGTCGCCGGGTCGGATCCGGCCCGCTCGGTGCTCGACGGCCATTGCCGGGCGCACGACGTCGCAAACCTGTGGGTGATCGACGGCGGGTTCTTCCCGTCCAGCGCCGCCATGAATCCCGCCCTCACGATCGCCGCGCAGGCGCTGCGCGTGGTCGCCGAATCCGACATCGCCGCGTGACAGTCCGATCCCCCTCAAGGAGGCACACCATGCCCGAACCCACCCTGCTCCGCCCCGCCCTGACCGGTTCCTTCTCCTCCCCGGCCGGCGGCAATCCGACCGGCGCCATGGTCGAGGCGGCCTATGCCCACCACGGCGTGCTCGCCAGGTTCGTGAACTGCGACGTCCCGCCGGAGCGCCTGCCCGACGCGGTGCGCGGCGCGGTCGCGATGGGATGGACCGGCTTCAACCTCTCACTGCCGAACAAGCAGGTCGTGATCGCGCTGCTCGACGGTCTCGCGCCTTCGGCCGCGCTGATCGGCGCCGTGAACTGCGTGCAGATCACCGACCGCGGGCTCATCGGCAACAACACCGACGGGCAGGGCTTCGTGCAGGCGCTGCGGGAGCGGCGGGATCCGCGAGGCGCCCGCGTGGTGCTGTTCGGCGCAGGCGGGGCGGCCCGAGCGATCGCGGTCGAGCTCGCGCTCGCCGGCGTCGCGACGCTCACGATCGTGAACCGCAGCATCGAGCGGGCGGAAGAGATCGCCCGGATCGTGCGCGAGAACTCGGAGACGGTCGCGACCGCGGTGTCGTGGACCGGATCCTTCGCCCTTCCCGCCGACACCGACGTGGTCGTGAACGGCACGTCGATCGGGCTGGCTCCCGACACCGAGGCGCGGGTGGACCTCGTCGCCGACACGATCCTGCCCGGCATGATCGTGTGCGACGTGATCCCGAATCCGCCCGACACGGTGCTGCTGCGCGAGGCCCGAGCGCGCGGTGCGGAGACCCTCGACGGGCGGTCGATGCTCGTGAATCAGGCCGCTATCAATCTCGGCCTGTGGATGGGACTGGATCCGGATCGCGCCGTGATGCGCATCGCGCTCGACGCGGCGATCGGCGACTGGCGACACCCGACGTCGTAGGTCCTGGGGACGGAGCCTCCGTGGATGGGGCCACCTCTGCTCACTGGTCGCGAAATGCGGTCAAGCCGCCGCCAGAACCGCAATTTGCGACCAGTGAACGAAGTGGGGGCGCCCCCGATGACGCCACGCCACGGGTACACGCCACGCCACCCCCACAGCACCCCCACCGCGGCACTACACCCGTGCCGGACGGATCTCACCGGATCCGCGGGGGATCAGATCCACCGGGACCACGACCGGCTCCACGACGGCCGCCGGATCGGGGCGCTCCCCCGAGTCGAGCAGAGCGAACAGCCGCTCGGCAGCCATGCGTCCGAGCTCCTGCGGACGCTGAGCGACGACGCTGATCCCCGGCTCCATGAGGTCCGCGAGCTCCACGTCGTCGAAGCCGATGAGGGCGATGTCGCGATGGTGCCCGAGCTTGCGCAGCGCGTGCACGGCGCCGACCGTGATGAGGTTCTGCCCGCTGACGATCGCCGTGGGCGCGTCCGGCGCACCGAGCAGTGCCAGCACGGCGCGCTCGGCGGCGTCCTGGTCCGAGAGGTCGGCGACGATCGTCGCGTCGGAGGCCGGCACCCCGAACTCGTCGAGCGCCGCCAGGAAGCCGCGCTCGCGCTCGCGGGCGGTCCAGATGCCGCGGCGATCGATGAGCAGGGCGAGCCGGCGGTGCCCGAACCCGAGCAGGTGCCGGGCCGCGAGCCTGGCACCGCCGACGTTGTCGGAGTGCACGGTGTCGGCAGCGTAGCCGGCCGGTTCGCGGTCGATGAAGACCACCGGCATCTCGGGCGGTACGAGCTCTGCGAGATAGGCCTGGCTCTCGGCCACGCAGGTAAGGATCAGTCCGTCCACCTTGCGCCGCACGAAGGCCTCGACCGCGGCGATCTCACGCTCGGGGTCGTCGTCGAGGCTCGACGCGAACACGGCGACATCGCGGTGGATCGCGATGTCCTCGATCGCCCGGTGGATGGTCGCGGCGAACGGGTTCGCGACGCTGCCGAGCAGCAGCCCCACCGATCGCGTGCGCGTGGTCGTGCGGCGCAGGTTCGCCGCATGCGCATCGGGTTCCCAGCGCAGCTCCTCGATCGAGGCACGCACGCGCGCGGCCGTGGCGGGGGCGACGTTGGGCTCGTCGTTGATCACCCGCGACACCGTCTTGATGCCGACGCCCGCGTGCTGCGCCACCTCACGGATCGTGATCCGGGGCGGCTTCGGCATTGATAACGGTGTCATTCGGCAACCATCCTGCTTTATCCGACCTCTTGCGCGATCGGATCCGATGGGATAAACATACCTCTGACACCGTTGTCAATCGACAGTGGTCCACCACGATGTGTACCTCCGATCCCAAAGGACAGCAAAGATGCCCCTGCTCCCCCTGACCCGCCGCGGCACGATGTTCGCCGCCGTATCCCTCGCCGCCGTCGCGGCACTCTCCCTCTCCGCGTGCTCTTCCGGAGGCGCGGGCGGCTCCACGGCCGGTGCGAACGACAAGGTCGGCGTGACCCTGATCGTGAAGACCACGACCAACCCCTACTTCGTCTCCATGGAGGACGCGGCCAAGGCCGACGCCGCCAAGGCGAACGTCACCCTCACCCTCGCCGCGGGCAAGAAGGACGGCGACACCGACAGCCAGATCCAGGCGATCGAGAACGCGATCTCCCGTGGCGACAAGGGCATCCTGATCACGCCCAACGGCACCGCGGTCAACAACGAGATCGCGAAGGCCCGAAAGGCGGGCCTCTACGTGATCGCCCTGGACACCGTGCCGGATCCCGCGAACACCGTCGACATCACGTTCGCGACGGACAACTTCGCCGCGGGCGAACTGATCGGCAAGTGGACGGCGGCCAAGCTCGACGGCAAGAAGGCCACGATCGCGATGCTCGACCTGTTCAGCGACCAGATCGTGTCGGTCGACACCAACCGCGATCAGGGCTTCCTGAAGGGCATGGGCATCGCAGTGCCGGACAAGAGCAAGAACGGATCCGAGGCCGCCAGCGGCAGCTACACCGGCGGCAAGGGCGGCGAGTACACCGTGGTCGGACACCAGCCCACCCAGGGCGCCGAGGACGGCGGACGCTCGGCCATGGAGACGCTGCTCTCGAAGAACCCCGACATCAACGTCGTCTACACGATCAACGAGCCCGCGGCGTACGGCGCCTACCAGGCGCTCAAGGCGGCCGGCAAGGAGAAGGACGTGCTGATCGTCTCGATCGACGGCGGCTGCGCCGGCGTCGGCTACGTGAAGGACGGCATCATCGGCGCCACCTCGCAGCAGTACCCCTCGAAGATGGCGTCGCTCGGCATGGAGGCGATCGCCAAGATCGCCCGCGGCGGCGAGGCGCCCAAGCCCAGCGACGGGCTGGACTTCTTCAGCACCGGCCAGACCCTCGTCACCGACCAGGCGATGACGGGCATCGACAGCGTCACCTCCGCCGCTGCCTCCAGCACCTGCTGGGGCAAGTGATCCCGGGGGCGCCGGCATCGTCGCCGGCGCCCCGCACCCCTTCCCTCCGATTCCGGGAGAACACCATGTCAGACACCACGTCCACCACCGATCAGGCGGGTCCGCCGACATCGGCGCTGCACCTCGCCGACGAGTTCCTCGCCCGCCAGACGCCTGTGCAGCGGATCCGCGCCCTCCTCTACCGCTATCCCGCGATCAGTCCGGCGATCGTGCTGGTCGTCGCCGTCATCATCTTCGGCGTCATCAACCCGCGGTTCCTCGCGCCCACCAACCTCTCGCTCATCACCCAGCAGGTGGCCGTGATCGGCACCCTGGGCGTCGCGCAGACGCTCGTGATCCTGACGGCGGGCATCGACCTCTCCGTCGGCGCGGCCATGGTGCTGAGCTCGATCGTGATCGGCAACGGCGCCGCCGGGATGGGCGTGCCCGGCATCCTCGCCCTGATCGTCGGCCTCGTCGCCGGCATCGCGACCGGCGTCGTCAACGGCCTGCTGGTCACCCGGCTCAATCTGCCGCCGTTCATCGTCACCCTGGGCACGCTGAGCATCTTCACCGCGCTCACGCTGCTGATCTCCAACGGCGCGACGGTTCAGGGACTGAAGCTCCCCGACATCATCACGTGGACCGGATCCACGTTCCATCTCGGCGTCGACGTCACCTATGGCGTGCTGATGATGATCCTGCTCTACGTGGTCGTGGCGTTCGCGCTCGGGCGCACCTCCTGGGGGCGGCACGTGTATGCGGTCGGCGATGACAAGGAGGCCGCCCGCCTGAGCGGCATCCGCGTGAACCGCGTCCTGCTGAGCGTCTACGTGGTCGCCGGCGCCGTGGTCGCCCTGGCCGCCTGGATCCAGATCGGGCGCGACTTCGGCTCCAGCCCCAACGCCGCGGTCGACGCCAACCTCAACGCCATCACCGCCGTCGTGATCGGCGGCACCAGCCTCTTCGGAGGACGCGGCAACGTGTGGGGCACCCTGCTCGGTGCGCTCATCGTCGGCGTGTTCCGCAACGGCCTGGCCCTCGCCGGGCTCGACGTCCTCTACCAGACCCTCGCCGTCGGCATCCTCGTGATCGTCGCGGTCTCCATCGATCAGTGGATCCGGAAGGTGCGCAAGTGAACGCCACGGCAACCGAGACCCGCACGCCTGTCCTCTCGGCGAAGCGGCTCGTCAAGACCTACGGCCACGTCGTCGGCCTCGACGGCGTCAGCCTCGACCTGTACGCCGGAGAGGTGCTCGCCATCATCGGCGACAACGGCGCCGGCAAGACCACCCTCATCAAGTGCCTCACCGGTGCGGAGATCCCCGACGAGGGCGAACTCAGCCTCGACGGCCGACCCGTGCATTTCCGCCGCCCGCAGGACGCCCGCGACGCGGGGATCGAGACGGTGTACCAGTCGCTCGCGGTCTCCCCGGCTCTCGATGTGGCCGCCAACATGTATCTCGGCCGCGAGATGCGCCGCCCCGGATTCCTCGGATCCGTGCTGCGCATGCTCGACACGAAGAACATGCGCCGCAACGCCCGCGACGAGCTCACGCGGCTCGGGATCTCGACTCTGCAGGACGTGACGGTGCCGATCGAGAACCTCTCCGGTGGTCAGCGCCAGGCGGTCGCCGTGGCCCGCGCCGCCGCGTTCGGATCCAAGGTCGTCGTCCTCGACGAGCCGACCGCCGCCCTCGGCGTGCGCGAAGGCAACCAGGTGCTCGAACTCATCAAGCGGCTGCGGGACACCGGCGTGCCGGTGATCCTGATCAGCCACAACATGCCGCACGTGTTCGAGGTCGCCGATCGGATCCACATCCAGCGTCTCGGCAAGCGCGCGGGCACCATCACGCCGAGCTCGCACACCATGAGCGAGGCCGTCGCGATCATGACCGGCGCGCAGACGCTGTGAGCGCGAAGCACCTGTACGCCGAGTTCCAGGCGGTGCCCGGGGCGGGCGATGCGGTCGCGTCGCTCGTCGCCGGGTACCGCCGGGACGTGGTGTCCGAGCCCGGCAACGTGCGCTTCGACGCGCACCGGCTGCGAGATGATCCGGACCGGTTCTTCGTCTACGAGGAGTACCGCGACGACGACGCGTTCGCCGCGCATCTCACCGCCTCCGCCAATGCGGTGTTCAACGCCGCGCTCGCTCCGCTCGTCGTCGGCGGCGGGTCGGCGCTGACGTGGTTGGATGAGGTCGTGGACGCCCCGACCTCATCCCCATCCTCGGCCCGCGGGACAGCCGTATGAACGCCTTCGCCGGGCGGATCCTCGTGATCGGCGAGGCCCTGATCGACATCGTGGACCGCGGCGGCGAGCCCGTGCGGCATGTCGGGGGTAGCCCGCTGAACGTGGCGTTCGGCCTCGCCAGGCTCGGCATCGCCACGACGTTCGCGACCGAGTTCGGCGACGACGCGGACGGCGCGGCGATCGCCGCTCACCTCGCGTCCGCGGGGGTGACGGTCGCCCGGACCGCCGGGCAGGACCTTCGCACCTCGACGGCGCTCGCACGCATCGGCGACGACGGATCCGCGACCTACGACTTCGACCTGGAGTGGATCTTCTCCGCTCCCCCCGCGACCGCGGGGATCTCCGCCGTGCACATCGGGTCGATCGGCGCGCTGCGCGCACCCGGATCCGAGGGCGTCCTGGCGCTCGTGGAGTCGCTGCCCGACGACGTGCTGGTGACGTTCGACCCGAACGTGCGCCCCGCGCTCATGCCGCCGGCGGACCTGACCCGTGCGACCGTGGAGCGCTACGCCGCCCGCGCCGCGGTCGTGAAGCTCAGCGACGAGGACGCCGAGTGGCTGTACCCGGGACAGGCCGATGCCGCACCCGCGCGGCTGCTCGCCGCCGGGGCACGGCTCGTCGCCGTGACGCACGGCGCCGCAGGCAGCGTGCTGCACACGGGGTCCGCCCGCCTGGACGTGCCGGTGCGACCGACCGTCGCCGTCGACACGATCGGCGCCGGTGACGCGTACATGTCGGGTCTGATCGCCGCGATCGTGCAGCGGGTCGGCGTCGTCGACGCACTCGCGGGGCGGTTCAGCGGCGCACAGCTCGCCGAGATCGGCCGCATCGCGGCGGTGTCGTCCGGCCTCACGGTCGCCCGCGCCGGAGCCATGCCGCCGACCGCGGCCGAGCTCGAGGTGGAGCTCAAGGCGGAGCCGGCCGGGATCTGAGCCGGCCGGGATCTGAGCCGGGCGGGATCTGAGCCGGGCCGATGCGATCCGTATCCGTCTCGGATCCGGTCCCGCATCGCGACCGGATCCGAGTCGCACCTCGAGCCCGTTGCGCGAATCGCGAGCGCAGCCAGCACGCCCTTCGTCTCGTCGCGGCGCTCCTCACTCAGGGGCCGACCCGGGGACCGGTCCCTGAGCGAGCGCAGCGAGACGAAGGACGCCCACCGGCCCGGGGACGGCTACGCCTCCGGCTCGCCGCTCACCAAGGCGCGCAGCCAATCCCGCGCCTCCACGAACACGTCGTCCGCATAGCGCTCGGGGTACTGCACGATGCGCCGGTCGGCGCGGGGGTACGAACCGAGGTAGACGACGCGCGGGCTGAACCGGCGGATGCCGAGCAGGGCGTCGGCCATGCGCTCGTCCTGGATGTGCCCGTCCGCGTCGAGCACGAACCGGTACCGGCCCAGCGCATCGCCGATCGGCCGCGACTGCAGCAGCGACAGGTTGATGCCGCGCGTGGAGAACTGCTCCAGCAGCTCGAGCAGGGCTCCCGCATGGTCCTCGGGGAGCTCGACGATGAGCGAGGTCTTGTCGGCGCCGGTGGGCGGCGCCGGTGCCACGGTGCGCGCGACCAGCACGAACCGGGTGACGGCGTTGTCGTTGTCGCCGATGCCGTCGGCGAGCAGTGCGAGCTCGTGATGCTGCAGGATCCCCGGGGCGGCGATCGCCGCGTCCACGGGGAGGGATCCGTCGAGCAGCCCCAGCGCCGAGGCGACGTTGCTCGCCGCCGGCACGTGCTGATGGCTCGGGATGTGCTCGCCGAGCCATCCGTAGCACTGCGCGTACGCGACGGGGTGCGCCGCGATGACCGTGACATCCTCGATCCGGGTGCCGGGCGCCGCGACCAGCACGAAGTCGACCTTGACCAGATACTCTCCGACGATCCGCAGGCCGGGCAGCGTCGCGAGGGCGTCGAGGGTGGTGGTGACCCCGCCCTCGACCGAGTTCTCGATCGCGATCATGGCGGCGTCGCTGCGGCCTTCGAGCACGTCGGCGAGCGCCTCGCCCACGTTGTGCACCGGACGCCAGTTCTGGCCGCGCGCCTCGGGCACCTGGTCCAGCGCCGCCTCGGTGAACGTCCCCGCAGGGCCGAGATAGCTGTAGGTGCGGCGGGCGGCGGCGGCATCGGTCACGGCGTTCAGCCTAGTCCGGGGCGAGTGCACGACTGGGCGCGATGACGGGTGGCCGGTGATCCACAGGCCGGGCGCCGCGCGCGACCGGATCCGTCCCGAAACGATGATGCGGATGTCGGCAGGGCACGGCAGACTATCCCCATGACGAGCCGAGCCGGCCTCCCCGCGGAGGAAAGCGACCTGATCGACGTCGACGAGCTGATCGCCGCCTATTACGATCGGACCCCGGATCCGTCCGTGGCCGCCGAGAGAGTCGTGTTCGGCACCAGCGGGCACCGCGGATCCTCGTTGAGCGGCAGCTTCAACGAGCTGCACATCCTCGCCACCACGCAGGCGATCGTCGACTATCGCACCGCGCAGGGGATCACGGGTCCGCTGTTCCTCGGCCGCGACACGCATGCGCTCAGCCGCCCGGCGGAGCGCAGCGCGATCGAGGTGCTCGTCGCGAACGGCGTCGATGTGCTCGTCGACTCCCGCGATGCCTGGGTGCCGACCCCGGCGCTCAGCCACGCGATCCTCACCTACAACCGCGACCGCACCGAGGACGAGCCCGGCCGCGCCGACGGCATCGTGGTCACCCCCTCGCACAACCCGCCCCGCGACGGCGGCTTCAAGTACAACCCCCCGCACGGCGGCCCCGCCGACACCGACGCGACCGGCTGGATCGCGAACCGCGCGAACGAGCTCATCGAGGCCGGGCTCGAGGGTGTGAAGCGCACGCGCTACGCCGACATCGACACGAGCGGCCTCGGCACCTACGACTTCCGCGACGGGTACGTGCGCGACCTGCCCTCGATCATCGACGTCGAGGCGATCAAGCGCGCGGGCGTGCGGATCGGGGCGGATCCGCTCGGCGGCGCCTCGGTCGAGTACTGGGCCCTGATCGGCGAGATGCACGGCCTCGACCTCACCGTGGTGAACCCCGAGGTCGACCCGACCTGGCGCTTCATGACGCTGGACTGGGACGAGAAGATCCGGATGGATCCGTCCTCCCCGTCCGCGATGGCGTCGCTGGTCGCGAAGAAGGGCGACTACGACGTGCTCACGGGCAACGACGCCGACGCCGACCGGCACGGCATCGTCACCCCGGATGCGGGGCTGATGAACCCGAACCACTACCTCGCGGTCGCGATCGACTACCTGTTCTCGCACCGCGAGGGCTGGGGACGCGACGCCGCGATCGGAAAGACACTCGTGTCGTCGATGATCATCGACCGGGTCGCCGAGTCGCTCGGCCGGCGCCTGCTCGAGGTGCCGGTCGGGTTCAAGTGGTTCGTTCCGGGGCTGCTCGACGGATCCGTCGCGTTCGGCGGCGAGGAGTCGGCCGGGGCGTCCTTCCTGCGCAAGGACGGATCCGTCTGGTCGACCGACAAGGACGGGATCCTGCTCTGCCTGCTCGCCGCGGAGATCATCGCGGTGACCGGCAAGACCCCGTCGCAGCGCTATCGCGAGCTCGAGGAGGCGTTCGGCGCCTCTGCGTACCAGCGCGTGGACGCCCCCGCGACGCCCGAGCAGAAGGCCACGCTGGCGAGGCTGTCGCCGGAGTCGGTCACCGCGACCGAGCTCGCCGGCGAGCCGATCACGACCAAGCTCTCGCACGCCCCCGGCAACGGCGCGGCGATCGGCGGGCTCAAGGTGCAGACCGAGCACGCCTGGTTCGCGGCACGCCCGTCCGGCACGGAGGACGTCTACAAGCTCTACGCCGAGTCGCTGCTCGGCCCGGAGCACCTCGCCCGCGTGCAGGAGGAGGCCCGCGCGGTCGTCAGCGCCGCCCTCGGGGGCTGACCGGGCCCCTGCCGAGTCGGGTCGGGCTGCTCCCGGGGCAGGCGGTCGAGCCGTGTCCACTTCTGACCTACCTTGTCCCGGATTCAGCGCGGACCGGCGGCCGCCGCGCTCTCTCACTGCTCGCTGGTCGCGTGTTGCGCCCATGACGGCTACGAGGCCGCAACATGCGACCAGCGAGCTGCGACGATGCGGGGCGGCGGATCAGCGGAGTTGCGAGCCGACGAAGCAGCGGCACGGGCGCCCTGCACGAACTGGGGGCCGGCCGGCGCAACGGACCGGCGGCGCTGGCCTCCTACATGCACCGGCGGCCGACCCGCGGCGCGCGGGTGTTCCTTACGCGATGCCCGGAGTGCTGTCCCGCACGATGACCTCGACGGGGAGCGGATCCTGGATCCAGTCGTCGTCGACGATCGCCCGGAAGGCCTGGTATCCGGCCTCGTTCAGCGGCACCCGCACCGTGGTGAGTGCGGGGGTCACGTCGCTGCTCGCGGAGACATCGTCGAACCCGCACACGGCGATGTCCGTGCCCACCGCGCGGCCGGCCGCGCGGATCGCCGACATCGCACCGAGCGCGACCACGTCGCTCATCCCGAAGACCAGGGTTCCCGGTTCGACACCCTCGGCGAGCGCGGCGGTCATGAGTGTCGCCCCCGACTCGCGCGTGAAATCACCGCGCAGGATCCGTTCGACGGCGCCGCCTCCCGACGCGAACCCCCGCGCGAAGCCGCCAAGCCGGTCGTCGGACGTGCGCACGCCCTCGGCCGCGCCGATGCCGACCGCGGTGCGGTAGCCGAGCGCGGCCATGCGGCGCCCGAGCTCCTCGGCTCCGCCGGCGTTGTCGATCACGATCGTGCGCTCCGGCTGCGGCGCGGCGTCACCGCCGGCGCGTCCGGCCGCGCCGAACGAGACCACGCGCGCTCCGAAGCGCTCGAACGCCGCCAGCTCGGCCGGTGCGGTGCCCGCGACGCCGGCCTCGTCGGCGCGATCGGCCCGGGACGCGGCGAGGATCAGCCCCTGCGGACGCTGACCGCGCAGTGCCCGCAGGATCCGGTTCTCCCGCTCCTGATCGCGCTCGGTGATCGAGATCGTCACGACCAGGCCGCGCTCGTCGGCGCCCCGGGCGACCCCGGCCGCGATCTGGCCGAAGTAGGGGTCGGCGATGTCGGCCACGAGCAGCGCGATGACCGGGGAGCGGCCCCGAGCCGTCGCCTGCGCCGACATGTTCGGGGTGTAGCCGAGGGTCTCCGCGACACGTTCGACCCGCTCCCGGAACGCCTCGGCGACCTTGCGTTCGGAGCCGTTGAGCACGCGCGACGCGGTGGCGAGCGAGACACCGGCCTCGCGGGCGACGTCCTGCAGCGTGGCCGCGTGCGGCGCCCGGGACACGGCCGCGGACTCGGCCCGCGTCGAGGCGGCGTCTCCGGTCGGGGAAAGGCTTTCCGGACTCATGCCCTGAGCATAGTGCGCGCAGCAGCCGAGCACGCCGGCCGGGCTCGGCACCGCCCGGCGAGTTCCGCAAGCCCTGTCGCCCGGCCCCGACGTTCTGCGCGAGCGTCGTGCGGCGCCGTCCCGGTGTTCTGCTCCCGTCGCAGAAAGTGCCGCTTTCCGCGCTCCATGACGACAACTTTCGCGACGGGAGCGAGACAGGCCGGGGGCAGGTGTGTTCCGGATCCTGCCGCGTTGCGGAGAAGAATCCGCCGGCGTCAGGAAAGGTACGCGCGCAGCGCCGCGACTTCTGCGGCGAGGGCCGCCGGATCGTCGTCCGGGACGAACTCGAGCAGCGCGTCGCGCGGCGGCACGGGAGCCGCGGCAGCCGCCGCGGCGAACGCCCGCCACAGCCCGTCGCGGCCGGTGAGCGGGAGGCGTTCCACCGCCGGCCACCAGGAGAACACGTGCACGGCGGAGACGCGGTCGGCGATGCGCTGGTACTCCGCCACAGCCACCGCATCGGGCGCAGCGACCGTGGGCTGCCAGTACGTCGACAGGTTCGGGGATCCGACCTCCTCCAGCACCCGGAGGGTCTGCTCGGCGTCGTCAGCGAGGGTGCCGCCGTGGAACTCCAGGGCGAGCGAGATGCCGCGTCCGCCCGCCTCGGCGGCGGCGCGGGCGAGGCCGTCGATGATGTGCGCGCGCTCCGTCGGCGTCGCGTCGGCGGATCCGATCCGTCCCGCCCAGACGCGGATCCGATCCGCCCCGAGTGCCTCCGCGGAGTCCAGCACCGGTGCGATCCCCTCTCCCGGCTGCGCCCGGAAGTACGCACCGTACGAGCAGACCGCGAGCCCCGCGTCCGCGGTGATGGCGGCCACCTCGGCCGCCCGCCGTGCGTCGCCGGGGGGCACGTGCACGTCCCCGCCCCACTCGATCACCTGCAGCCCCGCGTCGGACGCGAGCGCCGCGATGCCGGCAGGATCCAGCTGGCGGAACGTGACGGAGCAGAGTCCGGTTCGGATGTCCATGCGGTCAGCCTTTCACGTGGAGCGCCTCGCTCCGTGCCCCGCTGCCCTCGCTGCCCTCTCTGTCCGCGAGACTTCATCTGGGCGACGAGAATGCGGTTGTGGAGCGCAGTCTCGTCGCGGGGATGGAGTCTCGCGGTCAAGGGGCAGCCGCAGCGGGGGCGCTTGCGGAGCGGGTCGCCCGGGGGCGGAGCGGGGGCGCCGGGGCGGAGCGGGGACGCCGGGGCGGAGCGGGGGCGCCGGGGCGGAGCGGGGGCGCCTGCGGAGCGGGGCGGAAGGGTCAGGCGAGGTGCGGCGAGACCGTGGACCCGAACGACTCCGCGGTGCGGCGGACGACCTCCGCCGGATCCTGCGCCCAGATGTCGGCGTTGAAGATCTCCACCTCGATGTCGCGGTCGTAGCCGGTCGCGACCACGGCCTGCGTCAGGGAGACGAAGTCGATGACGCCGTCCCCGGGGTAGTGCCGACTCAGCAGCACGTCGGCGGGCAGCGGCGTCTTCCAGTCGCACACCTGGTAGGTCGCGATGCGGCCCTCGCGGCCGGCGCGGGCGATCTGGTCGCGCACCTGCGGATCCCACCAGATGTGGAAGGTGTCGACCGCGGCCCCGACCACGGCCGGGTCGAAGTCCGCCGCGATGTCGAGCGCCTGCCCGAGCGTGGAGACGACGCAGCGGTCGGATCCGAACATCGGATGCAGGGGCTCGATCGCGAGCGTGACTCCGGCAGCGGCCGCATCGGCCGACAGCTCGCCCATCGCGTCGCGCACCCGCTCCCGGGCGCCGATGAGGTCACGGGATCCCTCCGGCAGCCCGCCCGCGACGAGCACGAGCACGGCCGTCGATCCCCGGGCACCGGCCGCGGCGAGCGTGGCGGTCTCCTCGATCGCGCGGCGGTTGTCGTCGAGCGCCGCACGCCGCTGGGGTCCGTCGGGCAGCGTGAAGAACCCTCCCCGGCAGTGCGTCGTGAAGCGCAGCCCGGAATCGGCGAGCATCCGCGCCGCGACGGCGAGACCGACCTCGTTCACGGGCTCGCGCCACAGGCCGATGCCCTGCACGCCCGCCTCCGCGGTCACCCGGAGCGCGGTGGCGAGGTCGGCGTACTTGATGGTGGCCTGATTGATCGACAGGCGCGGATCCGGCCCCGTCCCGCCGCGCCTTTCGAGGGCCTCGGGGAAATCGTCACGGGTTTCGGGGAACTCATCACGGGCCTCGGAGGCTCCCTCGCGGGTCTCCGGCATCGGTCGTCGGGTCATGCGTCCACTCCGTTCAGGCGCAGCATGCCGTGCCAGCGCTCGCGCGCGAGCTCCGGATCCTCGAGCGCCAGCGAGGCGTTTGCGAGCTCGACGATGCGGCTGAGGTGCGGCAGGCTGCGCGCGGAGTGCAGCCCGCCCACCATCTGGAACGCGGGCTGGTGCCCGTTCAGCCACGCCAGGAACGCGACGCCGGTCTTGTAGTAGAACGTGGGCGCGGCGAAGACCTGGCGGCTGAGCTCCTCGGTCGGGCCGAGGATATCGAGGTACCGGGCCGGATCCCCCGCGTCGAGCGCCTGGATCGCCGCTGACGCGACCGGGGTGATCGCCGCGAACGCCCCGAGCAGTGCATCCGAATGGGTGCGGTGCTGCGGCGCGGTCACCGTCGCGGTCGCGCCGACTGCACGGCCTGGTGCCGAGTGCGCGGCCTGTTCGCGCGAAGAAGCCGTGCTCTCGGCGAGATCATGTGCTGTCGACGAGTCGACCGAAGCCGTGTCGACAGCGCCGGATCCGGATCCGATCCCGCCCCCGTCGATCCCGCCCCCGTCGATCCCGCCCGAGTCCCCGATCAGACCGACATAGTTGAAGTCGTCGCCGGTGAACATGCGCACGCCGTCGGGAAGCTGCTCGCGCACGGCGATCTCGGACTCGGCGTTCAGCAGGCTCATCTTGACGCCCGCGACCTTGCCCGGGTTCTCGGCGATGATCCGCAGCAGCGTGCTCGACGCCTCGCGCCAGTCCGCGGATCCGAAGTACCCCTCGAGCTGCGGATCGAACGCGGTGCCCAGCCAGTGCAGCACGACCGGGGTGGTCGCCTGCTGCAGCACGGAGGCGTACACACGCAGGTAGTCGGTGCGCGATTCGGCGACCCGAGCGAGGTGGCGCGAGGCCATGAGCACGGGACCGGCGCCCTGCTCCTCGGTGAAGTGCAGCTGCTCGACGTAGGCGTCGATCACCTGCTGCAGGGAGAGGCGCTCCTCGTCGACGTGGTCGGTGTTGACGCCGACGACGACGGATCCGCCCTCCTCCCGTGCGACCTCGGCGCTGCGCGCGATGAGCTCGCGGGTGGCCGCCGCGTCGAGACCCATGTTGCGCTGCGCGGTGTCCATGGCGTCGGCGACGCCGAGACCCCACGAGTACACGTTGCGGCGGAACGCGAGCGTCGCATCCCAGTCGATGTCCGCGGGCTGCCCGGGCGTGTTGTCGGCGTGCACCTTGGGCACCACGTGCGCCGCGGCGTAGGCGACGCGGCTCTGCAGCGGCGCGGCGGGACGGGCGTACGCCCCGGAGTCGTTGAGCGCGGCATCGGTGGTCGCTCCCGAGCTCGCGAGGAGGCGGATCGTCGTCATGACCGGCCCCTCAGCCCTCGTTCGGCGCGGCCAGGCTCAGCGCGGGCAGCGCGATCTTGCGCCCCTCGGCGGAGGACTGCAGACCCGCCTCGGCGAGCTGCACGCCACGGGCGCCGGCCAGCAGGTCGAAGGAATATTCCGTTCCGAGCACATACGACTCCAGGAACTCCTCCCACTGCTGTCGGAAGCCGTTGAGGAACACGTCGTTCACGGGCACCTCGGCCCAGTCCGCGTCGTAGTCGTGCGCGTCGGCGAGGTCGGGGTTCCACACCGGCTTCGGGGTGGCGTTGCGGTGCTGGATCTTGGCGCCGAACAGGCCCACGACGGCGGATCCGTGGGTGCCGTCGACCTGGAACTCGACCAGCTCGTCACGGTTCACCCGCACGGTCCAGCTGGAGTTGATCTCGGCGACGATGCCGCCGGAGAGCTCGAAGATGCCGTAGGCGGCATCTTCGGCGGTGGCCGTGTAGTGCTCGCCGTTCTCGTCCCAGCGGTCGGCGATGTGCACGGCGGCCTGCGCGTAGACGCTCTTGACCTCGCCGAAGAGGTTCTCCATCACGTAGTTCCAGTGCGGGAACATGTCGCTGATGATGCCGCCGCCATCCGCGGTGCGGTAGTTCCAGCTCGGTCGCTGGGCGGGCTGCCAGTCGCCCTCGAACACCCAGTAGCCGAACTCGCCGCGGACGGACAGGATCCGCCCGAAGAAGCCGGAATCGATGAGGCGCTTGAGCTTCTGCAGGCCGGGCAGGTAGAGCTTGTCGTGCACGACGCCGGTCTTGACGCCCGCCGCCTTCGCGAGGCGGGCGAGCTCGAGCGCCTCCTCGACCGACTCGGCGGTCGGCTTCTCGGTGTAGATCGCCTTGCCTGCGGCGATGGCCTTGCGGATCGCGGTCGCGCGCGCCTTGGTGACGAGGAAGTCCGCGTAGATCTCCCACTGCGGATCCGCGAGCGCGGCGTCGAGGTCGGTCGTCCAGTCTGCGATGTCGTGCTTCGCCGCGAGCTCGGCCAGCTTCTGCGCGCTGCGACCGACGAGGATCGGCTTGACGGTGACGCGGGATCCGTCGGGCAGCTCGATGCCGCCCTGCTCGCGGATCGCGAGGATCGAGCGCACCAGGTGCTGGCGGTAGCCCATGCGCCCGGAGACGCCGTTCATGATGATCCCGATCTCGCGGGTGCTGGTCGACTCCGACACGGTGGTTCCTCTCCTGCTCCGGCGGCCATCCGGCCTCGCCGGACGCTCCGACGGTAAGCGCTTTCCGTTCATGATGGCACGGGAATACGCTTACCGCAAGCACCGTCCATCGGACTCGGACGGTGCGCCGCCCTCTCCAGGGGCACCGGGGCGACCACGGTCCCTGCCGCAAGCACCCGGGCGCCGGGCGCAGCGTCGGAAAACGGAGGAGCTCCCGGCGCGCCGCACGCGGAACAGCCTCCGACACGCCGCACCGCGCTCACTGCTCCTCTGTTTCCGACCGCACACCGGAACCACGGGCGCCCCGCCCGGACCGCCCCGGACCGCAGGACCACCCCGG
>JAFDWK010000052.1 GCA_018268515.1 Actinomycetota bacterium
GCCGCCTCCGCGCGGGTCAGCCGGGGCAGCACCCGCGCCACCGACGCCGGATCCAGCAGCGCCTCGGCGGCGTCGAAGAAGTCGTGCCAGTGCGCGTCGGCGCGCACCTCGCGACGGCCGAAGAGCGTGGCGAGCTCCTCGTCGGTGCGCGCGGACAGCGCCTCGGCGAGCAGGCGCGCATGGGTGCTCATGGGTGGACCGCCGACGGGGTCAGGAGCGCCGTGCGGCGCGACCTCTCCGCACCATGCTCATGATGAGCAGCACGATGATCATGACGAAGGCGATCGGCAGGCCCCAGAACGGGAAGACGCCCACGATCGGCCAGGCGCCGTGCGTGAAATCGGCCTGCTTCATGCCCACCGCCGTGGCGATGATGATCACGAAGAAGCAGATCACGGAGAGCGCGGCCAGCGCCAGCGCGCCGAAGGCCAGGAACCGATCGATCCCGCGGATCTCCGGCTCGGGGGCAGGCGGCCCAAACCGCTTCGGCTCAGTGCTCATCCGTCCCAGCCTAGCCGCTCCGTGAACGGTAGGCTGTGGGGGTGCGGGGCTTCCGCACGCGTCCCGGTCGGATCCCCGCGGATCCGACCTCCCGAGTAATGCAGCGAGGTTCTCCCATGCCCACCGGCAAGGTCAGGTTCTACGACGACGAGAAGGGGTTCGGCTTCATCACCACTGATGACGGCCAGGACGTCTTCCTGCACGCCACGTCCCTCCCCGCCGGGGCCACGATCAAGGCCGGCGCCCGTGTCGAGTTCGGTGTCGCCGACGGCAAGCGGGGACTGCAGGCGCTCTCGGTGCGCGTGCTCGACGCCCCGGTGAGTCTTGCGAAGTCCAAGCGCAAGCCGGCGGACGATATGGCGGTGATCGTCGAGGACCTGGTCAAGCTGCTCGACGGCATCGGCGGCGACCTCCGCCGCGGCCGCTATCCCTCGTCCAGCCACGGCCGCAAGATCGCCGCGGTGCTGCGCAACGTGGCAGAGGACTTCGATGCCTGAGAGCGAGGGCACGGACTTCGGAGCGGTCGAGCCGCAGTCGGCGGCGGTCGACTCCGCGCAGAGCGGCGGCGAGGCTGTCGCGCCGGCGGTCGACGTCGTTGCGGCGGAGTCCGTCGCGCCCGCGGTCGAGGAGCGTTTCGGGATCGACGAGCCCCTCGCCGTTCCGGTCCTGACCGAGCGGCTGCTGGGTGCGCGCGACCTCGCGCTCACCGCCCTGTACGAGATCACCCCTGCCGCATCCGTGGGGCCCGCCGCCGGGTACCTGCCCGAGGCCGACGGCGTGATCTCGCTCCGCTTCGAGAACCGGCTCGGCGGATACCCCGGCTGGTACTGGACCGTCTCCGTCGCCCAGGTCGGCGATGAGGAGCCGACCGTGCTGGAGGCGGAGCTGCTGCCCGGCGACGGCGCGCTGCTCGCCCCCGAATGGGTGCCCTGGGCCGAGCGCCTCGCCGAGTACCGTGCGCACCAGGCCGAGCTCGCCGCCTCGGCGCAGCACGACGCCGACGCGAACGATTCCGAAGAACTCTCCTCCGATGAGCTCCTGGCGGGATCCGACTCCGACGATCTCGACTCCGACGATCTCGACGACGATGATCTCGATGAGGACGAGCGGGACGAGGCGGCGCCGCGTCTGCATGCCGGCGACCTCGACGGCGTGGACATCGACGAACTCGACGACTCCGCCGCGGACGCGTCCGACGACGGTTCCGACGAGGATGACGGTTCCGAGGAAGACGAGTCCGACGATGACGAGTCCGATGATGATGACTCGGACGATGATGACTCGGATGAGGACGCCGAAGAAGAATGAGCCTCGCTCTCCCCGGAAGCGTCCGGGGAGAGCGGCGATACGAGAGAAGGCGCCTCCACAGGGAGGCGCCTTCTCTCGTACCGCGGCCGGGGCTCAGGCGCCCTGGTGCTCCAGCACGTAGTCGATCGAGCGGATGAGCTGCCGCACATCATCGGGCTCGATCGAGACGAAGGTCGCGATGCGCAGCTGGTTGCGCCCGAGCTTGCGGTACGGCTCGGTGTCGACGATGCCGTTCGCGCGCAGCGTCTTCGCGACGGCCGCCGCGTCGACCGAATCGTCGAAGTCGATGGTCGCGACCACGGGGGAGCGGTCGGCGGGGTTCGCGACGAACGGCGTCGCGACCGCGCTCGCCTCGGCCCAGCGGTAGAGCTCCTGGGAGGACTCGTTCGTGCGCGCGGCGGCCCAGGCGAGTCCGCCGTTGCCGTTGATCCACTGCAGCTGCGAGTCGAGCAGGTGCAGCGTGGTGAGCGCCGGGGTGTTCAGCGTCTGCTCGAGGCGGGAGTTGTCCACGGCGTTGCGCAGGCTGAGGAACTCCGGGATGTAGCGTCCGGATGCGGCGATCCGCTCGATCCGCTCGATCGCGGCGGGCGAGACCGCGGCGAACCAGAGGCCGCCGTCGGATCCGAGGTTCTTCTGCGGCGCGAAGTAGTAGACGTCGGTCTCGGTCACGTCGAAGTCGATGCCGCCGGCGGCGCTGGTCGCGTCGATCACGGTGAGAGCGCCGTCGGCGGCGACGCGGCGGATCGGGGAGGCGACGCCGGTCGAGGTCTCGTTGTGCGGCCAGGCGTAGACGTCCACGCCCTCGACGACCTCGGCCTCGGCGCGCGTGCCGGGCTCGGCGCTGCGCACATCGGGCGCCTGCAGCCAGGGGGCGGCCGCGGCCTTGGCGAACTTGCCGCCGAACTCGCCCGAGACGAGGTTCTGCGCACGATTCTCGATGAGTCCGAACGCCGCCGCATCCCAGAACGCGGTCGATCCGCCGTTGCCGAGGATGATCTCGTAGCCCTCGGGCAGGCGGAACAAGGCGGCGAGCTGCTCGCGGACGCTGCGGACGAGGTTCTTCACCGGCGCCTGGCGGTGCGAGGTGCCCAGCAGGCTCGACCCCACGGCGGCGAGCGCGCTCACCTGCTCCGGACGGATCTTGGACGGGCCGCATCCGAAGCGGCCGTCGACGGGCAGAAGTTCGCGGGGGATCTCGATCGCCATGCACAGATTCTAGGTGCCCGCAGGGGGCCGCTCCCGCCCGTGTGACATCGCGCGACAAGCTCTGCGCGGGGATGAGAACGCGGCGCCGGGGTGCAGAGCCGACGCATATCCGCAGAAGGTAGGCTTGCCTAACAGTATGCGACGGCGACCGCGCCCGCGGCACGACAAGGGGGATCGATGGCCGATCTGATCGACACCACGGAGATGTATCTCCGCACCATCCTCGAACTCGAGGAGGAGAACATCGTGCCGCTGCGTGCTCGCATCTCCGAGCGTCTGGGGCACTCCGGCCCCACCGTGTCGCAGACCGTCGGCCGCATGGAGCGCGATGGCCTGGTCGTCGTCTCCGAAGACCGCCACCTCGAACTCACCGACGCGGGGCGCCGCAAGGCCGTGGACGTCATGCGCAAGCACCGCCTCGCGGAGCGGCTGCTCTCGGACGTGATCGGGCTGGACTGGGCCTACGTGCACGAGGAGGCCTGCCGCTGGGAGCACGTCATGAGCGAGCAGGTGGAGCGCCGCCTGGTCGAGCTGCTGGGCCATCCCACCGAGTCCCCCTATGGCAACCCGATCCCCGGGCTCGACCAGCTGGGGGGAACGCCGGCACACACGTTCGACGAGGGCGTGATCGGGCTCGTCGAGCACATGAACACCGTGGGCGCGCCGACCGAGGGCACGGTGCGCCGCCTCGCCGAGCCCGCGCAGGTGGATCCGGAGCTTCTGGAGCAGCTGCGCGACGCGGGTGTCGTCCCGGGTGCGCGAGGCCGGTTCCGCTTCAACGAGGGCTACGTGCTCATCGAGGTGGAGGGGCAGGACGAGGGTCTCGAGCTGCCCGTGGAGCTCGCCTCGCACATCTTCCTCGTCGCCTGAGACCGTTCCGCGCCGCCGGAGGCCGGCGGATCCGGGCTCCGGCGACGAGCGGCGCCTGAACAACACCTGTGCGCACTCGCCGGGAGCCGCAGAAAAACGGCGTTCCGCGGATCCCTTGACTCGTGTGACACGATCGTGGGTTTCGGGTACCGTCGAAAGGGCCGTCACGCGAAGCCCGTCGACGGACTCCACGACGCTCGCCTCATCGGCCCGTCGCCGTCGCGGAGAGGCATGCGTCTGCACCCGAGCAGACCGACCGATCGACGACGGACCGGCGCTTCGTGCGCAGAGGCCGGAGGACAGACTTTTGCCTGAAACCACGACCGAGACGACACGCACGCCGAGCGCCGACGCGACGACGCGGCAGAAGACAGCATCCCGTGGCTCCGCCCTCGTCGGTCCCGTGCGCACCGTCGCCATCCTCGGGGCCGTGGGCGCCCTGGTCTCGGCGATCGCGCTGCCCGCCTTCGCCTCGGCGAACGGCCCGGCCGCCGCGGCGTCGGTCACCACGGAGCAGCTGGCCGCCGACAACGCCCAGTCCATCGTGGTGGCCTCGGAGGCGACGCACGCCCCGAACACGCGTGAATCGTTCACCGCGACCACGCCCGGCGAGATCGAGCTGAAGAAGGCGGAGGAGGCGGCAGCGGCCCGGGCGGCGGCGGCCGCCGAGACGGCTGCCGTGGCCGGCAGCGCGCGCCCGTCGATCGCAGGACTCGCGCTGGTCGCCCCGGGGTCGGGTGCGGTGCGCTACCCGGTCACCAGCTTCACGCCCGGTGAGGGCCCCGGATCCGGCCGCGGACACGAGGGCTGGGACATGATCGCCCCCGAGGGCACGCCGATCTATGCGGCCGCCGCCGGCACCGTGACGGCCTCGGCCGAGAGCATCGGCGGATACGGCGTCTCGATCATGATCATGAGCAACCTCAACGGCACCATGGTCGAGACCCGCTACGGTCACATGGTCTACGGCAGCCGGATGGTCGAGGCGGGCGATCAGGTGTCCGCGGGTCAGCTCATCGGGCTCGTCGGCAACACCGGAAACTCCTACGGGTCGCACCTGCACTTCGAGGTGCGCATCGGCGGATCCGTGATCGACCCCGAGCCCTGGCTCGCGGCGAACGCCGGCTGATCGCAGGGCGGCGACACGGCGATCGGATCCCGGATCCGAATCCGGGGGTGACAGGATCATCACGATCGGGTAACGTCGTGAAGGTCGTCGTCGAGAAGCCCGTCGACGATCGCCACGGCGGCCGCCTCCCGGCTCGTCACCGCCTTGGTGGACGTGATGCGCGTCGAAATCCCGACACGCACGTGATGACGGACGAGCCGACGCACGGCGCCGAGGCCTGGAGGAAGCCTTTGGCTGCTGAACTCGAACAGACCGAGACACCCGTCGTGACACGCTCGTCGCAGCGAACGAAGACCCCGGTCGCCCGGGCCGTCGTGCGGCCGATCCGCACCTTCTCGGTCCTCGCGGCCGTGGGTGCGCTGGTCACGGCGATCGCGTTGCCCGCGTTCGCCACCTCTGCGGCGACGTCCGCGACTGCGGCGCCGGTGACGGCGCAGCAGGTCGCCGCGGGCCACGCCCAGTCGATCGTGGTCGCCTCCGAGGCGACCGCTCCGGCCGTCAGTCGCAGCGCCTTCACGGCGACGACGCCGCAGGAGATCGAGCAGAAGAAGGCGGACGAGGCGGCGAAGGCCGCCGCCGAAGCCGCCGCGAAGGCGGCCGCCGCGGCCCCCGCGACCGCCTCCGTGCGGCCATCCATGGCGCCGATCGCGAATCCGGGTCAGGTCATCTACCCGATGGCCGCGGGCTCGTACACCCTGAGCGACGGCTTCGGTGCCGCCCGCAGCGGTCGCAGCCACATGGGGCAGGATTTCGCCGCACCGATCGGCACCCCGATCTACGCCGCCGCCGACGGCTGCGTCACCACCTCGCAGAGCGACTACGGCGGGTACGGCGAGACGATCGTGCTGGCACACCCCGCCCTCAGCGGCTCTGCCGCCATCTCCACGCTCTACGGTCACATGAACTACGGCAGCCGGGCCGTCGGCGTCGGGCAGTGCGTCACCGCCGGTCAGTACCTCGGCGAGGTCGGCAACACCGGCTGGGTGTCGGGTTCCTGCCTGCATTTCGAGGTGATGGTGAACAACGTCGAGATCGATCCGCTCGCCTGGCTCGAGGTCAATGTCCGCTGACGCGCATCGCGTTCACCGGAAGTTCTCCGCGTCGTCGATGGCACATGGGTTAGCCTGATTCCGTCGTCGCAAGGGCGGAGGAACACGATGGGACGAATACCGGTCATCCGAACCACGGATGCACTCGGTCGACTCGTCCTTCGGCATTGCCCGCAGGATCTGCACGGACTGCCCGTGCGCACAAGGCGCTGTCTTTCCTAGACAGCGCCTTTTTCGCATCCTGCGGACCCTCCGCCTGCGCACGGTCGAGAGACCGGGAAGCCGTCCCGGTCGGATCGAAGGGATGCAGGATGCGCACACTGGTGCTCAACGCAGGGTACGAACCGCTGGCGATCGTGTCGTTCCGACGCGCGCTCGTGCTGGTCATGAACAAGAAGGCCGTCGTCGTCGAATGCGTCGTCGACGATCCGGTCTGGGCGGCGAGCGGCAGCTTCGACCGCCCCGCCGTGATCGTGCTGAGCCGGTATGTCCGCATGCCGAGGGCCCGGCACGCTCCGGTCACCCGGCGGGGGGTGCTGCGCCGCGATGGGAACCGCTGCGGCTACTGCGGCAAGTCCGCCTCCACGATCGACCACGTGCTGCCGCGCTCGCGCGGGGGCAAGAACTCCTGGGAGAACCTCGTGGCCTGCTGCCTGCGCTGCAACAACGTCAAGAGCGACCGCACCCCGCAGGAGATGGGCTGGCAGCTGCGGCTGACGCCCGGGCCGCCGCGGGGCGCCGGATGGACGGTGCGCGGATCCGAGCGCAGCGACCCCAGCTGGGAGCCGTATCTCGCGATGGCGGCGTAGCGCCGCGGGCGATCGTTAGACTGGGATGGCGCCTTCGTAGCTCAGCCGGATAGAGCGGCCCTCTCCTAAAGGGCAGGTCGCAGGTTCGAATCCTGTCGGGGGCACGAGCCGCAGAGGACCGCCCCGGAGGGGTGGTCCTCTGCGGCTCTACACCCCCAGAAAGGCGAGGCTCCGTTCGCCAGGAGGCTCCGCGCGCCGCCCTTCCTGCGGACGGGACCCGATCTCGACGCGTGCGTCGCGTGGAGGGGCGAATGGAGATGCCGGGGCACGAGCCGGATATGAGAAAGGACCGCCCATTTCGGGCGGTCCTTTCTCATATCCAGATCCTGGTCAGTGCGCGGCGCGGTATGCCTCGATGACATCGGCCGGGATGCGGCCCCGCTCGGAGAGCTTGTAGCCGTTCTCGCCGGCCCAGGAGCGGATCGACGAGGTCTCGGGGTTGCGGTTGGGGCGCTTTCCTGCCGCGACCGGGCGTCCGCCGCCTCCGGCGCGCTGCGTGCGCCGCGCCGCGGAGACGTACGGCGCGAGTGCCGCGCGCAGTTCCGCGGCGTGCGCACCGGTCAGGTCGATCTCATACGCGGATCCGTCCAGCGAGAAATGAATCGTCTCGCCTTCCCCCACCTCGAGAACCGAACCGTCGATATCGTCGACGAGCTGATGAACGATTTTGCGTGCCATGGCGACAAACCTACGTGCAGGAATTGTCGATCGCAATCATCGACATGCGGAATGTCATGCATGTCCCTGATCGATGAGTTTCAGACCGACAATGCAGCCGACGAGTGCGAGGATCAGAAGTATCCGGATCCAGGACACATCGGAATCGCCGGCGATCATGGCCCAGACGACGGTGAGGGTCGCACCGATGCCGCCCCAGACCGCATATGCCGTCGCGGTCGGGATCTCGCGCATCGCCCAGCCCAACCCGAACATCGACGCCGCGAGGCCGATGACGAAAAGCACGCTCGGCAATAATCTGGTGAATCCCTCGGATCTGCCCAGAGCGGTCGCCCAGACGGCCTCGCACATTCCGGAGATGATGAGCACGATCCACGCCATGGCGGGTCTCCTTCGAGAGCCGGTCTTTTCGCTGTCCGGGTACTGGCCCGCCTCGTCCGGGTGCGCGACGCGCGATCTCGACACTAGCCGCCTCCGCTGAACAGCAGCGGGGCGGCATGACGATCAGGGGATCAGTCCGTCGCGGCGCGCCCTGGCGACCGCGGCGTGGCGCGTCGGCGCATCGAGCTTCGCCATCGCGGTGCCCAGATACGCCTTCACGGTGGACTCGCGAAGCCCCAGCTCCTCGGCGATCCGCGCGTTGGTCTGGCCGAGGGCCGCGCAGCTGAGCACGTCGAGTTCGCGCGGGGACAGATGCACCTCCGCCGTGTGCGGCAGCGGGGAAGGGGCGGAGAGCGCGAGCAGGCGGCGTTCGACATCGCCGATCCGCTCGCGCACGGCCTGGTCCTGCACGAGCGCGGCGATCGCGCGCAGCTCGGCGAAGCTCTCCCGCAGCTGCTCGCGATGCGCGGCGCTCAGCGAGGCCGGCGGTGTGGGCGCGCTCACCGAGCGGAACCGGCGATCCACCTCCTCGCGGATCCGCAGCTCTCCGGCCAGGGCGTCTGCGATCTGCAGCGCCGGGGCGGTCGTGACTCCGCCGGGGGGAGCGTCGTCCCATGCGCCAGCGTAGAGCACCCCGCGCGGGCGCCCGCCGACGATCACCGGTATCGCGAGCAGCGTGCGCAGCCCCTCGCCGAGCACGAAACCGTCATAGTCGTGGGTGATCTGCTGCGAAGATCCGTAGTCACGCGTCATCCTCGGTCGCAGCTCGGTCATCGCCCGGCCGCCGAGTCCCCGTTGCAGCTGAACGCGCAGTCCTTCCAGGCTGCGCGTGCGCGAACCGACGATGGTCGTGACGGGCACCTCGCCGCGGGAGAGCAGGCCCCCGAAGGCGACCGGGAAACGGGTGCGCCGGATCAGCTCGCGCACCGCCTGCGCGACCAGATCCGCATCGGATCCGACTGTCTCGAAGGTGTTCACCGGGTACCCGTTTCCGGGCGGGCGACCCGTGCCGCCCGCGTTCGTAGCGACGACGCTATCACTCCGGCGTCGATCGGGGCGCGTCCGAGAACACCCGATATGAGCGCGTGGGCTCATGCGCGAATTCTCGGATGTGCGCGCATCCCCTGCCGAGGAACTGCGCTCTCAGGAATCCGGTCCATTCCTCCGGCCGCACGCGGAACACAGGCCCTTCGTTTTCGGACTCGCGCCCTGTTGCCGGTGCGCTATTGCGGGTATGCCCTGCTCGCCGCTTTCGCCACCGAATTCATGGCACCGCGGGTCGAGGGCTCTCCTCGGAGAAGAGCAATCCCGTACTTCACCATCTCGGTGTGACTCGGATTCATCGCGGTGGCACTGTTGAGCGCCATTCGAGTGAGCCGGAACCGCAAGAAGGGCGACCTGCTCCAGTGCGGCCGGGCCCGGTCTGTTCCTGCGCTCTCGAATGGTCCGTCACGTGCGCCTCGAGGGTGCATTCCGCGGATGCGTCCGCCCCGGCGGCCTACACGCCGGGGCGGACGTCATGCGCGGATGCGGCCGCGGGCGGCGCCGGCCGCATCCGCCTCCAGATCCAGCAGGTACCGCTTGCGCTCGGGATGCGCTCCGTACTGGCCGGGCGAGCCGTCCGCGCGCACCACCCGGTGCACGGGGACGATGATCGAGAAGGGCGTGTTCCGGCATGCCGTGCCCACCGCTCGTGCGGCGCCGGGGCTGCCGGCGAGCGCGGCGACCTCTCCGTAGCCGGCGCTCTCGCCCCACGGGATCTCGCACACCGCCTGAAGCGCGGAACGGGTGAAGCCGTTCGCCAGCCGCCAGTCCAGTGCGACCTCGTGGTCGAAGCGGATCGGCTCCCCGTCGAAGTAGGCCTGCAGCAGCGCATCGATCTCGGCCCCCGCGCCCGGATCCGGTTCCGGCAGCGCGTGCAGCAGCCGCGCGGTCGCCTCGAGCGCCCAGGGGGAGTCCCGGTGCATGCCCTCCGGCAGGTCGAAGGCGACCAGCCCCTCGTCGGAGAAGACGAGGAGCGCGTCGCCGAAGGGGGTGTCGGCGAAGTCGTAGCGGTACGTCATGCCCCCATCCTCGGTCACCACGCGCACCGGCGGAGGGTCGAACCCGCAATCGGGGGAAAGGAGCCGGAAAAGGCCCGCTGTGGAGGGGGAAAGCACCCGAATCCCGCGAAACCCAGCGGAACTGACGGTTCTGCCCATCCCGCACGCCTAGTCTTTGTCGTGTGTGGCGACGTGACGGGAAGAACGCGGAGGGGAAGTCCGTGACGCCCGGCGACGTCGATGTCGCCGAGCCCGGCGTACAGGTGGTGCATGCGGCGACCGCCGAAAGGGCCCGGCTGCGGGCCGAGGCGGCCGAACTCGGCGGCTCCTCGCCGCTGACCGGATATCAGGACGTCGCGTCCGGAGGGATCGACATCTCCCGCGCGCACCCGGGGAGCCTGCCCCAGTTCATCACCGGGCGCTCGACACTGCTGTCCAACCTGTTCCGCGATGAGGTCGGGCTGCGCGGCGCCCGTCTGGCCGCAGACCGGATCACGGCGAAGAACACGGAGCTGCGCACGGTGCGCGGCCTCGACGCGGTGCACCTGGCCGTCGGACTGTGCACGTGGCGCATCGGCGGCGTGGACTACGCCGCGCCCATGCTGCTGCGCCCGCTCGCGATCCGCCGGCACTACGCCGACTACGAGCTGAAGCTGCATGGCCAGTTCTTCGTCAACCCCGAGCTCGTGCGCATCGCACGCGACCACTTCGGCATCACGATCGACGACGCCCGCCTCGCCGCCCTGGCGTACCAGAACGGGGTGTTCGCGCCCCAGGCCGCGATCGACATGCTGCGCGCCGCGACGGCGTCGTTCGACACGTTCTCGGTGCAGCCGCGCATGGTGGTGTCGACGTTCGCGGACGTGGGCACGGCGATGGCGCGTGACGCGCACGACCTCGACCACCCGGTGCTGAACGCGCTGGCGGGACATGCGGCGGACCGCGAGCGGGTCACCGCCCCGGGACCCCGGCCCTCGTTCGCCGGCCCGGATGACCGCGCCCCCGCCTCGGACAACCTGCTGCTGGACGCCGACCACGAGCAGGAGCAGGTGCTCGCGCGCATCGCTGCCGGGCACTCGCTCACCGTGTCGACGCTGCCCGGCACCGGCGGCACCCAGACCGTCATCAACACGATCGGCGAGCTGGTGCGCGCGGGCAAGCGCGTGCTGGTGGTGTCGCCGCGCCGCTCCACGCTCGACGGCGTGCGGCACCGGCTCGGCGGGATCGGACTGGACGGGTTCGCCGTCTCGCCCGCCTCGGTGCGCCGCGACCTGGTGCGCGCGATCGGGCGCAACGAGAAGGCGGCCTCCCCCAAGCTCGCGGAGATCGACGACGCCCTGCTGCGCCTGCGCACGGTGCTGCGCGACTACCGCGCCGCCCTCGTGCAGAAGGACCCGGCGCTGGACGCCAGCGTGCTCGACGCCACCCGCACGCTGACCCGGCTCTCGCTGCTGCCGACGCCGCCGACGACCACGGCGCGGCTCGGTCGCGCGGCGCTGCAGAACCTCGCGGACGATCGCACCCACGCCGCGGAGGCGCTCGCCCAGGCCGCGCGACTGGGCGAGTTCCGGTTCGGCCCCGACGACTCGCCCTGGTACGGGGTCACGTTCTCGTCGACGGATGAGGCGCACCGCGTGCACGCGCTCGCCGAGAACCTGCACGCCCGCACGGTGCCGGACCTGCTCGAGCAGGGGTACGAGCTCGTCGCGCAGACCCGGATGCGCCCGTTCGCCACGATCTCCGAGCTCGGCGAGCATCTGCGCCTGCTGCGCGGCATCCGCGATTCCCTGGACCGGTTCACTCCGGCCGTGTTCGAGCGTCCGCTGGGCGAGCTGATCAAGGCGCACGGCAGCCGCCGCGACAACGCCGCCATGACCGGCGCCAACCGCCGTCGGCTGCGGCAGCTGGCCCGCGAGTATGTGCGCCCTGGCGCGCACGTGGGCGACATGCACGAGGCGCTCGTGCGCATCCAGGCGCAGCGCACCGAGTGGCAGCGGTACGTCGAGGCGGGCGTCGCGCCCGAGGTGCCGCTGGGGCTCACCGACGCCTCCGTCGCCTGGCGCGAGGTCGATACCCAGCTCGCCGAGCTCGATACGGCGCTGGGGCGCCGTGAGCCGCTCGCCGCGCTCCCTGTCGCACGACTGGTGCGCACCCTCGCGGGACTCGCGGCGCGCTCGGACGTCTTCGACAACCTCATCGAACGCGCCCGGATCCGGGACGAGCTCGCGGGCCTGGGGCTGGAACCGCTGCTGATCGACCTGTCCACCCGGCACCTCTCCGAGGAGCGCGTGGGGGCGGAGCTCGAGTTCGCCTGGTGGCAGTCGCTGCTGGAGCAGGCGCTGCAGCAGAACCGTTCGCTGCTGGGCGCCAACACCTCGGTCGTGGATCGGCTCGAGCGCGACTTCCGGCTCGTGGACGAGGCGCACGCCGCGGCCTCGGGCCCGTTGCTGGCCTGGCAGCTGAGCGGGCAGTGGCGGATCGCGATCGTGGATGAGGCGGCCGAGGCGCAGAACCTGCGCCACGCGCTCACGCAGAGCCGCACCACGGCCGCGGAGCTGGTCGCGGCGGCGCCGACGCTGATGCGCGTGCTCGCGCCGGTGTGGATCGCCTCCCCGTACCAGGTGCCCGACATCCCCGATTCGGTCGACTTCGACACCGTGATCCTGGTCGACGCCGCGGCGATCAACCTGGCGGAGGCGACCCCGGCGATCCGCAGGTCGCGTCAGATCGTCGCGTTCGGCGATCCGGTGCTGCAGAAGCCGACCCCGTTCGAGGTCGCGACGGTGCCCGCAGAGGGTCGCGAGACCGAGGAGCCGTTCGACGAGGTCTCGGTGTTCGAGCGGCTGTCGGAGCTGCTGCCCGTGGTCACGCTGACCCGCAGCTACCGGGCCGGCGGCGAGGATCTGGCCTCGCTCATCAACGACGCGTTCTACGGCGGCGAGATCGTGTCGCTGCCCTGGGCCGGCTCCTACCTCGGACGAGGTTCCCTGACCGTCGACTACGTCGAGGGCGGCGTCGGGATCCCGCACCCCGAGACCGGTGCGATGGAGAGCCCCGAGGCCGAGGTCGCGCGCGTGGTGACGCTCGTGGTCGAGCACGCGGTGCACCGTCCGACCGAGTCGCTCATGGTGGTCACCGCGAGCCGCACCCACGCCGAGCGGGTCTTCGCCGCGGTGTCGGTCGCGTTCGCGGGTCGCAGTGACGTCGCCGATTTCGTCGGCCGGGACACTCAGGAGCCGTTCGTCGTGCTGACGCTCGAGGAGGCGGCGGCGGAGAGCCGGGACCGCGTGATCCTCTCCCTGGGCTTCGGCGTCACCAAGCACGGGCGGGTGCTCAGCGACTTCGGCGACCTCTCCACCGCGGACGGCGATCGCCTGCTCACGATCGGGATGACCCGGGCGCGCCGGTCGATGGTGATCGTCTCGTCGATCCGGCCGTCCTCGTTCGACGAGGGGCGGCTGGATCACGGCGCGGCCACGCTGATGTCGATCCTCGGCGATCTCGCCGGGCACGCGCGCGAGGAGCGCGCGGAGGACCAGGCGGATCCGCTGACGCTCGCTCTCGCGCGCGAACTGCGCCGCCTCGGGATCTCGGTCGATGTGGACTATCGCGGGCTCCTGCCGCTGGTGGCGCAGCACGCCGGCAAGGCGGTCGTGATCGAACCGGATCCGGAGTCCCGGCCCGAGTCGCTCCGCGAGACGCTGCGGCTGCGCCCGCAGGTGCTCCGCCGCCTCGGGTGGCATTACATCCGCGTGCACGCCTTCGACCTGTACAGCGACCCGGCCGGCGTCGCCCATCGCATCGGAGAGGTGCTGGGGGTGCCGTTGGACGCCCCGCGCGTGGACGGCGACACCCAGCCGCTCGATGTCGACGATGTCTGAGGACGCTGCGCCCGCCGAGGATCCGGCAGCGCAAGGGCCCGAGTCCCGGCAGCGCATCGTGCGGGTGCGCGGATCCCGGAGGGCGAGGCTCACTCCGGCGCCCGGCACGCACCCCGAGCCGGACGAGCGCGACCGGGAGGCCGTCCCCGCCGCGAAGGGCGAGTCGGGGCCGAACGACGACCGGATGCGCCGCGAGGTGCCGCCGCACTACTGAGCAGGACGACGATGACCCGGAGAGGGACGACGATGCCCCGGTCGCCGCGAAGGCGCCGGGGCATCGGAACGGCAGGGGTCAGGCCGAGCGCTGCTTCTCGAGCAGGTCGCGGATCTGGATGAGCAGTTCCTGCTCGGTGGGCAGGGCCTCGGGCTCCTCCGTGACACCGGCCTTGGCGGCGCGGCGCTGGTTGAAGTGGTTCATCGGCATCACGAAGGCGAAGTACACGACGAGCGCGACCGCGAGGAAGTTGATGATAGCGCCGATGATCGCGCCGAACGCGAAGTGCGATGTGCCGCCCATGAGGCCGGGCACATCCACGCCGAGGGCCTTGTCGAGGCTTCCGGCCTTGAAGAACAGTCCGATGAGCGGGTTGACGAGCGACTCGACGACGACGTTGACGATCGCCGAGAACGCGGCGCCGATGACGACCGCGACGGCCAGGTCGATGACGTTGCCGCGGAGGATGAATTCCTTGAACCCTTTGATCATGCTTTCTCTCTCCCCTGAACGATCGGCCTCAGGATCCCGAGGCCGGAGCGGAGGCGGGCGCGGGCGTGGCGCTCGCCGTCGATTCCGCCTTCGATGATGCCCCAGCCGAGGAGGAAACCCCAGATCCCGAGCGCGAGTCGGTGCGATAGAAGCCCGAGCCGTTGAAGGTCACGCCGATCGACCCGTACTCCTTGCGCAGGCGCCCCTGGCATTCGGGGCACTCGGTGAGGGCGGAGTCGGAGAACGACTGGACGGCGTCGAAACGGTGCCCGCAGGCGGTGCAGGCGTAGGAGTAGGTGGGCATCGGGCCTCGCAGATCTCGGAACGGAGGGTCGGTCAGGTCAGGGGGAAGACGACGGTGCGCAGCGGCGTGACGGCGCCGGTGACCGGCTGGTCGTGCACGTCGTGGGGCACCTCGTCGAGGATCTCGGAGTCGTAGACGACGGCATACGCGGGAGGGCACTTCTGCATCGAGCCGAGCGTGCGGTCGAAGTAGCCGCGGCCCCAGCCCATCCGCATCCCGGTGCGATCCACGGCCGCCGCGGGGATGAGCAGCAGATCCACCTCGTCCAGCGCCATCGGGTTGAGGATCTCGCCGGTGGGCTCCGGCAGCCCGTGCAGGCCGGTGGTGATCTCGTCCTCGGATCCGGCCACCGCCCAGTCGAGCAGGCCGTCCTCGCGGGTGATCGGCAGCAGGACCCGGATGCCCCGGGCGACCGCGGCACGGATGAAGGCGCGCGTGCCCGGCTCGGTCGTGGTGGAGAGGAAGCAGGAGATCGAACGCGCGCCGGTCTCGCCGATCAGTGCGTCGAGGCGAGCGGAGAGGGCGGTCTCTGCGGCGGCGCGCTGCTGGTCGGACAGCAGATTGCGGCGCTCGCGCAGATCGGCGCGCAGCGCGCGCTTCGCATGGTCGATGTCGCCCGGCATGGCCTCGATTCTACCGGGGCGTCGTGTGGCCCCGTTCGGCTCGGGGTGGGGCCACGCACCCTAAGCTGAGCAGATGACGAAGGCGCGCATCAAAGCGGTCATCCCCGCCGCCGGCCTGGGCACGCGGTTCCTGCCCGCGACGAAGGCGATGCCGAAGGAGATGCTGCCGGTCGTGGACAAGCCCGCGATCCAGTACGTGGTCGAGGAGGCCGTCGCCGCCGGCATCGACGACATCCTCGTCATCATCGGGCGCAACAAGAACGCGATCTCCGACCACTTCGACCAGATGCCGGAACTCGAGGGCAAGTTGACCCAGAAGGGCGACCACAACCGGCTCGCCCGCGTGGTCGCCTCCAGCGACATGGCCGACATCCACTATCTCCGTCAGGGGGAGCCCAAGGGTCTCGGGCATGCGGTGCTGCGCGCCCGCACGCATGTCGGGGACAGCTCCTTCGTGGTGCTGCTCGGCGACGACCTCATGGATGAACGCGACCCGCTGCTGCCTGCGATGATCGCCGAGCACGAGCGCAGCGGCGCCGCGGTGATCGCGCTCATGGAGGTGGATCCCGATCAGATCCACCTGTACGGCACGGCCGATCCCGACGGCGTTCCGGAGGGAGCGGCGGACGACGTCCGCCGCGTGAACGGGCTGGTCGAGAAGCCCACGCGCGAGGAGGCGCCGTCGAACCTCGCCGTCATCGGCCGCTATGTGCTGCCGCCGTCGATCTTCGAGATCCTCGAGCGGACGCCGCCCGGCAAGGGCGGCGAGATCCAGCTCACCGACGCGCTGCAGGAGCTCGCCGCGGATCCGGACGGACCCGGTGTGCACGGCGTGATCTTCCGCGGCCGGCGCTACGACACGGGCGACCGGCTCGAGTACATCAAGGCGATCGTGCAGCTCGCCGCCGACCGAGACGACCTCGGGCCGGACCTGCGGGTCTGGCTCAAGGAGTACGCCGAGAGGATCTGAGCGGATCGTGGACGTCACGGGGTCGATGCGGCACGGACCGGTCGAGCTGCGGCTCATCCGGACCAAGGACGCGCGCCCGCTGCAGCACGAGCTGGTCACCAACCGGCGCTGGCTGCAGCCGTGGGAGGCCACGCTGCCGGGACTGCAGACCGGGATCGACATGCGGGTGAGCATCCGGCGGCTGCTGCAGCAGTACCGCGACGGCACCGGCTATCCGTTCGTGATGGAGTACGACGGGAGGATCGCCGGCCAGCTCAACATCTGGGGCGTGATGCGCGGATCCCTCTGCTCGGCGACCATCGGCTACTGGGTGAGCGAGCGCTTCGCGGGGCACGGGATCACCCCGGCGGCCGTCGCGATGGCGACCGACCTGGCCTTCGGCGACCTGGGGCTGCACCGGATCGAGATCTGCCTGCGACCGGAGAACCGGCCGAGCCTGCGGGTCGTGCAGAAGCTCGGCTTCCGGTACGAGGGGATGCGCCGTCGGTTCATCCATATCGACGGCGACTGGCGCGACCATCTCGCGTTCTCGCTCGTGCGCGAGGACGTGCCGGAGGGTGTGCTGGACCGCTGGGCGTCCGGGCGCGTCCCCGCGGACTGGTCGGCCGTGCCGGTCGCCGACCTGCCGGCCGCCGACCGGCCGTCCGCCGCCGTGCCGGGCGAGGGCCTTCCCGGCGACGCGGGCGTGCAGGGCTGAGGGTCAGCTCCCGGCGGGCGCCTCGGCGGGTTCCGGAACGGGGCGGCGGATGCCGATCCACGCCACGATCCCGCCGACGGCGAACAGGGAGGCGGTGACCCAGGTCGCGCTGTGGAAGCCCGCCAGATCCAGTGCTCCGCCGACGATCGTGGAGAGCATCGCGACCACGAGCAGCCCCGCGACCCGGGAGACGGCGTTGTTGACCGCGGACGCGATGCCGGATCGACCCTCCTCGATCGATCCGAGGATCGCCGAGGTCAGCGGAGCCACCGTCAGCGAGAGGCCGATGCCGAGCACGATCATCGCCGGAAGCACCTGCCACCAGTAGTCGAAGTGCGCCGAGACCAGGAGCAGCAGCAGCGCGCCCGCCGCCATGATCAACGGGCCCGCGGTCATGAACAGACGGGGCCCGAGACGACCCGCCGACCGCCCGGCGGGCGAGGGGAGCAGGAACATCAGGCTCGTGATGGGCAGGCTCGCCAGGCCCGCCTCGGTCACCTTGAGCACCGCACTCTGCTGCAAGTACACCCCGATCACGAAGCCG
>JAFDWK010000053.1 GCA_018268515.1 Actinomycetota bacterium
CGCGAGCGCCGTGTAGGACGCGGCCCCGCCTCCCATCGCGATCAGTGCACGCTGCTGGCGAGCAGCCTCGTCCAAGTCGTTCTGCCAGTAGGCGGTCATCCCGCGCGACACGAACTCGATCCCGCCGTCGTAGTGCTGCCAGCAGTCCCCGTTCGCGACGGCCGCATCGAGTTCGGCGCTGAGCGAGCGCACGGCGGTGAAGCGCCCGCCGAGGGTCAGCGCGAACATCAGATTCAGCGTCGCGCGGCGGGCCAGGAGGTCCGCGCCGACGGCGAGCGCGTCGCGGCGTGCGGCGAGGAGCAGCCGCACCGCGGCCGCCGGGTTCCGGCGCAGCCGCAGCTCTGTCCAGCCCAGCAGGAACTGCGCATGCGTGCCGAGGTACCCGCTCGGGGCCGAGCCGTGCAGCACCCTCGCGACTGCGTCAGCCGCGCTCGCGAGCTGGGCATGGTCATGCGCCAGGAACAGGCCCGAGAACGCGTCGACGAACTGCGCACCTCGATCGGTGCCCTCGCCCGCCGCATCCGCCATCGCGCGCGCCCGTGCCGACAGCATCGACGCGCCCTCCCGGTCGTCGAGCATGCTCAGACAGGAGGCCCGGATGAGCAGCAGAGAAGGGTCGTCGTCGGCCGTCGGCAGCGCGAGGCAGCGCGCGTTGAGAAGGGCCGCATCACCCTCGACCAGCAGGCGGAGCCACCCCTCACGCAGGATCCGCGAAGCCAGCTCCGGATCGTTCGCGCGCATCGCGTGGACGCTCGCCTTCGCCGGGAACTCGATGGCCAGGGTCTCGGCCAGCGCCCCGTTCAGGCGACGGTATCGCGGCTCATCGGCGCGTGCGAGCAGGCGTCGGCAGTGCCCGGAGAAGACATCATGCCAGCGGTAGACCGCACCCTCGTCGTCGCCTTCGAAGCGATCGAGGAACAGCCCACGGCGCACACATTCCTCGAGAAGCGCTCCGGAATCGGCACGGCCGGTGAGCATCTCGGCGAGCTCCGCGGTCACCCGGGACGAGACGGACACGTCGACCACGAAGGCCGCCAGCTCGGCAGGCAGGGCGGCGAGCACCACCTGCGAGACGTACGCCGTCATCGCCTCGTGGCCGTCGGTCAGGTCCGCACGGCTCCCGCCCGGCCCGGCGGAGAGCGCCAGGCGCACGGCCACCGGCCACCCCTGCGTGCTTCCGTGCAGCTTCTCGGCGGCGTCAGGTCCGTCGTCACGCGACCGCGCGCCGGGCAGGGCCCGGATCTCGTCGACGGTCAGCGCCAGTTGCCCGGAGTCGATCCGCCGCGCGAGTCCCGACGCGAGCGCGGCGCCGAACCACTGGTCCAGCGCTTGCGTCCCCGCCAGGACGATGTTCAGGCGCATCGCGCCGTGCTCGGCGAGAGGGGCGAGCACCTGGTCCACGACATCCGCGGAGAGCAGGTGCGCGTCGTCGATCACGACGGTCACGGACGTCGCGACGGCATCCAGCGCCGACAGCAGCCGTGACAGCATCAGGATCAGATCATCCGGGGTCGCCACCACCTCGGTGAAGGCCGAGAGCTCGTCATGCCGTTCGGCTGCGCGGCAGAAGGCGCTCAGCAGGCTGATCGCGAACTGCCGGGCGCTCTCGTCGCGTCGCGTCGCCGTCAGCCAGACCACCGGCTGCGCTCGCTGTCCGGCCCACTCCGCGAGAGCCGTCGACTTCCCGAAGCCGCTCGGGGCCTGCACCAGGGCGATGGCCGCGTCGTCCACGAGGCCGTCGAGCAGCAGGCCGATCCGCGGACGCGACAGCGTGCCCGGCTTGGGCAGCGGGGGCGTCAGCAGGAACCACGGCGCCGGCCGCCACTGAGCGAGGGATCCGTCGTTCACACACGCAATCTATAGGATCCGGGCGCCCTCCCGTGCGACGATGCGCGGCTCAGGAGCGCGCGAGACGGAACCCGATGTGGCTCGTCGGGACCCCGGGCGCCTGGGCGGATCGCGCGGCCGGCCGGTACCTCAGACTCTGCTCGGGGGCACTGAGATGCGATCCCCCCTTCACGACGTGGCGCGGCACCGGCGTTCCCGGCGGCGGCACCCGCCCGTCCGCCGATGCGGGGATGCCCTCGGGCGAGATGTCGACGCGGAAGCCGCGACGGCTCGTCCCCACGCGCTCGTCTTCGTCCTCGTCGTCGAAGCCCGCAGGCTGTGCGGGGCCTCGCGCACGGGAATCGGCATGCGGGCCGAGGAAGAGATCGCTCGTCCATTCCCAGACGTTGCCGATGCAGTCGAAGAGCCCGAACCCGTTGGGTGGGAACATCGCGACCGGGGATGTTCCCACCCAGCCGTCCGCACCCGTGTTCAGATAGGGAAAGCGGCCGTGCCAGGTGTTCGCCATGAGCATGCCGCCCGGGTCGCGCTCGCGTCCCCACGCGTAGGGCGCCGGCGTGCCCCCGCCTCCGGACGCGTACTCGTGCTCGGCCTCGGTCGGGAGGCGCCCGCCGGCCCATTCGGCGTAGGCCAGCGCATCGGCGTAGGCGATCTGCACCACCGGATGATCGGTCTTGCCGTTCAGATCGCTGCCCGGTCCGAGCGGGTGCCGCCATTGCGCCCCGGGAACCCATCTCCACCAGCTGCGCCCGTCACGCAGGTCCACCGGCCCATCGGTCGGCATGAACACAAGCGCTCCGGGGGCGCGTTGCGGCGCGTCCCGCGTCGCGGACACGACCTCGTCAGACGCGCGCTCGGCCACGGTGACGTATCCGGTCGCCTCGACGAACGCGGCGAATTGCCGGTTCGTCGTCGGCACCTGGGCGATCTCGAAGGTCTCGACCCTGCGCTCGTGCTGAGGAGCCTCCTCCGGGAAGAAATCGAAGGACCCCATCCGGAACCGCCCGCCTCCGATCCGCACCCACCGGGGATGCTCGGTCAGCTCGATCGGACGTGCCGTCATGCCATCCACTCCTTCTCCGCCACGGTCCCCGCGATACCCCGGTCTCAGCATGACCGCCTGCCGATGCGGATGACTCATCCGCAGTTGGTGAAAAGTGCGGCACGGGCTGTCGCGCAGGCGACGAGGTGCTGAATCGTGGCTGATGGATTCGAGTGCCATCCGGACGCCGCGGATCCATCGGCCGAGGGAGTCGCACGCATGGAGAGACCGCTGCAGGGGGTGACCCGGCGCAACCTCGGTCGGGAACTCATGGCCGGGGTCACGCTGCTCGCGATCTCGGTGCCGCTGAACATCGGCTATGCGCAGATCGCCGGACTGCCCGCGACCGCCGGCCTGTATGCCCTCATCCTGCCGACGGTCGTCTATGCGCTGCTCGTCTCATCCCGGCAGGTCGTGGCCTCGCCGGACGCCGCGGCGGCCGCGCTGGTGTTCTCCTCGCTCACCGGTCTGGGCGTGGGCGGCGGAGATCTGGTGGCCATGGCGGCGGCTCAGGCGATCGTCGGCGGCGCGATGCTGTGCGCGGCATCCGTGCTCAAGCTCGGTTTCCTCGCCGATTTCCTCTCCAAGCCGATCCTGATCGGGTTCGTGGGAGGGCTCGCCCTGGAGATCATGCTCAGTCAGACGGCGAAGATCCTCGGCATCCCCCTCGACGCCGGCGGGGAGTTCTTCGAGCGGCTGATCGCCCTGCTGGCGCATCTTCCCGAGGCGCACCCCTGGTCGCTGGTGATCGGCATGGCGTCGGTGCTGGTGCTCGTGATCGGTCGCAGGATCTCCGCCGTCATTCCGTGGGCGCTGCTGGTGCTGGTGGCCGCGACACTCGCGACCGTGCTGCTCCGGCTCGACGAGCACGGCGTCGCCGTGCTCGGTACGGTTCCCGCCGGACCGCCTGCGTTCACGTTCCCGCGCGTGGACCCGCTGGCGTGGCTCACGCTGATCCCTTCGGCACTCGCCCTCTCGCTGGTGACCATGGCCGAGGGTCTGCTGGTTTCGCGCTCCTACGCCGAGAAGAACGGCTACCGGACGGACCCGAACCGGGATCTGCTCGCCTTCGGCGCGGCGAACCTGGCCGCAGGGCTTTCCGCGTCGTTCACCGTCGGATCCTCGACCTCGCGTACGGCGGCGATGGATCAGCTGCGGTCCCGGACCCAGGTGCCCAGCCTGGTGCTCGCCATCGGCGCGCTGCTGCTGCTGCTTTTCGGCACGGCACTGCTGGCACAGATCCCATCTCCGGCCATCGGCGCGGTGGTCGCCGTCGCGGTCTGGAGCCTGCTCGGGATCGGCGAGCTGCGTCGTCTCTGGGCGCAATCGCACGCCGAGTTCGCTGTGGCCGCCGCCTGCTTCCTCGGCGTCCTGGTGCTCGGCCCCCTCGGCGGGCTGCTGCTCGCGTTCGTCCTGTCCCTGATCAACCTCGCACGCCGGGCGTCGTCGCCGGCGATCGACGTGCTTGTGGGTTCTGAGGACCCGCAGGTGTCGTTGCTGACGACGACGGAGGCGCCGCAGGCCACGGCCCCGGGGGTCCTGGTCCTGCGCTTCTCCGGTCCGGTCTTCTTCGCGAACGGCGCGCGGCTGGCAGCACGCATCCGGAGTCGTGTCGACGCCGTGGCGGATCCGCTGCACGCGCTGGTGCTGGATCTCGAGGCGGTCACCGATGTGGATGTGACCGGTGCCGAGTCGCTGCGCCGCCTGCTGGAGGGCCTGCGCGCGCGGGGGCTCGCGCTCGGATGCACCCGGCTGCGGCCTGACCTGCGCGATCGCCTCGCGCATTTCGGCCTGCTGGACGGCGTGACCGAGTATCCGACCAACCGCGACGCCGTCGCAGCGCTCGCCACGGGGCGCTCCACCGGTGTCGACGAGCCTGCGGATCGTCCGGGGACCGATGACAGGGAGGTGCCGCGCCGATGATCAGTCTGACGTGGGATCTGCTCCCGGTTCTGCTGGGCGTGATCGCGAGCCCTCTCGCCGTGATGGCTCTCGTCGCGGTCCTCCTCTCGGCCCGGGCGCGCCGCAACGGGCCGCTGTACCTGCTCGGCTGGTCCCTCGCAGTGGGCATCGCCGTCCTGGCCGCGTACGGTCTGCTGGGTCTCGCCGACGGCACCGGCCGAGCGGATCATCCGGCACCCTGGGTGCCGTTCGCCCGCCTCGTGCTGGGTGTGCTGCTCGGAGTCGCCGCGGTCTGGACGCACCGGCGATCCCGCGCGAAGCTCGCGCTGATGGCGGCCGCGACCACGCCTGAGGAGGTGACCGCGGCGGCCCCGCAGCTTCCGGGCTGGCTGCGCAGCGTGGAGTCGTTCACCCCTGGCCGCTCCTTCGCACTGGGTCTCGGCATCTTCCTGTTGAACCCCGTGAACATGTCCTGCGCGATCATCGCCGCCCTCGATGTGCGTCTCGCGGACCTGTCGGCACCCGCGCCCGCGGTGTTCCTGACCGTCTTCATCGTGCTGTCCATCGTCCCGATGGCGGTCCCCGTTCTGCTGGTGCTGCGACTCGGGAGCGCCGCGGCACCGGTGCTCGACCGCATCCGTTCGTGGATCGCGGCGCACAACGGCACGCTCAGCGCCGTGATGCTGGCCATCGTCGGGTTCGGGCAGATCCAGAAGGCGCTGGCCGCACTGCCATGGGTGTGAGCGTCGCGGGCGCGCGGGCGCTCACGAGACGGTATCTGCGCCGATTCGGGGGGAAGGCCACCTGGGGCGCGGACGCACGCGCGGGTCTGGTGCTCGGCATCGAGAGCGTCCCCGACGGCCTGGCCGCCGGTCTTCTCGCCGGGGTGAACCCGCTGCACGGCCTCTACGCCTATCTCATGGGTACGCTCGGCGGGGCCCTCGCGACCGGCTCGCTGTTCATGACCGTGCAGTCCACGGGCGCGATGGCCGTGATCATCTCCGATGTCCCGCAGACGCAGAGCGGTTCGCAGGCGGCCTCGGCGCTCGCGACCCTCGCGGTGCTGGCCGGGATCATCATGCTGGCGTTGGGGCTGGCGCGGCTGGGATCGCTCGTGCGGTTCATCCCCACAGCGGTCCTGGTCGGGTTCATCAACGCGGTGGCCGTGAGCATCGTGCTGGGACAGCTGGACGACTTCACCGGATACGAGAGCCAGGGCTCGAACCGCGTCCTTCGTGCCGTCGACACCGTGCTGCACGTGTTCCGCTTCCACTGGGGCGCCGTCCTCGTCGGCGCCTGCGCGATCGCGCTGATCCTGCTGCTCGAGCGCACCCCTCTCGGCGCCCTCGCCATGGTCGTCGCGGTCGTCGCCGCTTCCGCGCTGGCCGCGCTCCTGAGCGCGCTCCTGCCGGGATCGGCGATCGCGCTGGTCGCCGACGTGGCCACGGTGCCGAACGCTCTGCCGGGACTGCATCCGCCCTCTCTCGGCATGGTCTGGGAGCTGCTCGTGCCGGCCCTCTCGATCGCCTTGGTCGGACTCGTGCAGGGCGCGGCGATCAGCGGATCCATTCCGAACCCGGATGGCGCTTACCCCGACGCGTCCGCGGACTTCCGCGGCCAGGGCGTCGCCAACCTGGTGGCAGGCGTGTTCCAGGGGATGCCCGTGGGCGGTTCGATGTCGGCGACCGCCCTGGTGCGCGCGGCCGGCGCGAAGAGCGCGGCGGCCAACCTGATCGCCGCGGTCGTCATGGCGGTCACGATCGTGCTGCTCGGCCCGGCGATCGGATTCGTCGCCATGCCGGCACTCGCGGGGCTGCTCATCCTGGTGGGGATCCGCACCCTGAAGATCCACGACATCCTGCTGGTCCTGCGCACCGGCCCGATCCAGATGACGGTGATCGCGGTCACATTCGTGCTCACGCTGCTCATCCCCCTGCAGTACGCCGTGCTCGCCGGGGTCGGACTCGCCGTCGTCCTGCACATCGCACGGCAGGCGAACCGCGTGAACGTGCGACGGTGGGTGTTCTCCGCAGATTCCGCGCTGCCGACCGAAGTGGATCCGCCGAAGCACCTGTCGGCGCGTGAGGTCGTGGTGCTGGTGCCCTACGGCAGCCTGTTCTTCGCCGCGGCGCCGCTGGTCGAGGCGCAGCTTCCGCGGATTCCGGAACGGTGCGAGCGCGCTGTGGTGATCCTGCGGCTACGCGGAAAGGACGAGTTGGGCAGCACCTTCATCCGTGCGCTCTCGCACTACAGCACGGCGCTGTCCGCCGCCGGAGGCCGGCTGATGCTCGTCGGTGTGGGGCCGAAGGTGCATGACCAGCTCGTCACGACCGCGGCGATGGACCTCCTCGGCGCGGAGAACGTGTATCCCGCGACCGCCCGGGTCGGAGATGCCCTCGCCCGCGCCCTGAACACCGCCGGCACCTGGGTGGCGGAGGATCGCGACCCGGAGACACGCCGGCCACCCCAGGAGGAGCCCGGATCCTGAGCATCGCTCATCCGGTGTTGATGATTCTGGCCTCTGCGGCGACGGCATCCGCGGTGTCGGACGTTGCGCGGATGACAGGATCGGCACGCCGGCGCATGATGCTCCGACGTCGTCGCCCGGTCCTCACCTCAACTCACAGGAGCACAACCATGTCATTCTGGGATTCCCTCTGGAACATCCTCGTCGTCTTCTTCTGGGCATTCGTGTTCATCTCGGCGCTCTTCGCCATGATCGCCGTCGTCACCGATCTCATCCGCGACAAGAAGCTCAATGGCTGGTGGAAGGCGCTCTGGCTGATCTTCCTCGTCTTCGTGCCGCTGCTGACGTCGCTGATCTACCTGATCGCTCGCGGTGGCGGCATGGCCGATCGCAGCGTCCGCGAAGCGGAGGCCGCACAGCGCTCGACGGACGACTACATCCGCTCGGTCGCGTCGGTCAGCACGGCCGACGAGATCGCCAAGGCGAAGGCGCTGCTGGATGCCGGCACCATCGACCAGGCCGAGTTCGCCCGGCTGAAGGAACGCATCCTGGGCTGAGCCGGCCCTGCACGAACAGCGGCTCCGCACTCGGGATGTCCGGTGCGGAGCCGCTGTCGTGTGGCCTGCCGGCCGTGTCCCGGCCCGCCGTCCGCCCGTCCGCTCCGGGCTGTTGCCGTCCGATGGCGGAGCGCACATCGCACCTCTGCCCTTGACGTTGATTCCCCCCACTGAACGACCCCCTGATCGTGCCTTCGCCCGTGGCCCGTCCGTCATGGACTCCCGGGGCCGGATGGTGCGCTCACTTGGGATGGCGCAACCCTCCTGCGAGCCGAGCAGGTCGACGATCTCGTGGCGAGGTACCGCGACGGCGCGACGCCCGTTGAGCTGGCCTCACGCTTCGGCATCCACCGGCGGACTGTCGCGGAACATCTGATGCGGCGGGAGGTCCCGATCCGTGGTGGACGATTCGAACCGTCCCGCGTGCATGAAGCAGCCGACCTCTACGACAGCGGGTTGACGCTGGTGGAGGTCGGCGTGAAGGTCGGTGCGGGGCCTCAGGCAGTTCGTCGCGCGCTGGCCGAGCATGGAGGGCACCTTAGCCTCCGATCCGGCTGCCACGCCAGGCATCCTGATTCGATGGCGTGCTCTCGACTGGGGCCCCTGACAGTTCCTGGCATGGCCGCGTGAGCACGCGGAGAACGGATACCGGCTGGCCGGAGGCGTTGATCCTCGACCTCGGCGACATCACCGCCGTCCGGGCCGTACCGGCGGGCCCACGCCGGGTCGAGCCCTTCGACGCCCCAGTCGGGCGCTGCCTCACCGAGCTGCGGCCGGCCGCCCGCATGGTCGTCCTCCGGCGCGGTCGAGTCGTCGACCTCAGACCAGGGCGTCGCGGGCGCCATGGTGGACTTCACCGCCGGCGAGGTCGAGGTTGAGGTCGAGGTCGACAACCCCGCCGCCCGCTCGTTCCTCGCACTGCTTCCCAGGACCCTGGAGTTCTCCGACTGCGTTGGCAAGGAGAAGGTCGCCGACCCGACGTGGTGTCCGCCCGAGGACGCGATGGACGGTGGGTCTCGGAGGCACGGATCAGTCAGCCGACGATTCCAGAACACGATCGATCGTCGCCTGCGACAGGGATCATCAGCAGCACGACGGCCTCGTCGCCCTCGGTGCCGGAGTCGTGGCCGACCCGGCCGACTTCGTCGGGCACGGCGTCGACGTCGTCGCCCAGATGCATCTCCCCTGGGCCCATGACGGTGCGAACTCCGTCCTGAGTTCGCACCCACCACCGGCCGGAGAGAGGGACGACGATCTGGCGCTGCGGGTTGGTGTGCCAGCCGCCCTCCCACCCCGGCGGCATGACCCAGATCGAGCGGGAGACCGGGTCGGAGTCCGGTTCGGTGGCCCACATGGGCGGGCTGCCGCCGATGGTGCGCTGCATCGAGAAGCCCTCGATCCGGCAGCGGTGCGTGACTGTCCGACCCCGCGTGTCGGTGGTGACGTGCGTCTGGTAGACGGCCGGTGCCTCGTCCTGGGCTGCCATGGATGCTCCTTGCGGTTCTGGGGCTTGTGCACGTGGTCAGGCGATCTCGTTGCTGCGTCGCAGCCGGCCGAGCTGCCGCCCGAGCGCCTCGAGCTCCTCGTCGGCCAGGTGGCCTCCTAGCGAGGCCTGCAGCGCGGCCTCGATCACGGCATCGGCGCGTTCGAGCAGAGGCCCCGCAGCGGCAGTGAGCTCGATCAGCGACGACCGACGGTCGTCGGGGTTCGGCCTGCGCAAGCAGTAGCCGGACTCCTCGATCCGGTCCATCAGCTTGCTGGTGCCGCCGACGGTGACCGATAGCTCGCGGGAGACGTCCTGGATCCTGCAGGTACCGAGCCTCCGCATGACCAGCATCGCCTCGACGCGGCCGAGAGACACGCCACACTCGGCCCGCAGGGCTTGGTCGACGCGCTCCCATAGGTGGATCTCAAGCCGTGTGAGGTCGAAGAACATCTCGTACAACCCCATGCCGGGATCAGCCCGCCAGCTCTGCCACGACGGTCTCGGTGTTGGTGATCTCGGCGATGTTGGTCAGGGCGAAGCCGACCGCTGCCTGCTGCCATTCGGCGCTGAGGCTGGAGGTGGCGTCTGCGACGAGCGCGACCTCGTAGCCGTGGTCGGCGGCATCGCGCACGGTGTGCTCGACGGCCATGTTGGTCCACGCGCCGACGACGAGGAGTCGGCGGATGCTGAGGTTGCGCAGCATGCTGTCGATGCCGGTGCCGTTGAACACGCTCATCCGGGTGCGGTCCAGGACCACGTCGTCGCCCTGTGGCTCCAAGGCGTCCACGATCTGCGCGCCCCAGCTACCGAGTCGGAACGTCTCGGGGGCGAGCATCCGGAAGACGGGGGCGTTGCCCCCGCTGAGCCCCGGGCGCGGGTAGACGAGGATCCGGCTGTAGAAGACCGGCGATCCGGCGGCGCGGGCTGCGCGGAGGAGGTCACCGACGTGGGTGACGACGTCCTGGGATCGGGCGTGCTCGGCGGCACCGGTGGAGGCGTAGGCACCGGCCTCGTGGACGGTGTCGTTCTGCATGTCGACCACGAGGACCGCGGTCTCGACGGCGGAGTGGGAAGTCACGGACCTTGCTTTCGACGGCGGCGGGATGCGCCGAAGTAGCGCATACTGGAAGTATATTCCTTGGAATCAACTTGTGCCACAATGGGTGGCACCTCAGGAGGAGCGAGCACTCATGGCCACGACGATGCGGGCGATCGTGCTGGACACGCCCGGCTCGCCCGAGGTGCTGCAGATCCGCGAGGTGCCACGGCCCGTCGCCGCGCCGGGGCAGGTGCCGATCGAGGTGCGGGCGTTCGGGCTGAACCGGTCCGAGCTGCGCTTCCGCAGGGGTCGCGGATCGTTCGGCTCATTCCCCAAGGTCCCGGGCATCGAGACCACCGGCGTCGTGGCCGAAGCTCCGGGGGGAATTCGCGCCACGAAGGTCGCGGCGATGATGAGCGGGGCGAGGTCGCCCCGGCCGTCCGCGAGGTCGTGCCGGCCGGAGTGGCGGGGGTCGTGGAGCAGGTCGGGGCCCCTGCGTCGGCGGGACACTCTCCAGGCGACCGCGATGCACGGGGCGGTGTGCTTCACCGGCATGCTCAGCGACCAGTGGACCATCCCGGACTTCTACCCGATGGACTACCTGCCCAACGGGGTGCGGCTGACCGCGCCGGCAAGCTCGTGGTCACGACGAGCCCGTCGGGGCAGGCGGGGAGGTGACGAGCATGCGGCCGTCGGGGTCGAGGCGCGAGAGCAGAGCCGCGGAGATGTCCGACAGCTGGCGCACCTGGTCGGGTTCGAGCGCGTCGAGGACCAATCGACGGACCGCGTCGACGTGCCCGGGTGCGGCCCGGACCATCGTGTCCCAGCCGGCGTCGGTCAGGGAGACGTTGGTCGCCCTGCCGTCCTCCGGGCACGGGGCCCGGGAAGCCAGGCCGCGCCTCTCGAGCTGCGTGACCACCCGCGAGAGTCGCGGCAGGGTCGCGTTCGTCCGTGCGGCCAGGGCGCTGGTGCGCAGCACCCGGTCCGGAGCCTCCGACAGCATCGCGAGACAGAAGTACTCGAAGTGCGTCAGACCAGCGTCTGCGTTCAGCTGCGTGTCCAGCGCCGCGGGCAGCAGCTCGAGGACGGCGGTGAACCGCACCCACGCCGTGAGCTCGTCCTCAGTGAGCCATCGCGTCTCGCTCATGAGGCTCAGTCTACGCGATTAGTTGCACCTACAACTATTGCGTACTACCTTTTTGCTTGTACCTATAACCAATGGCTCCGGGTTCGCCCCGGGGCGACACCAAGGAGAACATCATGACCAGCATCACCATCTTCGGATCCGGCAACATGGGATCGGCCATCGCGAGCCTCTTCGCTGCAGGCGGGGCCGACGTGCAGCACATCGGTTCCGACGGCACCGGCACTGTGACCGGCGACATCGTCGTCCTCGCCGTCCCCTACCCGGCGCTGAAGCAGATCGTGGCCAGCCACGGAGATCAGCTCATCGGCAAGGTCGTCGTCGATATCACCAACCCGCTGGACTTCTCCACCTTCGATTCGCTCGTCGTCCCGGACGGCAGCTCTGCGGCTGCCGAGCTCGCCCGCGCGCTGCCCGGAGCGAAAGTGCTCAAGGCTTTCAACACCAACTTCGCGGCCACCCTGGGCAGCAAGAAGGTCGGCGATCTGGCCACCACGGTGCTGATCGCGGGCGACGACGATCAGGCCAAGCAGGACCTCGCCGAGCTGGTCACCGCCGGCGGAGCGGACGCGATCGATGCCGGCTCCCTCAAGCGTGCCCACGAGCTCGAGGCGCTCGGCTTCCTGCAGCTCACCCTGGCGGCGGCCGAGAAGATCAGCTGGACCGGCGGCTTCGGCGTCGTCCGCTGAGCCGGTCCGCCGCACCACGAGGAGGAGAGCGCACGTTGAACGAGTCCAGTCATCAGGAACAGGCGTCCGGCGGGGAGCACGGCGCGGGCATCGTGACCCGGCGGGTGCTGCAGACCACCCGGTCCTGGAACGACGTACCCTACGAGCACTACCCCGCTGAAAGACCCGAGCTGACCGTCGTGCACTTCGACATCCCGCCGCACAGCTCCCTGCCATGGCACACCCACGCGGTCCCGAACGCCGCCTACGTCATCGCCGGCGCACTGACCGTCGAAGACCACGACACCGGCCGCACCCACGTCGTGAGAGCCGGCGAGGCGTTCGGCGAGTCCGTCGGGCCCGTCCACCGCGGCTACACCGAGGACCTCGCGACCGAAGTCGTCGCGATCTACGCCGGCGCCGAAGGCATCCCCCTGTCGACCGAGGTCAAGTGATGTCTCGCGCGCATCGAAAGGAAGCCGCTCCGCCCAAGATGGAGCAGAGGATCGAGCATCGCACGGTCGCCGGACAGGACGGCACGCCACTGGATGTCGAGGTCTTCGGCCGCGAACGCCCGCTGGTCATCGTGCCCGGATCCCTCAGCGTCGCCGCCGACTGGCACCAGGTCGCCCTCACCCTGGCCGACGGCTTCACGGCGTTCGTCATGAACCGGCGTGGCCACGGTCCGAGCCCCGACGGCACGGCCTACTCCTTCGACCGCGAAGTCGACGACGTGGCAGCGGTCATGCGGGCGGCCGGGCCCGACGCGGTCCTGTTCGGCCATTCCTTCGGCGGCGCCCTGGCACTGGCTCATGCCAGCGCCGTCCCGCCGGCCGCGCTGATCGTCTACGACCCCGGCATCCGGCTCGACGAGCCCATCGGCGGTGACGCAGTCCCCGCCGTCGAGGAGGCGCTGAGCCACGACCCGGAGGAGGGCCTGGTAATGGGGATGCGCCGGTTCGGACGCTTCCCCGAAGAGGCCATCGCCGCGGCCATGCGGTCCCCCGGCTGGGAGCACATGGTGGCGATGGCGCACACCTGGCCGCGGGAGATGCGCGGCCTCGACGAGCTCGACGTCTCCCCCGAGCGGTTCGTGCGCATCACGTCGCCCACGCTGCTGCTGCGCGGCGGCGAGAGCCCGGACTGGCTGCGTGAGACCACCGCCCGGCTGGCCCGGACCATCCCCGACACCCAGCTTCAGGACCTGGCCGGTCAGGGCCACGCGGCCAACGAGACCGCCCCTCAGGCAGTCGCGGACGACATCAGGGCGTTCCTCGCCGCTTAGCACCCGCGCGGCTGGCTCACGGGCTGCCGCCGAACCCGCAACGAGCCTGGCAACCGGGTCCTGCTCGTCGAGGCGGGCGCAACTTCGGCAACATCCCCGATGCCGTGGACCGCTCCGGCGTCACCATCGGCGTGGTCAATCTGCAGCCCCGCAGCCTCGGCACCGTCCGCCTCGCCTCCGCCGATCCCATGGCCGCGCCGATTGTCGACAACGCCTATCTCCGTGGCCGCACCATGGCCCCGTCGGTGTTCATCGGGCACCGCGCCGCCCAGCTCATCGCCGAGGGCCGGACCGCATGAACCGGCGCAAGCCAGTGCCCGGAACGGGCTGCGGACCAGAGGGTCCGTGAGCCGCTCGGCGGTCGTCGTCGCCACCTCCCCGTCGCTGCCGTCCGCGGACTCATCGAAACCACCCTCGGCGACCAAGCCGCCGCGCAGCAGCTGCACCGCAAGCAGCTCGAAGACCAGCTCAAGCAACTCGAAGACGAGCTCGAGCAACTCGAAGACGAGCTCAAGCAACTCGGCGTGAAAGTAGACAGCCTGCTCGACCTCGCCGCCGACCAGTCCCTGCCACAGGAACGCATCCGGGAACACTTCCGGGCGATCGCCCGCGGCCGAGCACGGATCACGGAGCAACTCGGGCACGTCCACGACGACCTCCGATGCGGCCGCACGTTCCTCGACGCCCACCTCGACCTGCTCGAGAACCCCTGCACAGCGGGCCAGAAACAGAAGTAGCCGCCCCGAAGGGCGGCTACAACCTGGAACTACATCAATACTGGCAAGACCTACCGAACGGCATGTACGAAGACGCCGATTGCAGTAAGACTCTTCCGGTGGACCCAGGGGGATTCGAACCCCCGACCTCTTCATTGCGAACGAAGCGCGCTACCAACTGCGCCATGGGCCCGTGAACCAGATCAGCCTAGCACGGGGATCCGGTCGCGCCCGTCATCGGCGGCCGCCGCGGGGCACTCCGGGCGTGTCGCATCCGCTCAGCCGGCGGCGCGCTGGGCCAGCAGCCGGCGCACGTGCGCCTCGATCTCGGCATCGTCGACGTAGCCCATCCGGGCGTACGGCGACTCCTGCTCCGCGGCCGGCGCGGGCAGCTCCACGGGCGCCGGCGGAGCGAGCTCCTCTGCCTTGCGCTGCAGTTCCGCGGCGCGCGCGGCCTCGCGGGCAAGCGTCTGCGCATCGATCGTGGCGCGAGCCGAGTGCGCTCGGGATCCGGTGACCGAGGTGAGGGGTTCGGGCAGGGCGCGGGGTGTCCAGGTGCGCGGGCCCTGGTCGTGCAGCGCGGCCTCGCGCGCGGGCGCCTCGTCGATCACCGGCGTCGCCGTGGCGCCTGCGGTGCGGCGGACCGCCCGGTGGGCGACAGCGGCCATCCGCTGCAGCAGCAGGAGTGCGAGCAGGGCGACAGCGCCGCCCGCCCACAACAGGGTCGCGGGGCCGCCGCTCATCGACTGCCAGACGCCGACGCCCACCGCGGCGAGCGAGAGCACGAGCAGCACCGTGGCGACGAGGCGGGTGCGACGGCGGGCACGGGCGCGACGGAACACCGGATCGGCGTGCGTGGCGGCGAGCTGCTCGCGCAGGCGCTGCAGATCGGCCTGCTCGCGGTCGGTCTGCAGCTTCTTCGCCAGGCGCTGCTGCGCGAGGGCGGTGCGGGCGTTCAGCTCGAGCTGAAGCTCGCGCGGCGCCTCGCTGGACTCGGCCAGCACCCGAAGGGCACGATTCAGGCGCAGCGCGTTGCGCTCGGCGGCGTCGTACTGATGCTGCCCCCGCCACGACGGCAGCAGGTAGAGCAGCCACAGCAGCGCCGCGACCAGGACGATCACGCCCCCGCTCAGCACCGGCCCGTTCATGCCCTCCACGGTATGCGACGGCCCGCCCCCAGCTGTGCCGACACGCGCACGCGCGAGCACGACCGCGCTCGCCGAGGCGACGTCTGCGTGACGAGATCCTGCCGTCGGTCCCGGCGAGTAGGGTCGGCACGTGACCTCGTTCACTCCCCTGCACCGGCTCGTCATCTCGGTCGCGGTGCTCGCCTCGTTCGTGACCTTCCTCGATGGCACCGTCGTCACGGTCGCACTGCCCGCCATGAGCCGCGAGCTCGGGGGCGGCATCACCACTCAGCAGTGGGCGGTCGACTCCTATCTGATCACGCTCAGCGCGCTGATCCTGCTCGCCGGATCCGTCGCCGACGCCTACGGACGGGTGCTGGTGATGCGGATCGGCCTGATCGCGTTCGGCATCGCCTCGATCGCGGTCGCCGCGGCCCCGACGCCATCGGTGCTGATCATCGCGCGCGCTGCGCAGGGTGCCGCGGGCGCACTGCTGGTGCCGAGTTCGCTCGCGCTGATCACGGCCGTGATGCGCGGCGAGGTGCAGTCCCGCGCGATCGGGGTGTGGACCGCGTTCACCACGGCCGCGCAGCTGGTCGGGCCGCTGCTGGGCGGGCTGTTCGTGGATCTGCTCTCCTGGCGCTTCGTGTTCCTCATCAACGTGCTGCCGATCGTGGCCACGCTCGTGCTGCTGGGGCGGCTCCACCTGGCCGAGCACGAACGCACCGCGCGGGTGGACTGGCTCAGCGGGGTGCTCTGCGCGATCGGCCTCGGCGGCGTCGTCTACGCGCTCATCGAGCAGCCGCATCAGGGCTGGTCCTCTCCGGTCATCCTCGTCACGGCGATCGGCGGCACCGTCCTGCTGGTGCTCTTCCTGCTGCGCCAGCGCCGCCCTGATCCGCTCATGCCGTTGTCGCTGTTCGGCGTGCGCAACTTCGCCTGGGGGAACCTGTCGACCCTGTTCGTGTACGCCGCGCTGTCGCTGAACGGCTTCGTGATCGGGGTGTACCTGCAGCAGGGTGCGGGCCTCAAGGCGACCGAGGCGGGCCTGGCGAGCCTGCCCATCACGATCCTGATGATCCTGCTCTCCTCGCGCGTCGGGCGGT
>JAFDWK010000054.1 GCA_018268515.1 Actinomycetota bacterium
GAGGCGCGCCCCGAAACGCCCATTCCGGCCCCGAGACGGGGTCGACGCTGCAACAATGGCGCACGGGTCACCCGGCCCGGCGCCGGCCGCGCCCGCCGCCGAGCCCGTCGACTCTTCCCGCCGACGAGATGACGGACCGGATCCGATGACCTTGGAGGAACGACCATGACCGTCGCAGGACGTACTGTGCTTCTCGCCGGGGCCACGAGCCCCTCCGGCCTCACGATCGCGCGGGCCCTGATCGGGGCCGGCGCGCGCGTCATCGCGGTCGGCCGGGACCGGGGCAGGCTCGACACGCTCGCGGCCGCCGTCCGCCCCGACACCGAGGTCTCGACGGACGCCCCGCACGGCTCGATCCGGATCGAGCCGTGCTCGCTCACAGACGAGGGCGAGGTCATCACGCTCGCGACGCGCCTCGCCGAAGGCGGCGAGCACATCGACGGCCTGGTGCCCCTGGTCGGCGGCTGGCGGGGCGGCGGCGGCCTCGCCGGGCAGACCGAGGAGGACTACCGCGCCCTGGAGCACGCCTTCACCGCGGTGCGGGTGACGAGCCGCGCGTTCGACACCGCGCTGCGCGCCTCCGAGGCCGGGCGGTTCGCGATCATCTCATCAACGGCGGTCGCCCGCCCGCTCGCGGGAGGCGCGAACTACGCCGCCGTCAAGGCCGCGAGCGAGGCGTGGACCCGCGCCGTGGCGCAGGGCTTCGCCAAGACCGCCCGCGACGCGGAGCAGCCGCTGCGCGTCGCCGCCGTGGTGCTGCGCGTGCGCGGGCTGGACGAGGTCATCGACCGGGTCGCGGCGCAGATCGTGCAGCTCTGGGACGTCGACGCCACGAAGCTCAACGATCGGGTGATCGACCTGGCCTGACCGGTCAGCGCGCCTTCCCCGCCTCGCGACGGGGCCGCTTCCGGCGACTATCGCCCGTGCGTGCCACGATCGCCTGCGCGGGGCCGGACAGCAGCAGGAGGAACATCGCCGCGTAGCCGATGTCCGGCACCAGGACCGCGATGACGAGGGACACCGCGAACAGGACGCTCATGACGACCTCGGCGATGAGGCCGCGCCGGAGCGATTGCGGGGCGATGTGATGCAGTTCGGGATGCCGGCGCAGATAGAGCCGGATGCCGAGCATGAGCAGCGACGAGGCGAGGAGCGCGCCGATGTAGAGCAGCTTCTGCGTCGCGTCGTCGGGCATGACGCCGACCATGGCGGTCGAGACCGGCAGCCAGACGATCGTGAACATCCAGCCGACCTGCAGCCAGACCAACGCGTTGGTCGCCTTCTCGACCCGGTCGAAGACGCGGTGATGGTTCATCCAGAAGACCGCGATGATCACGAAGCTCAGTGCGAAGCTGAACAGCTGCCTGTTCTCGGTCTGCACGAAGTCCAGGGCGGTCTTGTGCTCCCGCGCGAACTCCGACACATTCTCCAGCAGCGGCAGGATCAGCAGCGTCATGGCGATCGCGACCACCGCGTCGACGAATGCCTTGAGCCGCTCGGCGGAGAGCAGCGGACGGCTCGTCTCGGGCATCGGGGTCTCGGAATCCACGGCGGCCTGGCTCACCCCGGAATGCTCGCGCATCGGACGGATCCGGTCAAGACGCCCCGCCGCCCGGCACTCCCCCGGCGGGGAAACGTTCCGCACCCCGACCACCGGACGGAACGTCGAACGCACCGCCGGAGCGGACCGCCGCCGAATAGACTGGCGGGGTGAGCGTTCTGCACGACAAGGCCCTGCGCGGCTTCGCATCCGACAACTACTCCGGTATCCACCCCGAGGTGCTCGCCGCGATCGCGGAGGCCAACGACGGCCACCAGATCGCGTACGGCGAGGACCAGTACACCGAGCGGCTGCAGGACGTCTTCCGGCATCACTTCGGCGAGGGCGTCGAGGCGTTCCCGGTGTTCAACGGCACCGGGGCGAACGTGACCGGGCTGCAGGCGATGCTCCCCCGCTGGGGCGCCGTGATCTCGGCGACGACCGCGCACATCAACGTCGACGAGGGCGGAGCCCCGGAGCGCATCGGCGGGTTCAAGATCCTCGCCGTGCCCACCGATGACGGCAAGCTCACCCCCGAGCTCGTCGACCGCGAGGCCTGGGGCTGGGGCGACGAGCACCGCGCCCAGCCGCTGGTCGTCTCGATCACGCAGTCCACGGAGGTCGGCACGCTGTACACCGCCGACGAGATCCGCGCCCTCGCCGACCATGCGCACTCCCGCGGCATGAAGCTGCACCTCGACGGTGCGCGCCTGTCGAACGCCGCCGCGGCGCTCGACCTGCCCCTGCGCGCCTTCACCCGCGACGCCGGCGTCGACGTGCTGAGCTTCGGCGGCACCAAGAACGGCGCCATGCTCGGTGAAGCGATCGTGGTACTCACCCCGGGAGCCGCCGACGGCCTCGTCTACTCCCGCAAGTTCAACATGCAGCTGGCCTCGAAGATGCGCTTCGTGTCGGCGCAGCTCATCGCGCTGCTCGAGGGCGACCTGTACCTGCGCAACGCCCGGCATGCCAACGCCATGGCGCAGCGCCTGCGCACCTCGCTCGAGGCGGGGATCGCCGACGGATCCATCCTGGGCGTGGGCTTCACCCAGCCGACCCAGTCGAACGGCGTCTTCGCGACGCTGCCCGACGGAGTCGCCGACCGCCTGCGCGAGACGTTCCGGTTCTACGACTGGGATGCCGCCCGCAATGAGGTGCGCCTCATGAGCAGCTTCGACACGACCGAGGCCGACATCGACGCGCTGGTCGCGCTCGTCGCGCAGGAGACCAGCCGGTAGGGAACCGGATCCGCGGCGAGCCTGCCGGAGGCCTCAGCGCAGCCTCCGCGGCCTCAGCGCAGCAGACCGAGGTGCGCGAGCGCCTGGCGGATGAGCGTGCCGCGGCCGCCCTCCATCTCGGCGGCGAGCGCGTCGCTCGCGGCGTCCTCGGGGCTGAACCAGGTCACCTCGAGCGCGTCCTGGCGCGGTTCGCAGGTGCCCGTGACCGGCACCACGAACGCGAGCGACACCGCGTGCTGACGGTCGTCGTGATAGGCGCTGACGCCCGGGATCGGGAAGTACTCGGCCACCGTGAACGGCGAGGGCGACGGCGGCAGCATCGGGAACGCCATCGGACCGAGATCGTTCTCCAGGTGCCGGAACAGCGCGTCGCGCACAGTCTCGCCGTAGCGCACCCGACCCGAGACGATCGTGCGCGTCATCTCCCCGAGGGGCGTCGCGCGCAGCAGGATCCCGATGTCGGTGACGACCCCGGATCCGTCCGTGCGCACCGGCACCGCCTCGACATAAAGCATCGGCAGGCGACGACGGGCCTGAGCGAGCTCGAAGTCGGTGAGCCAGCCGGGGTTCGCCCCGCCGGAGACCCCGAGACCGTCGAGTCCGGCGGGCAGCGCGCTCGACAGCGCGTCGGGGAGACCGTCGTCGTCGGCCGGATCGGGGTCGGGTGTGCGTACCGCCATGGTCTCTTTCTACCAGCGTCTCCCCTGTGCGACATGGTGACGCCGGGCCGGATCCGCGAGAAACCACTTCTCGCATGAGACACCGGGCCTGCCGTGATGTCCCGTGCAGGATCCGGTTTCTCGTGTCGGGAGCCACGCGACACGGCGGCGCGACACAACCCTGGGGCAGGATGGGGGCATGACCCAACCCGTGGAGATCGATCGCGCCGCGGTGCGCTGGACGAGGCAGGGCGAGCCGCTGCCGCTGCTCCTGCTGCTGCACGGCTACGGATCCGATGAGCGGGACCTCTTCTCGCTCGTGCCCTTCCTGCCCGAGGGAGCGACCGTGGCGTCGCTGCCCGCGCCGCACGACGCCCCCTGGCCCATGCCCGGGCGGTCGTGGTACCCGATCGACGAACTCGAGCGCCGCGACCCGGACTCCGTGACGGCCGCGGCCGACGCCGTGCTGCGCTGGATCGACGTCGAGGCCGCAGACGCGTCATCGATCGCGCTGCTCGGCTTCTCGCAGGGCGCCTCGGTCGCACTGCAGGCGGCGCGCCGGGATCCGGAGCGGATCGCCGCGATCGTGAACCTCAGCGGATACGCGGCCCCCGGGGACCTCTCCGGCGACGCCGCGCTGCGAGCGCGGCGCACGCCGGTGTTCTGGGGCCGCGGCTCCCGCGACGACGTCATCCCGCCCGCCCTCGTCGAGCACACCGCGCAATGGCTTCCGGAGCACACGGCGCTGACCGGCCGCGTGTATCCGGGCCTCACACACAGCGTGTCGGAGGAGGAGCTGGCCGACGTGCGCCGGTTCCTCGACGACTGGCTGGACGGCCTTCAGGATCCGACGTCGCCCGAACCGGTCGAGGGCTGATCGGGATCAGCGGGCTCCGCGCGTGCCGCCGGAGGCTCCGTCGGGTCGGGAAACTCCGCGGCGCCGGGCTCGCCCTCGGCTGCCGCCTTCCGCGCCGCGTCGCGCTCCATCCGGGTTCCGGCCGCGAGGAACGCGATCATGACCGCCGCCCCTATCCCGACGCCCAGCCCGATGCCCGCCCCCATGTTGCGCATCGCGCTGCCGAGCGCCACGCCCACGCCCATGCCGATGGCGAGGCCCGCGCCCAGCCCCACCCGCTTGAGCATCTCGCCGGAGCCCGATTCGTCGTTCGCCATGCTTCCACCGTACGGTTCCGGTGCTCCGCCGGCATCCGCCGCACGACGGATCGCCGTGTTCGAATCCGCCGCGCACGCAAGTCGCGACACGCCCGGGTTGCACGATCCCCGGGGCGCCCGGTATCGTCGTCCGGGTCCTGTCCGCCGTGTAAGGAAGTCCCTTGATCTGAGTCGTCGCCTCCGCGTTCCATCCACGCGCTGATCCGACACTCCTTCCTGCCCTGGCTCGTTCCGGCACAGGCATCTCCGGTCCTCTGGATCCGTCCCTCCTCTGCGACGGTCCCGCCCTCGACGGGCTCACGAACCGGTCCGGCATCAGCGCACCCGAACATCTTCTGGGAGCCGCCCATGTCATTCCCCACCCCCTCCTCCGCGGTCGTGCTCGACCGCGTCACGTTCACCTGGCCCGACGGATCCACCGCGCTCGACACCGTCTCCGGCGCTTTCAGCGCGGGCCGCACCGGCCTCGTCGGCCGCAACGGATCCGGCAAGTCGACGCTGCTCCGCCTCATCGCGGGCGACCTGACCCCGACGTCCGGCCACATCACCGCGACCGGCGATGTGGCATACCTGCCGCAGCGCCTCACGCTCGACACGCACGCCCGCGTGGCCGAGCTCCTCGGCGTGGCCCGCGCTCTCGACGCGGTCCGCGCGATCGCGGCGGGCGACGTCGACCCCGCCCGCTTCGACGAGGTCGGCGACGACTGGGACGTCGAGGCGCGCGCCGAAGCGGCGCTGGCCGAGGCCGGCCTCGTTGCGAAGGACGGCGATCCGTCGTTCCTCGACCGCACGGTCGGGGAGCTCTCGGGCGGCGAGGCGGTGCTCGTCGCGATCGCCGGGATCCGCGCCCGCCGCGCGCCGATCACGCTGCTCGACGAGCCCACCAACAACCTCGACCGCGAGGCGCGGGCGCGGCTCGGCGAGATGATGCGCTCCTGGCGCGGCACGCTCGTCGTGGTCAGTCATGACGTCGCGCTGCTCGAGCTCATGGACGACACCGCCGAACTGTACGGACGCGAGCTCAGGGTCTTCGGCGGTCCCTACTCGGAATGGCGCGCGTGGCTGGACGCCGAGCAGGAGTCCGCGAGGCAGGCGGAGAAGGACGCCAAGCAGGCGTTCAGAAAGGAGAAGCGACAGCGCATCGAGGCGGAGCAGAAGCTCGCGACCCGATCGCAGATGGCGAAGAAGGCCTTCGAGGAGAAGCGCGTGCCGAAGATCGTCGCGAACGGCCGGAAGATGGCCGCGCAGGTCTCGGCCGGCAGGCTCCGCACCGAGGTCGCCGAGAAGGAGGGCACCGCACGCGACGCCCTCGACGCCGCCGGGCAGCGGATCCGCCACGACGCAACGATGAAGATCGAGCTGCCGGATCCGGGTGTCTCCCGAAGCCGTCGCATCGTGACGATCGGAGACGCGGAGAGGTCCTGGACGATCCAGGGCCCCGAACGGGTCGCGCTGATCGGGCGCAACGGAGTCGGCAAGACGACGCTGCTGCGACGGCTCGTCGAGGCTGCTGACGCGGCCGCGTCCGACGGCGCCCCGAGTTCAGGCTGGGTCACCATCCCAGTCGCGGATCCCGGCTCCGCTCCGAACTCCGGAGCGATCGCCGAAACCACGCCCGCGACGGTCGATTCCCGCGGATCCGCAGAATCCGTCCTGAGAACGGTCCCGCACACCGACCGGATCGGTTACCTGCCGCAGCGCATCGACGGTCTCGATGAGACCGCGACCGTGGTGGAGAACGTCGCGGCGCGTGCTCCCGAGATCCCGGAGAAGGAGCTGCGCAACCGGCTCGCCCGGTTCCTGATCCGCGGCGCCGCGATGGACCGTCCGGTGGGAGCGCTGTCCGGCGGGGAGCGCTTCCGGGTCGCGCTGGCGACGCTGTTGCTGGCCGATCCGGCACCGCACCTCGTGGTGCTCGACGAACCGACGAACAACCTCGACCTCGACACCGTGGATCAGGTGGTGCAGGCGCTGCGCGCCTACCGCGGCGCGGTACTCGTCGTCAGCCACGACGACGCGTTCCTGCAACGGCTGGATCTGACCCTGACCCTGGAGCTCGATGCGGACGGCCTGCTCTCCGAGGTGGTTCTCGGCGCCTGATCCGGCACCCGGCTCGCCACGTGCACCCGTCGACCCGCTCCCGGGCCAGGCCGGGTGCGCCGGGTCGCGGATCCGGGCGTGTCGGGAATGCCTCCATGGGAGCGCACTGTTGCGGACGTCATGACAACGATCGGAATCATCGGTGCAGGACACATCGGCAGCGCGCTCGCGGAGGCGTTCGCCGGCCTCGGCTACGACGTCGTGATCGCGAACTCGCGGGGCCCGGAGACGCTCGCCGGACTCGTGGCGCGGCTCGGCCCGCACGTGACGGCGTCCACCGCGACCGGGGCCGCCGAAGCTGCGGACATCGCCGTCGTCACGGTTCCGCTCGGGGCACTGAAGGATGTCCCTGCGGCCCCTCTTGCCGGGAAGCTCGTGCTCGACACGAACAACTACTACTTCGAGCGGGACGGTCGCATCGATGCGCTCGACCGTGGGGAGACCACCACCTCGCAGCTGGTGCAGGAGCACCTGTCCGACTCCACGGTCGTGAAGGCGTTCAATCAGATCAGGGCCGAGGAGATCCTGACCACCGGATCACCGGCGGGTGCCCCCGACCGACGCGCCCTCGGCGCCGCGAGCGATGACGACGACGCGATCGCGTTCGTGACCGACCTCTACGACCGCCTCGGATTCGATACCGTGAGCGCCGGCTCGCTGAGCGAGTCGTGGCGCCTCGAACGCGACCGCCCCGCCTACGTCACTCGGCAGAACGCCGAGGAGCTGCGCGCCAACCTCGCCATCGCCAACCGCCTTCCCTGATCCAGGAGCCGCCCAGGCGGCGGGGGCAGGATGAGGGCATGAGCACCCTCGTCCGCCCCCGCAAGGGCCGTGTCGTCGCCGGCGTCTGCTCCGCGCTCGCGCACAGGTTCGGCTGGCCCGTCCTCCTCATGCGCCTGCTCGCCATCGTCCTGATGGTGTTCGCGGGACTGCCGCTGTGGGTCTACATCGTGCTCTGGATCCTCATCCCGAAGGAGAAGTGAGCCCGCGGAGGCTTCCGGATCAGGCGCGCCGCGCCCGCATCGCGCGGGTGTGGCCGAGCGACGGATCCGCCGCCAGACGCGCGTATTCCGCCGATTCGCGCGGCACGAGCGTGACCCGGCCCTCGGCGTCGCTGAGCACGCCCCACCCGTAGCGCTTGCCGAGCGGAGACGTGCGCAGGCAAGCCTGCCCCTTGGCGAAGAACTCGTCCCGGGCCTCGCCATCGTCCGGATCGATGCCGCGGCGCAGCGCCCAGGTGGCGAAGATGACGTCATCCGAGGTCCGCTCGAACGGGTGCTCGGCGATCATCCGGTAGTGCAGCGCCCCGATCGTCGGGACGGTGCGTGAGCTCGCCGAAGGGCCGGCGGGCGGTTCCTGCGCATGGTCCGTCGGGCAGTCCTCGGCCACCTCGATGAACGTGCTCGTGTAGTTCGTGGTGTGCGCGGCCATGCCTCCATGCTCGCACCGCGCGGCGACGACGGGCTTGGAGATCCGCGACAGGATCGGAACGCGGGCACGGCGCCCGCCGGGGTAGCGTCGAGGCATGGAGCCCGCAGACCCGTCCGCCGGCCCGCGGCTCAGCGCACGCCCGGCCGCCGCCCTGTCCATGACCGCATGGACCGTCGCCGCCCTCGCGTGGGTCGTCGCCTCCGGCGCCGCGCTGCGGTACCTGCACACCGAGGCGAGCATCGTCAGCATCGTCTGGATCCTCATCGCCGTCGTCTGCGCGGCGCTCGCCGTCGTCGTCGATCTCCTGACCCGCCGGGTGCGCGGCACCACCCCGGGAGCCGTCGCGCTGCGCGCACTCGGCAGCGCCGCCACCGGCCTGTCCTTCGGGTTCGCGATCGCAGACGCGGTGATGGTGAGCCGCGGCTATGCCGAGCCGAAGGGATACGTGCTCGCGATGGCTGCCCTGGTGCCGACGCTGCTCGGCATGCTGATCTTCTTCGCCCCCGGGATGCGAGAGCGCTCCCGCCGAGCACGCCACCAACGCGGAGGACGGCAGGAGCGCTGAACGGGACGCCCCTGCTCGGGCTGTGCGGGCCGTTGCGCCCAGGGCGGATCCGCTCCCGAATGTCCGCGGCAGCCGCGAAGATGGACGGATGAGCGACGCTTCGACCGGCTCGGCGCACCGCGTGCTCGACCGCTTCACCCCCGCGACCCAGGACTGGTTCCGCGGGGCGTTCACCGCGCCCACCCCCGCACAAGCGGGGGCGTGGGAGGCGATCTCGGGCGGGAAGCACGCGCTCGTGGTCGCGCCGACCGGATCGGGCAAGACGCTGTCGGCCTTCCTCTGGGCGATCGACCGGGTGTTCCGCGAGCGCACCGCCGAGGGCGCCGCCACCGAAGGCGAGCGCCCCGCGAAGAAGGACGCCGAGCGCCCCGGCCGCACCCGGATCCTCTACATCTCGCCGCTCAAGGCCCTCGGCGTCGACGTGGAGCGCAACCTGCGCTCACCGCTCATCGGGATCGGCCAGTCCGCCCGCCGACTCGGCATCCCCGCGCCCGCGGTGACGGTGGGCGTGCGCTCGGGCGACACGACCTCGTCGGACCGGCGCCGGCTCGTCGTGGATCCGCCGGACATCCTCATCACCACCCCCGAGTCGCTGTACCTCATGCTCACGAGCCGGGCCGGCGACACCCTGCGCGACGTGCACACGGTCATCATCGACGAGGTGCACGCGGTCGCCGCGACCAAGCGCGGCGCCCACCTCGCGGTCAGCCTGGAACGCCTCGACCAACTGCGCCGCGCCCTTCGACAGGCTCAGGGACCGGATTCCTTCCGGCCCGTGCAGCGCATCGGCCTCAGCGCGACCGTGCGTCCGATCGACGAGGTGGCACGATTCCTGGGCGGCGCGCAGCCCGTCGAGATCGTGGCGCCTCCCGCCTCGAAGACCTTCGACCTGCAGGTCGTCGTGCCGATCGAGGACATGCTCAATCCCCCGCCCCCGCCGGGTACAGACCAGACGCCGCGTCCGAGCGGGGCCGACCGAGTCGACCAGACGGTCGGAGGCGCCGACGCGTTCGGCGAGAACACCGAGATGACCGGATCCGTCTGGCCGCACGTCGAAGAGGCGATCGTCGACAGGATCCTGCAGAACCGCTCGACGATCGTGTTCGCGAATTCGCGCCGCCTCGCCGAGCGGCTCACCGGGAGGCTGAACGAGATCTACAGCGAGCGGATCGGGCTCGACCTGCCGGCCGCCGCCCTTCGACCGGCTCAGGGACCGCCCGCGGCGATGATGGCTCAGGCGGGCTCTACCGCCGGGGCGGATCCGTTGCTCGCGAAGGCGCACCACGTCACTGTCTCGAAGGAGCAGCGGGCGATCGTCGAGGAGGCGCTCAAG
>JAFDWK010000055.1 GCA_018268515.1 Actinomycetota bacterium
GCGACGGCCTGCCGCAGCGCGTCCTCGACGAGGTCGGTGTGCATGTTGTCAGCGACGCAACGTACCAGCACCCGGCGGGTGTGTCCGTCGCGGACGACGCACAAGTACGCCCACCCCTCACCGGTGTGCAGATAGGTGATGTCGGAGAACCACGCGATATCGCGCTCGCCTTGGTCGAACTGCCGCTCGACGAGGTCCGGGACGGGGAACGGGTTCTCCCCGTGGACGGTCGTCGGCGGGTGCCAGGTTCGGGGGCTGATGCCCGCGATTCCGTTGTCCCGCATGAGGCCGGCGACCTTCTTCCGCGACACCGCAACACCGGCATCCTGCAGGTCAGCGTGGATCCTGGGCGCCCCGTAGGTGCCATCAGACGCGGTGTGGAACGCCACGATCCGCGCGGTGAGCTCCGCGTCCCGCTGCTGCCGCGCAGAGGGGCCCGCGGCCTGCCGGGCACGCCACTCGTAGAACCGCCGCCGGTCCACCCCCAGCAAAGCGCACATCCGGGCGACCGTCATCGTCGTGTTGCCGGCCTTCTCCGCCTCGATCACCGCGAACCGCTCCTCGGGTTCTGCTTCGACGCGAAGAAGGCCGCCGCTTTTCCCAGGAACTCGTTATCCATCCGCAGTTCCTGCACCTCACGGCGCAGCCGTTCCAGCTCGGCCCGCTCGTCCAGGTCCAGTGGCGCGACTGTGTCGCCGCTGGTCCGCGCCCGCTCGGCATGCACCCACCGGCCCAGCAGCTGCTCGCCGACCCCGATCTCGCGGGCGACCGCTGCGACCGTCCGGTCTGTGTCGATCACCAGCCTCGCCGCCTCCCGCCGATACTCCGGCGTATACGACTTCCTCTTCTTGCTCGTGCCCATCACGGACATCCTCCCCGACAGGCCCGCGAACACGCGGATCCCGCCTGGTCAGTGTCCGGGAACCGGGGTCAACCTCACTCGTGCCGAACGCTGTCACTGAGGACCGCGAGATTCCGCAGTTCATCCGGGGTAAACGGCAGTTCCCAATGGTTAGAACAGAGGTGCGTTACGTCAGCAAGATGCAACCCCCGCGTGAGCGGGGGTTTTCTTGTTCTCCGCCGCACTTACAGTCGGCCGAAGAGCTCCGGATCCACGGGGCGCCGCGATCGCGGGAGCTTGGCGACCACGAGGCGGTACGCCTCCGTGACGAGCTCTGCGACCAGGCCGTGCTCCAGACCGCCATCGGCGCGCAGCGTGATCCAGTGCCGCTTGTTCATGTGGTAACCGGGGATGATCGCGGAGAAGGTCTCGCGCAGCGCCTCCGCGTCCGCCGGCGCGGACTTGAGCGTCACGCCCGTAGCGGTCGACGGTGAGAGCAGCATGAAGATCAGTCCCCGCACGCGGAAGACATCCACCTCCGGTCCGAACGGCTGGTCGACCGTGACTCCGGGAAGCTCCTCTGCACGCGCCCGCACCCAGTCCGACAGCTCGTCCTCAGTCATGCTCACGCGCCTCTCGTCCGGATCCGGATCCCGCCCGACCATCATGCCGCGTGCCGCCGACACCACCCTGCAAAGGCACGTGCGGGGTCCCGCAGCCACCCACAGCGCGTAGGCTTCACCCGCACGCAGGTCGGCGCTCACGCCGCGGCGGGGAGGGGGACGGTCGGTGGACGACGAATGGATCCCGGTCGCGGACGGGGTCTTCCAGCGCCGCTACCAGCCGCTCGACATCTCGATCGGAGTGATCGCCGGCCCCGCAGGCCTCGTCGTCGACACCCGAGGCAATCCCGACGAGGCCGAAGAGATCCTCGGCGACGTCGCGGGGGCGTTCTCACGCCCTGTCGTCGCGGCGATCAACACGCATGCGCACTACGACCACACCTTCGGGAATCAGGTATTCGTCGCGCGAGGCATCCCGATCTACGGGCATCATCGGATCCCCCAGCACTTCGCCCGGCACGAGGAGGGGAGGCTGCGCACCGTCAAGGAGAGGCCGGAGTCTGAGCCGGACAAGCGGTGGGCTGACGTCGAGCTCACGCCGCCGACTGTGCTGGTCGACGCACCGTTGCGGATCGGACAGGGCGGGCGGGTCGTCGAGCTCCGGCCGCTGGCAGCCGGGCATACCGACACCGACCTCGCGATCCTCGTGCCGGATGCCCGGACCTGGTTCCTCGGCGACGTCATCGAGCAATCCGGGCCGCCGATGTTCGGATCCGGGTCGTATCCGCTGGACTGGCCGGAGGCGCTGCGCGGCCTGCTGCGGGAGATCCATCCGGCGGACGTCATCGTGCCGGGGCACGGTTCTGTCGTCGACCGGACGTTCGTGCAGAGGCAGACCGCTCGGTTGCAGGCCGTCGCCGACGACATCCGCGCGGCGCACGCCGCGGGCGTCGCCTCCGCCGATGTCCGGCTGGGATCGGCGCTCCACGAGTACTGGCCGGAGAGCTTCCTGCGATCGGCCGTACGCGATGCATACGCGCAGCTCTCCGACCGCTGAACGCGGGGCGGCCCAGGGCGGAGCCCGGCCCCGGAAGAGCCGTACGGCGTCGCCCTGCTCGGGATAGGCAGCACCTGGGGCGTGCTCGTCACCGGCCTCGTGATCAACGCCGGCGTCGCTTTCGCCTACGGCGCGATGCCCGCCCTCATCATGGGCGCGATGCCGCGCAGCGAGACGGCTGCCGCGAACGGCTTCAACAGCCTGATGGGCTCGCTCGGCACCACCATCGGTACGGCGGTCATCGGCGTCGTGCTCGCCCAGATGACGGTCCCGCTCGGCGACGTCGCCGTGCCCGGCGAGGCCGGCTTCCGCACAGCGCTCCTCATCGGCGCCGGGGTGGCGGTCGTCGCCGCCGTGGTCGCCGCGGTGATCCCGTCGGCGAAGGCCGCGAAGGACGCCTCCTCCCGCGAGGAGTCCTCGGATCCGGCTGCGATCGAAGAAGCGGAGCCCGTCGCCGTCTGCCGCATCCCGCGGCGGAGTCGTCCTCGCCGTTGTGAGGGATCTCGTCCCGCCTGCAGGATCCGACTGGATCTATGGACAGATGCGCTGCGGATGCCCGATCCTGGGCGCGGGGGAGGAACGAGGCGGCGATGCGCGCACGACGAGGTGCCGGGGTACTCGCGGTGGCGCTCTGCGCTCTGATGCTGAGCGGATGCTTCGGTCCGGATCGGGAGCACCCGTCGTCGTCATCCGCTGCGGCGACGGGGAGCGCTGATCCGGCGAAGGCGGTGGCCATCACCGAGATGGTGCGCACGCAGATGAGGGACGCGCACCTGAAGAGCGTGATCGCGCGCGTCTCGGTCGGCGGCAAGGACATCATCCGGGAGGCGTTCGGCGAATCGATGACCGGGGTGCCGGCAACGGTCGACATGCACTTCCGCAACGGCGCCGTCGCGATCCAGTACATGGCGACGCTGCTGCTCGAGCTGGTCGATGAGAAGAAACTGAGCCTCGACGACCGGCTCTCGACCTACCTCCCCGACTTCCCGCACGCCGGCGAGGTCACCATCGGCCAGCTCGCGCAGATGACGAGCGGCTATCCGGACTACGTGCTCGGCAACGACGCCTTCGTCAAGGCCGCCTACGACGACGTGTACCGCGCGTGGACTCCCGAGGAGCAGCTCGCCCTCGTCAAGGACAAGCCGCTGCTGTACCGGCCCGGCACCAACTGGAACTACGCGCATACCGACTACGTTCTGCTCGGCCTGGTGCTGGAGAAGGTCACGGGCATGCCGCTGCAGCGGGCGCTCCAGGAGAAGGTGCTGGATCCGCTCCACCTGACCGGGACCGTGGCCTCGCAGACGGCCGAGATCCCGCAGCCCGCGCTGCATGCGTTCACGTCGGAGCGGCGGCCGTACTTCGGGATCCCCGCCGATCAGTCGTTCCTGGAGGAATCGACGTACTGGAACCCGTCGTGGACCCTGGCCCGCGGCTCCGTCGAGACCAGCACGATCGACGATCTCCATGCGACGGCGATCGCGATCGGCACGGGAACGCTGCTGTCGAAGGCCTCGTACGCGGCGATGACATCGACCGCGCTGCGCGGCACGACCACCGCTCTGCCCGGCTGCGCCACCTGCGGGGTGATGAACGAGGCGCGCACCTACGGCATCGGCGTCTGGATCTCGGGGCACTGGCTGCTGCAGAATCCGCTCTTCTCGGGGTACGCGGCGACCGAGGCCTATCTGCCCTCGCAGAAGGTCGCCATCGCCGTGGCCGTCACCTTCGACGAGGGCGCGTTCGAGCCGTCGGGCGACTATCCGAACGTCGCCTCCACGCTGTTCCGGCAGATCGGGGCCCTCCTCGCCCCCGACGACGCCCCTCCCACGGGTTCCTGACCCGCGTCGCGGCAGGCTCGCGGCGCGCCGCGGATCCATTGCCCTGGTTCCGGAAACCGTGACATCCTCGGTAGCACGTCAGCGCCGATGCTCCGAGCCGTCCTGCGACCCGCCCCACCGGCGCCCACCGGTGAACGACAGGGGGGGGAAGAGCATGTCGCAGACGGATGCCACACCGGCACCGCACGCCGAGCAGGATCACGGTGCCGAGCACGATGCCGAACAGGCCGGGTACAAGAAGAGCCTGAATCGTCGTCAGGTGCAGATGATCGCGATCGGGGGTGCGATCGGCACGGGCCTGTTCCTCGGATCCGCCTCCCGGCTGCACAGCAACGGACCCGCGCTCGTGCTCAGCTACGCCTTCGTGGGCGTGATCGCCTACTTCCTCATGCGGGCGCTCGGCGAGCTCGTGCTCTACCGCACCACCTCCGGTGCCTTCGTGTCGTGGATGCGCGAGTTCTTCGGCGAGAAGGCGGCGTATTACACGGGGTGGATGTACTGGACGAACTGGGCGCTCACCGGCATCGCCGAGCTCAGCGCCGTGGGTCTGTACATCCAGTACTGGTGGCCGCAGATGCCCACCTGGGCCACGGTGCTCATCGCACTGGCCGTGGTGCTCGTGGTCAACCTGCTCTCCGCGAAGGCCTTCGGCGAGTTCGAGTTCTGGGCATCGGTGCTCAAGGTCACCGCGATCATCGTCTTCCTCGTCGTCGGTCTCGTGGTGGTGGTGCTGAGCCTCGACGTCGGCGGGCATCGCGCGGGAGTGCAGAACCTGTGGTCGAACCCCGGCGGGTTCTGGCCCACGGGCGACGGCTTCGCCTGGTACGGCCCGATCATCGTGATGTCGGGCGTCGTGTTCGCCTACGCCGCGATCGAGATGGTCGGCATCGCGGCCGGCGAGATGGAGGACCCGAAGCGCGAGGTGCCCAAGGCCGTGAACGCCGTGATCGTCCGGATCGCGGTGTTCTACTGCGGGGCGCTGCTGCTGCTGGTCTGCATCCTTCCGACCAGCGAGTTCACCGCCGGCATCAGCCCGTTCGTGACCGTGTTCGGACGGATGGGCATGCCGTGGATGGCCAACGTGATCCAGGCGATCCTCATCGTCGCGGCGATGTCGTCGCTGAACTCCGGCCTGTACACCACGGGCCGCGTGCTGCGCAGCCTCGGCATGGCCAAGCAGGCGCCCGGCTTCACCCTCAAGATGAGCAGGTCCGGTGTGCCGTGGGCGGGCATCGTGATGACGGCGGTCGTCTACGTCTTCGGATCCATCCTGAACGCGGTGAGCCCGGATGCCTTCGAGATCGCGCTGGAGGCGGCCTCGATCGCGGTCGTGTTCACCTGGGGCACGATCTTCGTCTGCCAGCTGCGGCTGCGAAGACTCACCGACCGGGGAGTGCTGCCGCCCAGCGCGTTCCGGGCGCCGGGGACCCCGTGGACGAGTTACCTGGGCCTCGCGTTCCTCGTGTTCGTGATCGTCGGCATGGCGATCTCCGGGTGGCAGTCATCGCCCTATTTCTGGCACAAGACCGGCTTCGTCGTGGTGGTCGTCGGGATCCCGGTGCTCCTGGTGATCTTCGAGCTCGGCTGGCTGCTCGTGAAAGGGCGGGTGGCCGAGCAGACCGAGGGTCGGATGCTCAGCAAGTGGACCGACAGCGGCCTGCGCTATCCGCCACGGCCGGGGGGTCCGCGCACGGAGTCCATCGCGGCCATCGGCACGGTGCAGTTCGACGTGCACGACCGCGATGACGACGACGAGGACGAGGGGATCCCGGTCGGACCCGTCGAGATCGAGCTGCACGAGTGGGACAACCTGGACGAGCCCGACAAGAACCCGCCCGGCGACGGATCCGGCCCGCGCGAAGGGGGATGGTGACATGCGCCGCCTCGCCACCGTCGCGGTGAGCCTCGTGGCCGCCTCCGTGCTCGTCTCCGGCTGCTCCGCGGCGGCTCCGCAGAACACCGGCGACAACAGCGCGACCGGATCCGGCACGCTCACGATCGGCATCGCCGACGACCTGCCCGGCGTGAGCCTCAAGACCGATTCCGGATACGCGGGGTTCGACATCGACACCGCGAACTACGTCGCCGGAAAGCTCGGCGTGCCCACGAAGAACATCACGTGGCAGCGGATCGATCAGGACGAGCGGGTGAGCGCGCTGACGTCGGGCAAGGTCGACCTCGTCGTCTCGACCTTCTCGATCACGGCCGAGCGGGAGAAGGAGATCGCGTTCGCGGGACCGTACTTCTTGGCCCATCAGGATCTGCTCGTCCGCCGCAACGACGACACGATCACCGGACCCGAGACGCTGGACGGGAAGAAGGTGTGCGCGGCAGCCGGGACGACCTCGATCGACTACCTCACTTCGCACTACCGGGGCAAGATCACCGTCGTGAAGGTGCCGTCCTGGTCGGAGTGCGTCCGTGATCTGGCGGCGGGAACGGTCGACGCGGTGTCGACGGACGACCTCATCCTCGCAGGCTTCGCAACGCAACCCCAGTACAAGGGCGTGTTGCGCGTGATCGGCAAGGGCTTCACCGACGAGAACTACGGTGTCGGTCTCAAGCAGGGCGACAACCGGCTCGACACGGTGCGCGCCGCGCTCAAGGAGTACATCTCCTCCGGGGCCTGGAAGAAGTCCCTCGACGCGAACATCGCCCCGTCCGGCTACGCGATCCCGGCGCCGCCGACCGTGAAGTAGCGCGGGGACGACGACGCCCCTCCACCCGACCGGGCGGAGGGGCGTCGCAGGCGATCAGAACACCGGGGTTCCGGCGCGCGTGAGCTGCCAGTTCACGACGTGGAAGTCCTTCGGGTCGATCGTGCCGGCTGCCGAGGCGTACGCCACGATGGCCTCGCGGATCGCGACCTGCGCGTTGTAGACGACCGGCGCCGTCGCGATGTGCGGGAAGCCGCCGCCGCCGGACTGGCGGTAGTTGTTCACCGCGACCACGAACTTCTGCGCCGGATCGACGGGAGCTCCGTTCCAGGAGAGGTTCTGGATCCGGGATCCCTGCGGCCGGGCGATGTCGACGTCGTAGGCGACCCCGGAGAACTGGTCGTAGTTGTAGTCCGGAGTGTTCAGCGCGTTCGTCCAGCTCGTGGGATCCACCGGGGCACTGGGCGCGACCTGCTGGAAGTACTTCGCCGAGTACTCCAGGTAGTCCTTGATCTGCGCGCCGGTGAGCACCGAGGCCATCAGCGTGTTGTCGTAGATGTACAGCCCCGCGACGTCGCGGATCGTGACCTCGCCGGCCGGGAAGGTGGCCTGCCGGTTGAACGGAGCCGCGATCGACACGATCGGCAAGGCGGCCTCGGCGGTGCCGGCGATCGCCTTCGACACGGTGTCGACCTGCACCTTGTTGACGTAGTCGAGGATCGCCGTGTCCTTCCAGCAGGACTCCGCGGCGGACAGCTCCTCGGTCGAGGTCGCCACCGGCTTGTTCACGTAGGCGACCACGGCGTCGTGCTGCGCCTGGATGAGCGAGACCAGGGCCGGGTCGTCCTTCACCGTGTTCGTGTTGACGTTCGTGGCCTTCTTCGAGACGACGGTCCACTTGCCCTTGACCTGCTGCAGCTCGATGTCGAACACGCTCAGGCGCTGGCCCCAGCACATCGGCTCGCTCAGCACGACCTGCTGGCCGGTGGTGGCGTTGGTCACGAAGCGCTGCGGGATGTCCTTGTGCGCGTGCCCGAACAGGATCGCGTCGATGCCGGGCACCTGCTCGGCGAGGAGCGCCGCGGCGTTCTCGTTCGGCAGCGCGTCGCCGTAGGACGAGGTGCCGCTGTCGCCCGAGTGCACGCTCACGACGAGCACGTCGACGCGCTGGTCGCGGATCACCGGAACCCAGCGCTTCGCGGTCTCGACGATGTCCAGCACCTCCACCTTGCCGCTCACGTTGGCCTTGTCCCAGATCACGATGCCCGGGTTGGTGAGGCCGAGCACGCCGACGCGGATCGGCTTGGCGCCCTTCGTGTGCAGCGTCTTGATCGTGTACGGCGTGTACGCGGGCACGGTGGTCCCGGCATGCACGGCGTTCGCGCCGAGCACGGGGGCCTTCATCTGCGAGATCCACGTGTCCAGGAAATCGAGGCCGTAGTTGAACTCGTGGTTGCCGAGGGCCACGGCGTCATAGCCGATCGCGTTCATCTGCGCGGCCATGGGGTGGATCGCGCCGCTCTTGGTGATCGGATCCACTGTCGCGTAGTAGAACCCGAGCGGCGTGCCCTGGATCGTGTCGCCGGCGTCGAAGAGGAGCGTGCGGTCGCGTCCGCGGTCGGCGCGGATCTGGTTCACGACGCTCGAGACGCGCGAGAGGCCGACGACGTTACCGGCCTTGTCCGCGTACTCGGCGTCCTTGTAGTAGTCCCAGTTGACGGCGTGCGAGTGGATGTCGGAGGAGCCCATGATCGTGATGGTCACGGACTTGCCGACACCGCCGGCGGCTGCGGACGCCGAGTCGGAGCTGGTGGCGACCCAGCCCGCGGCGGCGAGGGCGCTCGCCGCGGAGACGCCGGTGAGGAATCCGCGCCGGCTCAGCCCTGAGCGGTGCTCCTGTTCCACATCGTCGGGGACGGCACAGGAGCACCAGCGGGGCTGCGGGGCGTCGGCGTGGCGGTGGAGATGTGTTTCATCTGTCATGAGGACCGATGCAACCATGCCGAGCGGGCGCGGACAACAACGGCGCGTGAACAGTCCGTGCGTGGGCGCAGATGAGCGCACAGGCGTCGGCGGAGCATCGCGGTGAGCGGCGGCGGCGACTCGCGGATCCCTTCCATCCGATCCGCTGCGGGCTCCGAAGATGAGGTGAGCGGCGGCCGGCCGCGGAGACACGGGCGGCGACGCCCGGTCCATCGCGGGCCGTCGCCGGGCAGGGCGGGGCATCGCACGGCCATGGCGTCGGTGCGGACGTGCCGCTGGTGGATCCGCACGCCCACCACTGACGCGCCGGCGAGCGGGGGAGAGGGGCTCTGTTCGCCGGCGTCGAAGAAGCACGACAGCCCCCGGCGCGTTGCCGAGGGGCCGTCGTGGATCCGCGGATCAGAAGACGTTCGACTCCAGCCAGGCGAGCGGGTCGATCGCGCTGTCGTTGATGTGCACCTCGAAGTGCAGGCAGGATCCGACGGTCCAGCCCGTGTCCCCGACGCGGCCGATGAACTGCCCGGCGGTGACGCACTCGCCGGCCTGCACCGCGCGGCTGCCGTAGGTCATGTGGCCGTACAGCGTGGAGACCGCGTTGCTGCCGCTGAGCGCGGGGTGCGCGATCTCGACCGTCACGCCGTAGCCCTGGTAACTCTCCGAGGAGAGCGTGACGCAGCCGTCGGCGGCCGCATAGATCGGGGTGCCGACCGGAGCGGCGAAGTCCTGCCCCATGTGGCTGCGGCCCGTGCGCGGAGCGCCGAAGCCGTCGGTGAGGGCGTACGAGCCCGTCGCCATCGGGTAGATGACCTGACCGGGCTTGGCGATCGAGGCGACGCCGCTGCGCTCCGCGGCGGCGGTCGCGGCCTGCATCGCGCTCAGCTCGGACGGGGTGGTGGCGGTGAACGTGCCGTGCACCTGCACATCCGGAAGCACGCCGCCCGAGGCGGTGAACGACTGCGCCCGGATGTCGGCGGCGGCACTGGTCGCGGGCTTCACGTCGCTCGCGCGGACCATGCCGATGGCCGGGAGCGCCGTGCCCACGACGAGCGCCGAGATCGCGAGGGCGGCACCGGTGCTGCGGCTGAGGTTCTTGGCGCTGCGGCGGCGGCCCTTGCCGGCCGGAACCACGTGTGCGGGCAGCTGCTCGGGGGCTGCGGAGCGGGTGGCCGGCTCGGCGGACCGCGGCGGCGCCGGGATGTGCGCCTGCGCGGCGGGGAAGTGCGCCTGGGGAGCCGTGCGGGTGGAGGACGGCGAGGGCGCCGATTCGGAGGGGACGGCGATGCTCGGGGAGTCAGTGGCGGCCGAGGCCCGTGCGGCCTGCTCCCGCATCTCTCGTCGCGAACGGGGAGCGGTCGTTCCGGTGGTCGCGGAGGGGGATTCTGTCGGGTGGGCAGAGTCGTGCGCGGTTTCGGGGGCTCGCGAACTGATGATGTGCTCCTCGGGCAGCGGAGAGGGTGTGACGTCTCCGCTTTCGGGGGAACGGAGGGGTGTTACAACTCCGTAATAATACGGATAGTTCCTGAGAGTTCCATACATTGGGCGCGCCACGCGTGTCCGGCGTGGCGCGCCCCGGGGGGCTCAGCGTTCGGCGCCGCGGCTGGTGATGGTCTGCATGAGCGCCAGGTACTCCTTCGGCGTCGCCTCGGGCAGGTAGGCGCTGCCGATGGCCATGCCGATCGTGGCCAGCTGGGCGGGATCCGCATAGGCCATGTAGATGGTCTCGTAGCGGGGGTTGAACTTGCTCTTGAACCGGAACAGGGACGTGAACCCGTACGCAGGCTCGAGCATCTCGCCCAGCCAGCCGAGCAGACGGTCCATGACGCCCGGTTCCGCCGGTGACTCACCGGGTTTGGTGGCGAGCGGTGCGCCGGAGAGGCTGAGGATCTGCGCGCCCTGCTCCTTCATGTGCAGGGCGGCCGAGGCGATGATGAACTCCATGATCCCGGGCATCGCGCCGTCGCTGCGGCGCATGAAGTCGATGGTCCAGCCGGTGACCCTGCCGTCGGTCCAACTGGGCAGCCAGCTCGTGGTCGCCTCGATTCCGCCGTCCTTGTTGATCGCGAGGAAGATCCCGACGTCGGAGTCCTTGAGCTCCTCGACGCCGCCGAGGGTGAAGCCCATCTCGGGCAGCTTCTTGTGCGCGACCCACTCCTCGCTCACGGCCGTGATCTCCCGGGAATAGCGGGTCGGCAGGTCGTGCCAGGTCGACCAGAGGGTCGTGATGCCCTCGCGCTCACCGCGGTTCAGCGGCTGTCGCACCTTCTGCCATGCCTTGCCGGCCAGCTCGAACCCCGGCAGGTCGATCACGGTCTCCTCGCCGACGGACATGTACTGCCAGCCGAAGGACTGGAAGACCGGCAGGTAGCGCTCGTGGAAGCTGTAGAAGCAGGGCGACCAGCCCTGTGCCTCGCAGTACGCGACGAACGCCTCGATGGTCTCGCGCTCGGTGCCTTCCGCGCACACCGGATCCGACATCGTCAGAGCGACCTTGCGGATGACCCGGTAGGCGACGGCGCCTTGACGGTCGGCGGTGAACCAGTAGCTGTTGCCCGGCCAGGTGCCCATGAAGCCGAGCGTTCCGCCGCCGCCCTCGCGCAGCAGCGCCCGGAAGCGCGCCTCCTCGACCACATGGCGGTCGATCTCGGTGGCGCGGAACAGTCGCACGGAAGCGACGATGAACACGATCCAGAACGGCACGCCGATCCACTGGAAGACGAACAATGCGGCGCCGTCGACCGGGATCCCGGCGTCCGCGATGTCGGGCAGGAAGCCGCTGGAGACGAAGGGGCGGATCAGGTCCGTGAGCAGCTCGCCCAGTGACGGCTGCCCGTTCAGGTAGTTGTCGCCGTCGATGAGGCCGATGACCAGGTAGATGCCGGCGCACACGAGGAATGCGCCGACGACGGTGGCCGTGAACCGGGCCACCGCTCGGCGCGGTGCGAGCACCTGGAACCGGCGCCGGGTGAGCACCAGGAGCGCGATCACGCCGAGAGGCACGAGCACGGCCAGGATCATCGCGATCCCGTCCTCGATGAGCAGCGCTCCCCGGGCCTTGTCGTCGAGCAGATCGTTGATGCCCACGGCGATCGCGGTGAGCAGCGCGATCGCCGCGTTCACGATGAGAGCCATGATCCACGCGGCCCGCCGCCCGGTGCGCAGCCCCCAGGCGGCGAGCAGGGTGAGCAGTAGCGGGACCAGGCTGACGAGGAACGGGCCGGGGCCAGAATGCAGGAGCGCGTCTGCCTGCCGCACGCAGTCGGTCGTGAAATCGTCGATGCAGGACTTCGGCATCGGCGCGGCCTCGAGCGGGGAGAAGCCGGACACCACCAGCCCGAGCGGCGAGTACCAGGCGCCGGAGATGAGCACGATGAACGGCCCCAGCCCGGTCGCCGCCACGATCGCCGCGACCAGGGTGCGCACCTCGCGGTAGGAGCTGCGATGCCACGATGTCGGCACCGCGTCGTGCGCGAGCAGCAGTCCGAGGAACACCCCCAGCACGCCCGAGATGAGACGGAACACGCTGTCGCTGTCCGCGGCGTACAGGGCGAACATCACCAGCAGGGTGAACCCGATGACGCGGATCCGGCGCTGCCACAGCGCGGGGGCGAAGGCAGTCGCCGCCATCAGCATGCCCACGGTGCCGATGGTCGGATCGGCGACGGCGTCATAGCCCGCGAGCATCCCCCACTGCGAACCCCACGAGACCAGCAGCCACTGTGCGGACAGGCCGATCACCATCGCGACGATGCCGGTCGCGAAGAACGTCCACGCGGCGCGCACGCTGCCCAGCTTGCGCTCGGCGTACGCCCCGGCGGTCAGGATCAGCGCGATCGCGAGGACGCCGCCGATCACCGAGTCTCCGAAGAGCAGGGCCGTGAGCGGGGTCCACCAGTCGCCGTCCTCCATCGTGGTGCTCACCGAGGCCGCGAACTCCTGGGGGAAACGGCCGAGGAACGTCCCGGTGACGAATCCCGCGGCCAGCACGACGACCGCGAGCGCGACGCTGAACGGATTGCGCAGCAGGTAGTTGAGAACGGCGCGGATCCAGCGCGGTGCGTCGCGCGGTGCGGGAGGTTCTGTGACGGTGCCGGACGGGGCGTTGTCGGGGGCGGTCATGCGGTGGCTCCCTCTGCGATGAGCGCGCGGTTCGCTCGGAATCCGTGCGGTGGCGATGCACCACCTCTTCAGAGTGCCCAACCAGCGCATCGTTGTACAGCCGCCATGCGCGCCGCGGCGCCGATATCCGCCGTCGTCGCTTCCCGGACGCTCCTCGTCGCAGGGCGCGTCGCCGCCGGGACGCCCACCGTGGGAGCGCGCTCGGACGGATCCGCGCTTTCCTGCGCCCGCGGACGTACCCTGGAGGGGAGAGATGCGCCATCTCCCGATGGGAGGAACAGCGATGAATCAGCAAGAGCGGCCGCAGGGCGGCAGCGATCCCCGCGACGGGCTCGAGGGCACCTACACCGAGGTCGACGGGGAGCCGGAACCCGAGCGCACCGTGCACGGCCAGTACACGCGCACCGAGCGCGGCGGACCCGAGCCGGATGATGAAGGCGCCTACGCGGATGCAGAGCACGGGCACGGCGTCGAGCCGCCGCTGCATTCGACGCACGATCGCCACGGGAAGTACAACCGCCACGACCAGTAGCGGCTCAGCGCGGGGTCGCGACGCCTGCGACTCCCGCGCCGTCGCGCCGCTCGAACACGAGCTGCGTCTCGGTCGCGCGCACCACGTCGTGCACCGTGATGCGCTCGAGCACGATGTCGCGCAGGGCCGCGGCGTCGGCGACGGCCACGTGCACGAGGAAGTCGTCCGCGCCCGCGATATGGAACACCTGCAGCACACCCTCCGTCGCCTCGAGCGCGTCGAACAGCGCCTCCACGCCGGACTTGCTGTGGTTGCCGAGCCGCACCCGGATCACGGCCTGCACCGGGCGGCCGAGCGCCGCCGGATCGAGGAGCAGCCGCAGGCCCTGGACCACGCCGCGCGAGCGCAGGGAGCGGAGCCGGAACGCGCAGGTGGACGCCGGGATCCCGAGCGCGGCGGCGAGCTGCTTGATCGGAGCGTCGGGTTGCGCGGAGAGCGCCGTGAGGATGCGCAGGTCGAGGGCGTCGACGCCGTGCTGTTCGGCGATCAAGATCCGCTCCTCCCGACCTCGCGATATTGCGCAGAACACAAGCATCCCACGCAAGAAGGCGCTGTGTAGCAATGGATCTGGCAGATGACTGTGCGCAGGGGGATCCTGAGGGCATGATCGATGACGTCTCACCGCACGAAGAGCCCTTGCGACCCGAAACCGTGGCGGTGCATGCCGGCCGGGCCGACCTCGCCGCGCTCGGCGTGCACGCCGCGCCGATCGATCTCTCCTCGACCAACCCGCTGCCCGATATCGTGCACGGTGGCGACTCATATGAGTCCATGGCGAACGGCGGGCACCCGCTGCCGGACGGGGGCAACGTGTACGCCCGGTTGTGGAACCCGACCGTCGCGCGGTTCGAGGAGGGGCTGGCCGAGCTCGAGCACGCCGAGGCCGCCGTCGCCTTCTCCAGCGGCATGGCCGCGATGACCGCGGCGATCCTGTCGCACACCACCTCGATGGGCAAGCACCACATCGTCGCCGTGCGCCCGCTCTACGGCGGCACCGACCACCTGCTCGACTCCGGGCTCCTCGGCGCCGAGACCGCGTTCTGCGGAGAGGGCGAGGTGCGCGCCCGCCTGCGCCCGGACACCGGACTCGTGGTCGTGGAGACCCCGGGCAATCCGACACTGGACATGGTCGACATCGCGGAGGTCGTCGCGCAGGCCGGCGACGTGCCCGTGGTCGTCGACAACACGTTCGCGACGCCGCTTCTGCAGAACCCGCTCGACCTGGGCGCGCGCATGTCGCTGCACAGCGCGACCAAGTACATCGGCGGACACGGCGACGTGATCGCGGGCGTCATCGCCTGCTCCGAGGAGACCGCGCAGTCGCTGCGCCGCGTGCGGGCGATCACCGGCGCTCTGCTGCACCCGCTCGGCGCCTACCTGCTGCATCGCGGGCTCGCGACGCTGCCGGTGCGCATGGAGCGGCAGCAGCGCTCCGCGGAGCGCATCGTGGCGTGGCTGGCGGAGCATCCCGCCGTCGCCGAGGTCTTCTACCCCGGAACCGGCGATGAGCGCGGGCTCGTCCCGCGGCAGATGCGCGGTGGTGGGGCCATGATCGCGATTCGGCTGCGTGACGGCTATCCGGCCGCCGAGGCGCTCACCGGAGCCGTGCGGCTGTTCACGCATGCGGTCTCGCTCGGCGGTGTCGACTCGCTCGTGCAGCACCCCGCGGCGCTCACCCACCGCCCGGTCGCCGCCGAGGCGCGACCCGGCGCCGACATCGTGCGGCTCTCGATCGGGCTCGAGGATCCGGAGGATCTCATCGGAGATCTTGCGCAGGCGCTGACCCGCGTCGCCGTCGCCGTGCGCTGAGCGCTCTTCGTCTCGGCGCCGCGCTCCTCGTCCGGGGGCTGCGCCGAGCAGTGTCGGTGGCCTTCGGCAAACTGATGCGGTGACCGGAATGAGAACCTTCTGGGCCGCGCTCCCGACCCCGGGGCGCTGGCTGCTGTCCACCGTCGCCATCCAGACGCTGGGACGCGGACTGACCCTGCCCTTCACGATCATCTACCTGCACGAGGTGCGCGGCTTCGACCTCGGCGTCTCCGGGGCCCTGATGAGCGTCATCGCCGTCACCGGTCTGGTCGTGACGGGACCCGGCGGCATGCTGATCGACCGCTACGGCGCTCGGCGCGTGCTGATGGCGGGTCTCGCATCGATGATCGTCGGCTGCACGCTCCTGGCGTTCGCCACGTCGCCGGTGGTCGCGGCGGTCGCGCTCGTGCTGATCGGAGTGAATTTCGGCGTCTCGTGGCCCGGCTTCAACGCGCTGATCGCGACGATCGTCTCCGGCGAGCTGCGTCAGCAGTACTTCGGTGTGAACTTCGCCCTGGTCAATCTCGGCATCGGCGTGGGCGGCATCCTCGGCGGCTTCTTCGTCGACGTGCAGCGGCCGGAGACCTTCACGGCGATCTTCCTCATCGACGCCGCGAGCACCCTCATTCCGATGGCGCTGCTGCTCGGACCGCTGCGGCATGTGCGCACGCACGCCGACCCCGCCGAAGAGCACGCCGACGCCGAGGAGGGATACCGGAAGATCCTGCGTCGTCCGGCAGTGCTCTGGCTGACCCTGCTGACCTTCCTCGCTGTGTTCATCGGCTACGGGCAGATG
>JAFDWK010000056.1:0-27432 GCA_018268515.1 Actinomycetota bacterium
GCGGTGAGCTGCGGCACGCCGACGCCGGCGACGATGCGCGTGGTGCAGATCGAGCCCGGGCCGACGCCGACCTTGACGGCGTCCACACCCGCGTCGACGAGCGCCTGCGCACCCTCGCGAGTCGCGACGTTGCCGCCGATGATGTCGATGTGGGCGAAGGTCGGATCCGCCTTGAGCCGCTTCACCAGATCGATCACGCCCTGCGACTGGCCGTTGGCGGTGTCGACGACGAGCACGTCGACGCCCTTGTCGCGCAGCGCTTCGGCACGCTCCCAGGCGTCGCCGAAGAAGCCGATCGCGGCGCCCACGCGCAGGCGCCCCTGGTCGTCCTTGGTGGCGAGGGGGTACTTCTCGCTCTTGTCGAAGTCCTTGATGGTGATGAGACCGGCGAGCTTGCCGTCCCCGTCGATGAGCGGCAGCTTCTCGACGCGGTGCTTCGCGAAAAGCGCGATCACCTGCTCCGCCGGGACCCCGACCGGCGCGGTGACGAGGTTCTCGCTCGTCATCACGTCGCGGGCCCGCGTGGTCTGCTTCGCGGATCCGGAGACGAAGCGCATGTCGCGGTTCGTGACGATTCCGACCAGGTGCCCTTCGGGGTCGACCACGGGCAGACCGGAGATGCGGTACTTCGCGCACATCGCGTCGACCTCGGCGATCGTCGCGTCAGGGGTCGTCGTGATCGGATCCGTGATCATCCCCGACTCGCTGCGCTTGACGCGGTCGACCTGCGCGGCCTGGTCGGCGATGGAGAGGTTGCGGTGCAGGATGCCGAGGCCGCCCTCGCGGGCCATGGCGATCGCCATGCGCGCCTCGGTGACGGTGTCCATCGCGCTGGAGAGCAGGGGCGTGGCGACCGAGATACGGCGCGTCACGCGGGACGAGGTGTCCGCCTCGCTGGGGATGACGTCGGTGTGCCCCGGCAGGAGCAGAACATCATCGTAGGTCAGTCCGACAAAACCGAACGGGTCGTGCTGCTCCATGGGTTGCGGGGCTCCTCTTCTCGCGCGCGTGTATCGATTCTAAACGCCGCGCGGCGGGCGGTATTCCCAGGAACGGCACCGCGACGGCCCCGGCGACCGCCCCGGCGTGCGGGGTGCTCGGGCGCCGACATGCTCACGGCACGGGGATGGTATCGGTGCCGGGATCCACCGCATCGACCGCGTCCCGCGCCGACCGCAGCCGACGGGCGGCGAGCGCGAGGTCGATCAGGAAGACCGCGATCGCGACCCACACGATCGCGAAGCCGATCCAGCGCTCGATCGGCATCGGCTCGTGCATGACGAGCACGCCCACGAGGAACTGCATGATCGGGGTGATGAACTGGATCATGCCGATCACGGTCAGGCCGATCCGCCGGGTGCCCGCGGCGAACAGCAGCAGCGGCACGGCTGTGGCCACGCCGGCGAAGGCGAGCAGCCCCGCGTGCAGCGGCCCGTGGGCGCCCATCGTGATGCCGGTCGTGAGACCGACGGCGATCAGCTGCACGACGGCGACCGGCAGCAGCCAGAACGACTCCAGAGTGAGACCGCTGAGCGCGTCGACCGAAGGGCCGATCTTCTTCTTCACGAGTCCGTAGATGCCGAACGAGGCGGTCAACGACAGCGCGATCCACGGGAACGTGCCGTGCGCGAAGACGATCACCAGCACGGCGACCGTCGCGATGCCGATCGCGACCCACTGCAGCCGGCGCAGTCGCTCCTTCAGCACGAACACGCCCAGCAGCATGGTGCCGATCGGGTTGATGAAGTAGCCGAGGCTGGTCTCGACGATCTCGCCGTTCAGCGTGGCGAGGACGAACACCTGCCAGTTGATGTAGATCAGCACCCCGGCGAGCGCAGTGAGGGCGAGCAGCCGCGGCTGCCGGATGATCGCGAACAGCGGCTTCCAGCCGCGGGTGATCGCCAGCAGGATGAGACAGAACACAAAGGAGAGCGCGACCCGCCACGCGACCAGCTCCCAGGGACCCGTGGGCGCGAGCAGGAGGAAGTACAGCGGAAGCACGCCCCACAGCAGATACGCGCCGATCGCGAAGGCGACGCCGGCAGGCTGGGCGCTGCGGGGGGAGGTCACCGGACAACCCTATCCGCCCTGTTTCCCGCGAGGCCTTTCCCCGGGTGCGGCGAGGTTCTATAGTGAGTGCCAATCAGCCGTTCGGGGGAGCGGTGGGCCACCTGGGGAGTGGCATTCGGGGATCTGACAGATGTTCACGGACGGTTACGCACTGGGGCTCGACGGCGGATCGAGTCGCCTGATCGCGGCGGTGGCCACGCCATCGCCGGTAGAGGGTGTCGTCGTCACCGCGTTCCCGTTGGGCGCGGACCGCACGGACGTCCCCCCCGCCGCCTACGTCACCGACGAGGGCGACGTGCTGTTCGGCGAGGCGGCCGAGGAGCACGGGGCGGAGCATCCCGAGCGGCTGCTGCAGGACTTCGTCCGGGACGTCGGCGACAGCACCCCGCTGATCGCCGGGGACTTCGCGGTGCACGCCGACGAACTGTATGCGCGGCTGATGGGCTGGGCCGTGGCGACGGTCACGGCCGCGCAGGGCGCGCCACCCGCACGGGTCGCCGTCGCGCACCCGAGCTCGTGGCGGGGACACCGCATCGAGACCGTGCGCACCCGGCTTCAGGAGATGGGCGTCGAGGGCGTCCTGCTGCTACCCGCGGCGGCCGCCGCCGCCCGACAGCAGTACGCCGCGGGCGGCGTGCCCGCCCGCGGCACCGTGGCGGTGTACGACTTCGGCGGAAGCGGCTTCTGCGGTGCCGTGCTGCGGGCGCACGGCGACGGCGACTACCGTCTCACCGCCGCGCCGGTCCTGCTCGACGACGTCGGCGGCCGGACGTTCGACCACCGGGTTCTCCAGCACGCCTTGACGATGACGGAGCGGCGGCCCGCGCCGGACGAGGCGCCCGATGCCCCTCCGGGACCCGATGCGGTCGCGGCCGCCGCGGCCCTGGCCGCGGCGCGGCACGCGGCGTCCCGGGCGAAAGAGGCGCTGTCCTTCGGGCCGGAGACCACGATCGAGCTCGAGTTCGATGAGCGTCGCTCGTGCGTCCGTCTGACCCGCTATGAGTTCGAGTCGATGATCGACGCCGATCTCGCCCGGACGGCGGATGCGCTGGACCGCGCCCTCGAGGTCGCGGACGTCGATGCCGATCAGGTGGACGCGATCGTGCTCGCCGGCGGATCCTCTCGGATCCCCGCGGTCGTCGAGCATCTGTCGGCCCGGTTCGACCTCCCGCTGTGCGGATCCGACCCGCATGTCGCCGCGGTCTTCGGGGCCGCCCGCGCCGCGTGGTCCGCCCACGAGGCCCACCCCTCGACGATCCGGGAACCGGACGTCGAGGAGGAGAAGGCCGTCGCGGCTCCTGCGCCGCGCCCCCGCCGCACTCGACCGGTGCGGCTGCGGCCCGTGATCTCCGGCGCGGTCATGCTCTCCGTCGGCACCCTGCTGGTCGCGGGTGCCGCATTCGCCACGATGCTTCCGGACGGCCGCCAGGACGAGGCCGTCGGGGAGACCCTCTCCGGCAAGGCGCCCGCTGCGGGGAAGGGCCTGGACCTTCCGCTCGCCTGGACCCCCGGAGTCACGGCCGTCGACGGTCCCGCGGCAGGGCCGGCGCTGCAGCCCGTCACGCAACTCGGGCCGGTGCTCCCCGTCGATGACGGGGCGCCGCGGACGCGGTCGGACCCTCCGTCGAGCCCGGGCAGGAGCAGCCCTCCCCCGACCGGGACGAACGCGGCTCCCCCGGCAGGAACCGATTCCGCACCGCCGTCCGGAGGGACGGCGCCCGCCCCCGCCGGGGGAACGACCTCCGCGCCGGAGGAGCAGCCGCCCCCGCCCACCCCGACCCCGACCCCGACGCCCACGCCGACTCCCACCGAGGATCCCGCGCCGTCGGGCGAGCCGACGCCCCCCGATCCCCCGGCGCCGACCTCGGATCCCGTTCCCGACCCGGAACCGTCGCCATCGCCGACCGCCGACCCCGCACCGCTCATGACGAGCGACCCGCCGGCGACGGCCCCCTGAACCGCCAGAACCGTTCCGACGATGACGATCGAGATCCGCGCCGATGCTTCGCCGACCGCGCCCGTTCCGCGGATGCTCAGCGGAGCCCTCGACGCGCTCCGTTCCGGGGTGCCCCGCGTCCTCCTGATCGGCGGGGCGGGCGCCGGCAAGTCCACCGCGCTGCGCACCCTGCGGGATGCGCTCGAGAGCGATGGCCGGCGCGCGAGCCTCGTCCACGGACGCGAACCGGATCCGGGTGACTTCCCGGCCTCCGAGGTGCTCCTGGTCGACGATCTGCACCTGCTGTCGGACGAGCGCATCGCCGGTCTGCACCGACGCACCCGCGATCCGGCCGCCGCGCTCATCGTGACCACCCGCCCGCTGTCGGAGTCGTCGGGGGCGCGCGCCGTGGCGGACGCCCTCGAACAGCATCTTCCCGCGATCGTGCTCGGGCACGTGTCGCGCGCGGAGATGCTCGATGCGATCGCCGCGCGCGGAATGACCGTGCCGGACGGGTGCGTGACCGGCATCCTCGATCTCACCGCCGGGGTCTCCTGGCTGACCTGGGCCGCGCTCGCCCAGCACGACGTGCGCGACTGCGACGGCGACGACGACCACGGCGAGCTCGTGCGGTCGCTCCAGGCGAGCATCGTCCGTCGTCTGGAACGCCTCGATCCGGCGCTCAGAGCGCGCATCGAGGAGGCGTGCCTCGGCGCCTCGGATCTGTCGGAGCCGGAGACGCCGACGACGGACTGGGTGCTGCACGGTCACGCCGAAGGCCTGCTGCTGCGCAACGGCCAGCCGGCACCGATCGTGCGCCGTGCCGTGCGCGCCGTCGTTCCGATGCCGCGATTGATCGCGCTGAGCGCCCGCTCGGCCGACATCGCCCAGACGGTCGCGCGGGCCGGCGGCCTCGGCGAGCACGACGATGCGCGGCTCGCGGCGATTCTCGTACGGCACGCGGATCGCCGGGGAACGACGGATCCGGTGCAGGCCGCGCGCCTCTACGAGGGCGCGGTCGCGTACGGCGCCGATCCTGCGGTCCTCGCGGCCCGCCGCGCGGAGGTGCTCTGGCTGCAGGGCGACGTGGAAGGAGCGGCCGCCGTCATCGAGCACGACGGCGCTCATGCGCCCGAGACCGACTCGCCCGCGCTCGCCGATCTGTCCGCAGGGGTATGGGCGGAACGGGGCATGCTCGCCCAGGGCGAGGCGGTGCACCGGCTCATGCCGGATCGCGACCCGCTCACCCCCTCCGCCCTGCTCACGGCATTCGGCACCGGCGACGCCGAGTCCCTCATCCAGGCGGACGACCGCCCGTGCCCGCCGACCGCCCTGGGCGTGTCGACGCAGCTCCTGCGGCGCGGACTGGTCAGCTCCGTGAGCCCCGACGCCTCGGAGGCAGCGCTCACCGACCTGGTGCGATCCGCGGAGCTCTACACCCGCTCCGGGCACGCCGGGGCGATCTGCGAGCCGCCCGCCGTCGTCGCGGCCAACGTCGCCCTCGGCCTGGGCGCGCTCGCCACCGCCGAGGCGGTGCTGACCGACGCGATCGCCGCCGGTCACAGCGGCCCCTGGGCGCGGCACCGGCTGCTGCTCTGGCTCGCCTGGGTGCAGGTGCAGCGCGCCCGACCGGGCGAGGCCCGCGATTCCCTGCGCCGCGCCGAGGCCGCTGCTCCTGCGTTCACCCCGCGGAGCGCACTGCTGGCGCACGCGGTGCGGGTCGCCCTGGTGCGCCGCTACGAGGACACGGCCGCGCTCGAGTCGGCCTGGCGCGAGGCTCGGGGCGCGCTGCTGCGCGTCGACGTCGATGCGTTCCTCCTTCATCCGCTGACCGAGCTGATCGGCGCGGCGGCGCGCCTCGGCGATGCCGATCACACCGCCGCGGCCTTCGACGCAGCCCTCGCCCTCACCGCGCGCTGGGGAAGCCCGCCCCTGTGGACCGCGCACCTGCACTGGGCCGGGATCCAGCAGGGGATCCTGCTCGGGCGTCCCGACCTGGTCGCACCGCATGCGAAGGCGCTGGTCGTCCAGTCCGCGCACAGCGAGGTCGCGGCGACGATGGCCAAGGCCGGGCGTGTCTGGACGTCGGTCCTCGCCGGTTCGGTGGATCCGGAAGCTGTCGAGGAGGCGGCGATCGGCCTCTCCTCGATCGGCATGATGTGGGATGCCGCGCGGCTCGCGGGACATGGTGCAGGACGCGCCACCGATCGCAAGGTCGCCGCGCGGCTGCTGGCCTGCGCGCGGGAGATCCATCCCGCCGACGGAACACGCAGCCTGGTCGCCGCCGACGACAGCGCGACCGGCACGGAGCGCCCGCAGGCCGCGGAGCTGCTCAGCGAGCGCGAGCTGGAGATCGCGCGCCTCGTGCTGCAGGGACGCACCTACGCGCAGATCGGCGAGACGATCTTCATCTCTCCGCGCACCGCCGAGCATCACATCGCGCACATCCGCCGCCGGCTCGGCGCGACCTCCCGGGCGGACGTCCTGGCGAAGCTGCGGGAGCTGCTCAGCGAGGACGGCGCTCTTGCTGCGAGGGGCTCCGATGAGTGACCCCCGTAGGCCGCGTCCGGGATATCGGGGTATCCCCCGATGCCCGCGCCGCGGCACGAGGTCTACGCTCCGAGAAGCAAACGTCGATGGCGACAGCGTGGTCCGGCAGGATGCCGGCGTCGCGGTCGACGACGAAGGGGGAAGCTGATGGCTACGCCGGTCGAGACTGTTGCGGACGCGCTGTTCTCATTCATCCTGAGCCTGCTCAGGGATCCCGTCGCGGCGAAGGAGTTCACCGCCGAGCCCCAGGCGACGCTGGCGAACCACGGCCTGGGGAACGTGTGCCAGGCCGATGTCGCCGCGGTGAAACCCGTCATCGTGGATCACCCTTCGGTGGTCTACGTGCCGAGCCCCGCACCGGCCCCTCAGCCCTCCTATCGGCCGCCGGCTCCCGAGCACCACGATCCGGTGCAGGAGATCGTGAGGATGGTGCAGCACTTCACCACCGTCGACGCCCGTTCCACGATCGTCGACCAGTCCGTGAACCAGAACATCTGGACCAACGGCGGGGACGTGACGCAGACGTTCGACCAGGGGGCCGTGGTCGCCTCGGGTGATGACGCGGTCGCGGCCGGCCACGATGCCACGGTCGTCGATTCCCAGGTCGACATCACCACCGGCGACATCACCGCCGGCAACACGACCAACACCGACAGCTACAACACGACCGGCGCCGAGCCGGCACCCGAGGAAGCCCCCGAGCCGACGGTCATCTACGAGACCGTGTACGACCTCCCGGCCCAGGTCGGAGACGCGGCGGGCACCGCGGCCGACGCCGCGCACGACGCTCCCGCCGACGCCGCGGTGCCGGAACCCGCCGACATGTTGGAGGGCGACATGACGTCCACGGCGAGCGACACCTACGAGGCGGACACGGCCAGCGCGGCGGCGATCGACGACGGAGCGGTCGATGCGCCGCTCGAGGATGACTGACATCGACTCCGCGCCGCGGCGCGACGATCGTCCGAGGGGAGAGCAGGCTCCCTCGGACGATCGGGACGTCGCGCGCATCGACGCCGCCGCGGTCCCGGCCGTACCGGCCGCGGAGGCCCCCGCGCCGCGATACGGGACGAGAGAAGCGCCGCGGCGCCCGTCCATGCGCAGTCCGAACGGCGCCCCTGTCCTGATCAAGGCGACTCCGCCGTTCTCGGTGCGGACGGCCCAGCTGCTGTGGATCCTGAGCTTCGCCGTCGGCGGGTTCGCCACGGTGTACTTCTTCGTGATCCGCAAGAAGCTGCTGCCCGAGATCGCCGATGCTGCGAAGAAGGCCGCCACGGGGCGGGACGCGACGACGTACGCCGCGGCCGCCGACATCGTCTTCTGGGTGGTGTTCGCCGTCATCGTCGCAGCGCTGTTCGCGCAGATCATGCTGCTGGTGTCGTTCATGGCCCGCCGGCCGCAGGTGCGCTGGTGGCAGCTCGTGACGCTTCTCTTTCAGGCGGCGCTGGTCGTGATGTCACCGAAATGGGTCGCGCTGGGAACGCAGGGAGAGATCATGCAGCCGATTCTTGCGGCGCAGGCCGCGCTGGTGCTGCTGGCTCTCCTGTTCAGCGTCCTCCCCGGCGCCATGGCCTGGTCCGCCCGACGGCACGACATCAGGCGCGGGCCTGAGGTCACGGGCGCCCCCGATCTCTGAGGCGATCCCGGCGAGGCTGCGCACCACGCATCGGCGGATCTCCGCCGTGTCCGGTGCCGCCGTCGGATCCGCGGCGAGGCTGCGCCAGCGGATGCTCTCCTGCTGCACCCGGATGCGGATCTCGCCCTGCGACGCCCCTTCCGCCATCCCGAGTCGCAGCGCCGCAGTGGTGCCGTCACCGCCGATGATGCGGATGGCGTCGTCGGCCTCGGCCTCCGGCAACGGCAGCGCGCCCGTGCGGGCCAGGGCAAGCAGGGAGAGCTCGCGCAGCGTGTGCGCCGAGGCGAAGAACCGCTCGATACCGGCGCGGATCCGCTCCTCGCCCTCACACGGGCGCTCGGACACGAGTGCCTGGAGCTGCATCATGACGCCGCGCACCTTGAGGGCCGGCGCACGCGGGATGAACTGGCGTGCGATGAACTCCTCGAGCTGGTGCAGTCCGCTCTGCTCGGCCAGCGCGGCGGAGAGGGACGAGGAGTCGGCCACACCGCCGCGGATCACCGCGGCCGCGAGGCGCACGCCGAACAGCCCGAAGCGAGCCAGCAGGTCCTGTCGCACGCCGACGCTGAGATCCGTATCCGCATCGGGCCGCACGAAGCGATCGGCCGAGACCAGCAGGCGCTCGCGGTCGGTCCGCTCCCGTCCCGCCAGGTCGCGCAAGGCGATGAACTCGCTCTCCCGCAGCGTGCGTGCCCCCTCGGCGAGCAGCCCCGCCATCGGAATGACCCCCAGAGCGAGGGAGGCCAGCTCTCCGTCTCGCTCGTAGCGCCGTGCCACGCGCCGAGCCGACATCAGCGAGTCGATCCGCCCCGACCCCACCTCGTCGGCACGGGAGAGGACGCCGACCGCGCAGACGCTCTGAGCCGCACCGGCCGCCGTGTCGCGGAACGCCTCGAGGAAGTGGATGTCGGATCCGTGCAGGTGGCGCATGAGGTAGACCACCGCATCGGCGGACGAGGCCGACTGCTCGGGCGCGAGGAACTGCGCCGTGCGGGCGGAGACGCCGTGCGACAACGACGCGATGCCCGGCGTGTCGATCAGGATCTGCGATTCCAGGCCGCCGAGCGGCCACCCGACGTCGATCCAGTCGATCTCCTCGGCGACCCTGCCGCCGAGGTCCAGCACGAGGCGCCCGTGATCGCGCCGGATCTGCATGCGCTCGGTGCGCCCGTCGCGCAGATGCATCGAGATCGACGGGGTCTGCGCGTAGCGGTACCACGTGACCACGCGCGTGCACTCGCCCGCGTCCGTCGCCGCGATGCGCTCGCCGAGCAGGGCGTTCAGCAGGGTCGACTTCCCCGCTTTGACCATGCCCGCCACCGCCACCCGCAACGGCTCGTCGAGCCGCGTCTGCATGGCGTCGAGCGCCGCCAGCGCCGCGCGGTCGGAGGCGTAGAGGGTCCGCGCGATCCGCAGCAGATCGCGGGTCTGCGCGATCTCGTCCGGTTCGCTCCGGGTCCGCTCGCCGTCGATCACGGTCATGATGCCACGCTGCGCTGCGCGCGCTGCCGCACAGCGGGCACGTCGCCGTCCTCCGGCGGTTCGTTCTCGGGGATGAGGGCGCGCAGCCGCTCCATCTCGCCCAGTCGCACCCGCAGGACGGCGACCTGCTCGTCGTTGTCCGCCGTATAGGCCGCGGCCGCCTGCTGGGCCCGGGCGAGAGCCTCGGACAGCGAACGGTGCAGCTCCTCCGCCATCGAGCCGAAGTGGTCCCGCGAGATGCGCTGGACGAGGCGCAGCCGGTCCTTCAGCTGCTTGCTGACCTGGAACGTGACCTCGTCGATGTGCCGGCGGACGATCATCTTCGCTTCCTGCTGGCGACGGTTCAGGCGCGCGTTCATGTCCTCGCGATAGGCCCGGCGCCCCACGAGCACCCCCGCGAGCAGCGATATCGGATTGATCAGGGACATGCCGATCAGCCCGGTGGCGAGACCCACCATGAGCACGCCGCCGTACGAGCCCCGCACCCCGATGTACATCTTCTCGGCGGCGTTCAGGTGCCCGACCTCGAGGCCGGCGATGTCGTCGACCACGTCGAGGATCCCCCGCGTGTCGCTCACATCGATGGTGGGGACGTCAGACTCCTCGGCGCTGAAGAGCTCGGCGACCTCCTCGGAGAGCCAGCGCGCGCGCTCATCGGTCCACACGAACGTCTCGGCGACCCCCGCGGTGACGCGCTGATCGATCCACTCCCGGATCTGGTCCCAGATGGGACCGGGATCGCCCTCGTCGATCGCGCGCTCCGCCTCGCGCTGCACCCGGCGCAGACGGTCCCGCACATCGTGCTCCATGTCGGCGACCAGGTCGGCGATGCCGTCGGTCAGGGTCACCTGCCAGCGCGCGGAGCGTCCGCGGAACTCGTCGGCGCGGGCCTTGGCGACCTCGAGCTCCGCGATCATCCGCGGCGTGTCCTGCGGATGCAGCAGCGCGTTCAGCTCGGCGTGCAGCGACATGCCGAGCTGGTCCACCACGGACCGCAGGTCGTGCACCGCGCCGCGACGGCTCACGAGCTCCGCGCGGCCGAGCACGTCACGGTGCAGATGTCCGACCAGCGCCGGGAACCCGGACTCGTCATTGAGCGAGCGATCCTGCGTCTCGGCCGCGAGCAGGCGCAGATCGCTCGACACCGCGAAGAGCGGCACCTCCCCGACGTCGTGCAGGTGACCGCGGTCGATGTCCTCGATCCGGCGCCACTCCGGGTACAGGTCCGTCTTGGCGAGGACCGCGGCGACGTTCGGCGAGATGCGCATCGCGTGCCGGAGGAACTGCACCTCGGGTTCGGTGTACTCCTGCGAGGCGTCCGACACCACGAGCACCGCGTGCGCCGACGACAACGCGGCCAGGGTGGCGAGGGAGTTCGCCGATTCCAGCCCGCCCACGCCGGGCGAGTCGACCAGCTTGAGGCCACCGCGCAGCAGCTCCCTCGGCAGCTGCACCTCGGCGGCCACGATGCCGCGCTGATTGCCGGGGTTCCCGCGTTCGGAGACGTACTCGGCCAACTCCGCCAAGGGGATCTCACGGCGGCGCGGTGCGGACCCCGGGCTGCCGGCCGGGTCCGTCCGTTCGACGACCCATGCGGCAGCGGTCTCCGCATACCCGACCGTGGTGGGGACGCTCGTGGCGATGTCGTCGTCCACCGGGCACACGGGGGCATTGACGAGCGCGTTGATCAGCTTGCTCTTGCCCTGCTTGAACTCGCCGACGACGATGACGTGGATCGCCGGATCCTCGAGTCGCCGCTGCGTCTGCAGGAGGCGGTCGCGCAGGTCCCCGCGCCCCGACGTCGCGGCGAGATCGCCGACCTCGCGAAGGACATCGGCGATCTCGATCTCTGAGTCGTCCCCTGCATCCGGCATGCGACCCCCCTGCGGTCGGTTGGACGGGCTTTTCGGTTGTGCGGTCCGCCTGCGATCGAAGCGGGCCGATCGGACCGGGTCACATCAGAAGGCCCGCGTCGGGCGCGTCCCCGTCCGCAGGAGGGTCTCCCCAGAAGAAATCGGAGTCGATGTCCCACACCGATTGATCGGCTCCGGCCAGCTCATCGGTGAAGGTGTTGCTCGCGAAGGGATCGTCCTGGCCGTCCATCCAGGCGGGGCCGCCCCCGCCCGAGGCACCCAGAGGCTCATCCGGATCCGCAGACATCTCTCACCCTCTCTGTGCTCTGGAGTGTAGTGCGCTGCCCGACCACCCGGAAGGGGGATCGGGCAGCGCACGGGTCCTGTCAGAAGTCGAACTCGTTCGCGTCGCCGAACGGGCTTCCGACGTTGGAGTGATCGACGTCGACATCGACGTCGACATCGGTGCTCGAGTGGTCCGTGTAGGAGTCGTCGACCATCGAGTTGTCCTGGAACGAATCGTCGATCGACCAGTTGTCCGAGAAGTCCTGGTTGTACGAGTCGGTGTTCCAGGTGTTGCCGATCGACACGTCTCCGACCGAGATGTCCGTGTCGATGTTGTGGATCGTCACGTCGCCGCCTCCGGCGACCGAGTGATCCCCGGACCCGGTGACCGCGCTCTGGTTGAAGGACTGCACGACGTTGCCGCCGTACGCTCCCCCGCCCACCGCGCCGGAGTCGCCGCCCGTGCCGCCGTCGGCGCCGCCGCCGAAGGCACCGGCTCCGGCTCCGCCGGCGTCGCCCGTCGCACCGCCGGCTCCGGTGCCGCCGCTCGTCGCCGCACCGCCGTCGCCGCCGTCGCCGCCGCTGGCGAGGCCTCCGACACCGCCGTCGCCACCGGCACCCGCGGTCGCACTGCCGCTGTTGCCGCTGGCACCGCCCGAGCCCGTGTCGCCCCCTGCGGCCCCCGCGAGCGCCGGCCCGCCGAAGCCGCCGTCGGCGCTTCCGCCGACCGCGATGGCGGCGCCGCCGCTGCCGGACGAGGTCGAGATGTTCTGGTTGACCGACTGGTCGGTGGTCGTGGAGCGCGCGTCGATCTCGATGTCGATGTCCGTGTCCCCCCCGCCGCCGTGCTTGGCGGCCGCCGCCATGCCTCCGGCCCCGCCGAGGCCGAGGTTGAAGTCGCCGAAGCCGGCGTTGTACTGCCGAACACCGGCGTTGATCGAGCTGTCGTTGCCGGAGTCGTGCACCGAGCGGTCGGACTGGTCCGTGTTGTACGAGTGGTCCGTGTTGTACGAGTCGTTGGTCGAGTGGTCGTCGTTGAACGAGTCCTCGACCTCGGTGTCGTTGTGGGACCAGTTGTCCGAGTTGTCGGAGTTGTCGGAGTTGTCGTTGAAGGAGTCCTCGACCTCGGTGTCGTTGTGGGACCAGTTCTCCGAGTTGTCCGAGTTGTCGGAGTTGTCGTTGCCGGAGTCAGCGACTCCCACGTTCCACTGCCGGCCGAGAACGTTGATGTTGTCTTCCAAAGCCATGATCGAATCCCCTTGTTCGTGTGGGCGCCAAGCGGCGTGTCCTACGAGTGTGGGACGCGGCGCCGATCGCGGCATCGGGGATGATCCCGCATCCTCCCCCGTCGGCGCAGGGGGACTCCCGACGGACCGGTAGGGGATGATCCGGGCACGACGAAGGCCCGGATGCGCAGGGCATCCGGGCCTTCGAGATGTCTGTGGGGCTCAGCGCACCACGACGGCGAGCACGTCGCGCGCCGAGAGCACGAGGAACTCCTCGGCGCCGAACTTCACCTCGGTGCCGCCGTACTTGCTGTAGAGCACGCGGTCGCCGACGTTGACGTCGAGCGGCACGCGGTTGCCGTTGTCGTCGATGCGGCCGGGGCCCACGGCCACGACCTCGCCCTCCTGGGGCTTCTCCTTGGCGGTGTCGGGGATGACCAGGCCACTCGCGGTGGTCTGCTCGGCCTCGACCTGCTTGATGACGATGCGGTCCTCGAGCGGCTTGATGGAAACCGACACGGTCTACCTCTTTCTTGACGGTTCAAGACTGATTAGCACCCTCAGCCCGAGAGTGCTAACGACAGTCTAGGCACATCGCTGGCACTCACGCAATCAGAGTGCCAGCGACGCGACACATGCGAGGCCCGGTTCCGGCGATGTCAGCTCAGTCGCTGCGGGGTCGCGTCGGGGTGGGCGGCGCGGATCTGGCGGATCCGGGCGTCGTACGTCGATCGGTTCAGCGGCGGGGCGCACGCGGGGCGGATCACGAACCCGGTCTTCGGATCCACGAGGTCGACCGCGGTGCGATCGTCGATGATCGATCCTGCTTTCGTCCGCGCCATCGCCGTGCGATAGCCCGCGCGGTACTCCGCGTCCTGCCGCAGGTGTCCGATGACCGAACAACCGAGCGTGAGCAGCATCCACGCCGGTAGCAGGCACCAGAGCACGAGCACGATGACCTGCCCGCCGGGAAGCCGCCGCAGGATGAGACCGGTCAGCATCACGACCATCATGAGGGGCGCCGCCGCGAGGAGCATCCCCATCACCAGCCGGAACCATTCGAACGACGTCCGTCCGCGCAGGAGGGCGCGCGAGACGTCCGGCTGCCACGGCGCCGTATCGGACGATGCCGTTGTGGGGGCGGTTGCGTGGGATGCCGGGGCGGCCGCGGGCGACGCAACCGTGGGGGCGGCCGGGCGCGATCCGGCCCTGGGGTCGGCCGCGGGCGACGCAGCCGCGGGGGATGCCCCCGCGGGGGATACCGGGTCGGCCACGTGCGATCCGGCCGCGGGGGATGCCGCCGGAGCACCGGCGCCGCGCTCGCGTGCCCAGCGGTCGAAGCGATCGACGCGGCGCACCGCCACCCGGATCTCCAGAGGCGTCGCGTCGGGCACCGTCGGACGCAGAGCACCCAGAGCGGCGCCTTCCATCCGGAACCCGGTGCTGCGCGCCAGCACGCCGCAGACGATCGCGCCGAGGAGGGCGAACGCACCGAGGAACACCAGCAGCAGGACCCAACCGGGATCCTGCCCGGTGCGGCGGAAGCCGGCGATGACGCCGATCAGCGCCGCATAGAGGACGATCGTCACCGGAAGCAGCGACCACGCCCAGATCCGCAGACGCGACCGCGTCCGTCGAGCCTTCGCAGCCTCGAGTCCGATCCGACGCACCCACTCGTCCGCCTCGACCGCCGTGGTCGTGCTCACAGGCTCCTCCGTCCGCGTCGGGCAGGGCCGCGACGTCGATAGCCTGGACCGCGTGGATATGAGCGAACTGCGAACGCTGCTGACCCCCGAGGCGCTGCGGATGCTGGACGCGCTCGGACCCGTCGAGTCCACGGACGCCGCCGCCCGCGCAGTGATGCGGCTGCGCGCCGAGGGGCAGTCCCCCGAGTTCGTCTCGGCCGTGGTCGGTCAGGCCCGGCTGCGCACGAAAGCCGCGGCGAAGTTCGGCGCGTTCGCGGACCGGATGCTGTTCACCCGCGCCGGCCTGGAGCAGGCCACCCGGCTCGGCGTCGCTGCGCATCACGCCGGGCGGATGCGGTCGGCCGGGATCACGCATGTGTCCGACCTCGGCTGCGGCATCGGCGGCGACGCGCTCGCCTTCGCGGGTGCGGGCCTGACCGTGACGGCAGTCGATGCGGATGAGGTCACCGCCGCGCTGGCGGCGTACAACCTCGCGCCGTTCGGATCCGACGCCGAGGTGCGGCACGGGTTGGCCGAGGAGCACGCGCCCGAGGGCGACGGTTCCGAACGCTCCCGTCGCGAATTCGGCCGCTTTCCCGACGGTATTCCGGCAGATTCTGCGACGGGAGCAGAAGAGGGCCGCTCCGGATCGACGCCCGGAGTCGAGGCGGGTGCGGGAACCGAGGCGAGCGCGGGGGCCGAGGCTGTGTGGCTGGATCCGGCCCGGCGCACGGCGGGGCACTCCGAGACCCGTCGCGTCTCCGCCGACGACTACTCCCCCTCGCTGGACTGGGCGTTCGCGCTCGCCGAGCGGATCCCGACCGGCATCAAGCTCGGCCCGGCGCACGACCGGGAAGCGATCCCCGCCGCCATGGAGGCGCAGTGGGTGAGCGCCGACGGCGATGTCGTCGAGCTCGTGCTGTGGTCGGGCGCGCTGGCGCGCGAGGGCGTGCGGCGGGCGGCGCTGGTGATCCGCGGCGACCGCGCACACGAGCTCACCGCCCCCGCCGACGCCGAGGACGCCGAGGTCCGCCCGCTCGGCGCTTACCTGCACGAACCCGATGGCGCCGTGATCCGCGCCCGGCTGATCGGCGACCTGGCCCGGAGTCTCGACGCCGGCATGCTGGATCCGCACATCGCGTATCTGACCTCCGACGCGCCCGCCGACAGCCCGTTCGCCGCATCGTTCCGCGTGCGCGAGGTGCTGCCGATGAATCCGAAAGCGGTCACAGCCGCGCTCAAGCAGGCGGGGATCGGACGCCTGGAGATCAAGAAGCGCGGCGTGGACGTGGATCCGGCGGCGTTCCGCAAGAAGCTGACCCTGCGCGGATCCGGTGAGGCGACCCTCATCCTCGTGCGCGTGGGCGACAAGCGGCACGCCATCCTCGCCGACCGGGTCTGACTCAGTCCGCGACCACCCGGAACGCCTCGCCCGCGGAACCGGTGTTCGCGCGGTCAGGCGCTCGGCGTCGGAATGAGCGGCGCACGCGGAGTGATGTTCTCGGTGATCACGAGAAAGGGCCCGGCATACATCGGCATCCACAGTTCCAGACGTGCCGACGGCGGACGGCGGGTCCAAGGGCAGAGCCGGCCCAGGGACCGACGCGGGCGGCTGCGGGAACGAGGTCGGGGCCGGGTCGGGGATCGGAGCCATCGGGCGGCGCAACTCCGTGAGGCGGGCGGCCTCGTCCGCGGTCAGACCGGATCCGTCCCGGCCGAACGCGCGACGCTCCAGCTCGCGACGCTCGCGCTCCGGATCCGCCATGCCGCTATCCCAACCAGCCGAACCGGTAGGCCGCCCACGCCAGCCAGCCCACGCCGTACAGCGTCGCGACGGCGCCGAGCACGAGCGCCCAGATCGACATCGCGCGACTCTCCCACGGACGGCGCAGAGACATGATCGCGGCGATCACCGAGACGATCGCGACGGGGATCCCCCACCCCACGAACAGCGAGGAGAACAGTGCGACGATCGCCGAAAGCAGCGCCCAGGGCGCGAGCCGGGGCTCGGCGACAGGTTGCGCGGGCGGCTCGGTGCCGTCGGTCGGATGCCATTCGGCGTGGGCGTGGGCCGAACCGTCACGATCGAGTTCGAGCTCCTCGGGCTCGGCCCCGCCGTCCAGCTGCGGGCCGCTCTCGACGCCCACAGGCACGGGCGCGGTCGGCAGCCGCGTGTAGCGCTCCGGATCCGTCCCGTCCTTGGCGGCCATCAGCCCGCCTCGCTCCCGATCGCGTCCGCGGCGACGGCCGCGGGAACGTCGGTGGCGACGCTCGCGGGAACCCCGGATGCGACCCCGACCGCGGGCACCCCGGATGCGGCCCCGACCGCGGGCACCCCGGATGCGACCTCGACCCCAGGAGCCCCGGCCGCGGGCACCCCGGATGCGGCCCCGACCGCGGAAACCCTGTCGACCCCGACGCCCTCGGAAGTTCCGGCGGTGTCCTCGGCGACCTGGATCTCGGTCACCGGCAGCGTCGAATCGGCCCCGAACGCGAGGGTGGACGGCCGCCGACCGGAGGCGATGAGCTCGGCAGCGAGTCCCGCGATCATCGCTCCGTTGTCGGTGCACAGCGACAGCGGAGGGATCCGCACGGTGACTCCCGCCTCGGCGGCGCGGGCGAGCGCGACCTCGCGCAGCCGGCGGTTCGCGATGACGCCTCCGCCGAGCAGCAGCCGGGGCACGCTCCGATCGGCGCAGGCGGCGAGCGCCTTCGTCACGAGCACGTCGACCACGGCCTCGCGGAAGCTCGCCGCGACATCCGCTACCGGGATCGGATTGCCGGCCGCCTGCTCGCGTTCGATCCAGCGCGCGACCGCGGTCTTCAGCCCGGAGAAGGAGAAGTCGTAGCGGTGCTTCTCCAGATCCGACGCGCGGGACAGCCCGCGCGGGAACCGGATCGCCGCCGGATCGCCGCCCACGGCCGCCCGGTCGATCTCGGGCCCGCCGGGATAGGGCAGCCCGAGGATCCGGGCGACCTTGTCGAAGGCCTCGCCGGCGGCGTCGTCGACAGTCTCACCGAGCAGCTCGACATCGGTGGTGAGGTCGCGCACGTGCAGCAGCGAGGTGTGCCCGCCCGAGACGAGCAGGGCGATCGTGGGGTACTCCAGCGGCACGGAGTCAGGCGTGAGGATGTCGGCCGCGATGTGCCCGACGAGGTGGTTGACCGCATACAGGGGCTTGCCGAGCGAGACCGCCAGGCCCTTCGCTGCACCGATCCCGACCATGAGCGCACCGGCGAGACCCGGCCCGCTGGTCACCGCGACCGCATCCAGATCCTGCAGCGAGACCTGCGCCTCGGCGAGTGCCCGCTCGATCGCCGGCTGCATCTCCTCGAGGTGCGCACGCGCGGCGACCTCGGGCACGACGCCGCCGTAGCGGGCGTGCTCGTCCATGCTCGACGCGATCGTGTTGGACAGCAGGGTGCGCCCGCGCACGATCCCGATCCCGGTCTCGTCGCAGCTCGTCTCGATCCCGAGCACGAGGGGCTGGTCGGTCATTCGGATCCCTTCAGGTTCCCGTTCTCCGGATGGGTTCGCGTCTTCGGCGCGTCCGAAGCGGGCGTCTCCACGGCCGCGGGCACGGGCGCGGGCGCGGGCGCCGACCCCGCGGCCCACGCGCGCAGATCGAGCCTCATGATCACGGCGTCCACGTCGTCGGGCTGGTAGTAGCCGGCGCGGCGGCCGATCTCGGCGAACCCCTCCGACAGGTACAGCCTCTGCGCCACCGGGTTGTCGGCGCGCACCTCGAGGAAGACCGACGTCGCGCCGCGGTCCTCGGCCTCCGCCAGCAGCGCGCGCAGCAGCGTTCTGCCCCGTCCGGATCCGCGATGGTCGGCATCGAGTGCGATGGTCTGGATGTCGCTGTCGGCGGATCCGCGCAGCGCGCGCACCCCGCCATAGCCGACGACGAGGCCACCGTCGCTCTCCGTGCCCTGCGCGACGTCGCTCTCCGCACCCCGCGCGACGTCGCTCTCCGCACCCCGCTCAGCGTCGCCCTCCGCACCCCGCGCGGCGTCGCTCTCCGCACCCCGCGCGGCGTCGCTCTCCGCACCCCGCGCAGCGGATCCGGCCCCGGGCTCCACATCGACGAGGTAGCGGCCGTGCGGGCTCGACAGTTCCGCCGCCATCAGCTCCGCGCTCCACGCGTCGGTCGGGAAGGAGCGCCGCTCGATGAGCATGATCGCGTCGAGGTCGGCCGCGGTCGCGGCGCGGATCACGGCCCCACCTTCTTCGGCGCGGCGGGAACCCGGGCGTCCGGCGCCCGCAGGTAGAGCGGCTCGGATCCGGTGAGCGTGCGTCCGGCGGCGATCGCGCGGCGGGCGACCCGCGCGACGGCGGCACCCGAGATCGCGGTGACCTCGAAGCGGCGCAGCGCGCCGAGCTTGCGGTCGACGTCGGCCTGCGGCACGAGCACGGTGTCGACCACGGCGTGCGGGATGCCGTCGACGTCGATCCCCTCGTACACGGTCACCGCGGTCTCCCGGCGGCGGGCGTCGGTGAGGATCGCGAACGGCTCGGCGGGGCCCACGGCTTCGATGACCTCGAGGGCCGCGGCGTGATGGCTCGGCACGGCGAGCACGGGCACGCCTCGGCCGAGCGCGAAGGCGCGCGCGGCCGCGATCCCGATGCGCAGTCCGGTGAAGGGGCCCGGTCCCATGCCGGCGGCGACGAGCGTCAGCGGATCCGCTCCCGCACCGTCCTTCGGCGGGACGGCGGCGAGCGCCTGCTCCAGCAGGGAGCCGATCGCCTCCGCGTGTCCGAGGTGCCCCGTCTGCGACACGTCGGCGAGGGTGCGTCCGTCCCGGCCGATCAGGCCGACGGCCGAGCCGAGTGAGGTGTCCACGCCGAGTATCACCCCTCCAGGTTAGCCGCCGTGGTCCGTTCGGATCGGCGTAGCGGCCGCACGGAGGGATCCCCCCGGCGGATCCCTGCTCGGTGTGGCCTCCGCGTCCGCTCGGCGAGGGGTTCGAGGCCGCTCCGCGAGGGGTCCGCGGGCGCCCGGTGAGGGGTCCGCGGTCACTCGGTGAGGCATCCGCGTCGGCGCTGTCAGGGGCTCCGCATGGGGTTCCGCGTGCACTCGGTGAGGGGTCCGCGGTCAATCGGTGAGGCATCCGCCGGCGACGGGCCGACGTCAGGATCCACCCCCACGCTCACCTGTCACTTCTTGCCGCATCGAAGCGCCACAACCGGCAACACGCGACAGATGAACAACGATCCACCGGCGACGAGCCGACGGGGCGGCCGCGGAGACGGGACCGGCGACAGATAGCGGCGGCGCGGGACCAGCGGCGCGGGACCAGCGAAGCGCGACCACTGGGCGGAACACGCCGGGCTCAGCGCCGGCCCTTCAGCCGTCGCGCGCCGCGCGCACGATGCGGGCGAGTTCGGCGCGATCCGTCGCTCCGAGCTTCACCGACACGTTCGAGACGTAGTTCGCGACAGTCTTCGCGGAGAGGAACAGCCGCTCGGCGATCACCGGATTGGCCAGACCCCGACTTACCAGATCGGCGATCGCACGCTCACGCGGTGTGAGGGTCGCGAGCACCGCAGAAGCGGCGGTGCCGGGCGACGGATCCGCGATCGGCCGCGGCACTCCGGCGCCGAGCAGCAGTGCCCCCGACTCCGCCGCGGCGATCGCCGCGAGGATCTGATCCGGCCCGGCCTGCTTGGTGACGTAGCCGTCGGCGCCGCCGGACAGCGCCCGTCGCACGGTCGCATCGTCATCGAAGGAGGTGATGACCACGATCCGCACGCCGGGATGCTCGGCCGCGAGGCGTTCAGTGGCGCGGATTCCGTCGAGCTCCGGCATCGACACGTCCATCAGCACGACGTCGGGCCGGGTCTCCGCGACGACGGCGAGCGCCTCGAGGCCGTTGCCCGCCTCACCCACCACATCGTGCTCGCACGCCGTCAGCAGCGCCACAAGACCCTTGCGGAAGATCGGGTGATCGTCGACCACGACGATGCGCGTCACGGCGCCGCCTCACGCATCCCTGCGACCGCCGCGTCCACCACGGTGGCCCCGACCTCGTGCGTCGGCGGGAGGGGCGACGGTTCTGCCGCTGCCCCGTGCGCCGCTCCCTCGCCCGTCGTCACCGCATCGTCGTTCAGCGGCAGCCACACCTGCACCACGGTGCCGCCATCGCGCCCGCGGCCGACGCGCGCACGCCCACCGAGTTCGGCCGCCCGCTCCCGGATCGAGCGCAGCCCCATCCCCGCCGCCACGACCCGCGGGATCCCCACCCCGTCGTCGACGACCTCGACGCGCAGACCGGACCCGTCCTTGTGCACCCGCACGCGGCATTCATCGGCAGCGGCGTGCCGGCGTGCGTTGGTCACCGCCTCCTGCACGATCCGCAGCGCCGCGAGATCGACCGCGGCGGGGAGGGCGCCGAGATCACCGATCTCGAGCAGCACGTCGCGAGCATCTCCGAGCCGATCTCGCAGCGCGCTCGCGAGCCCCCTGTCATCGAGCACCGGTGGACGCAGCCCATGCGAGATCTGCCGCGATCGCTCGACCGCGTCGGAGATATCGACCTGCAGTTCCGCCGCCGCCTCCGCGAGTGCCGCATCCGTCCTCGCGGCGCGCTTCGCCAGAGCCGCCGCGCCCAGAGCCAGGCCCGACAGCGCGGGGCCGAGGTCGTCGTGCAGCTCGCGCCGCAGCCTGCGGCGCTCCTCCTCGCGCGCGGTCACGAGCGCCCGTTGCGCGTCCCTGGCCTCCTGCAGTGCGCGGACGCCGTCGAGTGCGGGTGCCGCATGCCGCGCGAGGGCGGCCAGCACCCGCCGGTCCGCCACGCTGAGCTCCGATTCGCCCGGTCGCGGAGCGACGTCGAGCGTCGCGAGCAGCTCTCCTCGGAAGGCGATCGGGAAGGATCCGGATCCGCGTGCCGTCCCGATCCCAGCGTCCCGCGCCACACGATCCCCGGCTGCTCCTCCGGATCCGGCTGCCGCCGTGGAACCGGCTCGCGCTGCCGTACCGCTTCGCGAGGAGATCTCGCGCTCGGGCGGAGGAATCCGTGGATCCGATCCGCCCGAGCGTGCGTTCTCCGCCCGGGCGAGAGTCTCCCCGGACACCCTGGAACGGAGCGGATCCCCCGGTGCCGGCCGCGTATCGGCCTCGTCCGGTATGGCTCCGTCCCTCACCTCGAAACCTCCGCCGTCGGCCCCGCCGACAACCGCGCCGAAGACGCCCGCATCCCTCTCGGAGACCGCGTCGATGCGCACAGACAGGGATCCGATCGCCTCGGCGGCCACCGCGGCCACCCGCAGCGACACCGGGCGCGGGTCATCCGCGTCGAGCTGCACCGCGAGCCTCGCCACCGCGCTCGCGGCATCGAGCCGGGTCCGGTACACAAGCCAGGTCGCAGCGCGCACGGCGATCCGCACGATCGGGTAGGCGAGGAGGGCGAGCACGACGACGCCCGCGCCGGGGCGGATCGCGTCTCCCGCCGAGAACACCCCGAACATCGCGAAGCCCGAGAACACCACCACCAGCACCCCGCGGAACGCGGCGTCCACGTTCACCAGCCGCGGCCAGGTGAGCCCGATCACGATGCCCAGCATGAGGGGGATCCCGGCAGCGTTCGCCTTCGCCGCACTGAGCTCCTGTCCCTTGCCGGTTCCGCCGATGTACCCGTCGATCAGCAGGATCGCCATGAACAGACTCACCGTCAGGACGACGCCGAGCAGCGCCCACCGCACGCTCTCGCGCTCCGAGGTCGTGGCGCTGCGGCGATAGCGGTACACGATGACGAGCACCGCCGCCACGGTCTGCGCGATGGGGAAGAGCACCCACCACGACCCCTGACGCCATGCGTCGCCGGTCGACGCGTTGGCCAGGATCGCGAGCACGCTCACGATCACGAGCCCCGCGGACCAGCGCGGCACGAACCTGCCATCGGGGAACGTCGCGGCGAGCAGAGGGAAGCCGACGAACCACGGCACCAGCATCAGCGACGTGATGAGGATCGATGCCTCCGCAGGGGCCGAGTACGCGAACAGCAGCAGCATCGCGATCGCGGCGAGCGACGGGATCCAGCCGCGCCCGATCCGCCGGCGGATCCCGGAGGCGAGCACGACGAGCGCCCCGCCCACCCCGGTGACGAGGAGTGCGAGTCGGCTCGCCGTGAGCAGGACCTCGTCCATGGCTCAGATCCTGGCAGTGACCGCCGCCGTGCGCTACGCCCCGACGGATCCGGTCGCGACCTCCCTGCCGAATCCGGCGGGATCGTCGCTCTTCCGGGAGCCGTCCGCCGGCAGGCCGCTGTCCACCCGCCGTGCGCCCCGCGCTTTGCCGAGGAGCCCGATCCCGGCGATGAGGCAGAAGCCGAGACCGCCGAGCGACGCCCACGGCGGCGCGAACGGCATGAGGAACCCGGAGAACACGCCCGCGGCGCTCACCGCGGCGAGCACCGCGAGCACCCGGCCGATGACCCCGCGGCGCCGAGCGACGACCGCGAACAGCACGATCCATCCGAGGGAGAACACCTCGAATGCCATCAGCAGCCCCGTCGTGACCAGCCCCATCGCCTCGAAGACCGCGTTCTGGTCGGCGACCTCGGGCACGAGATCCTTCACGAAATGACCGACCGAGGTGAACGGTGCGAACGTGACGCCGGCAGTGAGGATCCACATCGCCCCGGCGAAGACCCCGAACAGGCTCAGTAGGCGGGATCCGACCGTCGGAGCCCCCGCCTGCTCCACCAGCAGCGACGTGGCGATCACGAGAACGAGCATCCCCACACCGATGCCGCTGAAGGTGATCCCCTCGTAGAGACCGTTCCATCGGAAGTCGTGGAAGTACTCCCACTGCGAGTGGTACGACGCCCACTTGTCGCCGACGATCAGCATCACGAGGATCGGCTGCAGCACCCAGGATCCGAAGGCGACGATGCCGCCGATGCCCGCCGTCCGCAGAAGCCGGTGCCGGGATCCCGCCGGCAGCCCGGGCGCGGCGATCACGCCTGCACCGTGCGATGTGAGTTCGGTCATGTCCGTCCCTTTCGTGTGGAGCCGCCCGCGGCGACTCCTCACGATCCCGCGAAGGATTCCCGGGGCGGCAGGGAACACGGATCACGAATCCGGATCCGGATCCGGTTTCCCGGGCGGATCCCACCCCCGCTCACCTGTCTGCTCTCGCCCCGTCGCAGCGCCGCAAGGGGCGACACGCGACAGGCGAACGAAGGCGGACCGGCGACAGACCGCCATATCGCGAGCCCGGCGAAGCCGCGCCGGAATCGCGACCAGCGCGGCACGACCATCGAGGCACGACCGGCGAGGCACGACCATCGAGGTACGACCGGCGAGGCCGGACCGGCGAGGCACGACCGGCGAAGCACGACCGGCGAGGCGGGACCGGCGAAGCACGACCGACGGCGCGAATCCGGCGGGCCAGAGACCGCAGACTCAGCGGCGGGCGGCGCGGGCTCAGCGGCGGGCGGCGCGGGCTCAGCGGCGGGCCGGAGGCCGCGGGCTCAGCGGCGGGCGGCGCGGGTGATCGTCACGATGCGGGGGGCGTCGGCGTCGAGGTCCTCGTCGGCGAAACCGTCCCCGGGGGCGGCGTCGTCGACGCCCGCTCCGACCGGGCGCTCCAGCTCGATGTCCCACCACGCATCAGCCAGGTCCTCGGCCATGCCGCGACCCCACTCGACCACGACGACGGATCCGGGCACGTCCACATCGAGGTCGTCCAGCTCGGCGGCGGATCCGAGTCGGTACGCGTCCATGTGCACGAGCGGCGCCCGCCCCACCAGCGAGGGATGCGTGCGGGCGATCACGAACGTCGGGCTCTGCACCGGCCCGCGCACGCCGAGCCCCTCGGCGAGCCCGCGCGTGAACGTCGTCTTCCCGGCACCGAGCGGGCCGGTGAGGATCAGCACGTCGCCCGCGACGAGGTCGGATCCGATCCGGCGTCCGAGCTGTTCCATCGCGTCGGCCGTGCGGATCTCGTGCCGTCCGGCGAGGTCGTCGAGCGCGGTCACGACACGCCTCCGCACGCGAGATGGTACCGGTGCGCGCTCGCTCCGCACATCACATCGAGCGCGGTCACGACACACCTCCGTCTGCGCGACGGCACCGGTGCGCGCTCGCTCCGGGGATCGCATCGAGCGCGGTCACGACACACTCCGGCGGGGCACGCGGGGTCCGATCCGCGTGACGATCTCGTAGTCGATGGTGTCGGCCGCGTCGGCCCAGTCCCTGGCGGAGGGCAGTCCGAGCGTCGGATCCCCGAACAGCACCGCCTCGTCGCCGACCGCGACCGGATCGTCGCCGACGTCGACGAGGAACTGGTCCATGGCGATGCGTCCGGCGACACGATAGCGGCGCCCGCCGATCTGCACCGGACCGCGGGCCGACGCGTTGCGCGGGATCCCGTCCGCGTACCCGAGCGGGATGAGCGCGAGCGTGGTCTCCCCCGCGGTGCGGTGCGTGTAGCCGTAGGACACGCCGGTGCCGGCCGGCACCCGGCGCACGGCGGCGACCGCGGCGCGCAGGGTCATCGCGGGGCGCAGCCCGAGGTCGCTCGAACTGCGGTCCTCGAACGGGCTGAGCCCGTACAGGCCGATGCCGATGCGCACCGCGTCCAGGCGAGTCTCGGGCAGGTCGATGGCCGCGGCGGTCGCGGCCAGGTGGCGCACCTCGGGGCGGATCCCGAACGACGCGGCCTCCGCGCACGCGGTCTCGAATGCGGCGAGCGCGGCACGGTCGTCCTCGGGCGAGGTGTTGGAGACGTGACTGAACAGGCCGACGATGCGCACTCGCCCGATCCGTTCGAGGCGCGCCGCCTCGGCGAGCAGCCGGGAGCGGTCGGCCGGGGCGATGCCGTTGCGGCTCAGGCCGGTCTCGAACTTGAGGTGCACGCGGACCGGATCCGACCCGCTGCTCGCCTCGGACGCCGCGAGCAGCTGCTCGAAGCTCGAGATGCCCAGGTCGATGCCCGCCTCGGCGGCGTCGTCGAAGCGCCGGCCCGGGGCGTGCAGCCAGGCCAGGATCCGCGCGTTGACCCCCTGGCGGCGCAGCGCGAGCCCCTCCTCGACCGTGGCGACGCCGAGACTTGTCGCGCCCCCGGCGAGTGCCGCGACCGCGGCCGCAGCCGCGCCGTGACCGTACGCGTCGGCCTTGACGACGCCGATGACGTCGACACCGGTGAGCCGGCGCAGGTGCCGGGTGTTGTCGCTGATCGCATCGAGGTCGATCCTCGCCTCGCGGAACAGGGCGGTCATGCCCGGTCCTCCCCCGCGGCGCGGACGCCGGCGAGCCGATCGCCGCTCGCCGGATCCTGTCCATACCCCCCTGCAGCGTCACTACCCCCGCTGGGGCGCGCGGCTGCGGCGGGGTCCTGACGCTCAGGGGAGGTATCGGCAGATCCGGCCACGGCGGACGCGGTGTTCGTAGACCCTGCACCACCGTCGGCGGATCCGGCCACGGCGGACGCGGTGTTCGTAGACCCTGCACCACCGTCGGCGGATCCGGCCTCGCGCGCCTCGGCGACGACGTAGGCGGACGCGAGTCCGGCGTCGTGCGTGAGCGAGAGGTGCAGCGTAGTGATGCCGCGGTCGGCGACGGTGGTCGCGGTGCTGCCGGTCAGCACGAAGTAGGGTCGGCCGGAGGGTTCGGACGCGATCTCGATCTCGGTCCAATGCACCCCGTCGGATCCGCCCAGCGCCTTGATCAGCGCCTCCTTCGCCGCGTATCGCGCGGCGAGCGACGACAGCCGCAGCTCCTGCTCCGACGGCGCGAACAGCCGCTGCATGAGCCGCGGCGTGCGTGCGACGCTCCGTTCGAATCGCGGGATGTCCACGAGGTCGATGCCGGTGCCGATGATCACCGATTCAGCCTACCCGCCGGGATCCGCGGGGCCGCGGCTCTGCGGCTCCGCGGTTCCGCCCCGGCGGGACCCGGCCCGGCAGGATCCGTGGCTCCGCGGCTCGACCCCGGACAGGATCGACCCCGGCAGGATCCGCCCCGGCAGGATCCGGCCCGGCAGGATCGGCCCCAGCAGGGCCCGCGGTTCGGCAGGATTCGCGGCTCGACCCCGGCAGGAGCCACGGCTCGGCCCCGGCAGGATCCATGGCTGGGCCCCGGACAGGATCGACCCCGGCAGGATCCGTGGGGCCGCCCCGGCAGGATCCGCCCGGGCGGCCGGCTGCGGGCAGGTGGATCGCCTCGTGGCACGACCGGCAGCCGCCCGTTCTCAGGATGGATTCCGCCGAACCACGAAACTCGGCACCGCAAAGCCTCCGAGGCGCACGTCATCGTGAGAACGGGACACGATCCCGGCGCGGACCCGCACCATCCCGGCGAGGAACCGCACCCGACCGCGCCGAGCGCTTCCCTCCACCGCCACCGCGGTCCATCCGCTGCCCTTCGCACGGCAACAACCCGTGCACTCGACGCCGCGCATCGCGACCGAACCGGATCCTGCCGACTGCACGGCTTCATCACGACGACAACCCGTGCACTCGACAACAACCCATGCACTCGGCGCGGACGGATCGAGCCGCGCCGCGCCGAGCAGCCATACGAACCCCAGGCGCTGCAACCCCCAGTGCTACGCGCACCCCGGGCGAAGCGAAACCCCCAGCGCGACCCGAGCGCCCCGCGCCGCGCCGCGAACCCCCGTGTAACGCGAACCCAAGTCGACGCGAACCCAGCGCGCCCGGGGGCACCCGTGCGCAGCGCCGTGAACCCCCGGGCGACGCGAAACCC
>JAFDWK010000056.1:27502-29671 GCA_018268515.1 Actinomycetota bacterium
CCCCCGGGCGACGCGAAACCCCCAGCGCGCCGCGGGCGCCCGTGCGCAGCGCCGCAAACCCCCGGGCGACGCGAAACCCGCAAGGGCCACGCCCAGGCGAAGCGAACCCCCGGGCGACGCGAACCCCCGCCTCACTCCACAGTGACGGACTTGGCCAGGTTGCGCGGCTGGTCGACGTCGAGGCCCTTCGCGGTGGCGAGCGCCATGGCGAAGATCTGCAGCGGGACGACCGCGAGGAGCGGCTCGAACAGGGCGCCGGCGAGCGGGATCCGGATCACCTCGTCGGCGAACGGCAGCACGGCCGCGTCGCCCTCCTCCGCGACCACGATCACGCGGGCGCCGCGGGCGCGGATCTCCTGGATGTTGGAGACGACCTTCGCGTGCAGCAGGGCGGAGTGCCGCGGCGACGGCACGAGCACGAACACCGGCTGGCCGGGCTCGATCAGTGCGATCGGGCCGTGCTTGAGCTCGCCTGCGGCGAACCCCTCGGCGTGGATGTACGAGATCTCCTTGAGCTTGAGCGCGCCCTCGAGCGCGATCGGGTAGCCCACGTGGCGGCCCAGGAACAGCACCGAGCGGGTGTCGGCCATCCAGCCGGCGAGCTGGGTGACGTGCGCCTGCTCGTCGTTCAGCACCTCGGCGATCTTGGCGGGCAGTGCCTCCAGCTCGGCGACGGCCGACGCGGAGTCGAGAACGGACAGCGTCCCGCGCACCCGGCCCGCGTGCAGGCCGAGCAGCAGCAGCGCCGTGATCTGCGCGACGAACGCCTTGGTCGACGCGACCGCGACCTCGGGGCCGGCGTGCGTGTAGACGACCGCGTCCGACTCGCGCGGGATCGTCGCACCCTGCGTGTTGCAGATCGACAGGGTGCGCGCACCGCGCTCGCGGGCGTACTTGACCGCCATGAGCGTGTCCATGGTCTCGCCGGACTGGCTGATCGACACGACCAGGGTGTTCTCGCCGATCACCGGGTCGCGGTAGCGGAACTCGTGCGCGAGCTCGACATCGACGGGCACACGCGCCCACTGCTCGAGCGCGTACTTGCCGACCATGCCCGCATACGATGCCGTACCGCAGGCGGTGATGATGATGCGGTCGATGCCGCGGAACAGGTCGTCGGATCCGTCCAGCTCCGGGATCACGACGGCGCCGTCCTGTACGCGACCGCGGACCGTGTTCGCGACGGCGTCGGGCTCCTCGGCGACCTCCTTGGCCATGAAGCTCGGCCAGCCGCCCTTCTCGGCGCTGGCCGCGTCCCACAACACCTCGAACGGCTCGGGCGTGACGACGTCGCCGGCGAAGTCGGTGACGGTGACCTCGGTGGGCGTGATCGCGACGATCTGGTCCTGACCGATCGCGAGCGCACGGCGGGTGTGCTCCACGAAGGCGGCGACATCGGATCCGAGGAAGTTCTCCCCCTCGCCGAGGCCGATCACGAGCGGCGAGTTGCGGCGCGCGGCGACGACCAGGCCCGGTTCGTCCTGGTGCACGGCGAGCAGCGTGAAGGCGCCCTCGAGGCGGTTGACGACGGCCCGGAACGCGGCGCGCAGATCCCCCGTGCGGCGGTACTCGCGGCCGACGAGGGCGGCGGCGACCTCGGTGTCGGTCTCGCTGCGGAACTCCACCCCTTCCGCGAGCAGCTCGGCGCGGAGGGCGGCGAAGTTCTCGATGATGCCGTTGTGGATGAGCGCGAGCTTGTCGTCGTCGGCGAGGTGCGGGTGCGCGTTCGCGTCGGTCGGGCCGCCGTGCGTCGCCCAGCGGGTGTGACCGATGCCGGTGCTGCCGTCGGCGAGCGCGGCGTCGGCGAGGGAGTCGCGCAGCGCCTGCAGCTTGCCGGCCTTCTTGCGCATCCCGAGGGATCCGGATCCATCGATGACGGCGATGCCGGCCGAGTCGTAGCCGCGGTACTCGAGGCGGGCGAGACCCGCGAGCAGGATGTCCTGGCTGGGGCGCGGCCCCACGTATCCGACGATTCCACACATGGATTCCAGGGTAGGGGCGCGGTTTTGCGCAGGTTCCGTACGAACTCGCGTCGCGCCCCTCCCCGTCCGTCAGTTCGGCGCGACCGTGCCGATCGGCACCGGCGTCTCCTGCGGGGCGACCTGGTCGGCCACGTTCGGAGTCTGGCCGGACTGCGGGGCGACCTGGTCGGCCGCGTTCGGGGTCTGG
>JAFDWK010000056.1:29719-44514 GCA_018268515.1 Actinomycetota bacterium
TTCATGAGGCGTCTCTCTGCGGGTCTGTGTCGGTTGCTGCGGTCGCGGGCGGATCAGATGGTCGCCACGTTCCGGATCCACGTGATCGTGGTCCCCGGCGCGGCGTTGCTCGGCGGCTGCGTCACCTGTGACACCCGCTGCGTGATGAGCTCGGTGGGGTTGGCAACGGTTCCCCGCCAGTAGAACTCGGAGTCCACCGTGGTGTCTCCGCTGGCCGCGGCGATCGGAAGCGAGCACGTGTAGTCGGAGCGATACATGAAGAACGTCCGCCCGGCGTACCTGAGCTGGCCGTCCGCGACGGGAAGCGACCAGCAGTTCCCGCCGCCGGCCTTCGTCCATGCCGTGACCGGCTTGGTGGATCCGAACCTCAGGCTCATGGTCGTGATCTTCTGCCCCGTCAGCGTCTCCGTGACGTAGAGCCGGCCACTGCTGGAGGCGCGCCCGTCCCAGGTGACCGTCGACTGGCTTTCGCGCCGGACGTAGAACACCCCCGCCAGCGCATTCTTCGGAGTGCTCGCCGCGGCGCGTGGCGCCGCGGTGGCCACCGCGATCGCCGGCAGGCTCCATGCGGCGCCCTTCAGGAGCGTGCGCCGCTGCACCGAGACGGGCCGTCCCGCACCGCCCTCATTCGATCCGTTCCCCGATGTCGCCGTTGCAGGCATGCGTCTCCCCAGACATGTTCGATGGATTGGCGCACCCGTCCTGCGCTCCACGGCGCGGCAGGTGCATCCCGATCCTGCGCGGCGCCGCGCTGCGGATCCCCGGGTGATGTCGCGTGATGGGGGAAACAGGTCGCAAAAACGCGTGTGCCGCGGCCAGGCCCGTTCAGCGCGGGGAAGGTCTCATCCGGCGCGGCGCAGGCATGCCCGACGCCGCGAATGCGCGACGCAGCGCCGCGCGATCCCGGAAGCCGGAACGCTGCGCGATCTCGCCCAGCGCCATGGCCTGGGCGCCGTCGGCTTCGATGAGGTCGCGGGCGACGCGAACCCGCATCCGACGCAGCTCATCGGCCGCGGTGCTGTCCTCGGCTGCGAAATGGCGCTGCAGCTGACGGCTGCCCAGGTGCATCTCCCGCGCCAGAGCGGTGACATCGAACTCCGGATCGACGTGACGGGCGAGGATGCGGTCCCGCGCGCGATCGACGATCCGCGGGGTGCGAGGACGCACCGAACCGTGCGACGCCGCGTCCGCCAGCACACCGAAGAGCATCTCGCCGATCAGCCGCTCGATGACGGCATCCGTGTGCGAGCCGACGTCCGCCGCCCGCTCCACGACGGATTCGAGGAACGCGGCCAGCCCGCGCGCGAGGGGCGAGTCCGGGAGAGGACCCGCAGGGATCTCGCCGCTCTGCTCCGCGTCATCGAGCACGCTCCACGACACCCAGACGCAGATCATCGCCGATTCCCGCGATGCCGTGATCCGCGTCGCCCGCGCCGGGTGCAGGAATGCGACCCGTCCGGCCGGCAGATCCTGTGCTGCGGATCCGCCGTCCGACACCCGCAGCGGGCTTTTCGCAACGATCATGGCCGCCATGGACGGGCTCTCCGGGCTCTGCGGCGACCATCGCAGCGACTCACCACGCGCCATCGTGTGGCAGGTGACGAGTGCGTGCCGGAAGCGCGCTGCTCCCTGCGGACCGCGTCGCGCGCCCCTCAGCAGACTCGTCGCTTCGGCGACGTTCATGACGATCCCCATCGTCGACCTCCCCAGGCCTCAGCACGTCGCAATCGACGTCCGAAAGGTGAGACGCGGGAAAGGGGGATTCGTTACGCGGGTTCGCGGAGATCCGTGCCGTGGATGTTCACGCGCCGGGCGGGCGCTCGCCGTGCAGGCTCTCGTACACGTCGTCCACGAAATCGGCGATGGCTCCGGATCCGGTGACCGGCCCACCGGCGAGCAGGCCGTCCATGCCGAGCAGCACGGCCGTCGGAGTGTAGAAGTCGCCGATCGATCCGCTCACATAACGCTCCGGGTCGTGCAGGGTCTGCGGTTCCTCCGCCGACGTGAGCCGGCTGTCCTCGGGACGGACCTGCAGCAGGAACCGCACCGACACCTCGGGCAGGAGCGCCCGGTACGCGTCGATGCTCTCGATGACGGCAGTGCAGGATCCGCAGCTCTCGGAGACCACCAGCAGCAGCATCGGCTGTCGTGCGGCGAGCTCGCGCAGATTCACCGTCTCCCCGCCCCCGAGCTGCACCGGAACGGCCGGTGTGCGGCTGCGGATATAGTCTTCGAGCTCCTCCCCCTGAGCGTCCCGCAACGCGGATCCGGCTCCGACCGCCGTCGGCGCATCCGTATGCGCATCGGCGGACGCGGTCTCCTGCACCAGGACGAAGGTCACGGCGACGGCGGCGAGCGCGAGGGTCCACGGCCACAGCAGCACCGCGAGCGTCGCGACCCCGCCCCACAGCGGCAGCAGGCCGACGGTCGATGCGGAGACCACCGCCAGCAGCACCAGCCACGCATTGCGCAGCAGGGTGCGGCCGGTGATCGGGCGGCGCTCGCCGAAGCAGGCGCAGGAGGCGTCGGGTGTGCGCCGCTTCGCGCGCCACACCATCGCCAGGTAGGCGGCGAACAGCAGCACGGCGACCACCGCGGCCGCGATCCCGAGCGCCCCGCCCAGCAGCAGCAGCGCCGCCGCGAGCACGAGCTCCGCGATCGGGTGCAGTCGGATCAGCCAGTCCTTGCGCAGGGCGGCGGGGATCCCGAGCGCTTCCCACCCGGCGGCGTCATCCGGCGTGCGGAGCTTGGCGATCGCGCTCGCCACGAGCACGCCGACGATGATGAGCGTCGAGGCCAGGGCCGAAGCCGGAAGCACGAACGCGAGCAGAGCAGTCCCCATCCCGTCAGTATTCCAGGCGGCGCGGGTGTCTCGGCGCGCGGTCGGGCGGCACCGCTCCGGCTCGCGGCGGCGCTGTTCCGTCAGAGCTTGCGCAGCAGCACCGACTCCACGGCGTGCGAGGCGCCCTTGTTCAGCACGAGCGTGGCGCGGTGCTTGGTCGGCATCACGTTCTCGATGAGGTTGGGCAGGTTGATCTCGTTCCAGTACCCCATGGCCGTGGTGACGGCCTCGTCGTCGGTGAGGTGCGCGAACACGTTGAAGTACGAGGACGGGTTCGTGAACGCGCCCTGGCGCAGCGCCAGGAAGCGGTCGACGTACCACTGGGCGATGTGATCGAGCTCGGCATCGACGAAGATCGAGAAGTCGAACAGGTCGCTCACGGCGACGTCGTTCGGAGCGGGCGGCGGCTGCAGCACGTTCAGGCCCTCGACGATCACGACGTCCGGGCGGCGCACCACCACGTGCGCGTCGGGCACGATGTCGTAGCGGATGTGCGAGTAGAACGGGGCGCGCACCTCGTCGGCGCCGCTCTTCACCTTCGTGAGGAACTCGATCAGGGCACGCCGGTCGTACGACTCGGGGAAGCCCTTGCGGTCCATGATCCCTCGGCGCTCGAGCTCGGCGTTCGGGTAGAGGAAGCCGTCGGTGGTGACCAGTTCGACACGAGGGGTTCCCGGCCAGCGGCTCATGAGCTCGCGCAGCAGACGGGCGATCGTCGATTTGCCGACGGCGACGGATCCGGCCACGCCGACGACGAACGGCGTGGTGTCGTCGTCCTCGCCGAGGAACCTGTTGGTCGCCTCGCCGAGCCGCTTGGTCGACGTGGCGTACAGGCTCAGCAGGCGGCTGAGCGGCAGGTACACCTCCTTGACCTCGGTCGGATCCAGCCGGTCGCCGATGCCGCGGATCTCGACGACCTCGGTCTCGCTGAGCGGCTGGTCGAGGTCTGCGGCGAGGCGCGCCCAGTCCGCACGGTCGATCAGGCGATACGGCGACAGCGGCGTCAGGGTCTTCGGCGCGAGAGGGTCGGAACTCACGCGCTCCATCGTAACGGCGTGGCGCCCGTAGCCTCCGGTCCGCCGGCTCCGCGCCCGGCCCGGCGACGTTCACATGGCACCTCGGGCCGCTTCGGCGGCCGGAAAGCGACCATTGGTGCCAAGTGAGAAGGCGCTGCAGCGCGATGGGCGCGAGAACGGCCAGAGGCGCGGGGCCGGCCGACCGCGCACGCAACGTTCGATGGGTAGTCTTCCTCCGTGCGACTCGGAGTGCTCGACATCGGATCCAATACCGTCCACCTGCTCGCCGCCGACGTGCACCCCGGCGGCCGGCCGCTCGCGACCACGAGCGACCGCACCGTGTTGCGCCTGATGCGCTTCCTCACCCCGGCGGGCGCGATCAGCGAGGAGGGCGTGCAGGCGCTCGAGGCGGCGGTCGTGCAGGCGCGCGCGATCGCCGAGCAGCAACGGGTCGACGCCCTGCTGGCCACCGCGACGAGCGCCGTGCGCGAGGCCGCGAACGGCGCCGAGGTCATCGCGCGCGTTGAGGCGGCCCTGGGCCAGCCGCTGCAGGTGCTCGCCGGCGAGACCGAGGCGAGGCTGACGTTCCTCGCGGTGCGCCGCTGGTTCGGCTGGGCGGCGGGCCAGATCCTGCTTTTCGACATCGGCGGCGGCTCGTTCGAGATGGCGGCCGGATCCGAGGAGCTCCCCGACATCGCCGCCTCCGTGCCGCTCGGCGCGGGGCGCTCGACGCTGATGTTCCTGCCCGACGACCCGCCGGGCGAGGACGACGTGGAGCGCCTGCGCGAGCACGCGAACGAGGTGTTCGCCCCCGTCGTGGCCCGGTTCTCGACGCTGCCCCGCCCCGATCATGTGGTGGGCTCGTCCAAGGCGATCCGCTCGCTGGCCCGGCTCGTCGGCTATCAGACGCCGGGCTGGTCGGGGACGGATCGGATGCTGCTGCCGCGCCAGTCGCTCGGATCCTGGATCCCGCGTCTCGCGCGGCTGCCCGCGTCGGCACGGCAGGAGCTGCCGGGCATCACCCCCGATCGCACCTTCCAGATCGTGGCGGCCGCCGTGGTGCTGCACACCGCGATGACCGCGATGAAGGTCGACGAGCTCGAGGTGTCGCCGTGGGCGCTCCGCGAGGGCGTGCTGCTGCGCTACATCGAGGACCGCGCCCGCGACGCGGACGCGTAGCGGCACACCGCATATCGCCGCACCGGAGGTGACCCGCGCGGCATGGAGCGGAGGTTCGGCTCACTCGATCTAGGCTGGTGCGATGGATGCAGAGCGGGATCGCCACCCGGTGAGACGCCGGAGCGCGCCGTGGCGAGGCGCGGAGACCGATGCCGTCGATCCGGCACCACCGCGCACCCGGCGCGAACTGCGCGCGGCCCGCGAGGCGAAGGCCCGCGAGGCCGCTTCGCGTGACGACGGCGCGCACCACGCACCGGCCCGAGACGAAACAGCCCGAGAAGAAGCTGCGCACGAAGAAGCCGTGCGCCAGCAGGCCGCGCGCGAGGAAGCCGAGTCGACTGCTCGCGAAGAAGCCGCCCGCCGCGCCGCCGAAACCGCTGCGCACGAGGCGGACGCCCGCGAGGCCCAAACCCGCGCAACCCAAACGCGCGAGGCCCAAACCCGCGAGGCCGCCGAAGCCTCCCGCGTGCACGCAACCCCCGCGGCCCCGCCCCGCCCCGCCCCGCCCACGAAGCGCGCGCGCAACCGCAAGCCGGTGATCGCCCCCGACCCCATGCCCGCGGGCGCCCCTACGATCCTCACCGTGTGCACCGGCAACATCTGCCGGTCGCCGCTCGCCGAGGTGCTGCTGCGCGCGCAGCTCGAACCGTTCGGAGTGCGGGTGCACAGCGCCGGCACGCACGCCCTCATCGGTGCCGGCATGCCCGAGGACGCGCGGCGCGTCGCGCTCGCCCGGCACGCCCGCCCGGCCGACGTCGCCGCGCACCACGGCCGGCATCTGCGCGAGCCGATGGTGCTCGAGTCCGACCTCGTGCTCACCATGACCCAGGAGCAGCGCGGGTACACCGTGCAGCTGGTGCCGAGCCGCCTGCACCGCATCTTCCCGGTGCGCGAGTTCGCGCGTGCCGCGCACACCCTCCCTGACGCCGAGATCCGCCGTCTCGCGGCGACCGGCGGCGACGACCCCCGCGCCCGTCTCGGCGCCGTGATCATGGCGATCGCGGGCCGACGCGGAACCCTCCGCGCCGACGACGACGTGCTCGACCCCTACCGCCAGGGCTCCGCGGCCTACGAGACCTCGGCCACGCAGCTGGATCCGGCCCTCGCCGAAGTGGAACGCGTGGTGCGGGTGGCCCTCGACACCACGTCGCATCACGCCGTGGCCCTCGACCCCGCGGCGCACGGATGAGCGACGCCGCGGCCGCCGAGAGCGCTCCGACGATCCCGGCCCCGAACACCGCCCCCACCCCGAACCCAACCGCCACCCCGCCCCCAACACCCAACCCCACCCCGAACCCCACCAAGAGCAACCCCCGCCGCGGACTGCGCCGCTTCACCTCGAGCGCCTGGTTCCAGCTGCTGCTCGCGGTCGTCGCCACCGGGCTGGTGCTCTCGTTCATCGCGAAGCCCTACGTCGTGCCGTCCGGGTCGATGCAGCAGACGCTCGAGATCGGCGACCGTGTGCTGGTGAACCGGCTCGCGTACGACTGGGCGGATCCGGGTCGCGGCGACGTGATCGTCTTCGACGCCGACGAGACCTGGGGCGTGCCCGCGCCACAGGACCCGCCGTGGAAGGCCGCGTTGCGCTGGCTCGGCGAGGTGACCGGGTTCGGCCCCTCCGGCCCGCACACGCTGGTGAAGCGGATCGTGGCGACGCCGGGGCAGACTGTGGAGTGCTGCACCGCCGATGGCCGGCTGATCGTGGACGGCGTGCCCGTCGACGAGCCGTACATCTATCAGGACATCGCGTTCCAGGCGGGGAGTCTGGACTGTACGAGCACCCCGCGCTCGGCGCGCTGCTTCCCTGCGGTCACAGTGCCCGCCGACTCGTACCTGGTGCTCGGCGATCACCGCTCCAACTCCGCCGACGGCGCATTCCGGTGCCGGGCGCCCGACGCCGAGTCCCCCGGGTGCTTCCGCTGGGCGCGTCGCGGCCAGATCGTCGGACGGGTGGTCGCGACGCTCTGGCCGATCTCGCGCTGGCGCGGGTTCTGATACGGGCGATCGGCACACCGGTCGCCGCGCGCGCCGTGCCGATCACCCGGCACGGCGCACCGCCCGCGCACGGCCCGGCTCCAGAACACGAACCCGGATCCCGCCACCGGCCCAAGCGCCCCACCCCCGACCCGCCCAGGCCTCCGAGACCCGGATCCGGTCGGGGCCTCCTACTCGTCCCGGTCGCCTGGTAGAGTGCTGACGATCCTCGTCGTGCATGGTCCGTGCCCGAACACGGCCCCACGACGATGGTTCCGGAGCGTCGTGGGGATGCGCCGGTGTCGTGACTTCGCCTTCTTTCGAGGGCGGACGTCTGGGAGGGGTTCACAGGCGTGGTTGACATTGAAGTGCGCGCCGACGCCGAACGGCTCCGTTCGCAACACGCGCAACGCTCGACCCTGCAAGGCTCTGGCCATGAGCCGTTCGACGACCTCGCCCTACCGTCGCGCCACACCCACGACTGGCGCCGATCCTATGCCCTGCGGTTGCGCTTCACCGACGCGCTGATCATCGCCGTCGCGGTGTTCGCCGCAGTGGTGCTGCGCTTCGGCGACACCGACACGGCGCTGCCCAGCGAGCTCGTCTCGCTCGGCTATCCGATCGTCGCCGCCGTGATCGCGGTCGCCTGGATGACGATGCTCAGCGTCGCCGCGACGCGCGACCACAAGGTGATCGGCGAAGGGTCCACCGAGTACAAGCGCGTCGGCACCGCGACCTTCCGCACCTTCGGCGCCTTCGGCGCCTTCGCGTTCGCGTTCAAGATCCCGATCGCCCGCGGCTACCTGCTGGTCGCCCTGCCCCTCGGCCTCTGCCTGCTGCTGCTGGGGCGCTGGGCATGGCGCAGCTGGCTGCATCACCAGCGCCTGCGGGGCGCCTACGTGCAGCGCGCGCTGCTGATGGGCGAGCGCACCCAGCTGCGTCATGTGGCCGAGCAGATCCACAGCGTCCCCTCCGTGGGGCTCCGGATCGTGGGCGCCATCACCGAGAGCGGCACCCGCACGGATCTCGTGGCCGGCGTTCCCGTGATCGCGGGGTTCGCCGATGCCGTCGCGCGACTCGACGACATCGGCGCCGACACGGTGATCTTCAGCGGCTCCGACAGGATCTCGCCGCAGCAGATGCGGGAGATCGGCTGGGAGCTCGAGTCCCGCGGCATCGACCTCATCGTCGCTCCGGCGCTCACCGACATCGCCGGTCCCCGGATCCATGCCCGCCCGGTCGCCGGCCTGCCCCTCATCTACGTGGACTTCCCGACCTTCGAGGGCGGGAGGTTCCTGACCAAGCGTGCCGCCGACATCCTGATCTCCGGCCTGGGCCTGCTGCTGCTCTCGCCGCTGTTCTGCTTCATCGCGCTGATGGTGCGCCGCGACGGAGGCCCAGCGCTGTTCCGCCAGGAGCGGGTGGGACTCGGCGGACGCGCGTTCGCGATGCTGAAGTTCCGCACCATGGTCGTCGACGCCGAGGAGCGCCTGGCGGGGCTCCTGGACCGCACGGATGGCAACGGCGTGCTGTTCAAGATGAAGGACGATCCGCGCGTCACGCCCTTCGGCCGCTGGCTGCGCAGGTACAGCATCGACGAGCTCCCGCAGCTGCTCAACGTGTTGCGCGGCGAGATGTCGCTGGTCGGCCCGCGCCCGCCGCTGGTCGCCGAGGTACAGCGCTACGAGGACCACGTGCGCCGCCGCTTCCTGGTCAAGCCCGGCATCACCGGCCTCTGGCAGGTGAGCGGCCGTTCGGATCTGTCCTGGGAGGACAGCGTCCGACTCGACCTGTACTACGTGGAGAACTGGTCGGCCGCCGGCGACCTGATGATCCTCTGGCGCACGGCACGCGCCGTCCTCGCCCCCGAAGGCGCGTACTGACGGCCGCCGTGCCGCAGCGGCAAGCATGACGGGGATCATCGTCCACGAGTGGCTCGAGCGCTTCGGCGGCGCCGAGAACGTCGTCGACCGTTTCGCGGCACTGTATCCGGGCGCGCCGATCCAGGCGCTGTGGAACGATGCCCCAGGGCGTTTCGATCCCACGCGCGTGCACGAGACCTGGCTCGCCCGCACACCGCTGCGGCGACGGAAGGCGCTGGCGCTCCCCTTCCAGCCGCAGACGTGGCGCCATCTGGGCGTTCAGGACGCCGAGTGGATCGTGTGCAGCTCGCACCTGTTCGCCCATCACGCGCGCTTCGCGGGGCCGGCGCGCGACGCCCCCAAGCACGTCTACGTGCACACGCCCGCGCGGTACATCTGGAATCCCGAGCTCGACGAGCGCGGCAGCAGCGCGGTCGTGCGGGCCGCTGCTCCCGCTCTGCGGGCGATCGATCGCACCCGGGCGGAGGAGGCCGCGTCGATCGTGGCCAACAGCATCGCCGTGCGGGATCGGATCCGCGAGCACTGGGGCGTCGACGCTGACGTCATCCACCCTCCCGTGGACGTCGCGGGCCTGCGCGCCTCCGCCGTGCTCGGTCCCGCTGAGACCGCGGTGCTCGACGCCCTGCCCTCCGAGTACCTCCTCGGAGCCTCGCGCTTCGTGCCCTACAAGCGCCTCGACGTCGTGGTGCGCGCCGGCGCCGCCTCCGCGCTGCCGGTCGTGCTCGCGGGGGGCGGCCCGGAACGCGATGCGCTGGCGGCGCTGGCCCGCGAGCTCGGCGTGCGGCTCGTCCTCGTGGACAGCCCTGGCCGCGCCCTGCTCAGCGAGCTGTACCGTCGCAGCGTCGCCTACGTCTTCCCCGCCGTCGAGGACTTCGGCATCATGCCGGTGGAGGCGATGGCGACCGGCACTCCGGTGATCGGCCGCACTGTCCCAGAGCAACCTGTCCTTCACGAACGGCTCAGGCGCGGGGTGGAGCAACCTGGTGCGCAGTACCGCCGACGACACCACCAAGCCGGCCAACGGTTTCTACGCCTACAAGGCCACCTACACGGGCCAGTGGACCTACCAGACGGGCAACTTCGTCGACAACAACGGCGACCCGCAGACCCAGGTGTGGGTGGCGAACACCCAGCCGAAGTGGACCACCGATCTGGGTGACAACTGCGATACGGTGACGTCGTACATCAGGCGCATCGTCACCGTGGACGGCACGACCTACTCCTTCCTCCGCGGCCCGGTCACACCCAACTGACCCGCATCGCTGACCAGTTCGACATCCACTAGAAATCCAGGAGTCAATCATGACGGAAAGCACCCCCACCCCCGACAGCACGGACGCGCCCGCGACTGAGTCTGCAGAGCAGTCCCCCGCCAACGAGGGCACGACGCCGGAGACCGCCGTCACCGGTATCTTCATCGCGCAGAACTAATCTTCGCGGGCGTCACCGAGACGCCCGCGAAGACAAGAAAGACGTTGCCGCCCCTCATCGGGGCGGCAACGTCTTTCTCATGGAGGGGCCGGCTCTCATACCCACCCCGCGCCGATCCGGATCGCGTCGTACCGCGCGAAGAACGGGTGCACGGCGGTCAGGGAGTCCCGCCCTCGCCCGGGCGCCTGCGGTGACGGCCGATGGCGCGCACCAGCAGCACGCCGACCGCGGTCCCGAGCGTGTTCGCGATGACGTCGGAGAGCGCGGAGAAGCGGCCCGGGATGGCGAGCTGCACGAGCTCGATCGCCACGCTCCCCGCGCCGCCCGCCGCGATGAGCACCACCGCAGACGCCCGCCGCCAGGCCAGCGCCAGCAGCATCCCCAACGGGGCGAACAGGACGATGTTGGCGGCGAACTCCAGCACGGCGTAGACGGCGTCGAAGGGTGCTCCCCATGACGCCGCCACGCGGGCGATGACGGCGACGATCCCGGTGACCCGACCGGCCTCCTCGGCCGGCAGCAGCGTGAGCAGCAGGATCCAGATCGCATACGGAACGAGCAGGATCCGCGCGACCAGGGTCATCCGCCGTCTCCCTCGTGTGACGGAGGCTGTGCTCGACGGGCGCGTCACAGGCCGGCGCCGACCGGCCGGCCTGCGCGGAGGTTCGACACGGCGCGGAGGATGTCATCCTGCACCTCCGGGCGGGCACCGTTCACCGGGTCTTCTTCGTCGAGAACTGCCACAAGATGATCCAGAACCTCATCGATCACGGCTCCCGCGCGCCGAACGCCCCAGAGCTCGAACTCTGCGCGCAAGTGCTCCGAGGTGATGGCGTGATGACGGTACTCACCGTCGATCGCCAGCGCGAGACGGCCGTCAGATGTGGACGGCGCATGGGGCACCATGTCATACGCAGGGGCCAGCCTCACCTCGCCGTCCTCCGGATGCAGGAGCCCCAGGTTCTTGGTGTGCATATCGAGATTGCCGATCGCGACACCGAGCGTCGTGATCGCCGCAAGGTTGCGCAGGTCCTGCCCCGAAGCGTGCCGCTGGAGAACCGATGCGGCTCTGGCGAGGCTGACCACGCCGCCGATCTCCTGGTACTTCTGATTTCCGCCGGCCCCCAGAGCTTGGCTGAGGTCCTCCTGATGGATCCGCACACCGTCCCGTCGATCGAATCGCTCGATGACGAGGGCGTCGAGCCCGGCGAACTCCTGGATCTCCGCATCGAAAGCCGACAGACCGAGACCGCGGGCGAGCCGGGATCCGTACTCCTCGTCGAAGATCATCGTCGGATGGGCGGAGACGCGCGGCTTCAGGATATGCGTGGTCGGGTAGCCTCCGAGAGCCTGGGCCCAGCCGTCCGGCGTTCTGGTCAGCGCGATCTTGGGCTGCACGCCTCCCAGCGACGTGCGTCCTTGCACCGCGGCGTTGCCCAGCGGTGCACTGATCGGGTCCTCCAGCAGAGCACGGATCTGCGCGGCGTCGATCTTGCGCAGTGACGGGGTGCGCGGCTCTGAAGGATCATCGAGATCCCATATCTGCAGCGCCCCCGCGACATCCCGGCCGAACCGCCCGAGGAACACAGGTGTGTCGCCTCGCCGAAGCGCTGCCTGCGCCAACATGAAGTCGTACTGATCGCCTTCCGGAAGCAACTCGCCGAACCAGTTGCGACGCCGCTGCGCACGGTCTCGGCGTTGCTTCGCGACAAGCGGGATGGCCACGGACAGCACGGAGCTGTTGCTGCCGAACCGATCGATTCCCGCCTCGGAGGGCACGAAGTCGAACGTGCGGGCATCCCCCTCGATCGAGCCGACGACGCTGCCGTAGAGCTCAACCGCGAGACGCATCGTCGCTCCAGCTCGCCGTGAAATCCACACCCGTCGTCCGCGCCATCTCCAGCAGCCGTCGCAGGAAGATCGTCGATTGCCCGCTCTCGATCGCGCTTATCGTGCTCTGCGGCACACCGAGCTCTTCGGCCAGCTGGACCTGCGTGAGCCCGCGCGCCAGTCTCGCCTGCTGCAGAGCGAGGCCGAAGTCCGCGGGCGCACGGAGGCGGGCGGTGTGCTGGCCCATGTTCACTCCCCGATCCGAGTTCGTGATTTCACGATATCACCGCACTATCGAATTATCGCGATACTGCGGTGATATCGGGAATCAGGATCAGAGCGCGAGCCGTTCGCGCACGACCTCGGCCAGCGCGTGGGCGTGAGCGTGGGCGGAGGCCTCGTCGGCAGCCTCGACCATGACGCGCACGAGCTGCTCGGTGCCCGACGGGCGCAGCAGCACGCGACCGGTGTCGCCGAGCTCGGCCTCCACGGCGCGCACGGCCTTCTGCACGTGTTCGTCGTCGGTCCTGGTGCGGTCGACGCCCTTGACGTTCACGAGCTTCTGCGGGTAGACGGTCATGATCGAGGCGAGCTCGGCCAGCGTCTTCCGCTGCCGGGCCATCTCGGCCACCAGATGCAGGCCGGTCAGCACGCCGTCGCCGGTGGTGGCGAAATCGCTCATGATCACGTGGCCCGACTGCTCTCCGCCCAGGGAGTACCCGCCGGCGTTCATGTCCTCCAGCACGTAGCGGTCGCCGACGGCGGTCTGCCGCACGGTGATGCCGTGCTCGCGCATGGCGACGTGCAGGCCGAGGTTGCTCATCACCGTGGCGACCAGGGTGTCCTGCACGAGCCGGCCGCGCTGCTTCATCGCGACCGCGAGGATCGCCATGATCTGGTCTCCGTCGATGACGGTGCCGTTCGCATCGACCGCGAGGCAACGGTCGGCGTCGCCGTCGTGCGCGATGCCGACATCGGCGCCGACGCGCACGACCTCGGCCGCCAGCTTGTCGAGATGCGTGGATCCGACGCCGTCGTTGATGTTGACGCCGTCGGGATCCGCTCCGATCACGGTGACCCTGGCGCCGGCGTTGCGGAACGCCTCCGGAGAGGCGCCGGACGCCGCGCCGTTCGCGCAGTCGAGCACGACGTGGATCCCGTCCAGTCGATGCGGGAGCGAGGCCAGGAGGTGGATGACATAGCGGTCTTCGGCGTCGGAGAACCGGCTCACCCGGCCGACGTCGGCACCGGTCGGCCGCAGCTTCTCACCGCTCATCGCCTCTTCGATGCGCTCTTCGACGACGTCGGGCAGCTTCACGCCGCCACGGGCGAAGATCTTGATGCCGTTGTCGGGCGCCGGGTTGTGCGACGCCGAGATCATGACGCCGAAGTCGGCGTCGATATCGGCGATGAGGAACGCCGCGGCCGGGGTCGGCAACGTGCCCGCGTCGAGCACGTCCACCCCGGAGGAGGCGAGACCCGCTTCGACAGCGGCACTGAGGAAGTGTCCCGAGATCCGCGGGTCGCGGGCGACCACGGCGGTGAGACGCTTGCCGGCGGCCTTGCGGGCCTCGGCAATACGGCCCTGGCCCAGGACGACGGCAGTCGCCTGGGCCAGGGTGAGCGCGATATCGGCGGTGAGGGGGCCGTTGGCCAGTCCCCTCACCCCGTCGGTACCGAACAGAGCCATGAAGGAACTGTAGGGTTTAGCGCTTCGAGTACTGAGGAGCCTTGCGGGCCTTCTTGAGACCAGCCTTCTTGCGCTCCTTCACACGGGCGTCACGCGAGAGGAAGCCGGCCTTCTTCAGGGTCGGGCGGTTGTTCTCGGCGTCGATCTCGTTCAGCGCGCGGGCGATGCCCAGGCGCAGGGCGCCGGCCTGGCCCGAGGGGCCACCGCCGGAGATGCGGGCGATCACGTCGTAGGCCCCTGCGAGGTTCAGCACCGTGAACGGGTCGTTGATCAGCTGCTGGTGCAGCTTGTTCGGGAAGTAGTCCTCGATCGTGCGGCCGTTCACCGTGATGGTGCCGGCACCCGGGACGAGGCGCACGCGGGCGATGGCCTGCTTGCGCCGACCCACGGCAGCGCCGGGGACGTTGAGAACGGGGCGCGGAGCGGTCTCGACGGCGGCGGCCTCAGGGGTCTCGGTCGAGAAGTTCTGCGGGAATTCGGTGGTGTCGATGTCAGCCACGAGTATGTCCTTGTTCGTAACGGCGCTTACTGGGCGACCTGGTCGAGGGTGTACGTCTTGGGCTGCTGAGCGGCGTGCGGGTGCTCGGAGCCGGTGTAGACCTTGAGCTTCGCCAGCTGCTGGCGGCCCAGGCTGTTCTTCGGGAGCATGCCGCGGATCGCCTTCTCGACGGCGCGGACCGGGTTCTTCTCGAGCAGCTCGGAGTAGGCGACGGCCTTGAGCCCACCCGGGTGACCCGAGTGGCGGTAGGCGATCTTCTTCTGGAGCTTCTGACCGGTGAGCGCGACCTTGTCGGCGTTCACGATGATGACGAAGTCACCCGAGTCGATGTGGTTGGCGAAGCCCGCCTTGTGCTTGCCGCGCAGGAGCCCAGCCGCGTGCGAGGCGAGGCGGCCGAGAACGCCGTCGGCGGCGTCGATGACGACCCAGTCACACAGGACCAGCCCGGCCT
>JAFDWK010000057.1:0-30721 GCA_018268515.1 Actinomycetota bacterium
CTAGTTCGCGCCGTGCGACGTCCCGACCGGGACGGCGCTGCGCCGGAGCAGGGATCCGGTCATCTGCTGTCACCCGGGAATGCTGCGCGGCGGCGGCCCGTTGTCGCGGGTATGACTCGCATCGGATCCAGTGACCTGTCCGTCTTCCCGCTCTCCCTCGGCGGCAACGTGTTCGGCTGGACGGCTGATCGCGACGCCTCGTTCGCCGTCCTCGACGCTTTCGTCGCCGGTGGAGGTGACTTCATCGACACCGCCGACTCGTACAGCGCCTGGGTTCCGGGCAATCAGGGCGGCGAGAGCGAGACGATCATCGGTGAGTGGCTCGCGTCGCGTCGCCCCGAGGGGCTTGTGATCGCGACGAAGGTGAGTGCTCACCCGCAGTTCCCCGGTCTGTCGGGGGAGAACGTGCGCCGCGCTGCGGAGGCGTCGCTCGCCCGCCTGGGCGTCGACGCGATCGATCTGTACTACGCGCACTTCGACGACACCGACGTGCCGCTCGAGGAGACGGTCGCGGCTTTCGGCGCCCTCGTCGCCGATGGGCTCGTCCGCAACATCGCGGTATCCAACTACTCCGCCGAGCGGATCCGCGAATGGGCCGAGATCGCCCGCCGCACGGGTGTCGCGCAGCCGGTGGCCGTGCAGCCGCACTACAACCTGGTGCACCGCAACGACGTCGAGGAGACGATCATCCCGGTTGCGAGCGAGCTCGGCCTGGGCCTCATCCCGTACTACGCGCTCGCGAGCGGGTTCCTCACCGGAAAGTACCGCTCCACCGACGCCACGGGGCAGGGCTCGCCGCGCTCTGCCGGTGCCGCGAAGTACGCGACGGAGCACGGGCTGCGCATCCTCGACGCTCTCGACGAGATCGGCGACGCGCACGGCGTCTCGACCACATCGACAGCGCTCGCCTGGCTGCGTGCCCAGCCGACCGTGGTCGCCCCGATCGCCAGCGCGCGCACCGCGGACCAGGTGCCAGACCTGCTCGCCGGCGCGCGACTCGCGCTCTCCGCGGAGGAGGTCGCGCGGCTCGACAGCGTCTCGGCCTGGACGCCGGCGCAGGTCTGACGACGAACGGAGACGATCGGATGCGCGCCGCGATGTCGTCGGGGCCCGGCCACGTGTGATCGTCACGCGCGGTGCGCACCCGGCCGTTTCAGGCGCCGAAGCTCAGGCTGAGTTTGCGCAACAGCACGGCGAGGCGTTCGCGATCGGCGCGGGGAAGGGCGGAGAGCAGGGTCGCCTCGGCATCCACGAGGCGCGTGATCGCCGCGTCCACCCGCACCCGGCCGTCGTCGGTGAGTGTCACCAGGACGCTGCGTCCGTCGCCCGGATCCGCCACCCGGCGCACCAGCCGGCGCCCGACGAGACGGTCGATGCGGTTGGTCATGGTGCCGCTGGAGACCAGCGTCTGCTGCAGCAGCTGCTTCGGGCTGAGCTGGAACGGCGCTCCCGCACGGCGCAGGGCGGACAGCACGTCCCATTCCCAGGACTCGAGGTCGCTGCGGCGGAACACGTCGCGCCGGGCGCGATCGAGCAGTCGGGAGAGCCGATCCACGCGGGAGAACACCTCGAGGGGGGAGAAATCGAGGTCAGGGCGCTGCGTGTTCCACGCCGCGACGATCCGGTCGACCTCGTCGCCGGGGCGATCCGCTCCGATGCTCATCCGTTCATTATCGCGGGACCGGTGACGCCGCCGCGTCCCGATCGCACAGTCCGCGCATGGCAGACTTGACGCGCGGCCGCTTCACCCGGCGGTCGCGGTCCGCCGTGGTGTAACGGCAGCACGTCAGCCTTTGGAGCTGTACGGTCCAGGTTCGAATCCTGGCGGCGGAGCATGACGCAGAACGCACTCGCCATCGTCGTGCTCGCCGCCGGTCAGGGCACGCGGATGAAGTCCCGGTTGCCGAAGGTGCTGCACCCGATCGCGGGGCGCACCCTTGTCGGGCACGTGCTCGCGACGGCCGCCCAGCTGGATGCGGACACGGTCGAGGTCGTGGTGCGGCATGAGCGTGACCAGGTGGTCGCCGCGCTCGCGAGCACGCATCCCGAGGCGGTGATCGTCGACCAGGACGAGATCCCCGGCACCGGTCGTGCCGTGCAGGTCGCGCTCGATGCGCTGCCCGCAGGCTTCGACGGCGACGTGCTCGTGCTCTCCGGCGACGTGCCCCTGCTCGAGGCGGACACTCTGCGGGCCCTCATCGACGGGCACCGGGCCGCCGCGGCCGCCGCGACCGTGCTGAGCGCGATCGTCGACGACCCGAACGGGTACGGGCGGATCATCCGCGATGCGGCCGGCGATGTCGCCCGCATCGTCGAGCAGAAGGACGCGGACGACGCCGAGAAGGCCACCCGCGAGATCAACGCCGGCGTGTACGTGTTCCGTGCCGGCCTGCTCCGCGCCGAGCTCGCGAAGGTCACGACCGACAACGCGCAGCGCGAGATGTACCTGACCACGGTGATCGGGCTGCTGAGGGCGCACGATGAGAAGGTCGCGGTGGAGATCGCCGCGGACACGGCCGCGACGTTCGGCATCAACGACCGGATCCAGCTCGCCGAGGCCGCCCGCACGCTGAACGACCGGATCGTGCGCCGCTGGCAGCGCGAGGGCGTGACGATCCAGGATCCGGCGACGACCTGGATCGACGACGACGTCACCCTCGCACCCGACGTCACCGTCCTGCCGAACACGCACATCCTGCGCGCCAGCACGGTCGCCACCGGCGCAACGATCGGCCCGGACACGACGCTGGTCAGCACCGAGGTGGGGGAGGACGCCGAGGTGCGCCGCTCCGAGGCGACCCTCGCCGTGATCGGCGCGCGCGCCACGGTCGGCCCGTTCTCGTACCTCCGTGCCGGTACGACCCTGGGCGCCGACGGCAAGATCGGCGCCTACGTGGAGACCAAGAACGCGCAGATCGGCGACGGCTCGAAGGTGCCGCACCTGTCCTACGTCGGCGACGCGACCGTGGGCCGCGGGGTGAACCTGGGCGCCAGCACGATCACCGCGAACTACGACGACGTGAACAAGCACCGCACCGAGATCGGGGACGAGGTGCACACCGGCTCGCACACGGTGCTCGTCGCGCCCGTTAGGCTTGGAGCCGGCGCGAAGACCGGTGCCGGAGCCGTCGTCCGCAAGGACGTCCCCGCCGGGGCCCTCGCGATGAGTGTCGCACCCCAGCGCAACATCGAGGGGTGGGTCGAGAAGAACAGAGCAGGCACGGCCGCGGCGGACGCTGCGGCACGGGCCGATTCGGCGGAATAGGCGGGTCCGATGGGGCGCAAGAAGAACACGACGGTCGAGCTGGATCGCGACAACGACATCGCGCCGGGTCTGGTCGCCAAGACCAAGAAGAGGCTCGTCGTCGCGGGAGGCAGGTCGCACCCCGAGTTGACGGCCGCGGTCGCCGCGGCCCTCGGCACCGAGATCGCGCCGGTCGAGCACCGCACCTTCGCCTCGGGCGAGCTCTACGCCCGCTTCGAGGTGTCGATCCGCGGCTGCGATCTGTTCATCGTGCAGTCGTTCGGCGAGCCGATCAACGAGTGGCTCGTGGAGACGCTCATCATGCTCGACGCGGCCAAGCGCGCCTCCGCCAAGCGCATCACCGTCGTCGCCCCGTACTACCCCTACGCACGGCAGGACAAGAAGGGCCGCGGCCGCGAACCGATCTCGGCCCGCCTCGTCGCCGACATGCTCAAGGTCGCCGGCGCCGATCGCGTGATGAGCGTCGACCTGCACGCGGCGCAGATCCAGGGCTTCTTCGACGGTCCCGTCGACCACCTCTTCGCGAAGCCCGTCCTCCTGCAGCACTTCGAGGAGACGCTCACCGCCGAGGACCGCGCCACGCTCACGATCGTCTCGCCCGACATGGGCCGCGTGCGCGTCGCCGACACCTGGTCGGACAGCCTGGACGCCCCGCTCGCGATCATCCACAAGCGCCGCGATCCGAAGGTCGCCAACCAGGTCTCCGTGCACGAGATCGTCGGCACCGTGGACGGGCGCACCTGCCTCCTCGTCGACGACATGATCGACACCGGCGGCACGATCGTCAAGGCCGCGCAGGCGCTCAAGGCCAACGGCGCCCGCAAGGTGATCGTCGCGGCGACCCACGCGATCTTCTCGGATCCGGCCAGCGAGCGTCTGCAGGACTCCGCGATCGACGAGGTCGTCGTCACCGACACCATCCCGCTGTCGGACGCGCGGCGCTTCCCGGGTCTTCGCATCCTGCCGATCGCCCCGCTGCTGGCGACGGCGATCCGCCAGGTGTTCGAGGACGGGTCCGTCACGAGCATGTTCGACGGCGCGGCCTGAGCGGTGCCGGTCGCAATTTCACGACGCGCCAGGTCGTCTCAAAGGTGACGCACAGGCGGGTTGCCGAAGCTGGTTCCATGAAGATCTCGCCCACGTTGCGACAAGGATCCGCGCTCGTCGGGATCGCCGGGACCCTCCTGCTCGCAGGATGCGCGGCCGAGTCGTCGTCGGCGGAGACGACCGCGCCCTCGACGGCGCCGCAGACGACCGCGGCGGGAACCCCCGCGGCCACGAGCACCGGATCCTCGACCGCGTCGGGGACGACCTACAAGGACGGCACCTACACGGCCGACGGCTCGTATCAGACCCCGGAGACGGTGGAGAAGATCTCCGTGTCGATCACGGTGAAGAGCGACACGGTCACCGCGGTGGACGTGACCGGCGACCCGCAGGCGTCGGAGACCAAGCACTACCAGTCGCAGTTCATCGGGGGCATCTCCGCGCAGGTGGTCGGCAAGAAGCTCGACGACATCTCCGTCAGCCGGGTCTCCGGATCCTCGTTGACCAGCAAGGGGTTCAACCAGGCGCTCGCCACCATCCGCACCGAAGCCGCGGGCTAGCGTGCCCACGCCTCCGCATACCCGCGGACGGTTCCGGACGAGAGGCGCGCGCTGATGGACACCTGGCGGTTCGAGGCGATCGGCACCCTCTGGGAGATCGGCACGGCCCGGCCGCTTGCGGAGGGCGAGCGCGATGCCGTGCGCGAGACGATCGACGACTTCGACCGCACCTGGTCGCGGTTCCGCGCCGACTCCCTGGTGACCGCGCTCGCCGACGAGCCGCAGGAGGTGCCGGCACCTCCGGATGCCGTGCCGATGCTCGACCTGTACCGCGAGCTGTCGCTCGCGACCGGCGGCGCGGTGCAGCCGCTCATCGGGGACAGCCTGTCGGCGCGCGGCTATGACGCGATGTACTCCTTCCGCGACCGCGGTGCGCGGCCGGCACCCGCGGAGTGGACCGAGCAGCTCGCCTGGGACGAGGGGGCGCTGGTGCTGCATGAGCCCGCCCTGATCGATGTGGGCGCGATCGGGAAGGGGCGGATCGTCGATGTCGTGCACGACCTTCTCGGATCCCTCGGGCACGTCGAGCGCCTCGTCGACGCCGGCGGTGATCTGCGGCTGAGCGGGGCGCCGATCCGGGTGGGGCTGGAGCACCCGTTCGATGCGGCGAGGGCGATCGGCGTCGCCACGGTCGCGGACGCGGCGCTCTGCGGATCGGCGGTGAACAGGCGCGCGTGGCCGGGTGAGCACGGCGGGCTGCATCACGTGCTCGACGCGCGGACGGGTGAGCCCGTGCGCACCTACGCGGCGACCTGGGCGATCGCCGCGGAGGCGATGCTCGCCGATGCGGCCGCCACGGCGCTGTTCTTCGACGGCGGTCCCGCCTTCGTCGCACGATCCGGTGTGGAATGGGTGCGGATGACCACGGATGGAGCGGTCGAGTGGTCGGCAGGGACCCGGATGGAGGTGTTCGCATGATCGCGACGCTGATCGGCGCGCGGCAGCGCGTGCTGGCGCCCCTGGGGCGGCTCTCGATGTACCGGCTCACCCTCTGCGCGCTGCTGGCGCTCGCCGCGATCGCAGTGGTGCTGTCGGCGGTCGGCGCGATCTCGCCCACCCCGCTGGACATCCTCGCGACCCTCGCCCTGCTGATGCTCGCGACCTTCTGCACCGACGTGGTCGCGCAGGCGCTGCTGCACACCCCGCGCCGGATCGAGTCATCGCTCATCACGGCGCTGATCCTGCTGTTCGTGGTGCAGCCCGGCGCGAATCCCGACCAGGTCGGCGGCATCGCGCTGGCGGGGGTGATCGCGTCGGTCTCGAAGTATCTGCTGGTGTGGCGCGGCCGGCACCTGCTCAATCCCGCCGCGGTCGGCGCGACCGTGCTCACGATCACCGGTCTCGGATTCTCGGCCTGGTGGGTCGGCACCCCTTCCCTCGCGATCCCCGTGATCGTGCTGGGCCTGCTGGTGCTGTGGCGCACCGAGCGGATCCGGGTCGTGCTGCTGTTCGTCGCCGTGTACGCGGCCGTGTCGATCGTGCGCTTCTCGGTGCAGTCCGCGGCGGCGGGGCTGACGGTGGAGCCGGGGGCGCTGCTGACCTCGGTGCTGCTGCAGTCGCCGGTGCTGTTCCTCGGCGCCTTCATGCTCTCCGAGCCGCTGACGCTGCCGTCGCGGCGCTGGCAGCAGCTGCTCGTCGCCGTCGTCGTGGGGGCGCTGGCCGGATGGCCGATCAGCCTCGGCATCATCACCCTCGGCCAGGAGCGGGCGCTGCTGATCGGCAACCTGCTCGCAGCGGTGCTCGTCGGCCGCGCCGGGATCCGGCTCTCGCTGGTGCGTCGTCGCGCGGTGACGCCCACGGTGCAGGAGCTCACCTTCCGCGCCCGGCGCCCGTTCCGGTTCGCGCCCGGGCAGTACCTCGAGCTGCAGGTGCCGCACCGCCGTCCGGACAGCCGCGGCACCCGCCGCGAGTTCAGCCTCGTCTCGACACCGGCGGAGCTGCCGTTCGTGCGCATCGCCTATCGCGAGGCCGAGCGCTCCTCGAGCTGCAAGCGCGCGCTCGGTGCGCTGCAGGCCGACGACACCCTCACCGCGACCGGGGTCTGGGGCGATTTCGTGCTGCCGACCGCAGACGCGCCTGTGCTGCTGATCGCCGCCGGGATCGGCGTGACGCCGTTCGTGTCGCAGCTCGGTGCACACGAGCGGGCGAACGCGGTCGTGGTGCTCATCGCCTCATCGGCGCAGGAGTGCGCGTATCTGCACGAGCTCGGCGGATCCGGCGCGCGGATCCTCGTGGTCACCCCCGATCGCCCGAGCGCGCTGCCCGCGGGCGCCGAATGGGCCGGTGGCGCGCGACTGGATGCAGACCTGCTGCGGTCCCTGGTGCCCGACCTGGATCGGCGGCACGCCTACGTCTCGGGGCCGCCGCGGCTCATCGCCCAGCTCGCGCCGGCGCTGCGCGGCGCGCATCGCGTGACGACCGACGCCTTCGCCGGCTACTGAGGCGGGAACGGGGCCGCTGCGCCGCGGAGGCGCGGCCCTGCCGGACACGGCGGCGCCGGGTGCGCGGTGCGGGTCAGCGCCCGCCGAGAGTGCGCCCGATCTGGTGGCTGCCCGGGGCGAGGCCGGGCTGCGCCGGCGCTCCGGGGCGCTCTGCACCATGCCGCCGCGCCGCATCGGCGTCGGCGAGGCGGGTGGGTCCGGTTCCCGTGGCCTCGGTGCGGGGCACCTTCGGCAGCCGGACCGTGAACACGGTCGATCCGGGCTCGCTCTCCACGGCGATCGTGCCGCCGTGGCCCTCCACGATCGCCTTCGTGATCGACAGCCCGAGACCGGATCCGCCGGTGGCGCGGTTGCGGGAGCGGTCGCCACGGGCGAAGCGGCTGAACAGCTCCTCGCGCACCGCCGGGTCGATCCCCGGTCCGTCATCGCGCACACGCAGCACGGCCTCGCCGTTCTCCTGGGCCACCTCGATCGCGATGTGCGTGCCGGCCGGCGTGTGCGTGCGGGCGTTGGCGAGCAGGTTCGCGACGACCTGCTGCAGCCGGCCGGTGTCGCCGATCAGTTCCACGGGCTCGGCCGGCACGTCGATCGCCCACTCGTGCTCCGGCGCGGTGGGGCGGGCGTCCTCCACGCCCTCGATCGCCAGCCGGGACAGGTCCACCGTCGACAGGGACAGCTCCCTGCCCTCCTCGAGGCGCGCCAGCAGCAGCAGGTCCTCGACCAGGCTCGTCATCCGCAGGGACTGCGCCTGGATGCGCTCCAGGGCGGTGTGCGCGGACGCCGTGGCAGGGTCCTCCGGCACGTCGGATCTCGACAGTGCGCGCAGCGAGAGCTCCGAGTAGCCGCGGATCGAGGACAGCGGCGTGCGCAGCTCATGGCTCGCATCGGCCACGAACTGGCGCATCCGCTCCTCGTTGCGCTGACGCACGGCGAGCGAGGCGTCGACGTGGTCGAGCAGGGTGTTCAGCGCCGACCCGACGAGGCCGGTCTCGGTGCGCGGATCCGCCTCGGCGGCGGGCACGCGTTCCGTGATCGACACGTCGCCACGATCCAGCGGCTGGTTCGCGACGCGGTTCGCGGTCGCGGCGACCTCGCGCAGCGGCCGCAGCGCCACCCGGATCGTGATCGCGGTGGACAGTGCGAGCAGGATCAGGCCGCCGATCGTGGTGAGCGCGATCATCGTGAACAGCGTCGTGATCTGCGCCTCGGTGGACGCGCGCGGCAGACCGGTGATCACCTCGAACTGCGCCTGGCCCGTCGGCGGCACGGGCTGGTGCACGAACTGATAGTCGCCGATCTGGGAGAGATCCTCGGCGTAACGGCCCTCGGAGAGCGCCGTGACGACCTGATGGATCTGCAGCGCCGTGAGCTCCTGCGCGACCCGGTCCGAGGTGACCACCGTGCCCGTGGCGGCGCCGCTCGGTGCGACCACGATGACGAGGGTGCCGTTCGGAAGCCCGGTGGGGCCGACGACCAGATCCGAGGCGTCGGGGACGAAATGACCGATGACCGCGGGCTGTCTCGCGATCGCTCCCACGTTCTTCGCCGTCGCCGTCAGCTCGTCCTGGAGGCGGCCGTTGAGCACGTTGCCGAGCACCACGCTGGTCGCGATCGCGATGACCACGAGCACGAGGGACACGAATCCGGTCACTGCGGCCATGAGTCGCGTCTGCAGCGACAACGGACCTCGCGGACGCGGGCGGAACGGGTTCATCGGCGGGGTGCCTCCATCATGCTGTTCGTTACTGCTGCGGCGCCTTGATCATGTAGCCGACCCCGCGCACGGTGTGGATCAGCGCCACGTCGCGCCCGGCGTCGAGCTTCTTGCGCAGGTACGAGATGTACAGCTCGACGACGCTGGAGCGCCCGCCGAAGTCGTAGCTCCACACCCGGTCCAGGATCTGCGCCTTCGACAGCACCCGGCGCTCGTTGCGCATCAGGAAGCGCAGCAGTTCGAACTCCGTCGCGGTCAGCTCGATCTCGTCGCCGGCGCGGACCACCTCGTGGCTGTCCTCGTTGAGCGTGAGGTCTCCGACCTGCAGGATCGAGTCGCTCGCGTCGGTGGTCGCCCCGCCCGAACGGCGGATGACGGCGCGCAGCCGCGCCACGACCTCCTCCAGGCTGAACGGCTTGGTGACGTAGTCGTCTCCGCCCGCGGTGAGACCCGCGATCCGGTCGCTCACCGCGTCCTTGGCGGTGAGGAACACGACGGGCACCATGTTGCCCTGCTCGCGCAGGCGCTTCAGGACGCCGAGACCATCGAGGTCGGGCATCATGACGTCGAGGACCAGGGCATCGGGGCCGAAGTCGCGGGCGACCTGCAGCGCCTCCAGACCCGATCCGGCCGTGCGCACTTCCCAGCCCTCCATCCGCAGGGCCATGGCGAGGAGGTCGGTGAGCATCGGCTCATCGTCGACCGCGAGGATCCGCAGGGGAGAGCCATCGGGGCGGCGCAGCTCAGTGGCGTGATCATTCATGGGATCCATTGTCCTCAATTTCCTATGAACGATCTATGAGATTTGGAATGCGCGCATCTTTCCCATCGCACACCGGCTGCTTAGCGCGCGCATAGCCGGGCCATCGTCGCGCCCCAGAACCCCCTCTTAGCGTCGCCTTCAGATCGTGACCGAAGAGGAGAAGCATGTACGGGACGTATCTGCGCCGGGAGCTGGCCGGGCGCAAGAAGCAGACGGTGATCGTCGCCGTGGGGCTCGCGATCGCGATCGCGCTGGTGATCGTCGTCAACGCGCTGTCGGCGGGGGTGCGCGATGCGCAGACACAGGCGCTCGCCAGCGTCTACGGCGTGGGCACCGACCTCACCGTGACCGGGGCTCCGGCCCAGCGCGGCAGCGACACCGGGCAACGCTTCGACTTCGGCGCCAGCGGAGGCGCCGCGGGCAGTGACGGCAGCACCACGCTGAAGACCTCGGTCCTGCGCGCCTCGCCGGCACGCGGCACGATCGACGCGGCCGGGGTGAAGACGGTCTCGGGCACCGACGGCGTGGCCGCGGCGACCGGGGCGCTGAGCCTGACCAACATGACGTTCGACGGACAGATCGCCCAGCAGGGTGGCCAGGCCGACGCCGGCCAGGGCAGCGCCGCGCAGCCCGGGGAAGGCCAGACGGGCCAGGGGCAGGGTTCCACGGGCGAGCGCCCGCGCTTCGGCGGCGGCAACTTCGGCCTCAACTCGTTCACCGTGCTCGGCATCGATCCCGCGGCCGGCACCTCGGTGGGGCCGCTCTCGTCCGTGAAGGTCTCCTCGGGGCGCGCGCTCGGCGCATCCGACGCCGGCCAGCTGGTGGCGGTGGTGGACAGCACTTACGCCACCTCCAAGAGCCTGAGCGTGGGCGGCACGATCGACGTCGGCGGATCCACCGTGAAGATCGTCGGCATCGTGGCCTCGTCCTCCGACTCCGCCGACACGGCCGCGAACGTCTACCTTCCGCTCGACACCGCGCAGAAGATCGCCGCGACCGGCGACGTGGTCTCGACCGTCTACGTGAAGGCCTCCTCCGCCTCGGACATCGCCTCCGTGCAGACCGCGCTCGCCAAGGCGCTTCCGACCGCGACCGTCAGCTCCCAGGCGGATCTCGCCTCCACGGTGTCCGGATCCCTCTCCAGTGCTGCGGGCATGATCGAGGGGCTCGGCACCTGGCTGTCGATCATCGTCCTCGCCGTCGCCGTGCTCCTGGCCGTGCTGTTCACGCTCTCCGGCGTCGCCCGGCGCACGCGCGAGTTCGGCACGCTCAAGGCGATCGGCTGGTCGAACGGCCGGATCGTGCGCCAGGTGGCGGGGGAGTCGCTCGTGCAGGGACTCATCGGCGGGGCCGCGGGGCTCGCTCTCGGCCTGGTCGGCATCCTCGTCGTCAACCTCGTGCACCCGACCATCTCCGGGGCCGCTGCGGCGGGCGGGTTCCGCCGGGGCGGCACCGGAGCCGGCGGAGGTGCGGAGTCGGCGGCCGGGGGAGCGGCCGCGGCGGGCGGCGGATTCCCCGGCGCCGGGCAGGGCATGCGCGGTATCGGCGCCTCGGTGCAGGACGTCGTGCTGCACGCGCCGCTGAGCATCGAGATCCTCGTGGCGGCGGTCGGCCTGGCGATCCTCGGCGGACTCGCGGCCGGCGCGATCGGCGGATGGCGGGCGGCGCGGCTGAACCCCGCCGAAGCACTGCGGTCGGCCGCGTGACCAGGGACCAGGAGACAGGAGACAACACATGAGCACCATCGAGACCACGCCCGCCGACACGGAGGCGCTGTACCGGCTGACCGACGTGACCCGCACCTACAGCGCGAAGGGCCGCACGGTGACCCCGCTGACGGGGGTGACCGTCGAGATCAGGGCGGGCGAGTTCGTCACGATCCAGGGGCCTACCGGCGGTGGCAAGTCCACCCTGCTGCAGCTGCTCGGCGCGCTGGACCGTCCCTCCGGCGGATCCCTCCTGCTGGGCGGCACGGAACTGTCCTCGGCATCCAACCGGGAGCTCGGTCGCCTGCGGGCCGAGGAGATCGGCTTCGTGTTCCAGGGATTCAACCTGATCCCGACGCTCACCGCGCGGGAGAACGTGGCGATGGCCCTGGTGCCCGCCGGGATCGGCGCGCCGGAGCGGAGCACCCGGGTGGAGGAGGCGCTCGCGCACGTCGGCCTCGCAGACCGCGGCGACCACCTGCCGGGCGAGCTGAGCGGCGGTCAGCAGCAGCGCGTGGCCATCGCCCGCGCGATCGTGAAGTCGCCGAAGGTGCTGCTGGCCGATGAACCCACCGGCAACCTCGACGAGGAGATGCGCGACGAGATCCTGGCGCTGCTCGAGTCGCTCTGCGCCGAGGGGCTGACCCTCATCGTCGTCACGCACGACTCGGCCGTGGCGAAGCGCGCGCATCGTCGCCTGCGGCTCAAGAGCGGCCGCGTGACGGAGGTGTGACGGCCCGACAGGCACCCCGTTCCTAACCGCGAGACTGCAACTGGGCGACGAGACTGCGGCTCTGGCATGCAGTCTCGTCGCCCAGTTGCAGTCTCGCGGGCAGAAGGTGCGGTGCGGGGTGCGGTGAGACCCGCGTTCCTGGTGGGGGAACGCGGGTCTCGTTGTGGGACCCGCGTTCCGGGTGGGGGAACGCGGGTCTCGCTGTGCGACTCGGGGTCAGTGGGTGTCTTGGGCTTCGATCTCGGTGCGGTCGCCGGACCACTGGGTGTGGAAGGTGCCGGGCTTGTCGGTGCGCTTGTAGGTGTGCGCGCCGAAGAAGTCGCGCTGGCCCTGCACGAGCGCGGCGGGGAGGCGGTCGGCGCGGATCCCGTCGTAGTACGACAGGGACGAGGAGAACGCGGGGGCGGGGATCCCGGCCTGTGCGGCGGTGACGACCACGCGGCGCCAGGCGGCCTGGGCGCGTCCGATCGCCTCGGCGAAGTACGGGGCGGTCATCAGGACCGGCAGGTCGGGGGTGGAGGCGTAGGCGTCGGCGATGCGGTTCAGGAACTGTGCGCGGATGATGCACCCGCCGCGCCAGATCTTGGCGGTCGCGCCGAGGTCGATGTTCCAGCCGTATTCGGCGGCGCCCGCGCGGATCTCGTCGAAGCCCTGCGAGTAGGCGACGATCTTCGACGCGTACAGGGCCAGGCGCACGTCCTCGATGAACGCGTCGACCTGGTCGGCGGGGATGGTGAACGCCTCGGCGGGACCGGGCAGGGCTGCGGCGACGACACGCTGCTCGGGGTGCGAGCTCAGCGAGCGGGCGAAGGTGGCCTCGGCGATGCCGGAGACCGGCACGCCCAGGGCGAGCGCGGTCTGCACGGTCCACGCGCCGGTGCCCTTGGCTCCGGCCTGGTCGAGGATGACGTCGACGAGGGGCGCACCGGTTTCGGCGTCGACCTGGCGGAGCACCTCGGCGGTGATCTCGATCAGGTACGACTCCAGCTCGCCGGCGTTCCAGGCGGCGAAGATCTCCGCGATCTCGGCCGGGCTCTTGCCGGTGCCGCGGCGGATCAGGTCGTAGGCCTCGGCGATGAGCTGCATGTCGGCGTACTCGATGCCGTTGTGCACCATCTTCACGAAGTGGCCGGCGCCGTCGTGGCCGACGTGGGTCACGCACGGCTCGCCCTCGGCGATCGCGGCGATGGAGCGCAGGATCGGGCCGAGCGTCACCCAGGACTCGTCGGATCCGCCGGGCATGATCGAGGGTCCGGTGAGGGCGCCCTCCTCGCCGCCGGAGATCCCGGCGCCGACGAAGTTGATCCCGGTCGCGCGCACGGCCTGCTCCCGGCGGATCGTGTCGGGGAAGTAGGCGTTGCCGCCGTCGACGATGATGTCGCCGGGCTCGAACACCTTCACCAGCTCGTCGATCACGGCGTCGGTGCCGGCGCCGGCCTTGACCATGATGATCGCGGTGCGCGGCTTCTGCAGGCTGTCCGCGAACTCCTGGTAGCTGGCGGCGGGGAGGAACCCGGCCTCGGGGTGCGCGTCCAGCACGCCCTGCGTCTTCTCGTAGCTGCGGTTGAAGATCGCCACGGTGTTACCCTCCCGCGACGCGAGGTTGCGGGCGAGGTTCGAACCCATGACGGCGAGTCCGACGACTCCGATATTGGCAGTGGCAGTGGGCACGGTGATCTCCTCGAGTGTCCGGTGGGGGATGGAATCAGGGTATCGCTGTTGCGAACGGGTTCAGGGCTGTGCGTCGGCGTCGCGGGGCGAGCCGATGCCGGCATCCGCGTCGGCGTGCGTGCCGCCGCGCTCGGCGATGAAGCGGCGCGAGACCGCGATGTCGCGTTCGCCGAGGCCGGCCGCGACGAGCTCGTCGAACGCGGCGCGCAGCGCGGGCAGCAGCACCGGCGCGGTGGCGGTGGCCGCGGCGATGTCGGCGGCGAAGCCGAGGTCCTTGACCATGTACCGCGCGATGCCGCTCGGCTCGTCCGTGCCCGCCACGAGCTGCGCACGTCGGCTCGTCAGCAGATGGGATCCGGCATAGCCGCCGCCGAGGAGCGTCCACAGCGCGTCCAGGTCGAGGCCGGAGCGCTCCGCGAGAACGGTCGCCTCGCCGAGCGCCATGATGGTCGCGGCGACCACGAGCTGATTGCACGCCTTGGCGACCTCGCCGGCGCCGAGCGGCCCGAGGTGCACCGGGGTGCCGCAGGGGGCGAGTACCCGCGCGGCCAGCGCCGCGTCGTCGTCGTCGCCGCCGAGCATGAGCGAGAGCGTTCCGGCGGCAGCGCCGTCGACGCCTCCGGAGACGGGGCAGTCCACGACGCGCACGCGTCCGCCGCTGACCTCCTTCAGGCGCGCGGCGAGCTCGCGCACCCCGGGGGCGGACGAAGTGGATCCGATCAGCAGCAGCAGATCGCCGGCGTCGGCGAGCAGGCCGTCCGGACCCGCCAGCGTCTCCTCCAGCTCGGCCAGATCCGGCAGCATCGCGAGCACGACATCGGCGCGAGCGCCGAGTTCGCGCGGAGAGGGGAGCGCGACGGCTCCGGCCGCCTCGAGCTCCGGCTGCGGGCGGCGTGAGGAGATGAGGAGTCGTCCGTGCCCGGCGAGCAGCCGTTCCGCCATCGGACGCCCGATGGCGCCGAGGCCCAGCATTCCGACCGTGACATCGTCGTTCGTGTCGTTCATGAGGCAATCCTAGCTGAAGTTCAATAGAGCGAACAGTATCCATCAGGTTGAATCCACGCTATGGTGGAGTGGACGTGGTGCGGAGCGGATGCCCTGCGGGCGGCGATGGCGCGAGGAGGAGGCCGGATATGGTCGAGGAGACGGACGCGAGGCTGCGGGTCGTCGCAGCGGTGCCCCTGGCGGAGCCGCTCTGTCGGCTGATCGAGGAGCTCGAGCCCCGTGTGCAGGTCGTGCGCGACCACTCTCTGATGCACCCGATGCGCGGGCCTGCGGACTGGTCCGGCGACCCCGGTCATGTGCGCACCTCTGCCGAGCAGGAGGCCTTCGAGGCGATGGTGGACTCCGCCGACGCGCTCTTCGGGATCCCGGATGTCGACCCCGCCGCGCTCGCCCGCACGGTCGGTGCGAATCCGCGGCTGCGCTGGGTGATGACCACTGCGGCCGGCGGCGGCGCACAGATCAAGGCGGCCGAGCTCGCCCGCGCGGACCTGGACCGGATCGTGTTCACGACCAGCGCGGGGGTGCACGGATCTCCGCTCGCCGAGTTCGCCGTCTTCGGCGTGCTCGCCGGAGCCAAGGAACTGCCCCGCCTCGCCGCCGCGAAGGCCGCCGGGCAGTGGCCGGAGCGCTTCGAGATGCGCCAGGTCGACGAGATGACCGTGCTGGTCGTCGGTCTCGGCGGCATCGGCGCGGAGTGCGCGCGACGCTTCCGGGCGCTCGGGGCACGGGTCTGGGGCACGTCGCGATCCGGCCGGCCGGTCGAGGGCGTGGACCGTCTGATCCCGCTGGATCGGCTCATCGAGACCGTCCGCGACGTCGACGCGATCGTGGTCACGCTGCCCGGCACCGAGCAGACCCGTCATCTCATCGGCGCCGAGGTGCTCGCGGCGGTGAAGCCGGGGACGATCCTGGCCAGCGTCGGGCGGGGGACGGTGATCGACGAGGCGGCGCTGGTCACGGCCCTCGAGGACGGGCGGATCTCATTCGCGGCGATGGACGTGTTCGAGGTGGAGCCGCTGCCCGCCGCCTCGCCGCTCTGGGAGCACCCGCGCGTGCTGATCAGCCCGCACACTGCCGCCCTGAGCGCGAAGGAGGAGGAGCGGATCGCCCGCCGCTTCGCCGCGGACGCGACCCGCCTGCTGGACGGTTCGCCGTTGCACGCGGTAGTCGATACGGTCGAGTTCTACTGATCCATCCGCCGGATCGGGGAGCGGGGTGCGGGCATGACAGACGATGACGGTCGCGAGCAGCGTGATCCCGCGCCCGCCGTGACCCGCAGCATCCGGCTGCTCGGTCTGCTCGCCGAGGCCGGTGCGCCCCGCACGCTCACCGAGCTCGCGGGCGGTCTGGGCCTTGCCAAGTCGTCCACCGCGAATCTGTGCCTCGCGCTCGAGGGCGGGGGCATGATCGAGCGCGTCGCCCACGGCTACCGTCTCGGACTGCGCACGGCCGAGCTGGGCGGGGCGTTCGCCGCGCAGTTCAATCAGATCCGCGAGTTCTACGCCGTGTGCGAGACCTCCCCGGTGCTCGCCTCCGAGCTGGTGCAGGTGGCGATGCTCGACGGCGTGGATGCCCTGTACCTCGCCCGGCACGAGGGGTCGCGCACGATGCGGCTGGGCACGCCGCTCGGATCGCGCCTGCCCGCCGCCCTGTCCGCGACCGGGCGTGCGCTGCTGATGACGATGACCGACGCCGAGGTGGAGAGGATGCTCGGCGCCGACGTCGCCTTCCCCGCCCTGACCGAGCGCAGCGCGGCGGGGCTGCCCGCGCTGCTCGCGGCGCTGGACGCCGCCCGGGCGCGAGGGTGGGCGATCGACGGCGAGGAATCCTTCCGGGGGATCATCGGCGTCGCCGTGCCGCTGGACGGCTGGGCGCCGGCGGATCCGCAGCTCGCGCTCGGCGTCGCGATCCCCGTGGCCGATGCCGGCTATGAGCGCATCGAGCGCGTCGGGCGGGCCCTGCAGGAGGCGGCGAAGGCGCTGACAAACCCGTTCAGCGCGGCCGCACGGGCCTGACGCCGTCCCGCGTTCCCCCGCGCAGGCGTCCCGGTTTCCGGGGTGCCTTCGCGGTCGTGCCCGCGCGGGGATGAAGATCCGCCGCATCCTCAAGTTCAAAGTATTGAACATTGGCCAATGGGTTGGTACAGTCGATCCATCGCCTAGGCGAGCCGATCGAAGGAGATGGCATGACCACCACGCACACCGCCGTGCACCCCCCGTCCGATGACCCGGAGTACGCCGCCAACCTGCGTCGCGCGACGCTCGCCTCGAGCCTCGGCAGCGCTCTGGAGTATTTCGACTTCGCCCTGTACGGGCTGTCCACCGCGCTGATCTTCAATGTGCTGTTCTTCCCGCAGGGCAATCCCGGCATGGCCACGGTCGCGGCGTTCGCGACTTTCGGCGTCGGCTTCCTCGCGCGCCCGTTCGGCGGCCTGTTCTTCGGGGTGCTGGGCGACAAACTCGGTCGCAAGTGGGTGCTCGTCGCGACCATCGTGCTGATGGGTGGCGCCTCCACCGCGATCGGCCTGCTGCCGACCTACGAGGCCGTCGGCATGTGGGCGCCGGTCCTGCTCGTGCTCATGCGGCTGCTGCAGGGGTTCGGCGCGGGCGCCGAGCAGGCCGGGGCCACGGTGCTCATGGCCGAATACGCACCGGTGCGCCGTCGCGGCTACTTCGCCGCGCTGCCGTTCATCGGCATCCAGGCGGGGACGGTGCTGGCCGCGCTGGTGTTCGCGGGCATCTCCGCGCTGCCGAAGGAGCAGCTGATGAGCTGGGGGTGGCGGGTGCCGTTCCTGTGCTCGTTCGTGCTGATCCTGCTCGCCCTGTTCATCCGGATGCGGTTGCGCGAGACCCCGACCTTCGTCGAACTGGAGAAGCACGATCAGGTCACCGACCGTCCGCTGCGCGAGATCTTCGGTCACGGCCTTCCCGGTGTGATCGTCGGCATCGGCCTGCGCATGGCCGAGAACGGCGGCTCGTACATGTTCCAGACCCTGGGACTGGCGTTCTTCGTGGCCGTCGTCGGCCCGAATGCCGACAAGAGCCTGCTGACCTGGGGCGTCACGATCGGATCGCTGATCGGGGTGTTCACGGTGCCGTTCACCGGCCACCTGTCCGACCGGTTCGGCCGCCGCACGGTGTACCGGTTCGGATCCGTCTTCATGCTCGCCTACGCGTTCCCCGCCTGGTGGCTGCTGTCCCTCGGCAACCACTTCCTCGCGATCGCGGTGATCGCGGTCGGCATCGGCGTCGCGGTCAACTCGATGCTCGGCCCGCAGTGCGCGATGCTCCCGGAGCTGTTCGGCAACCGGCACCGCTATCTCGGCGTCGCGATGGCCCGGGAGATCTCGGCCGTGCTGGCCGGCGGCCTGGCGGGCGTGCTCGGCGCCTACCTGCTGGCGGTGAGCGGCAACAACTGGATCCTGCTGGCGACCTACATGGCCGTGCTCGCACTGATCACCACCGCCTCCACGTTCCTCGCGCCGGAGACGCTGCGCCGCGACCTCACCCGCGTCGACGACGCGGTCAAGGTGTCTCGCGAGGAGAGCGGCGACGGCGTGGACGCCACCACGGTGTCGATTCTGGCGGTGCAGCGATGACCCTGCCCGAGGGGCTCTCTGCCTTCGATCTCACCGGACGCATCGCGCTCGTGACCGGATCCACGCGGGGCCTGGGCCGTACGATCGCCGAGGGGCTCGCCGCGGCCGGGGCGACGGTCGTCGTGCACGGCCGCACCCGGGACGCCGCGGAGGTCGCCGCCGGCCAGATCACGGCGGCGACGGGGCGCACCGCGCACGCCGCGGCGTTCGACGTCACCTCCACGCTCGAGGTCGACGGCGGGATCGAGCGGATCGAGCAGGAACTGGGCCGCATCGACGTGCTGGTGAACAACGCCGGCATCCAGCGCCGCGCCCGCATCGACGAGTTCGCCGACGAGGACTGGGACGCGCTCGTGCAGACCAACCTCACGGCGGTGTTCGCGCTGTCGCGCCGGGTCTCGCGCGCGATGATCGCGCGCGGATCCGGGAAGATCATCCAGATCGGATCCGTCCAGTCCCGGCTCGCCCGCCCGTCGATCGCGGCGTACTCGGCGACCAAGGGCGCGATCGTGATGTTCACGCGCGGGCTGTGCGCGGATCTCGGCCCGCACGGGATCCAGGCGAACGTGATCGCCCCGGGCTACTTCGAGACGGCGCTGACCCGCGCGCTCGTCTCCGACGAGACGTTCTCCGCGTGGGTGCGCGGGCGCACGCCGGCGGGGCGCTGGGGGGATCCGCGCGACCTCGTCGGCGCCGCGGTGTTCCTCGCGAGTGCGGCCGCCGACTTCGTCAACGGGCAGACGCTGTACGTCGACGGCGGCATGACGGCGGTGGTCTGAGATGCGCATCGGCCGGATCAGGACGGCGGACGCCGTCGTGCATGCGCGCCGCGAGGGGGACCGGTGGATCCGCATCGACGACCCGTATGCGGCCTTCGCCGCCGGCCGCCGTCCCGCCGACAGGGAGCCGGTGCAGGGCGTCGTGCTGGCACCCGCGGCGCCGCTCGTCGTCGTCGGCATCGCTCAGAACGGCCCGGGGCATGTCGCGCCCGTGCAGGCATGGCTGAAGAGCCCGCGCACCGTCGTCGCGTCCGGGACCGGGGTGCCCGTGCGCCGCGATGCGGGCCGGGCCGTGGCGGAGGGCGAGATCGCCGTGGTCATCGGCCGCAGCACCCAGGGCCTCACCGCGGCGAACGCGCACGAGTTCGTGCTGGGGGTCACCGCAGTGAACGACCTCTCCAGCCCCGATCGTGCCGTCGTCGACCCGCGCAACTTCGAGTCCAAGTCGGGGGAGGGGTATACGCCGCTCGGCCCGTGGATCGACACGGACGCGGATCTCGACGACATCGACCTCGCCGTGGAGATCGACGGCGACCTGGTCGCGCGCACCGGAGCGCGCGAGTTGCCCGTCCCGATCCGGGAGTGCCTGGCGTATGTCGCCAGGTGGTCGCCGCTCGGCCCGGGCGATGTCGTGATGACCGGCGCGCCGCACTCGGCCGCTCCCGTGCACGCCGGGCAGACCGTCGCGGTCATCGCGGCCGGGGTGCGGCTGGAGACCCCGCTGCACTGAGGCGCGGTCGTGCCGGGGGTGCCCGAGCGCGGCCGGCGTCGTACAACCGCGGGCAGGACCGTCCGCAGAAGGAGGAATGGCATGGGCAGCATCGCCGTGATCGCGCACGGTGCGCAGGATCTGCGCGTCGAGGAGATCCCGGATCCGGTACCGCGTCCGGACGAGGCGGTCGTGGAGATCGCCTATGGCGGGATCTGCGGATCCGATCTGCATTACTGGCTGCACGGCGCCGCGGGAGCCTCGATCCTGCGCGAGCCGATGATCCTCGGCCATGAGGTCTCCGGCACGGTGGTGCAGGCGGCGGGCGACGGTTCCGGTCCCGCCGAGGGCACGGCCGTCGCGGTGCATCCGCTCACGCCGCACGGCGACGGCGTGACGCCCTGGCCCGAGGACCGTCCGAATCTCGCGCCCGCCTCGACCTACCTGGGCTCCGCGATGCACCTGCCGCACACGCAGGGCGCGTTCGCGCGCCGGGTCGCGCTGCCGGTGCGCATGCTCCGGGCGCTGCCGACGGGGCTCGATCTGCGCACGGCGGCTCTGGCCGAGCCCGCGGCCGTGGCCTGGCACGGTCTCGCGCAGGCGGGCGAGATCCGTGGCCGCTCCGTCGCGGTGATCGGCGGCGGGCCGATCGGCCAGCTCGTGGCCGCGGTCGCCGGGCACCACGGAGCGGACCGGGTGGTGGTGACCGATCTCGAAGATCGGCCGCGGGAGCTCGCCGCCCGCCGAGGCGCGACCGCGATCGACGCTCGCGACGCCGCAGCCGTCGCGGCGCTGCACGCCGACGTGGTCGTCGAATCGAGCGGCACCGTCGCGGGGCTCTCCGCCGCGATCTCCGCGGCCGCACGCGGCGGCACCGTCGTGATGCTCGGCCTGCAGCGCGCCGGCGACGTGCCGGCTCCGCTCGCGACCGCGATCACGCGCGAACTGCGCCTGGTCGGCTCCCTGCGCTTCGCCGGAGAGCTCGACCTCGTGATCGCAGCCCTCGCCGACGGGACCCTCGACGTCGAGGGGATCGTCTCGCACGTGTTCGCGGTCGGGGACACGCCCGAGGCGTTCGCCGTCGCCGCGGATCCGGCCCGTTCGTCCAAGGTCCTGCTCGATTTCCGCTCCTGAGCAGGGGCGCCGACCTGCCCTCAGGTAACGATCCGGGCAAACGTGTCGCGTTATCGGACGAAAACTGGACTTCGTCGGACTAATGTCGTGCGCGGGACGCGTACATCGAGGTACGCTCACCACACCTTGATGACATCGACGTTCGCAAGGGGCGGTCGATGACCCGAATCGGAAGGCAATCACAAAATGATCCGAAAGAATGCGGTCGCGGGGGTCGCAGCAGCAGCCGCGCTGCTGTTGCTCGCGGGCTGTGCGAACCAGACCGGGGGCACGTCGTCGACGACCGGCAGCAGCACCGTTCCCGATATTCCCGCCGTGACCTCCGTCTCCACCCCGAAGGACGCCGTGCTTCCGGCCGGCGACGGCAAGGCCACCTGCCCGTCCACCACGACGCTCGCCTATGTCGGTGCGGAGACCGGCCCGAACGCCCAGCTGGGCATCAACATCTTCCAGGGCATCCAACTCGCCATCGACCAGCACAACAAGGCGAACGCCGGCTGTCAGGTGCAGTTCAAGAAGTTCGACACCGAGGGCGACCCGAACAAGGCCACCGGTCCCACCACGCAGGCGGTGTCCGAAGCGGACATCCTCGGTGTCGTGGGGCTGCCGTTCTCGGGCGAGTCCAAGGCCACGGGAAACATCTTCCAGCAGCAGGGCCTTGTGCACATCACTCCGTCCGCCACGAACCCCGATCTGACCAAGAACGGCTGGACGACGTTCTTCCGCGGCCTCGGCAATGACGCACAGCAGGGTCCTGCCGCAGCGAAGTTCCTCACCGGCACGCTGAAGGCCAAGAAGGTCTACCTGGTGCAGGACGACTCCGACTACGGCATCGGCCTGGCCAAGACCACCGGTGACGCCCTCGGCTCCGCGCTCGCCGGCAACGACAAGGTCACCACTGGGCAGAAGGACTTCTCCGCGACGATCTCGAAGATCATCAACGCGAAGCCGGACGCCGTCTACTACTCCGGTTACTACGCCGAGGCCGCACCCCTCGCGCAGCAGCTGGTCGCAAAGGGGTACAACGGACCGTTCGTGGGCCCCGATGGCGTGAAGGACGACCAGTTCATCAAGCTCGCGGGCGACGCGTCCAAGAACGCGTTCTTCACCTGCCCCTGCATCCCGGGTGAGCTGCTCACGGACTTCTCCAAGCAGTACACCGACGCGTTCAGCGCCGCCCCCGGCACCTACTCCATCGAGGGCTACGACGCGGCGACCGTGCTGCTGAGCGGCATCGACCACGGCAAGCAGACGCGCGCCGATCTGCTCGCCTGGGTCACCTCCTATGACGCGGACGGCCTCGCGAAGCACCTGAAGTGGGACAAGACGGGCGAGCTGGAGGCTCCCACCGTGTACGGCTATCGCGTGCTGGACGGCAAGATCGCCTACATCGGCCCGATCGGCCAGTGACCGAAAGGATCCTGCGGCACGGATGCGTCCGTGCCGCAGGATCCCCTTGCCCCTGCTCTTTCCCGGCGCGATGATGCGCCCCCTGTGGAAGTGAAAACTGAATGCTCGATCTCGTCGCCCTGTCCGTGGTGCACATGGACTCGTCCTGGATCAATTTCGATATCAACGCCCTGTTCCAGAACTTCTGGAGCGCCACCTTCGACGGCCTCACCTTCGGGGCCATCTACGGCCTCATCGCCGTGGGCTACACGCTCGTCTACGGCGTGCTGAGCCTGATCAACTTCGCCCACTCCGAAGTCTTCATCGTGGGCGCCTACGGCGTCGTGATCACGCTGACGATGCTCGGCTTCGGGCCCAGCGCCCCGACCATCGGCCCGCTCGCGATCATCATGGATCTGCTGCTCGCCCTGATCGTCGGCATGGTGTTCTCGGCCGCCACCGCGTTCATCGTCGAACGCGTCGCCTACAGGCCCCTGCGCAAACGCAACGCCCCGCGACTGGTCTTCCTGATCACTGCGATCGGCGTCTCGTTCGCCATCCAGTACCTGATCTTCCTGCCGTTCATCGGCGGTGCGAACGCGCAGCCCGCCGTGACGATGTTCATCCCGACGCCGATCTTCGACGTCTTCGGCACGATCGTGAACAACCAGCAGATCATCATCGTGGTGGCCGCTGTGCTGCTCATGGTCGGCACCGACATGTTCATCCGTCGCAGCCGCACCGGCCGCGGAATCCGCGCCGTCGCGCAGGATCCGGACACCGCGACCCTGATGGGCGTCTCCAAGGAGCGCACCATCATGATCACGTTCATCATCGGCGGCCTGCTCGCGGGCGCCGCCGCCCTGTTCTACGTGATGCTGGTGCCCTCCGGCGTCATCTACAACGGCGGCTTCATCCTCGGGGTCAAGGCGTTCGCCGCGGCCGTGCTCGGCGGCATCGGCAACGTGCGCGGAGCTCTCCTCGGCGGCATCCTGCTGGGCATCGTCGGCAACTACGGGCAGATCCTGCTCGGAGATGCACAGTGGGCCGATGTCGTGGCGTTCGTCATCCTCGTCCTGGTCCTGCTGGTTCGCCCCGAGGGCATTCTCGGAACCACCCTCGGAAGGAGCAAGGCATGAGCACCTCATCAGACGGGCCTCGTCCACTGCCGACCGCGGAGTCGGCGCGCGAGGTCATCGAGACCGAGTCCATCGCCACCGTGCGCCGCGGCCCCTTCCGTGGCATCCGCGAACGCTGGAACGGGCTGTCCCGCCCGGTGCAGTGGGCATGGATGCTCATCGTGGTCGTCATCGCCTACGCGATGCCGTACCTGAACTTCTTCCCGCTGACCACCACGCCGGGCAACGACTGGCCGCTCGCGCTGTTCGCGATGGCCGTGTACGCGCTCGTCGCGGTGGGCCTGAACGTGGTCGTCGGCTATGCCGGCCTGCTCGACCTCGGCTACGTCGCCTTCTTCGCGGTCGGCTCGTACACGGCGGCGATGTTCACCAGTCCCGATTCGCCGTATCTCAAGATCCCCTACCTGTGGACGCTGCCGCTGGCGATGGTGATCGCGATGATCTTCGGCGTCGTGCTCGGTGTGCCGACGCTGCGTCTGCGCGGCGACTACCTCGCCATCGTGACGCTCGGCTTCGGTGAGATCGTGCGGATCCTGGCGACCATCATCCCGGCGATGAAGGGACAGGTCGGCTTCCAGAACGTCGGCCGCCCGCCGGGGGAGGGGGCGAACGGCATCCCGATCTTCGCGAACTCGAACGGCACCCCGTGGTATTGGCTGACCGTCACGATCCTGATCATCATCCTGCTGCTCGCGGGCAACCTGGAGCGTTCGCGCGTCGGCCGGGCCTGGATCGCGATCCGTGAGGATGAGGATGCGGCGGAGACGATGGGCGTTCCCACCTTCAAGTACAAGGTGTGGGCATTCGCGATCGGTGCGAGTGTCGGCGGTCTCTCCGGGGCGCTGTTCGCCGGGCAGGTCGGCTTCGTGAACAACCAGAAGTTCGACGTGCAGACCTCGATCCTGTTCCTCGCCGCGGTGGTGCTCGGCGGCACCGGGAACAAGGTCGGTGCGATCCTCGGCGGCGCCATCGTGGCGTACATCCCGTTGCGGTTCACCGCGATCGCGGACTACAAGTACCTGATCTTCGGCGTCGCGCTCGTGCTCCTGATGATCTACCGCTCCCAGGGGCTCATCCCGGCGAAGATGCGCCTGATGGCGTATTCGCGCAAGGCGATCGAGTGGGTCGCGCCTCCGAAGGCACCGAGGGGCGCGGAACCGCCGGGAGCACCGACGCCCCGCACGGAAGGGAGCGCGTCATGACCGATCCGATCCAGGAGCATCAGGATCTGCCGCTCGTCGAGGGCGCCGAGTCCGAGCGCGAGATCGAGGTCGAGGTCGGCGAGAAGCTGGTGGAGGTGAAGAACCTCACCATCCGCTTCGGCGGCCTCACCGCGCTGGACGATGTCACCTTCGACATCAAGCGCGGGGAGATCCTCGGCCTCATCGGGCCGAACGGCGCGGGCAAGACGACGTGCTTCAACGCGATGACCGGCGTCTACAAGCCCACCAGCGGCGACGTGCTGCTGGAGGGGCAGTCGGTCAAGGGACGCAAGCAGCACCAGATCACGCGTCTGGGCTTCGCCCGCACCTTCCAGAACATCCGGCTGTTCGGCGAGATGACGGCGCTGGAGAACGTGGTGGTGGGCCTGGACGCCCGGCACCGCACCTCGGTGCCGGGGGCGCTGGTGCGCTCGCCGCGGCATATCCGCGAGGAGCGCAGCTCGGTCGACCGGGCGATGGCGCTGCTCGACTTCGTCGGCATCGCACAGCATGCGCAGAAGCGCTCCCGGGATCTGTCCTACGGATCCCAGCGGCGCCTCGAGATCGCGCGCGCTCTCGCCACGGATCCGAAGCTGCTCTGCCTGGACGAGCCGGCCGCCGGTTTCAACCCGGCGGAGAAGGAGGATCTGATGGCGCTGATCCGTTCGATCCGCGACGAGGGATACACCGTCCTGCTCATCGAGCACGACATGAAGCTCGTGATGGGCGTCACCGATCGCATCGTGGTGCTCGAGTTCGGCAAGAAGATCGCCGACGACGTGCCCGCGGTCATCCGTGACGACCCGCGCGTGATCGCCGCCTACCTGGGAGTGCCCGAAGATGACGTTGCTTGAACTGAAGGACGTCTCCGTCCACTACGGCCGGATCCAGGCGATCCATGGCATCTCCTTCGCCGTCGAGGAGGGGGAGATCGTCTCGCTGATCGGTGCGAACGGCGCGGGGAAGACCACGACGATGCGCACGATCTCCGGTCTGCTCAACCCGTCCAGCGGATCCATCACGTTCGACGGCGAGGACATCACCAAGATGAAGGCGCACCTGCGCGTCGTCAAGGGGATCTCGCAGTCACCGGAGGGTCGGGGCATCTTCCCCGGCATGACGGTGCTGGAGAACCTGGACATGGGCACCTTCGGCCTGAAGAACAAGTCGGGCGTCGCCGAATCCTACGATCGCGTGTTCTCGCTGTTCCCGCGCCTGGACGAGCGCAAGAAGCAGCTCGGCGGCACGATGTCCGGCGGCGAGCAGCAGATGCTGGCGATCGGACGCGCGCTGATGTCGCAGCCGCGCGTGCTGCTGCTGGACGAACCGTCGATGGGGCTCGCGCCGCAGTTCATCCGGCAGATCTTCAAGATCATCACCGAGATCAATGCGCAGGGGACCACGGTGCTGCTGGTGGAGCAGAACGCGAACCAGGCGCTTGCCCGGGCTCATCGCGCCTTCGTGCTGGAGACCGGGGCCATCACCCGCACCGGCACCGGCAAGGAGCTGCTCGCCGACCCGGCCGTGAAGGAGGCCTACCTCGGCGTGGGCTGATGTCCCGAGGCCCGCGCCGGGCCTCGCACGCGAGAAGAACCGCGACGTCCGAAGGGCGGCGCGGTTCTTCTGTGCGGGGCGTCAGTCCTTGCGGTAGCCGGAGCGGCCCATCGAGAACAGGGCGCCGAAGGTGAGCACGGTCGCGGCGACGGTCATGAGGCCGATCAGCCAGGCGATCCCCTCGGAGATGATTGCGGCATCGAACATGGTCCCAGCCTATCGTCAGTGCGAGGCATCGAAGTCGGGTAACATGGTGGGGTCCTCGGCGAGGGATGGTGCGTGCGCGCCCATCCGTGATCGACGCGGCGAGCTCTGGCTCTCCTTCCGTCGTGTCGAGACGACGCACCCAGACCACCGTGCGGCCTCCGTGCCGCGCGTGAACAAGGAGAACATCATGACCGAAGACAACAAGGTCGCCGCCGAGCTCCGCACCGGCTTCGGCAAGGGCTTCGCCCGCCGTCTGCGCGCCGCCGGCCAGATCCCCGCCGTGATCTACGGCCACGGCACCGACCCGGTGCACGTCGCCCTTCCGGGTCACCAGGTCGGCCTGCTCATCCGCCGCGCCAACGCGCTGCTCGAGCTCGACATCGAGGGTAAGAGCCAGCTCGCCCTGGTCAAGGACGTCCAGAAGGACCCGGTGCACCAGATCATCGAGCACATCGACCTGCTGGTCGTGCGCAAGGGCGAGAAGGTCGCCATCGAGCTTCCCGTCGTGCTGACCGGTGAGTCGTTCGCCGGAACCATCGCGAACCTCGACGCCACGCACCTGTCGGTCGAGGCCGAGGCCACGCACATCCCGGAGCACGTCGAGGTCTCGGTCGAGGGCCTCGAGGACGGCGCCCGCATCACCGCCGCCGATGTGACGCTGCCCAAGGGCGTCACCCTGGTCGCGGACCCGGAGACCCTCGTCGTCGCCATCTCCACCCCGGCCGCCGCTGCCGAGCCGGAGGCTGCCGAGGCCGAGGCGCCGGCCGAGGCTGCCGCCGCGGAGTAATCCTCGGCTCGAAGCTCCGTCGAAGGGGGCGCGACTCGATCGCGCCCCCTTCGTCGTCCCAGGACGGTTTCCTGGCATGACGTGATTCCTGGAGGATGGATCCATGGCGCAGACGTGGCTGGTGGTGGGGCTCGGCAACCCGGGGGCGAAGTACGCGGCGACCCGGCACAACGTCGGGCAGATGGTCGTCGATGAACTCGCGGCACGCCGCGGCGAGACGTTCCGGGAGCACAAGGGCGGCGCGCGCGTCGTGGAGACCTGGGTGCGCCCCGGGGGCGACAAGCTCGTGCTCGCGAAGCCGAACAGCTTCATGAACGTGTCCGGCGCTCCTGTCGGCGCCCTTGCGCGCTTCTACTCGGTGGACCCCGAGCGGATCGTGCTCGTGCACGACGAGCTGGACATCCCCTTCGACACGATCAAGCTCAAGGTCGGCGGCGGGCACGGCGGGCACAACGGCATCCGCGATGTCGCCCGTGTCCTCACCACGCCCGACTTCCCGCGTGTGCGCGTGGGGATCGGCCGCCCGCCGGGACGGCAGGATCCGGCCGACTGGGTGCTCTCGCCGTTCGGTGCAGCGGAGCGCGCCAATCTGCCCGTCCTGATCGCGGATGCGGCGGACGCGGTGGAGCAGCTGGTCGAGGAAGGCCTGCTCGCCGCCCAGCAGAAGCACCACGCGCCGCGCTGATCCGACTCCGCCCGGCTCGACGCCCGCTCGAGCCGGTGTCAGCTCGAGCCGGAGTCAGCTCGAGGCCACGGAGGCTCCGAGCGCGATCGCGAACGTGAGGTAGCCGACGAGGAAGTAGACGAACGGGCCGAGCACGGCGATCACGACGGCGGCGATGCCGGGTCCGCGTCCGCGCCGCTTGGCGATCGCGACGATGCCCTGCACGAGTGCCCAGATCCCGAGGGTGGTCGCCGCCCAGGAGGTGATCTCCGCCCACAGCACCAGATCCCGCACGGGCGTGAGGATCGCCAGATCGCCGGCGCTGAGGCTCTTCTCGAGGGTGGTGAGATCGGTGGAGGATCCGACGCCGTGACCGATCTGCCAGGCGAGCACGGCGCCGACGATCGTCAGCACGACGGTGGCGAGCAGGGCGAGCAGCAGCGCCACCCGACCGAGCCCTGCGCCGCGCGCCGGACGCTCGGTCGGCAGGTACGGCGCCGAAGCCGCATAGCCTCCGGCGGGCCCGGCGAAGGCTCCGGGCGGGGCCGCATAGGCCGGCGGCTCGGGGACCGGGGGCACCGGCTGCCCCGGCACGTAGTATCCGGACGGTCCGGGTGGCGCGAACCCCGGCGCGGACGGCGCAGCGGATCCTGCGCCCGGCGCGGCGGAGGGATGCGCGTTCGCGGGGGCCGCCGGCTGCGTACCGGGCGGCGGCGGAACGGGGGAGTGCTGCTGCGGGTCGGTCACGCGTTCATCCTAGGCGCGGGTGCGGACGTGTGGCGGTTCGCGGTGATCGCCCGGCGTGGACCCGAGCGGCTCGCTGGTCGTGTATTGCGGTGTCGGGTGTCGTTCGGGCGCATTCTGCGACCAGTGAGCGGGGGTTTCGCGGTGGGTCTGGTGGGGGAGTTCGTCCTCCACAATGACGGGTCTGGGGGAGTTCTGCACAGTTCGGAAAGATCTTCTGATCTGGTGCTTTGAATGTCGGCGGTCCCGTGTTGGATGGGGGTATGACCTCGACCGTGGCACGGATCCTGCAGCAGGTGGATGACCTGCTGGCCGAGCTGTGCGCGTCAGCGCCGGTGGGGCGTGGGTTCGATGGGGCGTCGGCGGCGGAGCTGGTCGGCCTGTTGATGGCGGGTGGGTCGGTGCGGCGTCGGCTGGATGCGGTGCTCACCGGCCTGGCCGGGCAGGTGACCGACCGGGATCGGCGTCTTGCCGCGGAGCGGGTGTCTCCGGCGGCCGGGTGCCGGGAAGCGACGGAGTTGTTGCGGCGGGCGTTGCGCACCGATGTCGGCACGGCGCGGCAGTTCGTGCGCGCCGCGGGTGCGACGCACCGGGAGGTGCTGCTGTCCAGCGGTGGCCTCGCCCCGGCCGCGTATCCGGCGATGGCGGCGGCGTTGCGGGATGGGGTGGTGTCGGTGCCCGGGCTGCTCGCCGCGATCGGCCCGGTGGAACGCGCCGGCACCCGGATCAGCGTCGATGTGCGGGAGGCTGTGGACGGGCTGCTGGCCGCGACCGCGCGGGGGGAGGATCTGCCCGATGAGCACGGACGGCCCGGGCCTGCCCCGTCGACGGACGAGCTCGCGGATTACGCGCGGGCGTTGATGCTGCGGCTGGATCCGGACGGGGCGGAGCCGGATGATGCCGCCGCGGAGCGTTCCCGCAGCTTCTGGATCGGGAAGCTGCGTCATGGCACGCACCGGTTCGGCGGGCAGGCGCTGCCCGAGGTCGCGGGGCTGATGCGGCGGCTGATGGACGCGTTCAACAACCCCGCCGCGACCGGGGCCCCCGACCTGGGCTCCGGCGCGGGAAAGGTCTCGTTCCACCCCGCTGGCGCCAGCGAGGATCCGATTCCAGACGCGGATCCGGGTGCGGGCCCGGAGGAGACGGATGGGTTGCCGGCGCCGGTGGATTCCCGCACCCCGGGTCAACGCAATCATGACAATCTCGCGATGATCCTGCAGGCCGCGGCCGCCTCGGGGGGCATGCCCGACCTCGGCGGTGCGGCCCCGATGCTGGTCGTGTCCGTCACCGCGGCGGACTACGCCCGCGGTGCCGGGCGGGCGTTCATCGAAGGCACCGGCGACGACGTCCCCCTCTCCGTCGCCCGGCATACCGCCTGCGCCGGCGGGATCCAGCGGGTGCTGTTCGACGAACACGGGCAGATCGTGTCCATCGGCACCACCGCCCGCATCTTCACCGCGGTGCAACGTCGCGCGATCGTGCTGCGGGATCGGGAGAGCGTGATCCCGGGTTGTCACGTCCCGGCGACCTGGTGTGAGATCCACCACGTCCGGGAGTGGGCCGACGGCGGGCCCACGCATACCAGCAACGGGGTGGCCGTGTGCTGGCACCACCACCGCACCCTCGACACCTCCGGGTGGCGGATCCGCATGCGCGGCGGGGTTCCCGAGATCCGCGGCCCGCACTGGTGGGACCTGTACGGCGCCTGGCACCGGCCCCGCACCCGCGGCGGCGACCCCGGACGCATCCCCCACGACCTCACCCACGCCCTCGGCCCACCCGGCTGAGCCTGCGCGAGCCGCACCCACTCGGATCGGTCTCGCCCCGGCGGTGCCCCGGGGCCACGCCCCCAGCCGGGACGACGACCCCAGCCCGGATGTGCCTGTCCGGATGAGGGATCGAGGTCAGCA
>JAFDWK010000057.1:30754-51914 GCA_018268515.1 Actinomycetota bacterium
TCCCCGCGCGGTCGAGGCAGCACGCAGCCCGATGTCGGTCCGCCCACGTAGACTCTTCCGGTGACTGTGCAGGGGATCATCCGCGCTCTGGAAGACGAGGCATCCGGATTCCGCGACGCCCTGACCTGGGCGCAGACCGATGCAGACCTGCTCGCGAGCGCAGGCCTGGACGCCCCGACGCTGGCGGGGCTGCTGGAACGGCGTGCCGCGGCGGGGCGACCGGCTGCATTGCTCGTGGTGGCACCGACCGGCCGCCGGGCGGAGTCCCTCGCCGCAGCGCTCGGGTCCTACCTGCCGGACGCCGAGATCCTGTCCTTCCCCGCCTGGGAGACGCTCCCGCACGAGCGGCTCAGCCCCAGCCCCGACACCGTCGGCCGGCGCCTCGAGGTGCTGCGCCGGATGCGGATCTGGTCGGGCGCGCGGCCGCTCGTCGTCGTCGCCTCGGTGCGCGCGGCGCTGCAGCCCGTCGCCGCGGGACTCGGTGACGTCGAACCGCTCGAGCTCACGGTCGGCGGCCGCGGCTACGACCTCGACGCCGTGGCGGCCTCGCTCGTCGAACGCGCCTACTCGCGGGTCGACATGGTGTCCCGCCGGGGGGAGTTCGCCGTGCGCGGCGGTATCCTCGATGTCTTCCCGCCCACGGCCGAGCACCCGTCCCGGGTGGAGTTCTTCGGCGACGAGGTCGATCAGATCCGCCTCTTCTCGGTCGCCGACCAGCGTTCCCTGCCCGCCGCGCCCTCCGTCGTCTCACTGCCGGCCAGCCGGGAGCTGCTGCTGACGGCCGAGGTGCGCGAACGTGCCGGTGCCCTCGTCGACGCCTTCCCCGGCATCTCCGGGATGCTGCAGAAGATGGCCGAGGGGATCCCGGTCGAGGGCATGGAGTCGCTCCTGCCCGTCGTCGCCGGCCCCGTTGTGCCGCTCACCGACTACCTGCCCGAGAACGCCGCCGTCGCGCTGGTGGATCCGGAGCGCAGCGGCGCCCGCGCGGCGAGCCTCGGCGAGACGAACCGGGAGTTCCTCGACGCGGCGTGGAGCGCGGCGACCGCCGGCGCGTCGGCGCCGATCGACCTGCAGACGGGAGACTTCCTCTCCGTCGCCGAGCTGAGGGCCGCGCTGCATGAGCGCGGAGGCGTGTGGTGGCGGCTCAGCGCCTTCGACGCCGGCTCCGTCGACGCGACGTTCGAGCATGCGGCCGGCTCAGGGGCCGGCGCCGACGGCGTGAGCGCGGCGCCCATCCCGTCGTTCCACGGCAACGTCGACGGCGCGATCGAGTTCACGGCGGCGCGGGTTGCCGAGGGCTGGCGGGTCGTGCTGGTCTCGTCGGGTGCCGGTCTCGTCGACCGCGCCCGCGACGTGCTCGCCGACCGCGGCATCGCCGCGCGCGTGGTCGAGACGCTTCCCGCGAGTCCGGATCCGGGCATCGCGACACTCGTCACGGGCGCGATCGAGTCGGGCTTCCAGATCGCGAGTGCGAAGATCGCGGTCCTGACCGACAACGAGTTCTACGGGCGCACGATCGGCGGCGACACCCGCGTCGTGAAGAAGCTGGCATCCCGGCGCAAGAACGTCGTGGATCCGATGCAGCTGAAGGCCGGCGACTTCGTCGTGCATCAGACCCATGGAATCGCCCGCTTCGTCGAGATGACCCAGCGCGAGGTCTCCTCGGGCGGGCGGAACGCCGTCAAGACGACCCGCGACTACCTCGTGCTCGAGTACGCGCCGTCGAAGCGCGGGTACCCCGGCGACAAGCTCTACGTGCCCACAGACCAGCTCGACCTGCTCTCGAAGTACGTCGGCGGCGAGGCGCCCCAGCTGTCCAAGATGGGCGGCAGTGACTGGGCCGCCGCCAAGGGCAAGGCGCGCAAGGCCGTCCGCGACATCGCGGTGGAGCTCGTCAAGCTGTACTCGGCGCGGATGGCGGCCAAGGGCTACGCCTTCGGCACGGACACACCGTGGCAGCGCGAGCTGGAGGAGGCCTTCCCGTTCGCGGAGACCCCCGATCAGCTGCAGACCATCGACGAGATCAAGGCCGACATGGAGCGGCCCATCCCGATGGACCGGCTGCTCTCGGGCGATGTCGGCTTCGGCAAGACCGAGGTCGCCGTGCGCGCCGCGTTCAAGGCGATCCAGGACGGCAAGCAGGTCGCCATGCTCGTGCCGACCACGCTGCTCGTCAAGCAGCACCTCGAGACCTTCACCGAGCGCTTCGCCGGCTTCCCGGTCACCGTGCGCCCGCTCTCGCGCTTCCAGACCGACAAGGAGGCGCGGCTCACCCTCGACGGCCTGCTGGAGGGATCCGTCGACATGGTGATCGGCACGCACCGGATCCTCACCGATCAGGTGCTGTTCAAGGATCTGGGCCTCATGATCATCGACGAGGAGCAGCGCTTCGGCGTCGAGCACAAGGACGCGCTCAAGAAGATGAAGACCAACGTCGACATCCTCGCCATGAGCGCGACCCCGATCCCGCGCACACTCGAGATGGCGGTCACCGGCATCCGCGAGATGTCGACGCTGCAGACGCCGCCGGAGGACCGGCACCCGATCCTCTCGTTCGTGGGGCCGAAGAGCGACAAGCAGGTCGCCGCAGCGATCCGGCGCGAGATCCTGCGCGAGGGCCAGGTCTTCTACGTGCACAACCGGGTGCAGTCGATCCAGCGCATCGCGAGCGAGCTCGCCGAACTCGTCCCCGAGGCGCGCATCGCGGTCGCGCACGGCAAGATGGGCGAGCACCAGCTCGAGCAGGTCGTCGACGACTTCTGGGAGCGCAAGTACGACGTCCTGGTGTCCACGACCATCATCGAGACCGGCCTGGACATCTCGAACGCGAACACGATCATCATCGACCGCGCCGACCGCTACGGCCTCAGCCAGCTGCACCAGCTGCGCGGGCGCGTCGGCCGCGGCAGGGAGCGCGCGTACGCGTACTTCCTGTACGACGACGGGAAGCCGCTGAGCGAGACCGCCGCCGACCGGCTGCAGACGATCGCGGTGAACAACGACCTCGGATCCGGCATGCAGGTCGCGCTCAAGGACCTCGAGCTGCGCGGCGCCGGCAACCTGCTGGGCGCGGAGCAGGCGGGACACATCGCGGGCGTCGGCTTCGATCTGTACCTGCGGATGATCGGCGAGGCCGTGGCGACGTTCCGCGGCGAGGAGACCGAGACCGGCGCCGAGCTGCGCCTCGAGCTGCCCGTCGATGCGCGGATCCCGGACGCGTACATCGACAGCGAGCGCCTGCGCCTGGAGGCGTACCAGAAGCTGTCCAGCGCGGCCACCGCGACCGCGGCGGACGACGCGATCGATCGCGTCGTCGAGGAGCTCGCCGACCGCTACGGCGCACCGCCGGCCGAGGTCTCCGGCCTCGTCGCGATCGCCCGGCTGCGGCGCCGCGCCGCGCGCGCCGGGCTCACCGACGTGGTGGCGATGGGTTCGAACCTGCGGGTGGCGCCCGCCCGGTTCGAGGACTCGATGAAGGTGCGCCTGCAGCGACTGTATCCGCAAGCCAAGCTCATCGGCGGGGGAGAGGCGCTCGTCGTTCCGATGCCCGGCGCGGATCGGGCCGACCCCGTCGAATGGACCGGCCAGCTGCTGACCGCGCTGTTCCCCGAGTCCGTGACGGCGCCCGCCGAACCTGTCGCCGCGGGAACCGCATCATGAGCGCCGGCCTCGCCACTCCTCAGCGACGCCGGCCGGGGGAGGGATCCGGTCCGCTTCCCGCCCCCGCATCTGCATCCGGAGCCGTCGACGTCGAGAAGCTGATGCAGGACTGGCGTGCGCGGATGCGCCCCGTGCAGCCCGCCTCGGCCGGTGCGCCCGCTGCCTTTGCTCCCGACACGGCGCCGCCATCGTCAGCGCCGGCCGAGCCGGTGCCGACGTCGCGCCGCTCCCGGCCGCGCCCCGAGGAAGCGGCCGACTCGCGCTGGCGCTGGGTCTCCACACGGGAGGCGCATCGAGGCCGCGTGCGTATCGACGCCGACGAGGTGGTGCTGCCGTCGGGCGAGCGGACGACGTTCGAGGTCGACCGCAGCGTGCCGTTCGCGGTTGCGACCCTGGTGCGTGACGGCGCCGACGTGCTGCTCGCCCGGCAGTACCGCTACCCGGTCGATCGGTGGATCCTCGACCTTCCCGGCGGCGGGGGCGCCTTCGGCGAGACGCCAGAGCAGGCCGCACGCCGTGAGCTCGAGGAGGAGCTGGGCATCGTCGTCGCCGAACTGGTGCCGCTGCACACGTTCTTCGCCAACCCCGGTCGCAGTGTCTGGGCGACGCATCTGTTCCTCGCATCCGGTGTGCGCCCCGGCCAGGCGGTGACCGACGACCCGGCCGAGCAGGTGCAGCCGGTGCGGATGCCGCTCCCGGAGCTGGACCGCCTCATCGCCGACGGGGAGATCCGGGATCCGTCCGTGCTGATCGCCCGCACGATGGCGGCCGCGAAGGGTCTGCTCCCGCCGATCGGCGTCTGAGCCCACGCCGCCACGAGCGGGCTGCGCTGCGTCGGCCCTGCCGCGGGCGCGCCGCCCGGTCCCGTCCCGCGGGATGCCGGTGCGGCACTACGCTCATCACATGATGTACGAGCACCTCGGGGCTCGGCCCCGCATCCACGACACGGCCGTCGTGGCGCCGTCCGCCGTGATCAGCGGCGATGTCACGATCGGGGAGAACTGCCAGGTGCTGCACGGCGCCGTGATCACCGCCGAGGGCGGCCCGATCACGCTCGGCGAGCACGTGATCGTGATGGAGAATGCGCTCATCCGGGCCACCGCCGCGAACCCCGTGCACATCGGCGACCACGTGCTGGTGGGACCGATGGCGAGCATCTCGGGGGCGACGATCGCCGACGAGGTGTTCCTCGCCACCGGCACGCGGATCTTCAACGGCGCGGTGATCGGCGAGCGCAGCGAGGTGCGCATCAACGCCGTCGTGCATCTGCGCACGACGCTCGCGCCGGACACCGTGGTGCCGATCGGCTGGGTCGCGGTCGGGGATCCGGTGCGGATCCTGTCGCCGGATTCGCATGAGGAGATCTTCCAGGCGCAGCACGAGCTCGACTTCCCCGGATACGTGTTCGGTGTGGACCGGTCCACACCGGATCTCATGGTGCAGCTCACCGAGCGCTATGCCCGCTCGCTCGCCCGGCACGCCGACGATCACGCCCTCTGACCGGATCCCTCCGCCCGCTCCGAACGAAGGAACCGCTGTGCCCGAACAGCAGCCCGGGGGCCTGGTGCGCCCCGATGTGACCACCGCCGACGCCGTCGCCATCGCCCGGGAACTCTGGGGCATCACCGTGACGGCCACCGAACTCGGCAGCAATCAGGACCGCAACTTCCTGCTGACGGCGCCGGACGGATCCCGCAGCGTGCTCCGGGTCGACAACCCGGTCTTCCCCGACAGCGCCCGGGACGCGCAGCACGCCGCGCTGGACGCGTATCGTGCCGCCGAGGTCTCGGTGCCCGAGGCGCTGCCCGGCACCGATGGCGCCCTCACGCAGCGCTGGCGGGGATTCGCGGTGCGCCGCAGCGCGTTCGCCGCGGGAGAGCCGATGGTCGACGCCGGATACTTCGCGCCCGTCGTGCTGCGGGAATTCGGATCCCTCGCGGCCGCCTCCGTGAACGCGCTCGCCGCTCTGACGCATCCCGGGCTCGACCGCCCCCAGATGTGGGACATGCGGATCGCCGGCGAGGAGATCGAGCGCCTCGCCGGCTCGATCGGCGACGAGGAGCTGCGCCGGAGGGTCCTGCACGTCACCGGGGAAGCCAGGATGCGGCTGCAGCCGATCGCGGATGCCCTGCCGGTCCAGCCGATCCACGGCGACCTCACGGACGACAACGTCATGGGCGAGCGCGGGGCGGACACGCGACTGCACCCGCGCACGGTGCTGGATCTGGGAGACCTCGCCCTGGGCTGGCGGGTGGCGGAGCTCGCGGTGTGCGCGTCATCGATGCTGCACCACGAGCCGCAGCGCCCGCTGCGGGTGCTCGAGACGATCGCCGCGTTCCACGACGCCGCGCCGCTGAGCGAACCCGAGGCGCGCGCCCTCTGGCCGCTCATCGTGCTGCGTGCCGCGCTGCTCGTGGCGAGCGGCTGGCGGCAGGTGCAGATCGACGGCGGCAACGAATACGCCAGGGAACGCATCGCGACGGAGCAGGCGATCTTCGACGCGGCCACGGCGGTGACGCTGGTCGAGGGCGTGGAGCTGGTGCTCGCGAGGCTCGGGTTCGGGCCGACGCTGCCCGCCCCCGCGCCCGCGACGGTCGGGGCTGTCGCCGACGTCGCGCCGCTCTGCGCGCTCCTGCCGGGATTCGAAGGCCGGGTGGTGATGCTCGATCCGGGGGTCGAGGCGGACGCACTGGCCTCCGGGGCCTGGCTCGCGCCCGATGCGGAGGGGCAGCTCGTCCGCACCGCCCTGGACGAGGGGGCGGCGGCCGCGGTGATGCCGTACGGCGTCTTCCGTCTCACCCGGACGCGGATCGACGTGGCGGACGCCGCGGCGACCTGGCCTGTCGGCACGGTCGTGCACCTTCCGCCCGGCCCGCGCCGACCCGTCACCGCGCCGCTCGCCGGCCGGGCGCAGCGCTTGCCGGAGGGGATCGTGCGGATCCTGTTCACGACCGGGTGGTGGTGCGAGATCCGCGGGGTTCAGTCCGGGGCGGAACAGGAGACCGAGGTCGCCGCGGGGGACCGCATCGGCTGGCTCCCCGAGAGCGAGAGCCCGCGTGCGCTCGTGGTCACGGTCATCGCGGCCGGTGTTGCACCCCTGGTCTGGGCCGGGGACGATGCCGCCCTCGTCGTCCCCCAGCTCGTTCCCGCCTGGCGGCGGCTCTCGGCCGACCCCGCGGCGCTGCTCGGCGTGCCCTCGCTCACGCAGTCGGACGAGGCGCCCGCCGAGCTCGCGCGCCGGGAGCGCGTCTTCGCGAGCGCCCAGGAGCGGTATTACGAGCACCCTCCGCAGATCGAGCGCGGCTGGCGGCACCACCTCGTCGACACCACCGGGCGGGCCTACATCGACATGGTCAACAACGTGACCGGACTCGGGCACGGCCATCCGGGGGTCGCGGACGCGGTGAACCGGCAGATCCGGATCCTGAACACCAACTCCCGGTTCCTGTACCGCGATCTCGCGGAGTACAGCGAGCGGCTCCTCGCGCTGCTGCCCTCGCAGCCGGGCGGCGGCTCTGACCGGCTGGACACCGTGCTGCTGGTGAACAGCGGATCCGAGGCCGTGGACCTGGCCCTGCGGCTCGCACAGGCGGCCACCGGGCGACGCACCGTGGTGGCGCTGCGCGAGGCGTATCACGGCTGGACGATGGCCAGCGATGCGGTCACCACCAGCGCCTACGACAACCCCGATGCGCTGGCCACCCGGCCGGACTGGGTGCATGTCGCCGATGTGCCGAACCGGTTCCGCGGCACCTACCGGGGCGAGGGCACGGGGCCGCGCTATGCCGCCGATCTCGGCGTGGACCTGGATCGTCTCGCCGCGGAGGGGCGCCCGGTCGCCGGGTTCCTCTGCGAGTCTGTGCTCGGCAACGCGGGCGGCGTGCTGCTGCCCGACGGGTACCTCGCCGACGCCTATGCCCGGGTGCGCGCGGCCGGCGGCCTCTGCATCGCGGACGAGGTGCAGGTCGGATTCGGGCGGATGGGATCCACGTTCTGGGGGTTCGAGCAGTCCGCGGTGATCCCCGACATCATCACGATCGCCAAGCCCATGGGCAACGGCTTCCCGATCGGCGGGGTGATCACCTCGCAGCGCATCGCCGACGCCCTCGCCACGCAGGGCCAGTTCTTCTCCTCCGCGGGCGGCAACCCGCTCAGCTGCCGGGTCGGCATCGCGGTGCTCGATGCGATGGCCGAGGAGGGGCTGCAGCGCAACGCCCGTGTCGTCGGTGCACGCCTCGCCGCCGGTTTCCGCGCCCTCGCCGCCCGGCACCCGCTGATCGGACCGGTGCACGGTGCGGGCCTGTACCTCGGCGTCGAACTGGTGCGCGACAGGGAGAGCATGGAGCCCGCGACGGCCGAGGCCGCGGCGATCTGCGAACGGCTGCGTGAGCTCGGCGTGATCGTGCTCACCACCTCCGAGCGCTCCAACGTGCTGAAGATCAAGCCGCCGCTGTGCCTGACGGCCGCCAGCGCCGACATCGTGGTCGCGGCGCTGGATCGGGTGCTCACCGAGGGATGGTGAATCGCTCCCGGGACGGAGGGCAGAAGTCGATCTGCGGAAACCAGCGCGAAATTCAGGATCCAGTACGGAATCCCTTGTGAAAATCAACTCTCGCGATGGATCCTCGCGACCGGCATAATGAACTCCAATCGATTGCGCAGTGTCGCGCAGCGGGCACTCGCCGGATACCCGAATCCTGCGGCGACGCCTGCAGATCCAGAGGAGGATGCATGTCGATGAAGACGAAGCCGCTCGCGCAGGGCGGCGGCACGCTGAAGCGGAACCTCGGACTCTGGGCCATCGTCGGCCTCGGGCTCGGCTACATGACCCCGACCGTCGTGTTCGACACGTTCGGCATGGTCGGCCGCGACACCGGCAACGCGGTGCCTGCCGCCTACCTGGTCGCACTGGTCGTGATGGTGTTCACCGCGATCAGCTACGGCAAGATCGCGAGCGCGATCCCGAGCGCCGGATCCGCGTACACCTACGTCCGCGAGTCGATCCACCCGAACCTGGGCTTCATGGTCGGCTGGACCTCGCTGATCGACTACGTGCTGCTGCCCATGGTGAACTGCCTGATCATCAAGAGCTACCTGGAGGCGCTCTTCCCCGAGGTTCCGGCATGGATCTGGGTCGTGCTCTATTGCGTGCTCGTGACCGGGATCATCTATCTGACGATGCGTGGTACCTCGAACTTGAACATGATCCTTCTGGTGTTCTCGATCATCGTGATGGCGGTTTTCGTCGTCATGGTCGTTGCGCAGCTGCTGCGGGGGGAGGGTGCAGGCACCGTCGCGTCGATCGCCCCGTTCGCGAACGACGCTGTCACGATCGGCGCCGTGCTCATGGGCGCCACCATCGTGTGCTTCTCGTTCATCGGCTTCGACGCGGTCACGATGTACGCGGAGGAGGCGAAGGATCCCAAGATCATGCCGAAGGCGATCCTGCTGACGGTGATCCTGGGCGGTGCCATCTTCCTCATCGCGGCGTACGTCACGCAGTTGCGCTTCCCCGACTGGAACGAATTCGCGCCCGGTGGGGATATGCAGTACGTCGAGGACTCCACGCTGCCGCTCATCGGACATGCCGTCGGCGGCGACGTGTTGCGCGCCGTCCTGACTGCGGCGGGCTTCTGCGCGACGCTCGCTTCGGGCCTGGCCTCACACGCGTCGGTCTCGCGCATGCTGCTGGTCATGGGGCGCAACAACGTGCTGCCGCGTCGCGTGTTCGGCTACATCAACCCGCGCACGCACACGCCCACGTTCAACATCGTGCTGGTTGGTGCGATCTGCCTGCTCGCGATCCCCTTCACGCTCGAGCTGATCGCGGCCTGGATCAACTTCGGGGCGCTGATCGCCTTCACGTTCGTGAACGTCTCGGTGATCGCCTGGTTCGCCATCCGCAAGGGGCTGCGCAAGACACCGCGCGACGTCTTCCGCTACATCGTGATGCCCACGATCGGCATGCTGCTCACCGGTCTGCTCTGGGCGAACCTGCACCAGGACGCGCTGATCGGCGGCACCGTCTGGGCCGTGCTCGGCGTGATCTACCTGCTGGTGCTGACCCGCGGCTTCCGCCGCAGGGTCGCCTCCTTCGATGAGAACGATGCGGTCACCGGGTTCAACAAGGTGCCGGTCGCCGCACCGCGGCAGCCGCTGGACGACGACCTCGACGACGAACTGGATCCCGCCGACCGAGGCTGACCCCCGCCCAGCTCCGTCTGTTTGCGCCAAACGGTCGGTTCCCGGGGGCGAAAGTGACCGATTGACGCAAACAGACGGAATGCGGAAGCGCCGGTCCTCGTGCGAGGGTCGGCGCTTCCATCGTCGCGGGGAGCGGATCCGGTCAGATCACGCCCTGCGCGAGCATCGCGTTCGCGACCCGCTCGAAACCGGCGATGTTGGCACCGGCCACGTAGTCGCCCGGGGTGCCGTAGCGCTCCGCGGCGTCGAACGCGGCGTGGTGGATGTCGGCCATGATGTCGCGCAGCTTCTGCTCGCTGTCGTCGAAGCCCCAGCGCTGCCGCGCCGCGTTCTGGCTCATCTCCAGGGCGGAGGTGGCCACTCCGCCGGCGTTCGCGGCCTTGCCCGGGGCGAAGAGCACGCCGGCGTCCTGGAAGGCGCCGACGGCCTCGGGGGTGCTCGGCATGTTGGCGCCCTCGGAGACGGCGCGCACGCCGTTGGCGATCAGGGTCGCCGCGCTCGCGCCGTCCAGCTCGTTCTGCGTCGCGGACGGCACCGCGATGTCGACGGGCACCTCCCAGACCGAGCCGCCCTCGACGAAGCGGGCGCTCGGGCGGCGGTTCGCGTACTCGACGATGCGGCCGCGCTCGACCTCCTTGATCTGACGCAGCAGCTCCACGTCGATGCCGGCGTCGTCGACGACGTATCCGGAGGAGTCGGAGGCGGTGACGGCTGTCGCGCCCAGCTGCGCGGCCTTCTGGATCGCGTAGATCGCGACATTGCCGGATCCGGAGATTCCCACGCGCTTGCCGTCGAGGGACTCGCCGTGCACGGCCAGCATCTCCTGGGCGAAGAACACGGCGCCGTAGCCGGTGGCCTCGGTGCGCACCTGCGCACCGCCCCAGCCGATGCCCTTGCCGGTGAACATGCCGGACTCGTGCCGGTTGGTGATCTTGCGGTACTGCCCGAACAGGTAGCCGATCTCGCGGCCGCCCACGCCGATGTCGCCCGCAGGGACGTCGGTGTGCTCGCCGAGGTGACGGTAGAGCTCGTTCATGAACGACTGGCAGAACCGCATGATCTCGGCGTCGCTGCGGCCGTGCGGGTCGAAGTTCGACCCGCCCTTGCCGCCGCCGATGCCCTGACCGGTGAGCGCGTTCTTGAAGATCTGCTCGAAGCCGAGGAACTTGATGATCGAGATGTTCACCGAGGGGTGGAAGCGCAGGCCGCCCTTGTAGGGGCCGAGCACGGAGGAGTACTGCACGCGGTAGCCGCGGTTCACCTGCAGCTTGCCGTTGTCGTCGACCCACGGCACCCGGAAGATCACCTGGCGCTCCGGCTCGACGAGCCGCTCCAGCACTCCGGCCTCGACGTACTCCGGATGGCGCTCGAGCACGGGGCCGATCGAGTGCAGCACCTCGTGCACGGCCTGGTGGAACTCCGGCTCGTTCGGGTTCAGGGCGCGCACGCCGTCGAAGACGGGCTGCGCGAGGGGGGAGAGCGGATGGAAGTCGACGGTGGTGGTTTCGGTCACGCGGGGGATGCTTTCTGACGAGGTGACAAGGGCGAGCGCTGTCGATCGTGTCGGGCGCGACGTGCCGGATGCGGCGGAGTTCTCACTCTAACCCGCGTCACGACACGCCCCGCGCGCACGACGGCGGCGGCGGACCGGAGGATCAGCCGGTGTTCTGCAGGCCGGCGGCGACGCCGCTGACCGAGAGCAGCAGCAGGCGCTGCAGCTCGGGATCGGGCGCCGGCGCCGTCTCGTCGGCAGCGCGCAGCGCGCGCAGCGCCCGCAGTTGCAGGAGCGACAAGGCGTCGACGTAGGGGCTGCGCATCGCGACCGCGCGCTGCAGGATCGGCTTGTTCTCCAGCAGCGTCTCGCCGCCGGTGAGGCGGATCACCCAGGAACGCGTGAGCTCCATCTCGTCCAGGACGAGCCCGGCGAGATCGTCGCGGTCGCCGAGGTCGAGATAGCGGCGGGCGATGCGCGGATCCGTCTTGGCGAGGCTCATCGCGACGTTGTCGACCATCGTGCGCAGCAGCGGCCACTCCTGGTACGCGGTGCGCAGCAGCTCCTCGTCGCCGACGGCCTCGAGCGCGGTGCCCAGGCCGAACCAGCCGGCCAGGTTGATCCGCGCCTGGGTCCACGCGAACACCCACGGGATCGCCCGGAGGTCCTCGAGGGACTCGACGGACAGACCACGGCGGGCCGGCCGCGAGCCGAGCGCGAGCAGACCGACCTCTTCCATCGGCGTCACGGTGGCGAACCAGGGTGCGAAGCCCTCGGCCTTGACCAGGGAGAAGAAGCGCTCGCGGGACGCGCGGTCCATGGTCGCGGCGACCTCGGCGAACCGTTCCGCGGCCGCGCTGTTGCGCCGCTCGACCCCGGGGGAGGAGGCGAGCAGCGTCGCCGCGGTGACCTGATCGATGTGACGCATCGCGATCGCGGGCTCGCCGTAGCGGGCGAAGATCACCTCGCCCTGCTCGGTGAGCTTGAACCGGCCGTCCACGGAATGCGGAGGCTGGGCGAGGATCGCCGAGTTCGCGGGCCCGCCGCCGCGCCCGAGCGCGCCGCCGCGGCCGTGGAACAGGGTGAGCTCGATGCCCTCGCGCTGCGCCCAGGCCGCGATCTCCGCCTGCGCCTCATAGAGGGCGAGGTTCGCGGCGACCGGACCGACGTCCTTCGAGGAGTCGGAGTAGCCGAGCATGACCTCGAGCCGGCGGCCGGTCGCGGCCAGCCGGGCGGCGAAGGCCGGGTGCTCGACGATCTCGGCGAGGATCGCGGGCGCGGCCTGCAGGTCGGCGAAGGTCTCGAACAGCGGCACCACGTCGAGCACCGGCAGGTCGTCGCCGCACGCGTACTGCGCGAGACGGTGCACGTTCGCGAGGTCCTGGGCCGATCGCGTGAACGACACCACGTAGCGACCGGCCGCACGCGGCCCGTAGGCGCGCTGGATGTCGCGGACGGTGCGGAAGACCGTCAGCACCTCCTCGGTCTCGGCGCTGAGGGATCCGGATCCGGTCGCGGCCGCGTCGAGCTCCGCGAGCGACCGCGCATGCACCTGGGAGTGCTGGCGCACCTCGAGCTCGGCGAGGTGGAAGCCGTAGGTCTGCACCTGCCAGATGAGGTGCTGCACGCCGCCGAAGGCGTGCCGGTGGGCACCGGCCGCCTCGAGCGAGGACTGCACGATGCGGAGGTCGGCGAGCAGCTGCTCCGGATCCGTGTAGCCGCCCGCGTCGCCGCGGCGGGTGACCCCGACACGGTGCGCGAGCAGCAGCAGGATCCGGCGGTGCGGCTCGGAGGGGGAGCGGGTGGCGACCTCGTCCGCGACGTCGGGGTGCGCGGCCTGCAGCGACTCCCACAGCGCGGTCGCCTCGGACGAGGGCGGGGTGCCCTCGGCGTCGAGGGTCAGCGTGCGGCCGATCCGCTCGATCGCGCGCTCCAGGCCGCGCAGCACGTGGTCGGCCGCGATGGCCGCGGCCTCGCGCGTGACCGCGGCGGTCACGAACGGGTTGCCGTCGCGGTCGCCGCCGACCCAGGATCCGATCCGCACGAAGGCCGGGACGATCGGGGCGGAGGATCCGGACTCCTCGCCGCGGAGCACGTCGTCGATGCGGCGGTACACGTGCGGCACCGTCGTGAACAGCGTCTCGTCGAAGACGCTCATCACGGTGCGCACCTCGTCGGTGGGCGCCGGCTTCGCCGCGCGCAGCGGCGCGGTGCGCCAGAGGGTGTCGACCTCCTCCAGCATGCGCCGGCGGGCGCGGCGGGCCTCAGGTCCCCCCTCGGCCGCGGCGTCGTGCGCGCTGAGCAGCTCGGCGAGGCGGCGGATGCTCGACGAGACCGCGCGGCGGCGCGCCTCGGTCGGGTGGGCGGTGAACACCGGGTGGAACCGCAGCGCGCCCAGGCGCCTGCGGGCCTCGTCCTCGCCGACCTCGGCGCTCAGCTGGGCGAAGGCCCCGGCGACCGTGTCGGTGCGCTGCGCCGCTCCGGATCCGCTCGGGGCATCGGGCCGTTCGCGCAGGATCCGCACCCGCTGGTGCTCCTCGGCGAGGTTCACGAGGTGGAAGTAGGCGGTGAAGGCCCTGGCCACCTCGTCGGCGCGCTGCACCGAGAACCCCTCGGCGATGCGGGTCGCGCGGTCGAAGGCCTCGGCCGATTCGTCGGCGTAGGCCTCGATCGTGGCCTGGCGCAGGCGCTCGACGTCGTCGAACAGGTCGTCGCCGCCGGATTCGCGCAGCACCTGGCCGAGCAGGGCGCCGAGCAGGCGCACATCCGCGCGCATCGCCTCGGGCAGCTCGCGGCCTGCTTCGAACCGGCCGACGATGCGGATGGCTTCGGTATGGGTTGTGTCGGGGGTCACCGTTCGAGCGTAGACCGACCCGGCGCGCCCGACGACCGCGTGACGTTCCGCGACCGCCGAGGCCGTCTCGCGACCGCCGGTCCGGACCGCCGGCCCGGACCACCCCTGCTGCGGACTGCCACGCCCTTGCTCCGCCCCGCGCCAGGCTCGCCCATGACCGCGAGACTCCAACTCCGCGACGAGACTGCGGTCCTGGCGTGCAGTCTCGTCGCCCAGTTGGAGTCTCGCGGAAGTAGATGGGGCGCTGGGGAGGGGCGCGATACGGTGGAGGGGATGAGCCGCACGAGCCGACTTCTGAGATCCGCCCAGTTCCCCGCCCTCCTGCTGCTCGCGGCCGCCGGGCTCGGGCTGCTGCTGGCCAACCTGCCCTCGCACGACGCGATCGCCGGGATCCTCGACGCGCATCTCGCCGTGCCCGGCACGGGGCTGGATCTGTCCGTCTCGCACTGGGTCTCCGACGGCGTGCTGGCGATCTTCTTCTTCGTCGTCGCGCTCGAACTGCAGTACGAACTCACCCGCGGCGAGCTGAACAGCGTCCGCGCGGCGATCCAGCCCGCGATCGCCGCCGCGGGCGGGATCCTGGTCCCGATCGCGCTGTATCTGCTCATCGCGGGCCCTTCGACAGGCTCAGGGACCGGCGTTGCATCCGGATGGCCGATCCCGACCGCGACCGACATCGCCTTCGCGCTCGGCGTGCTGGCCGTGTTCGGGCGCGGCCTGCCCTCGGCCGTGCGCGCGTTCCTCCTGGCGCTCGCGATCCTCGACGACATCGTCGGGATCGTGTTCATCGCCGTGCTGTTCGCGCACGGGCTGAACCTGCTGCTGCTGGGACTGGGCGTCGTCGCCGTCATCGTGTTCGCCGTGCTGAGCCGGCGCCTGCGGGGACGTGCCACCCCGGTCGTCGCGGTGCTGATGGTGATCGTCGGTCTCGTCGCCTGGGGGCTGTTCGCCGCTTCCGGCGTGCACGCGACGATCGCGGCCGTGATGCTGGGCCTGGTGATGGCCCCGCGAGCGGCGGATCCGACCCGGCACGCGCTGGAGCCGTGGGTGAACGGACTGGTCCTGCCGCTGTTCGCGTTCGTGGCCGCGTTCGTGGTGATCCCGCAGGTGCCGGTGCAGGAGCTGTCGCCGGCGTTCTTCGGGATCCTCGTGGCGCTGCCCGTCGGAAAGATCCTCGGCATCGCCGCGTTCGGTGCCGTCGCCCAGACGATCCGTCCGCGCGGCGCACCCCCGGCGATCCGCTTCCCCGACCTGCTCGCCGCCGGAGCCCTCGGCGGCATCGGGTTCACAGTGTCGCTGCTGCTGGCCAACCTCGCCTTCGCCGGCGACGCCTCCGTGCGGGATCAGGCCATCCTCGCCGTGCTGCTGGGCTCGATGATCGCGCTCGTCGTCGCCGCGGCGCTGGTGTCGTGGCGGGCGAAGGCCCACCGTGCTCTCGGGGACGCGGAGGACGATGAACCCGCCGAGGACGACACCGAGGAGGACTGGGATGAGCACTGAACCCGGACCGGGGACGGATCCGCTCCGCGCCGCGGCGGAGGTCATGCGCCAGGTGCGTGAGCGGTGCGTGTGGTCGCAGGCGATGACGCACCGCGAGCTTGTGCCCTATCTCGTCGAGGAGTCGGCGGAGCTCATCGACGCCGTCGAGCGCGAGGATCGCGCCGAACTGCGCGAGGAGCTCGGGGACCTGCTCTGGCAGGTGCTGTTCCACGCCGCGATCGCCGCGCAGGATCCGGAGGATCCGTTCGACATCGACGACGTCGCCCGCACCCTGACCGAGAAGATGACCCGGCGTCACCCGCATGTGTTCGGCGATGCGATCGCGCGCACACCGGAGGAGGTGCTCGTGCACTGGAACGCCGCGAAGGCGGCCGAGAAGCGCGAGCGCCGCAGCGTGCTGGACGGCATCCCTCCCGGCATGCCCGCGCTCGCCCGCGCGCAGAAGATCCTGGGCCGCGCCGCGAAGGCCGGTCTGCCGGTTCCCGAGCGAGCGCAGCGAGACGAGGGACCGTCCGGGCACGACGAGGCGCCGCCCACGATCGTCGGCCCGACGCCGACGGATGCGGCGCAGCCCGCCGTTCTCAGCGAGGCCGAGCTCGGCGACCAACTGCTGGCGCTCGTCGTGGCGGCCCGTGCGCACGGCTGGGACGCGGAGCGGGCGCTGCGCGAGCGCATCCGGGCGCTGGAGGACGAGGTGCGGGTCGCGGAGGGATCAGAGCCGGCCTGAGGGACGGGGAGGACCAGACGGACCTGGAAGAATGGATCCGTGGCAACGGTCAATCCTCCGCGCGGGATGCGCGACTTCCTCCCCGCCGACAAGGCGCGTCGTGAGCGTGTGCTCTCCGTCATCCGCGAGCGCTACCGCGCGCACGGGTTCGACGAGATCGAGACGCCCGTCGTGGAGGAGTACGACCGCCTGCACGCGGGGATCGGCGGCGACAACGAGAAGCTGTCCTTCAACATCCTGCGCCGTGGCCTCGACGCGGACGGGATCCGCGCGGCCGCCGAGGATCCGGCCGGGCTCAGCGACCTCGGCCTGCGCTACGACCTGACCGTCCCGCTCGCGCGCTTCTACGCGACCAACCGCGGACAGCTGCCCGGCGTGTTCCGCTCCATCCAGATCGGTCCGGTCTGGCGCGCCGAGCGGCCGCAGAAGGGCCGCTACCGCCAGTTCGTGCAGTGCGACATCGACATCATCGGCGATGACTCGGCGCGCGCCGAGGCCGAGCTCATCGTCGCCTCCCTCGACACGATCGACGCGCTCGGACTCACCGGCGGCATGGTGCGGGTGAACGACCGTCGCGCCCTGGACTGGATGCTCGACTCCTTCGGCTTCACCGCGGACGAGCGCCCCGGCGTGCTCATCACGATCGACAAGCTCGACAAGATCGGTGCGGACGGGATCGTCGCGGAGCTGCGCGAGCGCGCTCTTCGACAGGCTCAGGGTCCGGATTCTGCGGCCATCGACGCCTTCGAGGCGTTCCTGCACCGGCCGCAGACCCTCGAGTACAACCCGTACGGCGAGAAGCAGATCCGCAAGGCGCTGCCGGAGAACGCTCCGGATGAGCTGGTCGCGCACCTCGTCGGTCTCGGCGAAGCCGTCGCGGCAGCCCGCCCTTCGCTCCCCACGCCTCCCTCCAGCCAGCGCTCCGCGCTGCCCGGAGCCTCTGAGGCGCGTGGGCCCGGCCCAGGGGCCGCCGAGGGCATCGACCCCATCCCGCTGCGGTTCGACCCGTTCCTCGTGCGCGGCATGGGCTACTACACGGGCACGATCATGGAGCTCGCGCACCCCTCAGTGGCGTACTCGCTCGGCGGCGGCGGACGCTACGACGGCATGATCGGGCGCTTCCTCGGGCAACAGGTGCCCGCGGTCGGCTTCTCGATCGGCTTCGAGCGGATCGTGGATCTGCTGGAGTCCGCCGAGGACGCGGCGGAGCAGGCCGTGGTGCTCGTGCACGACCCCGACGTGCCGGTCTCCGAGCTCGTCGCGCACAAGGCGGCACTCATCGCGGGCGGCGCCAGAGTGCGTCTGGAGCGCCGCACGAAGAACCTCAAGGCGCTGCTCGAGCGCGCCGCGGCTGATGGCTACACGGCGTTCGCGGGCGTGCGCGCCGGCGACGCCTCCGACGCGCTCGAGGTCAAGCCGCTGTCCTGAGGGCGCCGAATCCCCTGAGGGAGCCGAACCGTCCACGGCCGGTCACGCGCCGTTCATGTCCATGCGGTCTGATCGGCGTATGGACACTGCCGACCGCCGCCCGGTCCGGTCGCGGGGACTCTCGAAAGGCGTACTCGGGGCCGGTGTGCTCGCGCTCGCCGGATCGGCCGTCGCCGTGCCCCTGGCACTCCGGCGACAGGCCCGCATCGCACGGCGCCGCATCGGCAAACCTTTCGGCGAGGACGCGCTCGACGCCGACCGGGTGTGGCGGCGCCGCCTCGCCGGGGAGCCGATCGAGCTGCTGCTGCTCGGCGACTCGCTCGCCGCCGGGCTCGGCGCGGAGCGGCGCAAGGACACGCTCGGCGGGCGGCTCGCCAAGGGCCTCGCACGACGGGCACGGCGTCCGGTGCGGCTGCGCACGGCCGCGATCGTCGGATCCGAGTCGCCGGACCTGGACAGCCAGCTGGCGGAGCTGCCGACCGACTACCTTCCGCACGTCGCCGTGATCGTGGTGGGCGGCAATGACGTGACGCATCGGATCCCGGTGTCGGTATCGGTGCAGCATCTCGAGGACGCGATCGGATGGCTGCACGCGCTCGGCGCCGGCGTCGTCGTGGGCACCTGTCCCGATCTGGGGGCCTTGCGTCCGGTGCCGCAACCGCTGCGGTCGATCGCGTCTCGGATGTCGCGGCGGCTGGCGGCGGCGCAGGCCCAGGCGGCGGTCGACCACGGTGCGACCGCGGTCGATCTGCGCCGCGCGGTGGGGCCGATGTTCTTCGACGAACCCGAGGAGATGTTCAGCCTGGACCGGTTCCACCCCAGTGCCCTCGGCTACCGCCGCACCGCCGAGGCGCTGCTGCCCGCCGTCGTGGCGGCGGCCGAGGAGGCGTTCGCGGGGGTGGGATCCGCTCCGACGCCGCTCAGCTCTCTACGGGGCTGAAGGACGCCGCCCACGCCTCGACGCGGGCGGTGCTCTCCTGCTCGGACAGATCCTCGACGCGGGTCATGACCGACCAGCGCACGCCGAACGGATCCCGGATGCTCGCATAGCGGTCGCCCGAGACGAAGGTCGACGGCGCCTCTCGCACCGTCGCGCCCGCGGCCACGGCGCGCGCCACCACGGCGTCCACATCGGGCACGTAGACGCCCATCGAATAGCAGTCTGCGTCGCCGCCGGGCGCGGGGATCAGCCCGTACTCCGGGTTCGGATCCCCGAGCTGCAGGCACCCCAGCCCGAAGTCGAGGTCGGCGTGCGCGACCACACCGCCGAACTCGGTGATCCCGATGACGCGGGCGCCGAAGATCTCGCGGTAGAACTCGATCGCGGACCGGGAGTCCGGGATCGCCAGGAAGGGGGTGAGGCTGGTCGCCGAGTTCGGGCGGCCGTTCGTGGTGTGCTCGCCGGTGACGCCGGTGGTCGCTGTCGTGGAGGTGTCTTCGCTCATGCAGGCGACGCTATTCCGACCCGCCGCCGTGCCGCTTGGAGATTCGCGCCATCCCGGCACCGGCATCGGAGAGCAGCCGGACGGCGTCGCGCACGTCCGATGTCGCCGCCCCCTCGTACGCTCGAGGAATGGTCGAACCGACGCGCGGCGTGCTCTACCCGCAGCGATTGCCGCAGTTCCACCGGCTGCCGCCGACCGAGGCTGCGGCGGATCTCGTGGAGTGGTGCTGGATCCCGGAATGGGACATCGAGCCCGGGCGCGTCTCGCGACAGGATCTCGTGTCGTTCCCCGCGCTGAACCTCGTGGTGGAGGAGTGGGGCGCCGTGCTGTCCGGCGCCACGACGCGCGCCAGCGCCCGGGAGCTGACCGGGCGCGGATGGGCCGTCGGCGCGATGCTGCGGCCGGCCGCCGTGGCGGCGTTGACCGACGCGCCCTTCGCTCTGCTCGATCGGGTCGAGGCGTTTGCCGCACCAGGTCTGCCGGAGGCGATCGCGCACGCGATGTCCTCGGGTGCGGGCCATCGGGAACGGGCGGTCGCGGTGCTGTGCGGCTGGCTGCGCGAACGCGTGGGTGAGGTCGCGGCACCGGCACGGCAGGCGAACGCCATGGCGGAGCTCCTCATGTCCGACCCCACGATGCGCACCCCCGAGCAGGCGGCGGCCCGTCTCTCGGTCTCGGTGCGCACCCTGCAGCGCATGGCGCATCGCCACGTCGGGCTGTCTCCCGCGGCCATGATCCGCCGCAGGAGGCTGCAGGAGGCCGCGGAGCGGATCCGCTCGGATCCCGGCACGGATCTCGCGACGGTGGCCGCCGAGCTCGGCTACGCGGATCAGGCGCACCTCGCGAACGACTTCAGGGCCGTGCTCGGGTTCACTCCGTCGGCGTACCGGGCCGGTGCCGGTCCCGGCGCAGCCTGATCGCGCGGATCACGACGCCGGCGATCACCACGGCCGCGCCGATCAGCACCGCGGGCAGGGGCAGCGAGGCGGCGAGGAGGATGCAGCCGAGCGCGCCGAGCACCTGCAGCACCTTCGGATACCGGCGGGCGGCCCGGCCCTGCCGGAGCGCGGAGGCGTTCGCGACGAAGTAGTACAGCAGGACGCCGAAAGAGGAGAAGCCGATCGCTCCCCGGAGATCCGCGACGAGCACGACGGCCACGACGACGGTGCCAGCGGCCAGTTGGGCGCGCCGAGGAACCCGGTGTCGTGGATCGACGGTGGCGAGGGACCGGGGAAGGTCGCGTTCCCGCGCCATCGCGAGACAGGTGCGCCCGATTCCCGAGAGAAGGGCCAGCAATGCCCCGGTCGCGGCCGTCACGGCGGCGATCCGCACGACGGGTGCGGCATCCGCCCAGCCGGCGGCGGCGACCACCTCGGCGAGGGGAGCCGAGAAGCTTCCCGCGGTGCCTCCCAGGGTCAGCAGGACGGCGCCGCCGACGAGCACGTAGACGGCCAGGGCCGCGACGAGCGCGATGCCGATCGCCCGCGGGATGGTGCGCGACGGATCCCGAACCTCCTCACCCATGGTCGCGATCCGCGCATAGCCGGCGAAAGCGAAGAACAGCAGGCCCGCCGCCTGGAGGATCCCGTACGGGGATCCGGGCGGGAGCGGTGACGGGGCGGCCTGAGGCAGTGCGGCCCCGGCCGCCGTCAGGACCACGACCAGTCCGAGCAGGGTCACGGCGACGAGCACCTGGGTGACGCGGGCGGTGCGGGTCACCCCGACGGACGTGATGGCGGTGAGCACCACCACCGCGAGGATCGCCAGAGGCTTCTGCCATCCCGCCGGGGCGACGTAGGCCGCCACCGTCATCGCCATGGCAGCGCAGTGTTAAGACGGCGCTTCGGGTA
>JAFDWK010000058.1 GCA_018268515.1 Actinomycetota bacterium
ACCGCGATCCCATTCGACTGGAGTTTCGGACGCGCAGCCCTCCGCGACCTCATCGAACGGGTGAACCGACACGTAAAGGCCGCAACATGACCCCCGACGAACTACCGAGCAGGCCCACTGGCCGTTCTTGCGGATCAGCGAGAGGAACATGGCGTCCGTGCCGTGACGGTGCGGCCAGAGCTGGGCGTGACCGCTCCCGCTCGCAGGGGCCGGCAGGTCGATCGGATGCTGTGCGATGGCGCGGATCGCCTCGCGGGCGTCGAGCTCATGCGCGTCGTCGTGGCCGCGGAGCACGGTCTGCACCACGGCGGCGGTCTCGGCCAGATGCGGCGAGCAGGTGACGTAGGCGAGGATCCCGCCGGGCCTGAGCGCGCCGAGCGCGGCGTCGAGCAGCTCCTCCTGGAGGGCGGCGAGCTCCGGCACGTCGGCGGCCGTCTTGCGCCAGCGCGCCTCCGGACGGCGCCGGAGCGCCCCGAGTCCGGTGCACGGCGCATCGAGCAGGATCCGGTCGTAGGCGCCGCGCCGGCCGACGGCGAGTGCCCGGCCGTCCTCCTCTGCGACGTCGACGTGCAGCGGAACCGGGGCGACGGCCTTGCGGACCAGCCCGGCCCTGGCCGGCACCACCTCGTTCGCGTCGAGTGTCGCGCCGTTGCGCAGCGCCTCGGCGGCGAGCAGCGCGGTCTTGCCGCCGGGGCCCGCACAGAGGTCGAGCCAGCGCTCCCCCGCCGTGACCGGCTGCACGCCGACGAGGGCGAGCGCGACGAGCTGCGAGCCCTCGTCCTGCACGCGCACGCGGCCGTTGTCCGCGGCGACGACCGCTGCAGGGTCTCCGCCTTCGGATCCGAACGCGGTCGGCGCATACGGCCTTCGGGGCTCCCCCGGCTCCGCGAGCCCCGGAAGGGCGACCAGCGTGACCTCGGGCGCGGCGTTGTCCGCGGCGAGGAGCTCCTCCAGCTCCTCCTCACGGCCCTCGGCTGCGAGGGCGCGGCGCAGGGCGCGGATGATCCATACCGGGTGCGCGAAACGGAGCCCGAGGCGCTCGTCGTCCGAGCGCGCCGCGGCGGCGACCGCGTCGAGCCACTCCTCCTGCGTGCGCGCGGCGACTCTGCGGAGCACCGCGTTCGCGAACCCGGAGGCCGCCCGGCCCGCATGCAGCGCCACCAGGTTCACCGATTCGTTGACGGCGGCGTGCGTCGCGACGCGGGTGGCGAGGATCTGGTGCGCACCCAGCCGGAGGGCGTCGAGCACGGGCGGATCGATGCCGGCGACATCGCGCCCTGCCGCGATCCCGATGATCGCGTCGTAGGTGCCGAGGCGGCGCAGCGTCCCATAGGCGAGCTCGGTGGCGAGCGCGGCATCCGCGCCGGAGAGCCCCGCTTCCCTGATCGCTCCGGGCAGCAGCAGATTGGCGTACGCGTCGGAGGCGCTGACGGCACGGATCACGTCGTAGGCGACCCGCCGCGCGGGCTGCACGTCGCGCGGACGCGCGTCTCGCGAGGGTGCGCGATGCGCCGTGCCGCCGGCGTTCTGCCGCCGGGTTCCGCTCGGAGCGTCGGTGCGCCGCTGCGGTCCGCGGCGGTCGTCGCGGTTCTGCCGTCCCTGCGCGCTCATCGGGCCTCGTCCCCCGCGCTCGGGGACGCCGCGACGTCGAGTCGAACCGTCTCGCCCTCGGCGACCCGCAGTCCGCGGAACCAGTCGGCGGCGGCCATCACGGGTTTGCCGGCCGGCTGCACGCGGATGAGCCGCAGCGGCAGGGTCGCCGTGCCGACCAGCACGCCGCCCCTGACTCCTCGCAGTTCGCCAGGCGCCAGCGGATCCGCGTCCTGCACGCGGGCGAGTTCGCGGACCTTGAGCGTGACGCCGCCGATCGTCGAGTGCGCACCCGGTTCACTGGTGACCCCGCGGTAGCGGGCGAACACGGCGTCCGCGGACCGGGTCCAGTCCAGACGTCCGTCGTCGAGGCCGAGCTTCGCCGCGTGGGTCGCGTCGCCCTGCTGCGGCACCGGGTGGGCGGTGCCGTCGGCGATCGCGGCGACCGCCTCCGCCGTCAGCGCGGCGCCGTCCACGGCGAGCGAGGCGAGCGCGTCGTCGGCGGTGGCGTCGTCCGCGACCGGGTACGCGCGCATCGCGTGCACGTCCCCTGCGTCCAGCGCGGGCACGAGCTGGAACACCGTGGCGCCCAGATCCGCATCACCGGCGATGAGGGCGCGCTGCACCGGGGCGGCCCCGCGCCAGGCAGGCAGCAGCGAGAAGTGCAGGTTGATCCATCCGTGCTCCGGCGCGCTCAGCAGGGGCTCCCGCACGAGGCCGCCGTAGGCGACGATGACGCCGAGCTCGGGGCGCAGCGCACTGATCCGTCCGGTGGCCTCGTCGTCCAGGCGCGCGGCCTTGATCACGGGGATGCCGAGAGCCTCGGCCTCCTGGGCGACCGGAGAAGGGGTGAGGATCCGCTTGCGGCCGAGGGGTGCGTCGGGACGGGTCACGACCGCCACGATCTCGTGCTCGCCGGCGAGGCGACGGAGGGTGGGCACGGCGGCCGCCGGGGTTCCGGCGAAGACGAGGCGCATGAGGGTCCTTCGAAGGTGCTGCGGGATGTTCGGGACGAACGGGTGGATCCGGGTGGACCGGGCGGTTCAGAGGTCGGGTTCGGTCACGTCGAGTCTCACCGAGAGCGTAGTCCGTGGGGTCCTGCCACGGGCCCTGCGGCGCCCCATCGCCTCGGCCACCACGGCGGCGCGGAGCGCGCCGGCCACGCGTGCGCCCTCCGCGTAGGGGAAGCGCACCAGCGCGCGTTCCCGGCCGTCGTCGTCACCCTCGATCGGGACGGGGCCCAGCACCGCATCCGGCGGCAGCTGCAGGGCGGCGAGGTCGTCGAGCGCGCGCCGGATCCCCGGCCCCGTGCCTTCGAGTCGGGCGACCCGCACCGACGGCGGCATGCGCAGCGGCGCGCGTTCGGCGAGCTCCGCGCGGGCGTAGGACGCCTGCGACCAGGTGGCCAGCGCTCGGGCGACCGCACCGTCGACGCCGACGAGATGGATCGGGGCTCCGGGGGCGGCCAGGGCGGCGGCGTTCGACCACCAGCGCAGGCAGGACTCGCCGATCCGCAGCTCGGGCGCCTGCAGCATGCGGGATCCGTCGAGCAGCACGACAGCGCGATAGCCGCCCTCGGCCGGCGGTTCGGCGCCCCGCGTGGCGACGACGAGCGCAGGCCTGGCGTCGACGCGCTCGACCGGATGGTTGCCGTCCGCGACGATCACCCTGATGCCCGGGAACGCGCGTCCCAGCTCCTCGGCCGTCCGTTCGCTTCCGGACGCGGCCAGGCGCACCGCATCGCCGCCGCAGGAGCCGCACGCCCACAGCCGTGCGCCGCGTCCGCACCAGGCGCACACGGGTGTCGCCCCGCGATGTGCGGCGCCGAGCGGTCCGCCGCAGGACGTGCAGCGCGCGGGAGCGCGGCACGACGCGCACACCAGCGTCGGCGAGAAGCCGGGCCGGGCGACCTGCAGCAGCACGGGGCCGGTCGCTGCAGCCTCCCGTGCCGTCAGGAAGGCCCGCGACGGCAACCGCTGACCGCGGCGGTCCAGATCCTCCGTGGAATCCAGCACGACACGCGGCAGCGTCCGCCGGACGGCCGTGATCGCGCGGAGCCACCCGGTCTCGACCAGGCGCTCCACATCGGTCGTGCGGGTGTGGCCGGCGAAGAGCAGCGCCGATCTCTCCTGCTCCTGCCGGAGCAGAGCGACGTCCCGCGGGTGCACTCCGGGAGCGAGGGGCTCGGCGAGCAGGCCGTCGCCGTCGTCCCAGAGCGCCACCAGGCCCGCTCGCACCGGGGCGTACGCTGCGGAGCGGTTGCCGACGACGATGCACGGGGCGTCCTCGAGCGTGCGCAGGTAGGCGCGGTAGCGGTCGGGATTGGACTGACGTGAGTCCATCCGCGCGACCGGGGCTCCCGGCGCGAGCCTGTCGAGGGCCGCGAGGAGCACGTCGAGGTCGCGGTAGTCGGGCACGACCAGCACCGCGGAGGCGCCCCCGGCGAGGGTGCACGTCGCGGCCGCCGCCAGCAGGCGGGCCCATTCCGGCAGTCCGTCCGGCGCCGGCTGCGGGATCGCCTCGAGGGCCGCGCGGCCCGATTCTGCGAGCACCTCGGCGAGGCCGGCGTACTGCGCGATGATCTCGGCGACCTCGGGAGCCGCCGGGTACTCGGGCGGTGACGGATCCGCGGGCGTACCCCGGGGGGCTTCGGAGGCGTCGTCCGGATCCTGGCCCGCACTGCCGGGCCCCCGGTCGCCGTCGGGGCTCTGCCCGCCGGCCGCGAGCCAGGCCTTCTCCACGCGCACCTGCCGCTTGGGCACGATCAGCCGGAGGACGTCGGAGGCGCTGCCCGCCGCCCGGTCCGCCGCACGCCGGGCGAGCGCGTGGAGTCGCTCCGGCAGGACCCGGGCGCGGGAGAGCACGGTGTCGAGCTCGGCCAGGGCACGGCCGTCGTCGCGCTCGGTGCCGAGCTCGATGACGTAGGCGTCCACCACGCGTCCCGCCGAGCGCAGCGGCACGCGCACGCGGACGCCGGGCATCGCGTCGGCCCGCAGCTCCTGCGGGATCGCGTAGTCGAACAGCCGGTCCAGCTGCGGGACGGGCGAGTCCAGCAGTACGCGCGCGATCGGCCGGGGCACGGGCGGTCCCGTGGTCAGAGGCCGGCGGCGCGACGCAGATCCTCGGCGCGGGTGGTCTGCTCCCAGGTGAACGTCGGCAGTTCGCGGCCGAAGTGCCCGTAGGCGGCGGTGTCGGCGTAGATCGGGCGCAGCAGATCCAGCTCCTCGATGATCGCCTGCGGGCGCAGGTCGAACACCTCGCGGATCGCGCGGGTGATGGTCTCGTCGTCGACCGTGCCGGTGCCGAACGTCTCCACGTACAGGCCCACCGGCTGCGCGACGCCGATCGCATAGGCGACCTGCACCTCGAGCCGCTTGGCGAGGCCTGCGGCGACTGCGTTCTTGGCGACCCAGCGCATGGCGTAGGCGCCCGAGCGGTCGACCTTCGACGGGTCCTTGCCGCTGAACGCTCCGCCGCCGTGGCGGGCGGCACCGCCGTAGGTGTCGATGATGATCTTGCGGCCGGTGAGGCCCGCGTCGCCCTTCGGCCCGCCGGTCACGAAGGGCCCCGCCGGGTTGATGTAGTGGGTGACGCCGTCGAGGTCGAGCCCGGTGGTGGCGAGCACGGGATCGATCACGTGCCGCAGGACGAGCTCCTTCAGCTCCTCCTGCGAGATCTCCGGGTTGTGCTGCGTGGACAGCACCACCGCGTCCACGGTCTTCGGGGTGAAGCCGTCGTAGCCGAGGGTGACCTGGGTCTTGCCGTCGGGGCGCAGGAACGGCAGCGTGCCGTCGCGGCGCACCTGGGTGAGGCGCTCCGCGAGCCGGTGCGCGGTCCATGCGGCCATCGGCATGAGCTGCGGGGTCTCGGTGGTGGCGAAGCCGAACATGATGCCCTGGTCGCCCGCACCGAGCAGATCGCGCGGATCCGAGGATCCGCCTTCGCGGTGCTCATGCGCCTGATCGACACCGCTCGCGATGTCGGCGGACTGCTCCCCCACCGACACGCTCACGCCGCACGACGATCCGTCGAACCCGGTGTCGCTCGACGTGTAGCCGATGCCGTTGACGACGTCGCGCACGATCGTGGGGATGTCGACGTAGCCGGAGGTGCGGATCTCGCCGGCGACGTGCACGAGGCCGGTCGTCACCAGCGTCTCGACGGCGACTCGTGCCCCGGTGTCCACCGTGAGCAGGCCGTCCAGGATCGAGTCGGAGATCTGGTCGCAGATCTTATCCGGATGTCCCTCGGTGACGGACTCGGAGGTGAACAGACGCAGCGCGCTCATCGGTGCTCCCTTGATGTGCAGGGCGGGGTGCGGGGCGTCACGCGCCCCTGGCAGCGGGCCTGTGTGCCCGAGCCCAGTATGGACGGAGCCGCCGACATCCGTGGACGGGATGACGGCGGCTCCCCGATCGTGCGAGCAGAGGCTCGACTCACTCCGCGTGGCGGATGCGGAGCTTGTCCTCGTTGATCTCGTGCAGCGCGATGGTCAGCGGCTTGTCCTCGACCGAGGAGTCGACCAGCGGGCCCACGTTGTCGAACAGGTTGCCCTCGTGCAGGTCGGAGTAGTAGTCGTTGATCTGGCGGGCGCGCTTGGACGCGTAGATCACGAGCTCGTACTTGGACTCGACACGGTCGAGCAGGTTGTCGATGGGCGGGTCGATGATGCCGTTGTTGTGTCCGGCCATGGTGGACCTCCTGTTGGTGGGATGTTCGGCGACGCGTGTCGCGAAGAAGTCGGGCGTGCGCCCCGCTTCGGACCCTTCGACGAGCTCGGGGACCGGTGCGCAGCGGTCAGCGCGCAGACGCCGAGGACAATTCTACGACCTCGCGGGCGGCCGTGGCGACGTCCTCGTTCACGACGCGGTGATCGAACTCCGCCTGCGAGGCCAGTTCGACCTTCGCGGTGCGCAGACGGCGGCTGCGCTCCTCGGCGTCCTCGGTGCCGCGGCCGACCAGTCGCTGCACGAGTTCGTCCCAGGACGGCGGCAGCAGGAACACCAGGTTCGCGGAGGGATCGGCGGCCCGCACCTGCCTGGCGCCTTGCAGATCGATCTCCAGCAGCACGGCCTTGCCCTCGGCCAACGCCGCGTCGATGGGCCGCCGCGGCGTGCCGTAGCGGTGCTTGTTGTGCACGGTGGCGTACTCGAGCAGCTCACCGGCGGCGATCATCCGGTCGAACTCGGCGTCGTCGACGAAGAAGTAGTGCACGCCGTTCTGCTCGCCCGGGCGCGGCGCGCGAGTGGTCGCGGAGACGGACAGGTGGATCTCGGGATGGTTCTCACGGATGTGCGCGGCCACCGTGCCCTTGCCGACCGCGGTCGGCCCGGCCAGCACGAGCAGGCGGCTGCGGCCCTCCCGGGGCGCGGGCTGCGGGAACCGTGCGTCGACCCAGCCGCGCAGCGCCAGCTGCTGACGGGATCCGAGACCTCCGAGCCGCTTGACCGGTGAGATCTGCAGGTCGGCGAGGATGCGGTCGCGCTTGCCTGCGCCGATCGCCGGCAATGCGGTGAGGAAGTCGGGCACGCGCAGCGTACCGGCGGTGGAGTGCGGATCGGCTGCGGCGGCGGTCAGCACATCCTGCGGGGCGATCACCCGCATGGTCAGATCACGTTTCAGCGACGCCCGCGCGCGACGTCGCTCGACCGCTCGACGAGCGGCGGCGATGCGATCGACCTCGGGGACTGCACGCCCTGCCGGTTCACCCACCCATGACCTCCTGGTAGCGCGCGGCGCGCTCTTCGATCGTCGCTGTGATCCGGCCCGGACCGGCGGACAGGATGCTCCGGCTCTCGGAAGCCAGGACGTTACCTGCCAGCGTACCGAATCTCGACCGCAGATCCGCGGGTGTCGCGCCCTGCGCGCCGAAACCGGGAGCGAGCAGCGGCACGGTGCGCAGCGTGTCGTCGTCCAGAGCGTACCCGGACCGATCGATCGTCGCGCCGATGACCAGCCCGACGGATCCGAGTGCCTCGCCGGGCGCATCGAGCGCCGTCACGTCGCGCGTGATGCGCAGCGCCACGGTCTCCGCCGGCGCGGCCGCGAGTGCCGACGGAACGAGCGCCTGCTGCACCGGGGCGCCCTCGGGGTTGCTGGTCGCGGCGAGCACGAACACGCCCTTGCCGGCGGGAAGCGCGCGGGTGATCGCCTCTGCGAGGGACCCTCCGCCCAGGTACGGGCTGATCGTGAGCGCGTCGGCCTCGAGCGGCGCACCGGGCTCGAGCCACGCCTGTGCGTATCCGGCCATGGTCGTGCCGATGTCGCCGCGCTTCGCGTCGGCGACGACGAGGAGCCCGGCCGCGCGCGCCGCGGACATCACGTCTTCGAGGGCGGCGAACCCGCGGGATCCGAACCGCTCGAAGAAGGAGACCTGCGGCTTGACCAGGCCCACGCGGCCCGCGGCGGCCTGGACCGTCGTCAGCCCGAACGCGCGCACGCCCTCCGCCGTCTGCGGCAGCCCCCACGCGTCCAGGAGCGCCTCGTGCGGGTCGATTCCGACGCACAGCGGCCCGTACGCGTCCAGGGCGCGGCGCAGCCGCGCCCCGAACGAGACGGCCGTCATGCCCGGGCCAGCCGGTCCTGGGCGTACTCCTGGAGACTGCGCACCTCGAAGCCCTTGTCCGCGGCGTCCATTCCGCTCACCGCGGCGCCGAGCGTGGCGATCGTGGTGAACAGCGCCTTGTCGGCGGCCACCGCGGCCGCGCGGATCTCGTAGCCGTCGGCACGGGCCGCACCGCCGGAGGGCGTGTTCACGATGATGTCGATCGCACCCTGGTCGATCAGGTCGACGATGTTGGTCTCGCCGTTCTCCTGGGTCTCGCTGTACTTCTCGACGAGCGTCACCGGGATGCCGTTGCGGGAGAGGATCTCCGCGGTGCCGGTGGTCGCCACGATCGTGAAGCCGAGCTGGTGCAGCCGGTGCGCGGGCAGGATCACGGCGCGCTTGTCGGCGTCGGCGACCGAGATGAACACGGTGCCCGACGTCGGGGTTCCCCCGTAGGCGGCGGCCTGGCTCTTCGCGAAGGCGGTCGGGAAGTCGCGGTCGATGCCCATGACCTCACCCGTCGAGCGCATCTCCGGCCCGAGCACGGAGTCGACGATCCGGCCGTCGGCGGTGCGGAACCGCTTGAACGGCAGCACCGCCTCCTTGACCGACACCGGCGACCCCAGCGGCACCCGGGATCCGTCGTTCTCGGGCAGCAGGCCCTCGGCCTTGAGCTCGGCGATCGTGGATCCGGACAGGATGCGGCTGGCCGCCTTCGCCAGCGGGATCCCCAGCGCCTTCGACACGAACGGCACGGTGCGGCTGGCACGCGGGTTGGCCTCGATCACGTAGAGCACGCCCGCGCTGATCGCGAACTGCACGTTCAGCAGGCCGCGCACGCCGACGCCCTCGGCGATCGCGAGGGTGGCCTCGCGCACCCGGTCGATGTCGGTGCGGCCGAGCGAGATCGGGGGCAGGGTGCAGCTGGAGTCGCCGGAGTGGATGCCGGCCTCCTCGAGGTGCTCCATGACGCCGCCGATGTAGAGCTCCGCACCGTCGTACAGCGCGTCCACGTCGATCTCGATCGCGTCGTCGAGGAAGCGGTCCACGAGCAGCGGCTTGCCCTCCTCGATGATGACCTCCCCTGCGGTGCGCACGAAGTAGTCGCGCAGCGCCGGAGTGTCATAGACGATCTCCATGCCGCGACCGCCGAGCACGAAGCTCGGGCGCACCAGCACGGGGTAGCCGATCTCCTCGGCCACGGCGACCGCGCCGTCGACGTCGATCGCGGTGCCGTTGCGCGGCGCCACGAGGCCGGCGTCGTCGAGCAGCCGGGAGAACAGCTCGCGCTCCTCGGCGAGGTCGATGGCCTGGGGGCTGGTGCCGAGCACGGTGTAGCCGGCCGCCTCGATGCCCTTCGCGAGCCCCAGCGGGGTCTGCCCGCCGAGCTGGCAGACGACGCCGAGGATCGTGCCGCTCTGAGCCTCGGCATGCAGCACCTCGAGCACGTCCTCCAGCGTGAGCGGCTCGAAGTAGAGCCGGTCGGAGGTGTCGTAGTCGGTGGACACCGTCTCCGGGTTGCAGTTGACCATGATGGTCTCGAACCCGGCATCGGAGAGCGCGAACGAGGCGTGCACGCAGGAGTAGTCGAACTCGACGCCCTGGCCGATGCGGTTCGGGCCGGATCCGATGATGACGACCTTGGTGCGCTCCGACGGCGTGACCTCGGTCTCGCTGTCGTAGCTCGAGTAGTGATACGGCGTCAGCGCCGGGAACTCCCCCGCGCAGGTGTCGACGGTCTTGTAGACCGGACGGATCCCGAGCCCGTGCCGCACCCCGCGGACCTCGGCTTCGCTGAGCCCGCGCAGCTCGGCGAACTGCGCGTCCGAGAAGCCGTGGTCCTTGCCGAGGCGGAGGGTCTCCGCATCCAGCTCGGGCGCGGTGCGGATCTGCTCGGCGACCTCGTTGATGAGCACGATCTGGTCCAGGAACCAGGGGTCCATCGCGGTGGCCTCGAACGCCTCGGTGATGGTGGCGCCCTTGCGCAGCGCCTGCTGCAGCACGACGATCCGGCCGTCGGTCGGGGTCTTCGAGATCTCCAGCAGCTCCGCGACCGTGCGCTCCTCCGCGCCCCAGTGGAAGGAGGACCCGCGCTTCTCGAGCGAGCGCAGCGCCTTCTGCAGGGCCGTGGTGTAGTTGCGTCCGATCGCCATCGCCTCGCCGACCGACTTCATGGTCGTGGTGAGCGTCGCGTCGGCGGCGGGGAACTTCTCGAACGCGAACCGCGGGGCCTTCACGACCACGTAGTCGAGCGTGGGCTCGAAGCTCGCCGGGGTGACTCCGGTGATGTCGTTCGGGATCTCGTCGAGCCGGTAGCCGAGCGCGAGCTTGGCGGCGAGCTTCGCGATCGGGAAGCCGGTCGCCTTCGACGCGAGCGCCGAGGAGCGGGACACGCGCGGGTTCATCTCGATCACGATGATGCGGCCGGTCGCCGGGTCCACCGCGAACTGGATGTTGCAGCCGCCGGTGTCCACGCCCACGGCGCGGATGATGTCGATGCCGATGTCGCGCATCTTCTGGTACTCGCGGTCGGTCAGGGTGAGCGCGGGCGCCACGGTGATCGAATCGCCGGTGTGCACGCCGACCGGGTCGACGTTCTCGATCGAGCAGACCACGACCGTGTTATCGGCGGTGTCGCGCATGAGCTCGAGCTCGTACTCCTTCCAGCCGAGGATCGACTCCTCCAGGAGCACCTCGGTGGTCGGCGAGTCGTGCAGGCCCGCGCCGCCGATGCGGCGCAGGTCGGCCTCGTCGTACGCGAAGCCGGAGCCGAGGCCGCCCATCGTGAACGAGGGGCGCACGACGAGCGGGTAGCCGAGCTTCTCCGCGCCGGCGAGCAGCTCGTCCATCGTGTGGCAGATCACGGAGTCGGCGACGTCGGCGCCCGAGTCGAGCACGAGCTGCTTGAAGATCTGCCGGTCCTCGCCCTTCTGGATGGCGTCGACCTTCGCGCCGATGAGCTCGACGCCGTACTTCTCCAGGATCCCGTGCTCGTGCAGCGCCATCGCGGCGTTGAGCGCCGTCTGGCCGCCGAGGGTGGGCAGGATCGCGTCCGGCTTCTCCTTGGCGATGATCGTCTCGATCACCTCGGGCGTGATCGGCTCGATGTAGGTCGCGTCGGCGAAGTCGGGGTCGGTCATGATCGTGGCCGGGTTCGAGTTGACCAGGATCACGCGCACGCCCTCGGCGCGCAGGACACGGCATGCCTGGGTGCCGGAATAGTCGAACTCGCAGGCCTGACCGATGACGATCGGGCCGGATCCGATGACGAGGACGGAGCGGATGTCGTCGCGCTTGGGCATTACTTGCTTTCCTTCGTGGCGGAATCGGAGACGTCGTCGTCGCTGGGTTTCGGCTCGCCGCCCCGGTGCTGGCGCACCAGCTCCGCGAATCGGTCGAACAGGTAGTTGGCGTCGTGCGGACCCGCCGCCGCCTCCGGGTGGTACTGCACGGAGAAGGCCGGGATGTCGAGGGCGCGCAGGCCCTCGACGACCTGGTCGTTGAGGCCGACATGGCTCACCTCGACCTGGCCGTAGCCGTTCGGGCTGGCGAACGCGCCCTCGATCGGCGCCTCGACCGCGAAGCCGTGGTTGTGTGCGGTGATCTCGACCCGGCCGGTGACCTTGTCCAGCACCGGCTGGTTGATGCCGCGGTGGCCGAAGGTGAGCTTGTAGGTGCCGAGACCCAGGGCGCGCCCGAAGAGCTGGTTGCCGAAGCAGATCCCGAAGTACGGCAGGCCGGCGTCGAGCACCTCGCGGAGCACGGCGACCTGCGCGTCGGAGGCGGACGGGTCTCCGGGTCCGTTGGAGTAGAACACGGCGACCGGGTCTATCGCGGCGATGTCCGCGAACGAGGACGCCTGCGGCAGCACGTGCACGTCGAAGCCGCGGGCGGCGAGGTTGTCGAGCGTGGACTGCTTCACGCCGAGGTCGAGCACGGCGAGGTTGCCGAGTCGCGGCACGGCGTCGCTCACGATCGCGGGCGTGATCTGCACGCTGGGGACGGAGACCGCCGCCGAGAGGTTCTGGCCGGCCATCTCGGGAGCCTCCGTGACACGGCGCAGCTGCTCCTGGGGGTCGAGCGCCGCGTCGGCGCCGGAGAAGATGCCGCCGCGCATGGATCCGGCCGAGCGGATGTGCCGGGTGATCGCGCGGGTGTCGATCCCGCTGATGCCGACGATCCCGTCCCGCAGGAGGTCGTCGTCGAGCGAGCTCGTCGCGCGCCAGTTCGACACGATGCGCGAGGGATCGCGCACGATGTAGCCGGCGACCCAGATGCGCCGGGACTCCGGGTCCTCCTCGTTCATGCCGGTGTTGCCGATGTGCGGCGCGGTCTGCAGCACGATCTGGCCCGCATAGGAGGGATCGGTGAGCGTCTCCTGGTAGCCGGACATGCCGGTGGCGAAGACGACCTCGCCGAGCGTGGTGCCGCGGGCGCCGTACGCGCGACCGCTGTGACGGGTGCCGTCCTCGAGGACGAGGACGGCGGGGTCGTGCCCCTGATTCGCGGAGGGGGACGTGGTCATTCGGAATCTCCTGTCTCGGAGTCAGCGCTCGGCTGCGGTGAGCCGATGAGTCGCTGCAGATCGGTGAGTGCGGCGCCCTGGGTGTCGGTGTTGCCCAGGTCGCCCGTGATGCGGAGGTAGCTGTCGACGACCGTGCCGTCGTCGGTGCGCCACACCAGGCGGATGAGACCGCCCGGTTCCACGGCGCGGTCGATGGTGACCGTCGCACGGTCGGCCTCGACCAGGCGCGCGGCGGCCAGGAACACGGTCGGCGAGCCGTCCAGGCTCAGCGCTGCGCCGCGGTCGGTGATGGTGAGCTCTCCGCGGGCGCGGTACACGAGCGGGCGCACGGCGAGCCGCTCGAGCGACTGGTCGTGCTTCGTGGTCGCGACGTAGAGCGTCTCGTAGCGGGCCTGCACCTCGGCATGCTCGGGGACGCCGAGCGGCGCGGTGAGGCCCGAGTCTCGTCGCAGCCGCGCCCGCCAGGCGAGCACGCCCGCAAGGATGAGCAGGACCGCGACGACGAGGACGACGGCTCCCGCGATCTGCTGGGTCATGCGCGCGCTCCCGGAGCGAGGTGCGCTGGCAGCTGAAGCTCTCGCAGGGCGCCGTCCTCGACGGTCGTGTACCCGCGGTGCACGGTCCACAGGACCCGGCCAGGCAGTTCGCGGCCGAGGTAGGGCGAGTTGGTGCTCGCACCGTGCAGATCCGTCTCGGCGAAGACGCCCTGGGCGTCGGCGTCATAGAGCGTGAACTCGGCCGGCTGCCCCACCGCGATCGGCGTGCCGTGCCCGGCGAGGGATCCGATCCGCGCGGGAGCGGAGCTCATGACGCGGGCGACATCCGCCCAGTCCAGCAGCCCGGTCTGCACCATTGCCTGGTGCACGACCCGCAGCGCGGACTCGAGGCCGACCATGCCGTTCGCGGCGGCCTGCCATTCGCAGGTCTTCGCCTCGCTGGGGTGGGGCGCGTGGTCGGTCGCGACGATGTCGATCGTGCCGTCGGCGAGACCCGCGCGCACGGCCAGGACGTCCTCCGCGGTGCGCAGCGGCGGATTGACCTTGAACCGCGCGTCGTAACCGCGGGCGAGCTCATCGGTCAGCAGCAGGTGGTGCGGGGTGACCTCGGCGGTGACGGCGACACCGCGCTTCTTCGCCCAGCGGATGAGCTCGACCGAGCCCGCCGTGGACAGGTGGCAGACGTGCAGGCGCGACCCGACGTGCTCCGCGAGCAGGATGTCGCGGGCGATGATCGACTCCTCGGCGACGGCGGGCCAGCCCGCCAGCCCGAGCTCCGCGGAGACCGCGCCCTCATTGAGCTGCGCGCCCTCGGTGAGCCGCGGATCCTGCGCGTGCTGCGCGATCACGCCGTCGAACGCCTTCACGTACTCCAGGGCGCGGCGCATGATGAGCGGATCCCAGACGCAGAAGCCGTCGTCGCTGAAGACGCGGACGTTCGCGCGTGAGGAGGCCATCGCGCCCAGCTCGGCCAGACGCTCGCCCTTCTGCCCCACCGTGACGGCGCCGATCGGCTGCACCGTGGCGTAGCCGGCGGCCTCGCCGAGGGCGAGCTCCTGCTCGACCACGCCGGCGGAATCGGCGACCGGGGAGGTGTTCGGCATCGCGAACACGGCCGTGAAGCCGCCCGCGGCGGCGGCACGGGTGCCGCTCAGCACGGTCTCGCTGGCTTCGTAGCCGGGCTCGCGCAGGTGCGTGTGCAGGTCGACGAGGCCGGGCAGTGCGACCAGGCCCTCCGCGTCGACGACGCGGGCGCCGGCGGCGGACAGCCCGGATCCGAGCTCGGCGATCCGGCCGTCCTGCACCAGGATGTCCGCGGAATCGGCGCCGAGGATCTTCGCGCCTCGGAACAGCAGGTTCTCGGTCATCGGTCTCCTCGATTCATCTCGAACTCCTCGGTCCCTGAGCTTGTCGAAGGGCCGGTCGCGGGGCGCTCCCCGGCCAGCAGCAGATACAGTGCGGCCATCCGCACCGAGACGCCGTTCGCGACCTGCTCCAGCACCGTGGAACGGGGCGAGTCGGCGGCGTCGGACGAGATCTCCAGGCCACGGTTCATCGGGCCGGGGTGCATGACGATCGTATCGTCGGGAAGCCGGCGCAGTCGTGCCGCGTCCAGGCCCCAGCGCCGGGTGTACTCGCGTTCGGAGGGGAAGAAGGCGGCGTGCATGCGCTCGAGCTGGATGCGCAGCATCATCACCGCGTCCGGATCCTCGGCGAGGGCGGCGTCGAGGTCGTAGACCACGCGCACCGGCCACGCGCTGACGTCCTGAGGGATCAGCGTCGGCGGCGTGACGAGCGTGACCTCGGCGCCGAGCGTGTCGAGCAGCCACATGTTCGAGCGCGCGACCCGCGAGTGCAGGACGTCGCCGACGATGACGACGCGCACGCCGGTGAGGTCCCGGCCGCGGCTGTCCGCGCCGAACCGGCGCTTGCGGATCGTGTAGGCGTCGAGCAGCGCCTGAGTGGGGTGCTCGTGGGTGCCGTCGCCGGCGTTCACGACCCCGGCCGAGATCCATCCGCTCGTAGCGAGCGTGCGCGGGGCACCGGACGCGGAGTGCCGCACGACGACCGCATCGGCGCCTATCGCCTGCAGGGTCTGCGCGGTGTCCTTGAGGCTCTCGCCCTTGGAGACGCTGGATCCCTTCGCAGCGAAGTTGATGACGTCGGCGGAGAGGCGCTTCGCCGCCGCCTCGAAGGAGATGCGGGTGCGGGTGGAGTCCTCGAAGAACAGGTTGACCACCGTCTTGCCGCGGAGCGTCGGCAGCTTCTTGACCTCACGGGACTGTGTGTCGGCCATGTCCTCGGCGATGTCGAGGATCCGCAGCGCGTCCTCGCGGGCGAGGGTGCGCGTGTCGAGCAGGTGCCTCATTCGTCGCCCCCCTCGATCGAGACGTACTCCTCGCCGTCGTCGGCGCGCAGACGCACGTTGACGCGCTCGGAACGCGAGGACGGGATGTTCTTGCCGACGAAGTCGGGCCGGATCGGCAGCTCGCGGTGGCCGCGGTCGACGAGGATCGCGAGGCGCACCACGGCGGGACGACCGATGGACTGCAGCGCGTCCAGCGCCGCCCGGATGCTGCGGCCGGAGAACAGCACGTCGTCGACGAGCACCACGGTCTTCCCGTCGATGCCGCCGGCGGGGATCTGCGTCCGGTGCGGCGACCGCGTCGGGTGCTTCGCGAGGTCGTCGCGGAACAGGGTGACGTCGAGGGATCCGACCGGCACGGCGATCTGGGCGATCTCGGTGATCAGCTGCGCGAGACGCTCGGCGAGCGGGACCCCGCGCGTGGGGATGCCCAGGAGGACCAGATCCTCCGCACCTCGATTGGATTCGAGGATCTCGTGGGCGATGCGCGTCAAGGCGCGCCTGATGTCGGCTTCCTGCAACACGATGCGTGCGCTCATCCGCCGGCTCCCTTCTCCGCCTCACAGGACGGTGTTAAAGGTTGCTTCTGAAGATGTGTCCAGTCTAGCGGAGGCGGTCAGACGCCGACGACACCGCGCTCACGGGCGGCGTCGGCGAGCCGACGGTCGAAGGTGGCGAGAGACGCGTCAGGCGCTCTTCGGATCAGGAGGTCTCGCTGAGCGCGGCCTCGGTGACGGGGTCGATCTGCTTCGCGCGGATCGGATGACCGCTCGTGGACAAGCAGCGACCCGTCTTCAGATCCCACTTCCAGTCGTGCATGCTGCAGGTGAGCACGCCGTCCTCGTCGACGGATCCGGTGCGCGTCAGGTCGGCGCGCAGGTGCGGACAGCGGCGCTGCACGATCCAGTCGCCGACCTCGGCGTCCTCGGTCTGGTCGGTCTGCTCCTGGTACCAGTTCTCGACGTACTCGATCCGGTCGACGGACAGGCACTTGAGGAACGTGGTGAGGAACTCGTTGAACTTCCCGCTGCGGCCGACGGAGAACTGCATCGACAGGAAGATCGAGTTCGACCAGTCGATCTCATGGTCGGCGATGTTGGTCGAGACGAGGTCGGCGGGGATCGTGTACCAGTAGATGCACTCCTCCCCCGCGTACTCGCGCACCTTGGCCTTGGGGAAGTCGACGACCATGTCGAGCTCGCCGATGCGGAAGCGGACGTTGCCGCCCACACCGAGCCGGATCGTGCGGGACTTCTTGAGCAGCGGCTCCCACCACTCCTTGATGGCCGCGAGCATCTCCTCGGGCGGAAGGATCGGGGAGCGACGGGCCTCCTCGTCGCGGATCTCCTGCTGGCGCGTGGCGCGCTGCTCCTCGAGGTAGTCCCACTTCTCGTCGAAGATGTGTCGCAGCTCGTCCTCGGAGTAGAGGGTCTGCTCGACCGAGACGATCTCGCGGTCCTCGAGGGTCACCACGGTGCCGGGCACGAACAGGTGCCCGTCGTACTGCGGGGCGAGCTCGTTCATGTGCGCGAGGAACTGCTTCTGGTCCGTGAAGATCGACTCGCCGTTGCGGCCGATGCCGTTGAAGTCGAACAGCTCGTCGCGCAGGAACATCGGCGGGCCCGCCATCGGGAACACGTGCGGGGCATCGACCTTCTCGATGTAGTACATGGCGCGCTTGTTCTGCGCCTCGCGCTTGAGGCGGGCGAAGTTCTGCTTGGCGTCGAGCGGCAGGTCGTAGACCATGGGCCACCAGATCGCGCCGGACACCTGCGTGAAGTAGGCGTCCGGCCTGCCGAACGTGAGCAGCCGCTCCAGGTCGAGCGGGTGCGAGTCGTTCTGGTTCAGCACCGACCCGGAGCCGTCGTCGACGCTGAGCGACGAGTCGCCGATCGGGCCGTCGCTGGGAGCGCGCAGCGGCGTGATCATGATCTTCAGCGCGCCGCGCTCGATGATCTCACCCGCGGGCGCGTAGGTGATGTTCTCGTACCTGAGGGCGCGGAGATCCTGCTCCAGGTCGTCGGTCGGGTACTCCGGCAGGAGCACCTCGATGTCCTTGCGGATGTAGCGCTCGAGCAGCCGAGGATCGAAGTGGTCGCGATGCCGGTGCGACACGTAGAGGAAGTCGGCCTCGCGTCCGAGCCGCTCCCAGTCGAGGCCGCGATTGTCGGGGAACGGGAACCAGGATCCGTAGAAGGACGGGCCGAGCACGGGGTCGCAGATGATGTTCCCGCCGACCGTCTCGATGAACATCCCGGCATGCCCGAGTCCCGTGATCCGCATGTTTCTCCTCCTGTGTGGACCCGTCGATCCTACCCGGGCGCTCGGGCCGCGGCCTGGAGACGGCCCGTGCATAACCGGATCCGACAGCGCCCAGCGCCCGTACCGCGGCCCCGCCCCGGCCGCGGCTCAGCTGAGCAGTTCGCGGATGTCGTCGGCGGTCAGAGACTGCGCGAAGAGGTCCTCATCGTCGAGCACCGCGGAGAACAGCCGCGCCTTGCGCTGCTGCAGCGCGAGCACCTTCTCCTCGATCGTGCCCGCGGCGATCATCCGGTAGACGAAGACGCGGTTCTGCTGCCCGATCCGGTGCGCCCGGTCGGCGGCCTGCGCCTCGGCCGCCGGATTCCACCAGGGATCCAGCAGGAACACGTAGTCCGCCTCGGTGAGGGTGAGGCCGGTTCCGCCGGCCTTGAGGCTGAGCAGGAAGGCGTCCTGCTCGCCGTCTCGGAACTCCGCCACGACGCGCTCGCGGTCACGGGTGGATCCGTCCAGGTACGAGATGCGCAACCCGGCACGGCGCAAACGTTCGGCGGCGAGGCCGAGGAACGAGGTGAACTGGCTGAACACGAGCGCCCTGTGCCCCTCGGACCGCAGCTCGATCAGCCGGTCGACGAGCTCCTCGAGCTTGCGCGAGGCGATTCCTGCGTCGTCGGGCTCGATCAGCCCCGGCGCCAGGCTCAGCATCCGCAGCATGGTCAGCGAGCGGAACACGATGAAACGCTGCCGGTCCAGGTCGGGCAGCAGCCCGAGGATCTTCTGCCGCTCGCGCTGGAGCACCGTGTCGTAGCGATGCCGGTGCGCGGGGCTGAGTTCGACGCGCAGCACCTGCTCCTGCCGCTCCGGAAGGTCGCGGGCCACGAGCTCCTTCGTGCGCCGGATGAGGAACGGGCGGATCCGCCGACGCAGCAGGTCGATGCGCGATCGATGGAAAGGTGCGCCTTCGGCGTTCTCAGGCACCTTTCCCTGCTCGATCGGCTGGATGAAGTCTTCGCGGAACCGCCGCGCCGAGGCGAACAGGCCGGGCGAGGTGAGACTCAGCAGCGCCCACAGCTCGCCCAGGCCGTTCTCGAGCGGCGTGCCGGTCGCGGCGTAGACCGCCGGAGCGTCGAGGGCGGCGACGGCCTGGTGCTGCCGGGTCGCCGGGTTCTTCACGTTCTGCGCCTCGTCGAGCACGACGCCCGACCACGGCCGGCGCGCGAACTCCTCTGCGTCCAGGCGCAGCACGGTGTACGAAGTGATGACGAGATCCGCGCCGCCGATGTGGGAGGCGAGGTCGACACCGTGCGCGTCACGGGTCCGCCCGGCGACGACGACTCTGAGACCTGGTGCGAAGCGCGCGGCCTCCCGCTCCCAGACCGGGAGCACCGACGTGGGCGCGACGACCAGCCACGGTGCGGCTTCGCCGGCCGCAGCGTCGCCTCCGGCGGCATCGCTCCGCCCCTCCCGCGCGTGAGCGATGAGTGCGAGCAGCTGCACGGTCTTGCCGAGGCCCATGTCGTCGGCGAGGATGCCGCCGAGGCGGTGCTGCCACAGCCGGGCGAGCCGTGTGAATCCCTCGCGCTGATACGGGCGCAGTTCCGCGGTGATGGTGGCAGGCACCGGAACCGGATCCGCACTCGGGTCGGCCCGGAGTCCCTCGACGGCGGCCCGCCAGGTCTGCGCGGGCAGGGTCTCGTCCGCGAGGTCCTCGAAGTCCTCCCAGAGCGTCAGATGTGTGCGCGCGATGCGCGGCCCCGTCTCCCACTCCGCGAGTTCGGCGGCCTCGTCCAGCAGCTCCTTGAGCCGGTCGAATGCCGGATGACGCAGCGAGAACCAGGTGTTGTCGACGAGCTTGAGCTTGCCTTGACGCAGCGCGAGGGCGCGGAACAAGGGCTCGAATGGAATAGTGCGGCCCTCGATCCGCACCAGCACGCCGAGCTCGAACCAGTCCGGATCCGTGCTCTCCACGGTGCTGACCGTGATCGCCGGCTCCCCGGTCAGCTCGTGGTAGCTGCGCGGCGTGCCGGTCGTCTCCACGACGATGCCGTGCTCCTCGAGGGTCGGCACCAGGTGCGAGACGAACTCGGCCGCGTCGGCGTCGCGCAGCGTGCCTGCGAGGAGGAACGGCAGCCCGGTGACCTCGGTCCAGGCAGCGAGCACCGCCGGGCGCCGCTGCGCCTCTGCGGCGCCGTCGCGGATCCCGGATTCGGCGGCGCGCTCGTCGAGGGGGAAGCGCGCGTACCCGGGGTAATCCCAATGCAGGCGATACCCGACGACGTCAGCAGGGCGGAAGTCCACCACGAGCGTGGGCACGGGCTGCGGCGGTGCGGGGAGCGTCACACCACGCCCGGCGTGCACGTCCGCCCCGCGCAGGAGAGCCGGGTAGCCGTCGCGGAAGAACGCCGCGCGGTCGACCGGCGCGACGGTCAGCCCCGCGGATGCCGCCAGCAGGGCGCTGACCGCAGCCGTCAGCGGCACCGGTCCGAGCACGAGGTCGATCCTCTTGCCGACGACCCTGTGGGCATAGAGCCCGGCGGATCCGACCGCTCTGATCGCGGAGGCCGGGAACGATTCCCCCACGGCATCGATCGCTGCAGAGAGACGAAGGCCGCCGTCGCCGTCCACGGCGATGTCGACCACGACCCGCAGCTCGTCCGACCACTGCAGGCGAGTGCTGCGCTCGGTCGCGACCAGGGCGATCCCCGTAGCCGCGGCCGACTGCAGGTGCGGCCAGAGCAGCGGGGATGCGACCGGATCCAGCAGCAGCCAGTCCCCCGCCGTGCCGGACAGCAGCGAATCGCGAGAGATGCTCAGCAGGTCGGCGAACCAGCGGGAGTGCGCCGCGTCGTAGCGGGTGCCGGGACGGCGCACGGCATCCCAGTCGGCATCGGACTGCACCCAGCCGGATCCGGCGCCGTTGCGCCGCAGCGGGCGGACGGCGAGGAACAGCTCGCCCGGATCCTTCACGAGATCCCTCGCGGTCGCGGTGCGCAGCGGTCGTGACGCCCAGTGCCTGGCATCGGCCCGATCGCGTCGGCGCAGCTCGACGCCGAGTGCCAGCGGAGCCCCCGTCGCCCTCGTGGACGGCAGCAGCACGCGCCAGTCGTCGGGGTCAGCGGAGGTCATGATGTTCCATCCTCTCCCGAACCGCCGACAGCGAAGGGCGCCCCGTCCCCGAGCACGGCCCGGTGGCGAGGCGCCCTTCGGCGACGGCGATGCGGATCAGGCCGACCGCGCCACGCGCGCCAGCACGCCGTGCACGAACGCGCCGGACTCGTCGGTGGAGAACTCCTTCGCGAGTTCCACGGCCTCGTCGATCGCGACGGCGGTCGGCACCTCGTCGTTGCGGAGGATCTCCCAGACGCCGATGCGCAGCAGCGCCCGGTCCACGGCTGGCATCCGCTCGAGCTTCCAGTCACGACTGTGCGTGGTGATCTGCTCGTCGATCTCGTCGCGGTGATCGATGATCCCGTCGACGATCTCGCGCGCATAGAGCCAGGAGGCCTCACGGGCCGGCTCCGCGGACGCGCGCTTGGCCTCGGCGGCGAGCGTCACCGCGAGGTCGTCACCGCGCACATCGGCGGAGAAGAGGATGTCGAGGGCGCGCTTGCGCGCCTTGGTCCGGGCGCCCACCCGTCAGCTGCCCTCTGGCAGATGAGAAGACACGGATGATGCGGATTTCTGCCTTCCCGTCGCGGACATGCCCATCAGTCGTTGATGCGGCCGAGGTAGCCGCCGGTGCGCGTGTCGACCTTGACCTTGGTGCCGGTCTCCAGGAACAGCGGAACCTGGATCTCGTATCCCGTCTCGAGCGTCGCGGGCTTGGTGCCGGCCGACGAGCGGTCGCCCTGCAGGCCCGGCTCGGTGTAGGTGACCTCGAGCACGACGGAGGCGGGCAGCTCGATGTAGAGCGGGTTGCCGTTGTTGAGCGCGATCTGCACCTGCTGGTTCTCCAGCATGAAGTTCTTCGCGTCGCCGACGGTCGCGGCGGCCACGTTGATCTGGTCGTAGTCCTCCTGGTCCATGAAGACGTAGTTGTCGCCGTCCGTGTACAGGTAGGTGAAGTCGCGGCGGTCGACGTTCTCGATGTCGATCTTGGCGCCCGCATTGTAGGTGCGGTCCACGACCTTGCCGCTGACGACGTTCTTCAGCTTCGTCCGGACGAACGCGCCGCCCTTGCCGGGCTTGACGTGCTGGAACTCGATGACGTTCCAGAGCTGTCCGTCGATCGAGAGGACGACGCCGTTCTTGATGTCTGCGGTGGATGCCATGGGTCTGAGAAGTCCGTTCCTGAGGTTCGCGGCCGATCGGCCGACGTTCAATCTTACGGGATCCCCGCCGCCCGGCCTGTGAGAGCGACCGGAGCGGTGCGGCGGATCAGCCGTCCGCCTGGCCCTCGAGCAGCAGGATCAGGCGCCGCGTCGCGGTGGCGTAGCCCTGCACGCCCTCCCCCACGACGTGCACGGCGGCGACGTCCGTGAGGTACGAGTGGTGCCGGAACTCCTCGCGCGCGTACACGTCGGAGATGTGGATCTCGGCGAACGGCAGGGCGACGCCGGTGAGCGCGTCGCGCAGGGCGACCGAGGTGTGCGTATAGGCGCCGGCGTTGATCACGATGCCTGCGCAGTCCTCCCGGGCGGCATGGATCGCGTCCAGCAGCACGCCCTCGTGGTTGCTCTGCAGCGCACGGATCTCGTAGCCGAGGGCGGCAGCGGCTTCAGTGGTGATCCGCACGGTATCGGCGAGCGTCGCGGAGCCGTAGATCGTCGGCTCGCGGAGGCCGAGCAGATTGAGGTTCGGTCCGTTGACGAGGAGCAGGCGGCGCGGGGTGGTCACCTGCACACGGTATCAGCGCGCGTCGGGGACGACCGGGCGCGCCATCACGTACTCGCGTCCGTTCTCGTGCTCGGTGACCTGCCCGGTGCGCGTGAAGCCGCAGCGCTCATAGGCCGCCTGCGCCCGGTGGTTGTCCACGTGCACCTCGAGCGTGATCCCGTAGGCGCCCTGTTCGGCGGACCAGGTCGCGCACTCGTCGAAGAGCGTCTCGATGGCTCCGGCGCCGCGATGCCCCTCGGCCACGTAGACACCGACGACGAGCGCGGTGGACTCCGGGACTTCGAGGCGCGAGGGCAGGACCGTGGCGGATCCGAACCACTCGCCATCGTCGGCGATCGCCACGAACTGCGCGTTGGGCCCGCCCTCGGCCGCATCGGCGGTGCGGTGCTGCCAGAACGCGTCGGGCTGCGCCGAGGCGTTCTCGAACGTGTCGAGGAACGCGAGCGCGGCCACCGGATCCTGCAGGGCGCGCAGCCGCAGCTCCCGGGCGCGAGCCCACTCGTCGCTCCGGATGCGTCGGACCGCGAAGGTCACTCACCGACCTCCTGGTAGGCGGCGAAGAGCAGCGACTCGTCCGGGGCCTGTAGCACGGTCGGCTTGGCGATCCCGTCGAGCACGATGAAACGCAGCATGCCGCCGCGGCTCTTCTTGTCGCGCTGCATCGTGGACAGCAGGGTCGGCCATGCACCGGCACGGTACGAGGTCGGAAGTCCCAGGGACTCCAGGATCGCGCGGTGCCGGTTGGCGTCCTCGTCCGACAGGCGCCCCGCGAGCCGGGACAGCTCCGCCGCGAACAGCATGCCGACGGAGATCGCGGCACCGTGTCGCCAGCGGTAGCGCTCGGCGTGCTCGATCGCGTGGCCGAGGGTGTGGCCGTAGTTGAGGATCTCCCGCCGGCCGGCCTCGCGGAAGTCCTCCGAGACGACGGTGGCCTTCATCCCGATCGCGAGCTCGACGGCACGGCGGAACTCCGGCGTGAGCGGATCCACGGCCCGTGCCGGATCGGCCTGGACGATGTCGAGGATCTCCGGCGCCCAGATGAACCCGGCCTTGACGACCTCCGCGAACCCGGCGGTCGCCTCGTTCTGGCTCAGGCTGGACAGCTCGTCCAGATCTCCGATCACCGCACGCGGCGCCCAGAACGCTCCGACGAGGTTCTTGCCCTCGTTCGTGTTGATGCCCGTCTTGCCGCCCACGGCGGCATCGACCAGGCCGAGCACGGTCGTCGGGACCTGCACGATCTGCACACCACGCAGCCAGGTCGCGGCGACGAAACCCGCGAGATCGGTGACCGCGCCCCCGCCATAGCCGACGACCGCGTCGGTGCGGGTGAAGTCGGCCTGGCCCATGATCTGCCACAGGAACTGGGCGACCTCGATGCGCTTGCCCTGCTCGGCGTCGGGGATCTCCGCGAGCAGCACCTCGCGGGGACCGTTCTCGGTGTCTCCGAGGATCCGGTCGCGCAACTGCGCGGCCCGGTCCGCGAGCGTCGGCGGGTGCACGATGAGCACCTTCCGCACGGTCGGTGCGAGGGCGGCCGACACCCGGTCGAGGATGTCACGCCCCACGGAGATGTCGTACGGTGTGCTCCCCGTCACCGAGATCTTCGTGACGGCATCGACCCCGGTGCCTTCGTCGTGCTCCGCGCTCATGCTCGTCCTCTCATCCATTCCACGACCTGATCCGCCACCCGCGACATCGGCACGCGTGAGGTGTCGAACTGCGCATCGGCGATCTCTTCGTACAGGTGCCGCCTCTCGGCGAAGATCCGCGTCCAGCGCTGCACCGGATCCTCATCGCCGTGCAGCAGCGGACGACTCTCCCCGACGATCCTCGCCGCGACCGCCTCCGGCGAGACGGTCAGCAGCACCACCGGCACCGTCCGCAGGATCGCCCTGGTCTCGGCGCTCAGCACCGCTCCCCCGCCGAGCGAGATCACGCCGCCATCACCGATCGCTGCGGCGGCCTCCTCCTGCTCCCATGCCCGGAACTGCGCCTCACCGTGCTCGGCGAAGATCGCCGGGATCGGTCCGTGCGCGTGCACGATCGCCTTGTCCGTGTCGACGAAGCGGAGTCCCGTGGTCTTCGCGACCCGGCGGCCGATGCTGGTCTTGCCGGCCCCCATGGGGCCCACCAGCACCAGCAGGTCCGCGGCCTGGGGCTCAGCCGAGCTCATCATGCAGGATGAGCGCCGCCTCGGAGGCGGGCGTCGTGCGCAGCTCTTCCGGGATCGCGGCGAGATACGCGTCGAGGTTGCGGCGGGTCTCGACGACGTTGTCGCCGCCGAACTTCTCCAGCACCGAATTGGCGAGCTCGATCGCCACCATCGCCTCCGCCACCACGCCGGCGGCGGGCACCGCGCACACGTCCGAGCGCTGGTGGTGCGCGGTGGCCTGCTCGCCCGAGGCGACGTCGACCGTGCGCAGCGCATGCGGGATGGTTGCGATCGGCTTCATGCCGGCGCGCACACGCAGCACCGTCCCGGTGGACATGCCGCCCTCGGTGCCGCCGGCGCGGTCGGAACCGCGACTGATCCCGTCCTGCGTCGCGAACAGTTCGTCGTGCGCGGCGGATCCGCGGCGGCGCGTGGTCTCGAAGCCGTCGCCGACCTCGACCCCCTTGATCGCCTGGATCCCCATGAGCGCATACGCGAGGCGTGCGTCGAGCCGGCGATCCCAGTGCACGTGCGAGCCGAGCCCCGGCGGCAGGCCGTAGGCGAGTACCTCGACGATGCCGCCGAGGGTGTCGCCGTCCTTTCGGGCGGCGTCGACCTCGGCGACCATCCGGGCGCTGGTGGCGGCGTCGAAGCAGCGCAGCGGATCCGCGTCCAGCGCCTCGACGTCGTCCGGAGTCGGCAGTTCGGATCCCTCCGGCACCTGCACCGGCCCGATCGACAGGGTGTGGCTGACGAGGCGGATGCCGAGCTCGCCGAGGAAGGCACGGGCGACGGCGCCGAGGGCGACCCGGGCGGCGGTCTCCCGGGCGCTCGCACGCTCCAGGATCGGGCGCGCCTCATCGAAGCCGTACTTCTGCATGCCCACGAGATCGGCATGGCCGGGGCGCGGGCGGGTCAGCGCCGCGCTGCGTCCACGGGACTTTTCGGTCAGCTCGACCGGATCAGCGCTCATCACCTCGACCCACTTGGGCCACTCGGTGTTGCCGATCCGCATCGCGATCGGGCTGCCGAGGGTGAAACCGTGACGGACGCCACCGGAGATGGAGAGCTCGTCCTGCTCGAACTTCATCCGCGAGCCGCGCCCATAGCCGAGCTTGCGGCGCTGCAGATCGGACTGGATCGCCTCACGGGACAGCGGGACGCCGGCAGGCAGACCCTCCATGACGGCAATGAGTTCGGGACCGTGCGATTCGCCGGCCGTGAGCACGCGGAGCATTCGTCTAGTCTCCCATGCGTTGAGGGCCCGACCGGCCCGGATGACCTCGCGTCGGGGAGCTGTCGTCTCCTCTCCCCTGCGTTCAGCGCAGGGCGGCGCGCATGGCCGCGAGCACGGCGGGCTCGTCAGGCAGCTCGAGTTCGGGAGTGCCGTGCAGGAAGATCCGGATCTGGCGCACCGCCTGGTGCAGCAGCATCTCCAGGCCGCTCAGCACCGGAGCATCCGTCCACGCCCGCACGAGCGCGGTGGGCCAGGGCGCGTATGCGGCGGAGAACAGCGCCCCGCCCTGCCCCGCCAGCGCGGCCGACACCTCATCGGGGAGCACGGCGCTGCCGGGCAGTGTGGAGACCGTGAGGTCGACGTTCGACGGCACGGCCTCGGATCCGAGTTCCGCCGTGGTGGCGCACAGTCCGATGCGCTCCGCGAATCCGGCCAGTTCGGCCGCCTGAGCGGAGCGGCGCGTCCTGAGCTCCACCGCGTCGACGCCCAGCCGCAGCAGGGACACCAGCGCGGAGCGGGCCGTCGCTCCCCCGCCGAGCACGCGCGCGGTGCGGGCCGAACCGGCACCGCCCGCCAGGAGGGCGGAGGTGAGCCCGCCGACGTCGGTGTTGAACCCGCGGAGGCCGTCTCCCCGCAGCAGGGTGTTCACCGCTCCGGTGAGCAGGGCGTCCTCGTCGAGCGCGTCGGCGCGCGCGAACGCGCGTTCCTTCAGCGGCATCGTCAGCGAGAGTCCTCGCCAGGAGTCGTCGAGCCCGTCCAGTGCCGCGTCGAATCCGGCCTCGTCGACGCGGCGGCGACCGTACTCCCAGTCCAGTCCGAGCAGCCGGTAGGCGGCGCCGTGCAGTTCCGGAGAGCGGCTGTGATCGATCGGGTCGCCCCAGACCGCGAGGCGCGCCGCGGCGGCGTCGACGACAGACACGTCAGCAACCCGAGTTCGGGTTCGCCTTGCACCAGTCCTGCCACTGCTTCACGGCGGCCTCATGCTCGGCGTACGTCGTCGAGAACACCGTCTGGCCCGTGTCGAGGTTGACGGTCACGAAGTACAGCCAGGATCCATCGGCAGGATGCATCGCGGCATCGATCGCCTTGTCACCCGGATTCGAGATCGGCGTCTTCGGCAACCCGTCGATCACATAGGTGTTCCACGGGTTGTCGTCGTTCTGCGCCGCGTCGGAGGTGCTCGCCGAGCCGCTGTGCAGCTCCCCGTAGCCGTACTGCGCGGTCGAGTCCATCTGCAGCTTCATGCCCTGGGCGAGCCGGTTCTCGATCACCCGGGAGACCTTGTAGAAGTCCGCCTCGGCCCGCGCCTCGCGCTGGATGATCGACGCCACCGTGAGCACGCGCTGCTCGTCCGCGGCGGGTACGCCGGCCGCGGACAGCGAGTCCCTGGTGCGCTGCACCATCGTCGACACGACGTCCTTGGCGGTCGCGCCCGGTCCGAACTCATAGAGGGCGGGGAACAGCCATCCCTCGAGCGAGGGCGCGTTCACACCGTAATCGGCCGGGTTCTGCACCGCCGCCTGCAGGTCCGCGAGCGGGACATCGACGCTCTGCGAGATGCGCGAGAGCGTGTCGGAGACCGTGAGCCCCTCGGGGAGCACGGCCGAGTTCTGCATCTTGGCCTTCGGATCGTTGAGCGCCTTCAGCGCGGCCGCGGCCGTCATCTTCAACTGCATCTTGTAGACGCCGGGGTAGAACGTGTTGACGATGTTGTCCTTGACCAGCATGTCGTAGAACACATTCGCGGTCTTGGTGACGCCGGCGTTGTACAGGGCTTCGGAGACCTGCTGCCCGCCATCGCCCTTCTTGATCGTCACGAGCGCATTGCCCGAGGCCTGCCCGGCCTCGAAGTCCTTGGACGGGCCCCAGCCCATCACCTCGCTGATCTTGGCACCGTAGGTGTTCCAGGCCCAGAGGCCTCCAGCCGCGGCTCCCCCGACCAGCACGAACACGATCAGCAACGCCACGAGGCAGCCGCGGCGCTTCTTGTGCTTGGGCGCTGCCGGCGGTTCGGCCTCGTGGCGGAACAGCGCTTCCAGCGTCGAGTGCGACTCCTCGTGGTGCGTCGCCGCGCTCCCCTCACCACCGTCTCCATTCGGGGCGGAGGCGGCTTCGCGGGCCGCGCGGCGGGAGCCGGGGGCCGCGGACTGCTCGGCGGGTTTCGGCGTCTGCACCTGCGGATCCGGCAGCGCGCCGAACAGCTCGTGCGAGACGGGATCCGTCTCCGGCGAGGCGGCCGATTCAGATCGGTCGGACATGTCAGTGATTCTCCTCGTCGAGGATCAGCAGAGCGCCGGCAGGGGCGCCGGTGTTCTTCTCGATGTCTATGGCGTGCTGCAGCAGCACGACCGCCGCCGCCTGGTCCACGACACCGCGGGAGGTGCGCTGGGTGCGTCCGGAAGCACGCAGCGCCTGATGCGCCGTGACGGTGCTCAGCCGCTCGTCGATGAGCCGAACCGGGACGGCGTTCGCCCGTCCGAGCGCGATGGCGAACTCGCGTGCGTCCGCGGTCGAGGCCGTGTCCTCCCCGCGGAGGTTGATCGGCAGGCCGACCACGAACTCGACCGGCTCGTACTCGCCGGCGAGCTCGACCAGCCGTCCCACCGACGCGTCATCCCGCCGCACCGTCTCCACCGGCACCGCGAGCATCCCGTCCGGGTCGCACCGCGCCACGCCGATCCTGGCGCGGCCCACGTCGATGCCGAGCCGTACTCCCCGTCGGAACCCCGTCACGCGCGACGCAGCTCCTGCTCGATGGCGGAGAAGGCCGCCGGAAGGGCTGCGACGTCGGATCCGCCGCCCTGCGCGACGTCGTCGCGGCCGCCTCCGCCGCCGCCGAGCACGCCGGCCGCGATCTTGGCCAGCGCCCCGGCCTTCGCGCCCTGCGCACGGGCAGAGTCGTTGGTCGCGATGACCACCATCGGCCGCCCGTTCGCCACACCCGAGATCGCCGCGACCGCGGCCGCGGAACCGAAGGTGTCGCGTACGCCGGTCGCGATCTCACGCACTTCGTCCGCCCCGCCGACCTCACCGAGGTCGTGCGCGACGAACTGCACTGCGCCGAGGAAGGTCGCCGTCTGTGCGATCGCGGGGACGCGTCCTGCACGCTCTGCGGCCTCGAACCGCGCGATCCGCTTCTCGGCGGCCTTGAGCTGCGCGGCGAGGTCGGCCACGCGTTCGGTGAGCTGGTCGCGCGGCGTCTTGAGGGCGGAGGTGAGCTGGGAGACGAGCGCGCGCTCCGCGGCGAACTCCCGGAAGGCGTCGGCGCCGACGAGAGCCTCCACACGGCGGTTGGACGCACCGACGGAGGACTCGCCGACGAGGTTGATGAGGCCGATCTCGGCGCTCGAGGCCACGTGGGTGCCGGCGCACAATTCGCGCGACCAGGGGCCGCCGATGTCCACCATGCGCACGGTCGAACCGTACTTCTCGCCGAAGAGCGCCATGGCGCCCGCGGCCTTCGCGTCGTCGAGCGACATGATCCGCGTGGTCACCTCGAGCCCGTCCTGCACGGCGCGGTTCGCGATCTCCTCGATCTCGGTCTTCGTGTCTGCGGAGAGCGCCTGGCCCCAGGAGAAGTCGAAGCGCAGGTACCCGGCGCGGTTCAGGGATCCGGCCTGGGTCGCGGTCTTGCCGAGCGTGTCGCGCAGGGCCGCGTGCACGAGGTGGGTCGCGGAGTGCGCCTGCCGCGCGGCGCGCCGGTTGGCGGCGTCCACGGTCGTGGTCGCCGGAGCGTCGATCGACACGACGCCCGTGGTCACCTCGACGGTGTGGCTGATCAGACCGGGGACCGGACGCTGCACGTCCAGCACCTCGAGCGCATAGCCGGGCCCGGTGATCATGCCCTTGTCGGCGACCTGGCCGCCCGACTCGGCGTACAGCGTGGTCTCGGCGAGGACGATCTCCGCGACCTGCCCCTCGGCGGCGCTGCGCACCGGCTGTCCGTCGACGAGGATCCCGAGCACGGTCGAGGCGGTCTCGAGCTCGTCGTAACCGAGGAACGCGGTCTCGCCCTTCGCCCGCAGATCTCCATACACGGAGACGTCGGCGATCTGCCGCTTGCGGCCCTGCGCATCGGCCTTGGCGCGGGAGCGCTGCTCCTGCATGAGGGTGTCGAACGCCGCACGGTCGACGTGGAGGCCGGCCTCTTCGGCGATCTCGAGGGTCAGGTCGATCGGGAAGCCGTAGGTGTCGTGCAGCAGGAACGCCTCGGCGCCCTTCAGGGTCTCGGATCCGGCCTTCTTCGTGTCGGCGAGGGCGAGGTCGAGGATCGTGGATCCGGCATCCAGCGTGCGACGGAAGGTCTCCTCCTCCGCGTTCGCTGCGGCGGAGAGCTGCGCCCAGTCCTGCTCGAGGATCGGATACGCGCTCTTCATCGCGTCCTTGGACACGGCGAACAGCTCGCCGAACACCGGCTCGTCGACGCCGAGGAGCCGCATCGAGCGGACCGTCCGGCGCATCAGCCGGCGCAGGATGTAGCCGCGCCCTTCGTTCGACGGGCGCACGCCGTCGGAGAGCAGCATGAGCGAGGAGCGCACGTGGTCGGCGACGACGCGGAAGCGGACATCGTCGGCATGCTCGGCGCCGTAGCGGCGCCCGGAGAGCTCGACCGCACGGTCCAGAACGGGGCGGACCTGATCGGTCTCGTACATGTTCTCGACGTCCTGCTTGAGGAAGGCGACGCGCTCGAGGCCCATGCCGGTGTCGATGTTCTTCATCGGCAGCTGGCCGACGATGTCGAAGTCGGTCTTGCCGCGGACGTTCTCGATGAAGTCCTGCATGAACACGAGGTTCCAGATCTCCAGGAACCGGTTGTCGTCGACCGCCGGTCCGCCGTCCTGGCCATAGGCGGGTCCGCGGTCGAAGAAGATCTCGCTGTCGGGGCCTCCGGGACCGGGCTGGCCGGTGTTCCAGTAGTTGTCCGCGCGGCCGAGACGCTGGATGCGCTCGGGCTTCAGCCCGATGACGTCGCGCCAGATGGCCTCGGCCTCGTCGTCCGTCTCGAACACGGTGACCCAGAGGTCCTTCTCATCGAAACCGAGTCCGCCGTCGCTCTCGGCGCCGGTGAGCAGCTCCCAGGCGTAGCGGATCGCGCCCTCTTTGAAGTAGTCCCCGAACGACCAGTTGCCGAGCATCTGGAAGAACGTGCCGTGCCGTGCGGTACGGCCGACCTCTTCGATGTCATTGGTGCGGATGCACTTCTGCAGGTCGGCGATGCGCGGGTGCGGAGCGGGGACGACGCCCGTGAGGTACGGGATCATCGGCACCATGCCGGCGACGGTGAAAAGCAGCGAGGGGTCGTCGCTGACCAGCGACGCCGACGGCACGATGAGGTGGTCGTTCTTCTCGAAGTAGCTCAGGTAGCGCTGCGCGATCTCCGCGGTCTTCATGCTCGTCGAGGGGTCCTTGCTGTCAGGGCGCGCCGAAGCGCGGAATCGGGAGAGACGGATCCGCGTCAGTCCGCGGCGCCGTCCTGAGTGAGTCGGGCCTCCTGTGCGTGGAACGCGTCGGCGAGGATCCCGGTGAACTCGTTGATCCGGTCGTCGACGGCAGCCAGCACGTCGTGTCCGCGCGGATCCTTGTTCATGAAGTGCGCGGCGACGAAGCCGCCGATCACGCCGATGAGGAACCACAGCAGGCTCTTCATGTCACCACCTCCGGTTCGGGCCGCTCGTCACAACGGTCTCCATCGTATGCGCAAACGCGGAGGAGGCGCCGGGGATGCCCCCCGACGCCTCCTCGGCGTGTTCTCGGAGTTCGCTGAACTCCGACGGCAGAGTCGCTGGACTCAGCGCGCGGCGTAGTACTCGACGACCAGCTGCACGTCACAGGTCACGGGGACCTCGGCGCGCTTCGGACGACGGACCAGACGGGCCTCCAGCTTGTCGAGCTCGACCTCGAGGTAGCCCGGAACCGGGGGCAGCACCTCGGCGTGACCGCCGGCAGCCGCCACCTGGAAGGGCTCGAGGCCCTCGCTCTTGGGCTTGACGTGGATGAGCTGACCCGGCTTCACGCGGAAGGACGGGCGGTCGACGAGCTGGCCGTCGACGAGGATGTGACGGTGCACGACGAGCTGACGCGCCTGCGCAGTGGTACGCGCGAAACCGGCGCGGACCACGAGCGCGTCCAGACGCATCTCGAGCTGCTCGACGAGGTTCTCACCGGTCAGACCGTCCTTGCGACGGGCCTCGTTGAACTGGATGACCAGCTGCTTCTCGCGGATGCCGTACTGCTCGCGAAGACGCTGCTTCTCGCGAAGGCGGACCGCGTAGTCGCTGTCGGCCTTGCGCTTGGTGCGGCCGTGCTCACCCGGAGCGTAGGGACGCTTCTCGAGGTAGCGGGCGGCCTTCGGGGTGAGCGCGACGCCGAGGGCGCGCGACAGACGCACCTTGCGGCGGTCCTGGGACTTCGTGACCACGAAGTGTTCCTTTCGATACGCGGCCGTGTCCGTCACGGCTCGCGGACGTATCGTCTCGATTCCGCCCCTCACGAGCGCACGCCGGGGCGGACGAGAGGGTGGTGCAGGAGTGGAGAGATGCCCGAAAACTCGGTTTCGAGCCGATCCATGCTATCAGATCGTCCTGCGCGGCCAGATCGTCGTGCTCGCCGCGCCTTCGCGCCGAACCGGGCGGAGACGGCGCTACCCCTCCCCCAGGATCCTCGTGATGCGTTCCAGGCGCGCCTGCACCTCGCGCTCGCCGCCGAGCGCCTTGGGCTGGTAGTAGCGGCGTCCGCGGAGCTCGTCCGGAAGGTACTGCTGCGGCACGATCCCGGCGTCGCTGTCATGCGGGTAGCGATACCCCTTGCCGTGGCCGAGGCGCTTGGCGCCGGGGTAGTGCGCGTCGCGCAGGTGCATGGGCACGCGCCCGAAACCGCCGCCGCGCACGTCGGCGATGGCCGCGTCGATCGCCAGGTAGGCGGCATTCGACTTCGCCGTGGTCGCGAGATACACGGTCGCCTCGGCGAGCGGGATCCGCCCCTCGGGCATGCCGATGAAGGCGACCGCATCCGCGGCCGCGACCGCGATCACGAGAGCCTGCGGGTCGGCCAGGCCGATGTCCTCCGACGCGGAGATGACCAGCCGCCGGGCGATGAAGCGCGGATCCTCCCCCGCCTCGATCATGCGGGCGAGGTAGTGCACGGCGGCGTCGACGTCGGATCCGCGGATCGACTTGATGAAGGCGCTGATCACGTCGTAGTGCTCGTCGCCCTGCCGGTCGTAGCGCAGCAGCGCCCGGTCGACGGCCTGCGCGACATCGTCGTCCGTGACCGTCGGCGTCTCGTCTTCGCTGAGACGCCCCGGCGAGGCCGCCACCGCGGCCGCCGCCTCCAGCCCGGTCAGGGCCCGGCGCGCATCACCGGATGCGAGGCGGATCAGCGCCGCCCGGGCCGCGTCCTCGAGATCGGCCCTTCCGTTCAGCCCGCGCGGATCCGCCACGGCCCGGTCGATCAGCAGGCCGATGTCGTCGTCGGTGAGCGGCTGCAGCGTGAGCAGCAGCGACCGGGACAGCAGCGGGGAGATCACCGAGAAGGAGGGGTTCTCCGTCGTCGCCGCGATGAGGATGACCCAGCCGTTCTCCACGCCGGGCAGCAGCGCGTCCTGCTGCGCCTTCGTGAAGCGGTGGATCTCGTCGAGGAAGAGGATCGTGGACTGCCCGTAGAGATCGCGCTGGTTCAGCGCCTCCTGCATGACCTCGCGCACATCCTTGACCCCGGCGGTGATCGCGGACAGCTCGACGAACCGCCGCCCCGAGGACCGGGCGATGGCCTGCGCCAGGGTCGTCTTGCCGGTGCCGGGCGGACCCCAGAGGATCATCGACACGCTCGCCGCCGTCTTCGCCGCCGGGTCGGCGAGCGTCACGATCGGCGACCCCGGCCGCAGCAGATGCTGCTGCCCGGCGACCTCGTCCAGCGAGATCGGACGCATCCGCACGGCGAGCGGCGTCGAGCCGCTCATCAGCGGAGCTGCAGAAGTCATGCGATCAAGGCTAACGGCGAGGGCCGACACGCTGCGACGACTCCCGGATGCGGGGCTCCAGAGCAGCGCCGCCCTGACACTCCTCCGATTCGTGGCCTCCGCGCACCCGGGCCCGGCACTGCGCGGTGCAGCACGACGCGCGCGATAGGCTCGATCCTCGACATCCAGGGAGGATCCATGGCCGCTCGCCGATCGACGAACGCCCGTGCGCAGCGCGCGCGTGTGGAGCAGGAGCGCGCGCGCCTGCACACCGCGCGGCAGGACCTGCATGCGGCGGCGGTGCGCCGCAGGGTGCGCGACAACACGATCGCCGTGGTGGTCGGATCCGTCATCGTCATCGGCGCCGTCGTGAGTCAGGTCGTGCATGCGGAGCTCACCGCGCCCGCGCCGAAGCCGTCCCCTTCCGTCAGCCCCGCGGCCACGGCGGAGCCGACGCCCCAGCCGACGCCGACCGGCACCCCGGCCGGCTGAGCCGCTCCCTCCTCGGCGCACAGCCCGGCGTACTAGGCTGGATCCGTCCTTTCCGCCTCCCGCGGCATGCCGCGCAAGGAGTTCACCGTGTCCACCGAAGAGCACACCCCCGAAACCCCCGCTGACGTCGCGCAGGTCTCGCAGACCGATGTCGAGCTGACAGCCGCAGCCGCGGATGAGCCCGCAGAGACGCCCGTCGCCGACGAGCCGACCGCCGCGCCCGCCGAGACCTCGGAAGCAGCCGACGCGGCCGACGCCGCCGCGGAACCGGCCGAGACCGTCCGGGCGTCGCCTGCGGTTCCCGCCCCGCGTCCCCCGGCCACGCCCCGCCCGCCCGCCATGCCCCGGCCGCCGGCCTCGGCGATCCGTCCCGCCGTCCCCACGGCGCCGGCCGCACAGGCTCCGGTGAGCACGGGCGACGCCGGCGAGTGGGGTCGCGTCACCGACGACGGCACGGTCTCGGTGCGCGAGGGCGACCAGTGGCGTGAGGTCGGTCAGTATCCGGACGGAACCCCCGCCGAGGCACTGGCCTACTTCGTGCGCAAGTTCGAGGACATCGCTTTCAAGGTGAACACGCTGGAGCAGCGCGTGCAGGCCGGTGGATCCGGCGCCACGGATCTCGCCAAGCAGGCGCAGCACCTGGTCGCGGAGGTCACCGACGCCGCCGCTGTCGGCGATCTGGCGAACCTCCGCACCCGCCTCGACGCCCTCACCGCGTCGCTCGCCGACGCCTCGGCGGCGGAGGCCCAGGAGGCCAAGGCCGCCGTCGACGCCGCCATCGCCGAGCGCACCGTGCTGGTGGAGCGCTCTGAGGCGATCGCCGCGCAGGACCTCTCCTCGGTGCAGTGGAAGAAGGTCACCGAGGAGATGGGCGCCCTGTTCGACGCCTGGCAGAGCCACCAGCAGAACGGTCCGCGCCTGCCCAAGGGCGTGGCGAACCAGCTCTGGAAGCGCTTCCGGGACGCGCGCGCGACCGTCGACCGTCAGCGTCGTGCGTTCTACGCCGAGCTGGACGAGACGCACAAGGCGGCCCGCGACCGCAAGGCCCGCCTGGTCGAGCGCGCCGAGGCCCTCGCCCCGAAGGGTGTCGACGGCATTCCCGCCTACCGCGGTCTGCTCGACGAATGGAAGGCGGCCGGCCGCGCCGGGCGCAAGGCCGATGACGCGCTCTGGGCGAAGTTCAAGGCGGCGGGCGACGCACTCTACTCGGCACGCGCCGAACAGGCCGCGGCCACCGAGGCGGAGTCCGCGCCCCGAATCGAGGAGCGCACCGCGCTGCTCGAGGAGGCGAAGGCGGTCGCCGACGAGGCGAACCTCGTGAAGGCCCGTGCGCTGCTCACCCGTATTCAGCGTCAGTGGGATGAGGTCGGACGGATCTTCCCCCGCGAGAAGGAGCGTGCCCTGGACGACCGCCTGCGCGTCATCGAGCAGGAGCTGAAGTCGCGCGAGGACGTGGACTGGAAGCGCAACAACCCCGAGACCAAGGCCCGCGCCGGAGCCATGAGCGAGCAGCTCCTGCAGGCCATCTCCAAGCTCGAGGCCGAGCGTGATGCCGCCGAGAGGTCGGGGAACGCGAAGGCACTGAAGGAGGCGACCGAGGCTCTCGAGGCTCGGCGAGCCTGGCTCGGCGCGCTCGAGGGCTGAGCACGACCCCCTCGGTTTCGGCCGGAGTTATCCACAGGGCGAGGGTCTTCGGATCCTCGCCCTGCGGCGTCTGCCGCACACTGGTTCCATGCGCGGCGCCTTCCTGCACCTCCCCGGAGACCGGCTCTCCCTGCCGGAGCTCACCGCGGCACGCCTGGACGGCGATGTCGTCGAGCTGGGCGAGGCCTACGCGCCCGCAGACCTGGTGGAGACCCCCGCGCTGCGTGCCGCCGCCCTCGCTCCGCTCGTGCAGGGCATGCAGAACGCCGCCTTCGCGGGGATGAGCGCCGCCTGGATCCACGGGGCCGGCGATGCGCCTCCCGAGCTGCACGAGCTGCAGAGCGCCACGGGACGACGGCTCCGCGCCCCGGGCTCGCGCCGCGTGCTCGTG